>CAKOYQ010000005.1 GCA_934130935.1 uncultured Clostridia bacterium | reverse complement strand
GCTTAAGCCCAGAAGTGCCAGTACAAAAGCCTTCTAGGCTAAGAGCAAACCACGTGTTTTACACGTGGTTATGATTTCTTCGGGACTTTTTTTACAGCCCCTTTATTTTAATGCATATTAACATTAAAACACTGCTTATAATAACAAGAATACCCAAAATAAGTGAGAAAATAGTTAACCCATAAAATGCAGCACAAATATATACTATGCCTAATATAATTCCTAATATTGGACCAGCTATATTTTTCTTTTTGATAAGAAAATACATAGCAAAGAGAAGAACTATAATAGCTAAAAGAAATATAACTTTAGTATATGCTTTTTGTGATAAGCTAGTAAAAAGGGCTATTGTAAATAGTATTCCAAAAAGTATACAAGATATTTTAGTGTATTTTAATGCTTTTTCAAACCTTTCTTCATTACTCATAAAAATATCCTCCTTTCTTATAACAATATAATACAATATTAAACTTTTTTTTTTACAATACCAAAATATAAAAAGGTACTAAAGGATAGTACCAGTAAGAAAAAGCAACTTTTATATAATATAAATTATATTTTATTAGTCATTTGTATTCTCTAAAGTAGAAAGTTTTTCAGCGCATTTTGAGCAAACTAATTTATCTTTATAAGATATTAGATTTTTTGTGTTTCCACAAAAGATACAATTAGGTTCATATTTTTTTAATATGATAGAAGAACCATCAACATAAATTTCTATAGGATCTTTTTCAGCTATATCAAATTTATTTCTGATTTCTATTGGTATAACAATTCTACCCAATTCATCAACTTTTCTTACAATTCCTGTAGATTTCATAACTTGTCCTCCTTAAACATTTTATAATCAGTTCATATATATGATAGCATAAATATGTAAAATGGTCAATCTAAATTTTAAATTATCATAAAAAAAATTGTTATAAACTACTGGTTTGTAAAATATAAATATAAGAAGGGGAGGAGAAAATGCTAAATATATTATGGCCTATTTTTATAATAATATCAATAATTTATGCAATATTTTCAGGAAATTTAGAAAATCTTAACAAATCAATATTTGAATCTACAGAAAGTGCTGTTAATTTAACATTAACATTGCTTGGGATGACGTGCCTTTGGAGTGGAATAATGGAGGTCGCCTCAAAAACTGATATTATTAAATATTTGTCTAAAGTATTACAGACTATTGTAAAAAAAATTTTTTATAATATAAAAATACAAAGCAAGTCATATGATAATGTAATAATGAATATCGTTGCTAATATATTAGGATTAGGAAATGCTGCTACTCCTTTAGGGTTAAAAGCAATGAATGAATTACAAAAAGAAAATGATAATAAAGAGAAATTGAGTGATAATATGATGATGCTGATTGTTTTAAATACAGCCTCTTTACAAATTATTCCAACAACTGTGATTGCTATAAGGAGCTCGCTAGGATCTGAAAATCCAACTAAGATAATTTTTCCTGTTTGGATATCTACATTTTGTGCGGTTATAGTTGGAGTGATTTTTTGTAAGATTTTAATAAAATTTACACAGGAGTGAAAGGAGATAATTATATAATATTTATGTTATATAAAAATTGATATATGAAGTTTATTAATTATATTTCAATAATAGCAATGCCTTTAGTAATTTTAATAATTATTATTGAGGCTATTAAGAACAAGATAGCTGTTTTTGATGTTTTCTTAAAAGGAGCAACTGACGGAGTAGAAATAACATTGAAAATATTTCCAACTTTAATTGGGTTGTTTGTGGCAATAGGAATGCTTAAAGATTCTGGAATTTTAGATTTTATAACGAAAGTTATTTCACCTATATTAAATTTAATACATTTTCCTGGAGAGGTAGTTCCATTGGCATTGTTAAGACCTATTTCGGGTAGTGCATCTATAGCTGTTGCAACTAATATAATTAAAAATAATGGTGTAGATTCTTTTGCGGGAATATTAGCTTCTGTTATAATGGGTTCAACTGAGACAACATTGTATACTATTGCTGTATATACAAGTTCTGTTAAGATAAAAAACACAAGAGGAATTTTAATTGCAGCTTTAGCGGCAGATTTAACAGGAATATTGGTTTCTTTGGTAGTATGTAGAGTCATTTTTAGTTAAGCTGTCGATTTTTGTCGAACGATTTTTCTCTTTTTTTGAAAAATATTATTGACAAATAAAAAAAATTAGTGTAACATTATGTTAAATCAAAAATTTATTTCAATTTTTTAATAAAGTTTTTAATCTTGTAAAGGGAATAATCAAAATTCCCCCATTGTGAACTATTAGATGAAATTTAAAAATATCATAAAAATGTCTTGAAATATCAATTAAAACTAAACAAAGGCCCCCAAAAACCTTACTATAAATTTAAATTACTATATTTCTTAAACAATAAATTAGTTCGTGATTATTCCTTTTACAAAACCACTATAATGTAATTAATTTACTAGGGCAATTTCTGTTTGCTACTGACAAATTTATTTGGCTATTTTTAGAATGGTTAGAAATTATTTCGTCTACAACTGTTTGATATGCGAGTTCAGGAAAGTTACTTTCTTTACTTAAATGACCAAGCATAGCTGTAGCTAAATTACTATTTTTTAATAAATAAGAAATAGTTTTTCCTGCCATTGTATTAGATAAATGTCCTCTATTTCCAGCAATACGTGTTTTTAATTTATATGGATAAGAGCAACATTTCAAAACATTTGTGTCATAATTTGACTCTAGTAAAATGAATTGACTACCTTCCAAATGATTAACAATAGATTTAGTCATATGGCCTATATCTGTTGCAATACTAATTTGAAGTTTATCGTCTTTGATAATATTAAAACCGCAAGGATTTGCAGCATCATGAGGAATACTAAAAGGAAGTATCCCTAAATCATTTATGAAAAATTTTTCCGAAGGGTTAAAATAATTGATATTTTTTTCAGATAATTTTTCGGTTTGAGCAGGCATTGCTTCAAAAGTTTCCTTGGTAGAAAAAACAGGAATATCGAATTTCCTAGAAATTGTTGATATCCCTTTAACATGGTCAGAATGTTCATGTGTTACTAGAATGGCATTAATTGAAGAAGGATTTACTTCAATAGATTGTAAAGCTTCTTCAATTTTTTTACAACTCATTCCAGCATCTACTAAAATTCTGGTGTTTTCGGTCTCTACGAATAAACTATTACCACTACTACCACTATATAAACTACAAAAATTTAACATATGTATTTCTTCCTTTTAATGTTATTCTTTAACTCTTTCGATTATTGCACCTAGGTTTCTGAATTTTTCTTCTATATTTTCATATCCTCTGTCTATGTGCTCTAAATTATATATTTCTGTTTTTCCATCTGCAATTATTCCAGCAATTATTAAAGCTGCACCAGCACGTAAGTCTGATGAATACACAGGTGAACCTGATAATTTCTCTACACCCTCAAAAAAGGCTGTTTTTCCTTGTGCTGTAATATTTGCGCCCATTTTATTTAGTTCTTCTGTATATTGAAATCTTGATTCCCAAATATTTTCAATTATTCTACTTGTTCCATTTGAAACAGAAAGAACTACGCCCATTTGTGGTTGCAAATCTGTAGGGAAACCTGGATAAGGTTGAGTTTTTATTATAGCTTTAGAAGGTCTTTCGTTACACCAAACTCTTATTTCGTCTCCAAAATCATCAACATGTCCACCGATTTCCAAAATTTTGGCAGTGATAGCTTCCAAATGTTTTGTAATACAATTCTTTATTAAGATATCTCCTTTAGTTGCTACAGCAGCAAGCATAAAAGTACCTGCTTCAATTTGATCAGGGACTATTGAATATGTACCGTTTCCAGCTAGTTTTTTTACCCCATTTATTTTTATTACATCTGTTCCAGCGCCACGAATATCAGCACCCATAGTATTTAAGAAATTTGCTACATCAACTATATGTGGTTCTTTGGCTGCATTATCTATGATTGTTGTTCCTTCTGCTAAAACTGCAGAAAGCATTACATTAATTGTTGCACCAACAGAAACTACATCCATGTAAATTGAGGTTCCTATTAATTTGTTAGCAGATGCTGATATTTTTCCTTGTCCAACTTCAACTTTTGCTCCTAAGGCTTCAAAACCTTTGATATGTTGATCTATTGGTCTTGCTCCTAATTTACAACCGCCTGGCATTCCAACAGATATTTTTCCAGTACGTCCTAGCATGCTTCCTATTATATAGTATGAAGCTCTAAATTTGCTGGTCAATTCTTCTGACGCGTCTGTTTTTGTTATATTTCTTGTATCGATTGTGATTTTGTTAGGTGTGTTCCATGTTATTTTTGCACCAAGTCCTTCTAATATTTCACAAGATTTTTTTACATCACTTATATTAGGTAGGTTTTCTATTGAGCAAACACCATCTATTAAAAGTGTTGCAGGTAAAATTGCTACAGCGGCGTTTTTGGCACCACTTATTGTGACTTCTCCTTTTAAAGGTGTTTTTCCAGTGATAACTAATTTTTCCAAAAGTATTCCTCCTTAAATTTATTTACCTAAGAAATATATCATAAAAAACACAATATTACAACAGTTTTTGAAGAAAAACTGTAATAGATTGCTATATATTCCTATTAGCTGTGAAAAGTCCTTTTTCTGCGAATAATTCTATTAATTTAAATTTTAGCTTAATTTCAGAATTATTTTTATCTGAAATTATACTATAAGATTCTTCTTCAAGATTTTTTTCTAAATTTTCTTTTGCACTATCGTCCACAATTCCAGAGGATACGTCAATAAAGCATAATGATGGAAACATTACACACCACCAATTTTTTCCTTTTGCTTCACCAATTTCAACACGTAATGCATCATAAAAACCTGCAGGTAAAGTGATATCACCATAATTTTTTGTTGGAAAATAAAAATTATCGATATTTATTTTTACGGGATAATTATACCCATTTTCAGATATTGTTTGTTCGGCAATTTGTTGAAAATTTTTTTTATTTTCATTTGCTAAAGAGATTGCCTCTTCTTTTGTAGTGCAATTTGAGCATATGTCATTCATATAGTTAAGTAGAGAATCTCTTACTTTTAGTTTTAATGCTTGGTCTTCAGCTGAATCGCTATTTGCAAGTACGTGTAGTCTAAAAACAGCATCTGATAAATTATTTGATACAGCAGAAACATAATTTTGAGCACAAATAAATACATATATGAATAGTAAGAAAACGATTAAACTAAAATTTCTCAACTTGGGATTTTTCATAAAATTTAAAACTTTTTTCATATTTCCCCTCCTAAAAACATTTTTACTAAAATATATCTTTAAGATAATTATTAACCAAAAAAAATAAATTATACATTTCAAGGAAAAACACTTGACAATATAAAATAGGAATGGTAAAATTTACCAGAGAGCAATCGAAAGGAATGAATTAAATGGTTGTTGAAAATAATAAAATAGAAAAAATATGTTGTTTTTATGTAAGTGATTTTCATTTAGAGATGATTCTAGTGCCATATATAAATGCACACATAAATGAAAATATTGTAATAATAACGGAAAATGATTTTAATGAAACTGTTGGAATATTAGTTTCTAAAATGAATTTAAAAAAAGAAAATAAAGAAAAAATATTGAATTTAGGATGGAATGGAAAAAAAGAAAACAATATAGAAGATAAATCAATTATTATTATAATAGGAAATAAAAAATATATTGAGAATAAAAATGATGAAATTAGAGAAAGAAATAATGAAGATATAACTATAATTGACTGTTATAATTTTGAAGATATAAAACAAAATATGGACAATATTATAAATGATTATAGTAAAAATTTAAATACAACTGGATTTTGGAATATAGAAAAATAATAAATTTGGAATAAAGTATTGAAAAAAATATTAAAATAGTATATATATATGTTATGAAGCAAGAAAGGAAGTATACAAATGGAAGAAAATTTAGAAAATATTAAAAAAATTCTTAAAAAATATTCTCAAGAGCATTTATTAAATGAATATGAAAGATTAGATTCAGTGAAGCAAAAACAATTACTAGAACAGATTGAAAATACAGACTTTGAATTAATCAACAGTTTGTATAACAATACTAAAAAAGAATTTGAAATGCATGATTCTAAAATAACACCAATAGAGTATTTGGACAAAGATAAGTTAAATGGATATTACAAAAACTTTCAAGTAGTAGGAGAAAAGGCTATTAGAGAAGGAAAGTTAGCTGCAGTAACCATGGCTGGAGGACAAGGAACAAGACTTGGTCATAAAGGTCCAAAAGGGACTTTTGATATTGGCTTAGAATCACATAAATCACTTTTTGAATTATTAAGTGATTCTTTAAAAGAGCAAGGAAAAAAATATGAAGTTGTAATTCCTTGGTTTATAATGACTAGCGAGGAAAATAATGATGATACTATAGAATTTTTTGCTAAACATAGATATTTTGGATATGAAAAAGATAAAAATATATTTTTCTTTAAACAAGGCGAATTACCAATGGTAGATACAGAAGGAAAAATATTAATAGGTGAGAACGGATTAATTAAAGAAGCTGCAGATGGACATGGAGGAATATATGAAGCTCTTGTAAAAAATGGTATGACTAAAAAAATGAGAGAACTAGGAGTTGAATGGATTTTCATAGGTGGTGTTGATAACTGTTTAGTAAAAATGGTTGACCCAATACTTATGGGAATTGCAATACAAAAAAATGTAACAGCAGCAGGAAAGTCTGTTGTAAAAGCAAACCCACAGGAGAGAGTAGGCGTTTTCTGTAAGAAAGATGGAAAACCATCAGTTGTAGAATATACAGAGATACCAAAAGAGATGGCTGAGGCAACAGATGAGAGAGGCGAATTGATATATGGTGAATCTCATATTTTATGCAATTTGTTTAATATAGATGCAGTGGAGAGAATGGGAAAGAAGCCATTACCTTATCATTCAGCATTTAAAAAGGCAACATATATAGATAAAAATGGAAATAAAGTAGTACCAGATGGACCAAATGCATATAAATTTGAAGCATTCTTATTTGATGCTTTTGGGGAATTAGATGACATGGCTATATTAAGAGTAAAAAGAGAAGAGGAGTTTGCTCCTGTAAAAAATGCTTCAGGAGTGGATAGCCCAGAAACAGCAAGAGAACTATATAGAAAATTCTATCAATTATAAAGTGTATAATATTAACTGCTGGTGTAGATATCGGCAGTTATTTTAAAATAAAATTAAAAGGGCAAAAACGGAACCGACCCCAAATTGCCAGAGAGGATGAAGTATATGAATTATAAAGAGGAATATCAAAGATGGTGTGAAGATTCAAGTTTTGATGAAGAGACAAAAAAGGAATTGTTAAGTATTAAAGATGATGAAGAGGAAATAAAAGACAGATTTTATAAGGAATTAGAGTTTGGAACAGCTGGACTACGTGGAGTTATAGGAATGGGAACAAATAGAATGAATAAATATACAGTGGGTAAAGCAACACAAGGTTTAGCTAATTATATATTAGAACAAGGCACACAAGACAAAGGTGTTGCAATAAGCTATGATTCAAGAAGAATGTCTGATGAATTTAGTTTACAAACAGCACTAATATTAAATGCAAATGGAATAAAGACTTATTTATTTGAAAGTTTAAGACCAGTACCTGAATTGTCATTTGCTATAAGAGAGTTAGGTGCAACTGCAGGAATTATGATTACAGCTAGTCATAATCCTCCTAAATATAACGGATATAAGGTTTATTGGGATGACGGTTCTCAAATTGTTGCTCCAAGAGATAAAGATATTATTAATAAAGTAAGAAGTATTACAGATTTTAAAGAAATAAAAACAATTAGCAGAGAAGAAGCTGTTAAAAAAGGATTATTTAATGTTATTGGAAAAGAAATGGATGATAAATATATTGAGACATTAAAAAATAAAGTATTAAATCCTGAAATTGTTAGGGAACAAGGCAAAGATTTAAAAATTGTTTATACTCCATTACATGGAACTGGAAATACAATAGCTGAAAGATTATTAAATGAATTAGGATTTAAAAATGTTTATGTAGTTCCAGAACAAGCTAAACCAGATGGAAATTTTCCAACAGTTGACTATCCAAATCCAGAAGATAAAAAGGCATTTAAATTAGCTTTGGAATTAGCAAAAAAAGTGGATGCAGATGTTGTTTTAGCAACAGACCCAGATGCTGATAGATTAGGGATTTACGCAAAAGATACAAAAACAGGTGAATATATGCCATACACAGGAAACATGTCTGCATTATTAATTGCCGAATATAGAATTTCTCAAATGAAAGAAAAGGAAATTTTGCCTAAAGATGGAATGTTTATAACAACGATTGTTTCATCAGATTTAGCAAAAGCTATTGCTGCAAATTATAAATTAGAATGTATAGAAGTTTTAACAGGATTTAAAAATATTGGAGCTGTAATGAAAAAAGCAGAAGAAAATCATGATAAAACATATGTATTTGGATTTGAAGAGAGTTATGGTTGTTTGATCGGAGATTATGCAAGAGATAAAGATGGAATTGCAGCTGTTATGTCTTTGTGTGAAGCTGCTGCATATTATAGATCTAAAGGAATAACTTTATGGGATCAAATGAACAATATTTATGAAAAATATGGATATTACAAAGAAGATCAGGTTTCAATAGTTTTAGAAGGTGCTGAAGGTGCTGAGAAAATTAAAGAAATGATGACAGACATGAGAAATAAAGATGTAGAGCAAATTGGTAAATATAAAGTATTATGTTTTAAAGATGTTGACAAAGATTATGTAAAAAATATGACAACAGGAGAAGAAAGTAAAACAGGATTACCAAAATCAAATGTATTATATTATCAGTTGGAAGATAATGCATGGTGTTGTGTTCGCCCATCTGGTACAGAGCCTAAAATCAAGCTTTATTTTGGGGTTAAAGGCGAATGTGAGAAGTGTGCAACTGAAAAATTAGAGGAATTAAAAGATGCTATGGTTAAATTAGTTCGCGGAGAATAATTTAATTATGCAAAATAAAAAATACCCCCTTTTTAAATGCATGAGTGTAAATTAAAAGGGTGTATTTTTTTATTTTTTCCATCCATCTAAATTCCTAGAAATAGCACCAAATAAATTAGCTTTAATCATAGGGATATCTTTTTGCCACATAAATATTTGCTCTTTCATATCTTCTCTTTTTGTATGTTCATCCATAGGGCAAACTTTAGGCATTACTTTTTTGTTATTTTTTTTAACATATCGTCTTGTATCTTTTTCACTTAGTAAGATTAAAGGCCTAATTAATGTTATTTTTGTTCTATCCATATAACTTTTAGGAGCAAATGTTGATATGCTTCCAGTATACAGTAAATTTAATAAAAATGTTTCTAATACGTCATCCATATTATGTCCAAGTGCTATTTTATTACATCCTTCGCGTATTGCTATACTGTTGATTATTCCTCTACGCAAGTTAGCACATAGTGAACATGGATTTTTTTCTTTTCTAACATCAAAAACAATTTCTTTTATATTACTGTTTTCAATAAATAAAGGCACTCCAATTTCATCACAGTTTTCTTGTAAAAGTTCTGTATCAAAAAAATCAAAACCTGGATTTATTGATATTGCAATTAGTTCAAAATGTTTTGGATAAAACCTTTGCAATGCCTTTAATCCATTTAAAAGTGTGATGGAATCTTTACCACCTGATAAGCATACTGCAATCTTGTCTCCTTCGTCTATCATATTATATTCTTCTATTGCTTTTCTCATTTTACTTAATATTTGTTGCATAGTGTGAATCCTTTCTTTTAAAATATATACTATATTATATCATATATTTTTTTGGGAGGAAAGGGCTTGAAAAACGAAATCAGGTAGTATATAATAAAAGCAAAAAGGAGGTGAACAAATGGAGAAGAAAAGTATATTAGCTATTTTACTTATTTTTGCAATAATTGTTATATGTGTAATGGGAGGCTATATATATAAATTATATAGTGAAAAGCAAGTGAATGAAATTGAAACCGATAAATTAAAAACTGAAATAACAAACTTAAATAATAAAAACAATGAGTTACAAGAAAAAATTGATAATGTATCAAATGCAATAAATTCTAATACAACAAAAGAAGATAGTTTTTCAAAATTAAATGATGATGAAGCAACGGAAATATTGAAAAATAGATTTGAAAATGTAGAAAAACTTTATCTAGAACCAGACAACTTTTTTGAAGTAAAAACAAATGGTGAGATTGTAAACTTTGATGAAAGCATACTAAAGTATGGAACAGAAAATTTTGCTAAAGAAGTTAAGAAAAATTTACCCATGATTGTTGAAATTAAAGATAATAAATATTATATTACAAATGGTGGAGGAGCAAGGGAATATAACGGACTAGATGGTTTTGAAGACGTAAAAGTGTCTGAGGCATTGATAACTGCAACTGTAAAGACAAAACAAACAGGACCAGATTCTTCTGGAAATTGGGTGAATAAAGCTGATAAAAAAAGTCAAATTAAACTTGTAAAAGAGGGAGAAAATTGGCTAATTGATGAATTTAATACATCTGATTTTAATTAAAAGTAAGAGAAAACATTATAAAAATTTAATGTTTTCTTTTTTGATTTGAATTTAATAAAATTTATACTAGGTTATTAGTTATTATTGATATTATCAGAAAAACGTTGATTTTTTAGAATGTTTGTATTATAATAAAAATATATTTTTTATGTTCTCATAGCTCAGCAGGATAGAGTAGCCGCCTCCTAAGCGGCAGATGGGGGTTCGAGTCCCTCTGGGAACACCAACTTTAAATTAGGAGTATAAATGGAACAGAAAGAATATTATATGAGGCAAGCTATAAAAGAAGCGGAAAAAGCATACAAAAAATTAGAAGTCCCAGTAGGAGCAATAATAGTAAAAGACGAAAAAATAATAGCAAGAGCACATAATCAAAAAGAAACAAAAACAGATACAACAAAGCATGCAGAAATCTTAGCAATACAAAAAGCAAGCAAAAAACTAAAATCATGGAGGTTAATAGATTGCGAAATGTATGTGACTTTAGAACCATGTTCAATGTGTGCAGGAGCAATGATAAATTCAAGAATAAAAAAAGTATATATTGGAGCAAAAGATGAAAAAACAGGAGCCGTAGGCTCTGTATTAAATTTATTTAATGATTATACATTTAATCATAAAGTAGAAGTTGAAACAGGAATTATGGAAAAAGAATGTCAAAAAATTTTAAAACAGTTTTTTAAAGAATTAAGAATGTTGAAGAAAAAATAACAGATTAGAATATATAATATCAAAAAATTTGAAATGTCCAAGTTGAATAGATGGAGGGAAGAATGTATAGAAATTTAAAACAAAAAGCTTTTCACGTGGCAATAATAATAATTATTATAAGTGTAATTTTATGTGTTGGTGGTATGTTGATTTTAAAGTATGAAGTTGAAGGTGAGTCTAACATGCCATTTAAGATTACTAAAATTTCTATAATAGAAAGTGTAGAGGGATTGGAAAATGAGAGTGCAGGAGAAAAGTGGAGTTTTAGAGTTAATGAAAATAATGATATATATATATATATAGAAAAGAATTTTTCTTATGGAAAGACAGAAATAATAGATTCTGTTGAGGTTAAAAATATTAAGGCAAATAGACAAAAGGAACTAGGGGAGTTAAAGTTTTATAAGCCTGTTATGGATGAAAAGAAGATGTTTGTTAATCAAACAGAAAATGAAATTACAGATATTATATATACTGGCGAATTAGAATCAAATATAAAAGAACAAAAAATTTCTAACCAAGGTGGAATAGTTGCTTTTAGATATGGTATTAATAATTTATCACAATATGTTTCTGAAAATGATGAATTAATAAATCATAGCCAGTTACTAAAATTAACAAATATTACACAGGAAGATTTGCAAACTCAATTAACATTTGATATAATTATAAATTTAAAAAGTGGTAAAAAATATCAAGCACCGATTAGTGTAGATATTCCAACAGATGAAATAATTGAAAAAGGAACTGTTGGAATAGATATAACAGATTTGAAAAATATAATTTTTAAAAGGATAGAAAATTAGTAAAAATACTTGCAAAATTTGCAATTACAGTATATAATACATAATGGTATGAGAATTGATCTTTGTATGGGAAACAAGCTCGATAAAAGCCTATGAACCTTGTCAGATCCGGAAGGAAGCAGCAATAAGTAGATACTTTTATGTGGGAATTGTTTTCCATAGAGAGATTGATAATCACACCATTTTTTAAATGATATTAGATAGCTTTAATATAAAGGATGTGAGGTTATGGGGTACACAGCTCTTTATAGAAAATTTAGACCACAGACATTTGGAGAAATGGTTGGTCAAGAGCATATAACAAGAACTTTAAGAAACCAGATAATAGCAAATAGAGTAGGACACGCATATTTATTTAATGGTGGAAGAGGAACAGGAAAAACAACTTCGGCGAAGGTTTTGGCTCGTGCAATAAATTGTTTGAATCCACAAGATGGAGAACCATGTAATGAGTGTGAAATTTGTAAATCGGCATTAAATGGGTCTTTAACAGATATAGTAGAAATGGATGCTGCGTCAAATAACAGTGTGGAAGATATACGTTCAATAAGAGAAGAAGTGAATTTTTTGCCAACCAAAGCAAAATATAGAGTTTATATAATAGATGAGGTTCATATGCTATCACAAGGAGCTTTTAATGCATTATTGAAAACATTAGAGGAACCACCAGAACATGTAAAATTTATATTGGCAACAACTGAACCACAGAAATTACCAGCAACAATACTTTCAAGATGCCAAAGATTTGACTTTAAAAGAATTTCAGATGAAGATATAATTAAAAGACTACAAATTGTGTGTGAACAAAGTAATATAGAAATTACTAAACAAGCATTAAATATAATTGCAACATTGTCAGAAGGTGCGATGAGAGATGCTTTGTCTATATTAGAAAGATGTATGCAAGATGGAGAGAACAGTATAGATGAAGATAAGATTAAAGAGCTTGTAGGTATACCAAAAATTTCTTATATATATGGCATTACAGAAGCTATAATTGAATATAATATTGATAAAGCAATGGAATCTATAACAATGGTTTTAGATGAAGGAAAAGATTTAAATAATTTACTATGGGAAATTATAAAATACATAAAAGATATTTTGATGGTAAAAACAGGACAGAAATTGACTATTTACAATGAAGTTGATTTTGAAAATTTGAAAAAATTGGCAGAGAGTATTTCAAAAGAAAGAGCAATAAGGCTAATAAATGAGTTATCAAAATTGGAAAATGATATGAAAAGTTCAACACAAAGATTGATAATATTTCAGGCAGGAATAATTAGACTATGTGATAAAGAATTATCTTCTGAAGAAGTAGGCACTAATAAAGGAACAGGTGCTGGAGGAAATATTAATACTACAGATATATATTCCAGATTAGAAAAAATAGAGAATTATTTAAGAGCTGGGGGAGGAATTGCAAGAAGTCAGTCTAATACATCAAAAAAATCTGGTACTACTAAGGACAGTTCATCAGCCAATACTAATTCTAAACAAGATAGTAACATGAATGTTATTGCTGGAATTGGAAAGAATAAAAAACCGGCACAATATTGGCAAGATATTGTAAGTAATTTTAAGAATAATGGAAAGATAATGTTGTATACGAACCTGATAGATACAAATGCGATAGAAATAAATGATATGACTGTGGGAATAGAATTCCCTAAAGGAATCACTGCATTTGGGAAAAGTGTTTTAGAAAAACCTGAAAATAAAATGGAGATATCTAAACAGGTTTCTGTGGCATGTGGAAAAGAAATGCAAATAAAGTATATAGATACAAAACAGAAGAGTTCTGGAAATATGACAGAGGAACAGGAATTATCAAATTTTGCTAATGAATTTAACATACCATTTGATGTGATTGAGTAGCATTATCATATGGTTAATATAAAAAATAGATTATTTTATATAGGCATGAAAAAGGAGGAAAATAAAATGTCAAAAAGAGGTGGATTCCCAGGAATGGGAGGATTTGGTGGAATGAACATCAATAATTTAATGAAAGAAGCGAAAAAGATGCAAGCAGATTTAGAAAAGTCACAAACAGAGCTTGCTGCTAAAGAGTTTGAGGCATCTGCTGGAGGTGGTGCTGTGACTGTTAAAGTTAATGGTCAAAAGCAAATTTTAAGTTTAGCATTGCAAAAAGAAGTAGTTGATTCAGATGATGTTGAAATGTTACAAGATTTAATTGTTACATGCTTAAATCAGGCATTTAAACAGGTTGATGATGCACAAGCCACATCAATGGGAAAATATAATATACCAGGCTTAATGTAAAGATACTAAGGAGATAGAAGGATGTCAATGTATTCACCATCAATAGAAAAATTAATACAAAGTTTTGAGAAACTACCAAGTATAGGTAATAAAACAGCTGCAAGATTAGCATTTTACATATTAAATGCTTCAGAGCAAGAAACAAATGAGTTTGTTTCGGCAATCGTAAATGCAAAAAAGAACTTAAAATATTGTAGTAAATGTTATAATATATCAGATACAGATCCTTGTCCGATTTGCGGAAATGCTAAACGAGAGCAATCTCAAATATGTGTTGTAGAAGATGTCAGAGATATAATTGCAATGGAAAGAACACATGAATTTAGAGGAGTTTACCATGTATTACATGGTTCAATTTCTCCTATGAATGGAATCGGACCTGATGATATAAAAATTAAAGAGTTACTTTCACGTCTTATGGATGGACAAGTTAAAGAGGTAATACTTGCAACAAATCCTAGGGTTGAGGGAGAAGCAACAGCTATGTATTTGTCAAAGTTAATAAAACCTTTAGGAATTAAAGTTACAAGAATAGCTCACGGTATTCCTGTTGGAGGGGATTTAGAATATACTGATGAGATTACTCTTACAAAAGCACTTGAAGGAAGAAGAGAATTGTAAGCAAAAAATTAAATATAAAATTAATAAAACTTATGCAGATTTATATAATAGGTATATTTTTGCATAAGTTTTTATCTTGTTGCAGAAATAAGACTTAAATTATCTCCAAGTGCAGTAAAGAATGCACCTAAAACGTCTAAATCATCTGTATCAAATTCATTTCCAATAAGAATTGCAAGAGAACTAGCAAGTGCAATTAAACTACTTCCAGAACAATCGTTATGCTCCATAAAAGTCACCTCGTTGTATTATATGAAATAATTTAAAAATTGTGAGAGGGCAAAAATGGAACCGACCCCAAATTACCCAGGGCAATTTGGGGTCGGTTCCATTTTTGCCCTTTTAATACTATCCAAGCAAAACTTTGCAAATATCTTTAGTAGAATTTTTTTTGGAAATAAGTCTAGCACGAATTTTCATTTCTTGCATTTGTTCTGGATTAGAGAATAAATTATTTAAAATTTCTTCAACATTATCATCTTCTCTTATCCATATAGCGACTTTATTTTCTTCTAAATAAGTTGCATTTTCCTCTTCTTGACCAGGGATTGGATTTATAATAACGATTGGTAATCCAGAAGCTAAACTTTCTGTTGTAGTAAGACCACCAGGCTTTGTGACAACTAAATCGGAAATACTCATAAGTTCAGGTATTTTATCAGTATATTCCAATACTTTAACATAATCTTCTTTTCCTAATTCGTTAATTAAATGTTCGAAGTTCTTTTTCATTTTTTGATTTTTCCCAGCAATGGCTACAATTTGTATGTTTTCATGACATTCAGCAAAAGATTTGAAGATATTAAAAGTTTGAGTTTTTCCAAGCCCGAATTCTCCGCCACCAAAAAATAAGACAGTTTTTCGGTTTGGTAATAAACCAAAATTTTGCAAGGTTTTTGCTTTGTCGTGTTTTAACAGGAATTTGTTAGAAAGAGGAATTCCTGTTGCATAGATTTTTTCATTTGGGATTCCTTGTTTATGTAATTGATTTTTCATACCTTCATGCGAAACAAAATAATAATCAACGTATTGATTAAAAACAAGCCATTGGTCATGAGGGGCATAGTCTGTTATAATAGTTGCAATTTTTGTATCTATTTTACCTATTTTTTTTAAATAGGCACACATGGTTGAAGCGAATGGGTGCGTAGATATTATAAGATCAGGTTGAAAGTCTTGTAATAACTTATTTAATTTTATTGAAAATAGTTTATTAGAGGTTGTGCTTATTTGAGCAAGTGGACCATCTTGAGATTTCCAATAGACTTTTCCCCATGTACGAGGTGCTTTTTTTGCCATTTCTGAATATGCCTTAGTAGTTACTTTATTAATAATTTTATTAACATATTCCATGCAATCTACAAGTTTTACTTCATTATCTGTATAGTTGGTTTCTATGTTTTCTTTAATTGAACGAGCAGCTGATAAATGACCTCCGCCATAAGTTGCATAGAAAATTATAATTCTTTTCATAAAAACTCCTTAAATTATTTTTATTTATTTTATCATAAAGTAAAAATAAATTGTATATTTTTTGTAAAAAAAACCAAAATAAAATACAAGGAGGTTAGTATGGAAAAAAATAAATTTTGGATTGCAACTACAGCAATAGCTATAATAATAGCAGTAATACTTGGATATAATTTATTTAATCAGAAAAAATCATATGCAATAACAAAAGAGAATGATAATAATATGGCTTTTTATCAAGTTGTAGGATATGTGCAAAATGTAAAAACATATTTGGCAAAATCTATGGTATCAAAATCTGCTGAACATGGTGCAGAAATTTTAACACATGTATGGAGAGAAGCAAATTTAGCTTTAAGTTATTTGGGAATGTTACCAATAGAAAGTCAAGAATTAGAGAATACTGAGAAATTTTTAAATCAAGTAAGTGAATATAGTTATGCTTTATCAAGAAAAAATATAGATGGTTCAGGGTTAACAGATGAGGATATAAATAAAATAAAAGAATTGTATAACTATAGTAATGATTTATCAAATACTTTGAACGAGATGGCTGATGAACTAAATAATGGAACATTAAAATGGTCTGATTTAATGAATAATACGGAAGGTTCAGATATAGCAGAAGTAAGTACTTTTGATGTTATTGAAGAAAATTTTCATGAATATACAGGATTGATTTATGATGGGGCTTTTTCAGAGCATATAACAAGCTCGGATAAAAAGGGATTAACAGGAGATGAAATAGATGAGGAAAATGCAAAGAAAAAAGCAGAGGATTTTATTGGGAAAGATAAAATAAAAGAAACTAAAAGTAATGGATATGTAGAAAATGGTAGTATTCCAGTTTATAGATTTGAAATGATAACACATGATAATAAGACTATTGGGATATCAATTTCTAAAAAGGGTGGACATGTAGTATTTTTAAATTATAATAGAGATGTTAATGAAGAAAAGATAACAGAACAAGATGCTGTGCAAAAAGGAAAAGAGTATTTGGCAGAAAAAGGGTTTAAAGATATGCAAGAAACTTATTATATGAAAGATAATGGATTTATTACAGTAAATTATGCATATAAACAAAATGATGTTGTAATTTATGCTGACTTAATTAAAGTTAAGATTGCTTTAGACAATGGAGAGGTTATAGGATTAGAGACAACTGGATATTTAAATTGTCATTATGATAGAAATATACCTAAAAATAAAATTTCTATTGAAGATGCAAGAAAACATCTAAGTGATAAAATACAGGTTACAAGTGAAGGATTAGCAATGATTCCAACTGAATGGAAAACAGAAAAATTTTGCTATGAATTTAAGGGGAAAATAGAAGATGTAGATTTTATTGCATATATAAATGCTGAAAGTGGAGAAGAAGAGGATATTTTAATTGTGACTAATACCCCTAATGGAACATTGACAGAATAATTCAATAAAAAGTAAATTTACAAAAATTGCAAAAATAAAAAATCTTTTTTTGCAAATAATAATAGTGAAAAAAGTTGAATAACTTTTTCAAAAAAAGCGGTCCGTAAAACAGATAGATTTGAAAGGAGACTCTATTATGTCTAGAAATAACAAATTAATATCTGAAAACTTACGAACAGAAATTGCAAAAGAATTAGGCGTTTATGATCAAGTGAAACAAGATGGTGGAAGTTGGGAAAATGTACCTTCTAAAACATGTGGAAGTATAGTTTCTAAAGCTATAGAAATTGCCAATAGAGCTGTTGAGAATCAATAGTTTTTAGATATGCAAAATAAATGAATGCTAATTTCTAAATTGAAAATATCTCAGTTTAGAAATTAGCATTTTATATTGCAAAAAATAATAAATTAGAATATAATAAAAAAAATTTTTGGAGGGATTGTATGAAAATTAAAGATATAATAGATATTACAAAAGGAAATTTAATTACAGGGAGAGAGGATTTTGAGTGTGAAAATTTTTCTAAAGATACAAGAACAATACAAAAAGGTGATATATATATAGGCATAAAAGGAGAAAAGTTCGACGGAAATGAATTTTGGAAGCAAGCTTTAGATAATGGTGCAGAAGCGGTTATTATTCAAGACATAGAAATAACAGAGGTAGAAAAGGAAAGATATTCAAATAAAATTATTGTAAAAGTAGAAGATACTTTAAAAGCACTATATGAAATTGCAAAATATAAAAGGAGTTTGTACGATATACCTGTTATTGCTGTTACTGGTAGTGTTGGCAAAACAAGTACAAAAGATGTTATAGCAAGTGTTGTAAGTTCAAAATATAAGACACTAAAAACCGAAGGAAATAATAATAATAATATAGGACTTCCTTTAACTATATTAAAACTAAAGGATCATGAGGCAATGGTAATTGAAATGGGAATGAATCACTTTGGAGAAATAAGTCTACTAACAGATATTGCTAGACCGACTTTAGCTGTTATAACTAATATTGGAACATCACATATAGGTAATTTGGGGTCAAGGGAAAATATATTAAAAGCTAAATTAGAAATATTAGAAGGAATGATAGTTCCTAAGATAATTATTAATAATGATAATGACTTGTTACATAAATGGTATGAAAAAAATAAAAATAAAATTGAGATACATACATTTGGGATACAAAATGAAAGTGAACTTACTGCTAAAGATATAAAGTTAAAAGAAGAAAGCAGTGAATTTTTAGCAAAATCACCATCAGGTTTAGTAAAGATTAATGTACCCGTAGGAGGAGAACATTTTGTATATAATGCATTATGTGCAATAGAAGTAGGACATATATTAGGGATTGCGGATGATAATATTAAAAAAGGTATTGAGAAATTTGAATTAACCAAAAAGAGAATGGACATAAAAAAGCTAGCAAACGGAGCAATACTTATAAATGATGCTTATAATGCAAGTTATGAGTCTATGAAAGCTAGTTTAAACTTTTTGGCAAGACATACAGGAAAAAGAAAAATAGCTGTATTAGGAGATATGTTTGAATTAGGGGAATATACAGAAGAACTACATAGGAATGTGGGTAAAGAAGTAGTAAAAAATGGCATAGACATATTAATCTGTTCAGGGGAGAATTCAAAATATATAATAGAAGAAGCAAAAAAAAGTAAGAATTTAAAGATATATTTTATGAACAATAATGAACAAATTGTGGAAAAGTTGACTCAAGAATTAAGAAATGGAGATGTTGTTTTGGTAAAGGCATCAAATGGGATGAAATTTTTCGAAATTTGCCAAAAACTATAGATTTTTTTCATGAAAATTGATATAATGCGAGTACCAATAATTCTTGGGAGGATGTCAAATGAAATTTAAAGATTATTACAAAATATTAGGACTAGAAAATAGTAAAGTAACAATAGATCAGATAAAAGTAGCATATAGAAAACAGGCAAAAAAATATCACCCAGATGTAAATGTGGGGAATAAATTAGCAGAAGAAAGAATAAAAGATATAAATGAAGCATATAGAATGTTGTCAAATGCAACAACAAAAAGAAAATATGATAGAACATGGAATTATAATATAGGATATAAACAAAAAAGAGCAAGACAAAAGACATCAAGTGATGTGGCAGGTGAATTTTTCGGAATGTTTTTTGGAAACAATGAAATAAAAGAAGAAATAGCGCAAAGTAAAATTCCACCAGTTAAAGGAGAAAATATAGAAACAGAGATAAATATAACAATAGAAGATGGGTTTTATGGTACTGAAAAAACAATAGCATTAAAAAATATAGAAGGTAAAACTAAAACAATAACAGTAAAAATACCAGAGGGAATACAAGATGGAGAGAAAATACGCTTGATTGGACAAGGAAAAACAGGAAAAAATGGTGGAAAAAATGGAGATTTATATATAAAAATAAATATAGATGATGGAAAAAAATACAAGCTTAATGGTAGTGATTTATATACTACGATACCAATTTCACCATGGGAGGCAGCTCTAGGGACAAAAGCAAAGGTTAATTCTATTGATGATACAAAAACAGCTATATATATTCCAAATGGAGTACAATCTGGTGAGACTATAGAAATACCTCAAAAAGGTTATAAAACTCCAAAAGGCGAAAGAGGTAATTTAATAGCACAAATACAAATTGTAGTTCCAGAAAAATTAACGAAAGAAGAAAAAGAGATGTTTAAAAAATTAAAAGAAATATCAAAATTTAATCCAAGAAGAGTTTAATTAAAATGATAATCACATAAAATATTTGTTTAGAAATGCGGGGGAAATCAGGAAAAGTGTTGACAAGCAAGCAAAAATTTAGTATAATATTTAATGTGAGTTCGTAAACATAAGATAAGCTATGGATTAAATCATAGGAATGGGGTGTAAATATATTATGGAGATGTTACCAGGAAAACATTTTAGTATAACAGATCCAAAAGGAGTAAACACAGTAATTTATCAAATCAATAAAACAAAAAAGGAATTTTTAAAAGATTATCCAAAATATACAGTTGAAAGATTAGATTTCACGGAGGAAATAAGAGGAGAAAATTGCAGAAAGACCTTTTATATTGACGAGCCACAACCAAAGGGGAATCAATTAGTAATTTTGTCATTTGGAAAAGAAAATGTTGTAATTAATTCAGGAATACTAATTGATGATGAGGTGAGAATTTCAAAAACACCAACACCATTTAAATTTAATACATTATATTCAGAAGAAGAACAGGAATTTAAAGAGTTTAACTATACACCAAATATGAAAAGAGACATATGTGTTATAGATCCTGAAACTACAGAAGAATTAAAACCTAGACTTTATTTTGACGAAAATGAGAATAAAGTAAAGGGTAGATGTAAATTAAAACCATATAAATCTTACTTTGCTTTTGAAGTAAGAGAAGATGATGGAAAAGTTTAAGGAGGGGCAATTTACTATGGTAAATAGCACAGTAAATGGTAAGAAAATAGGAAAAGCGGCAGGAGAGGATGATAAGGTAAAACTTACTTATAGTCTTTGTGGAAAAAGGAATCCGAAGGAAAAAAGATTAGATACAAAGATTAATAAAAATAAACCTACAATATCTTTAATAGATTCACTAAGAAAAGCAGGAAAAATAGTTAGAGAGACAGAAAAATATGTATCGATAAAAGCATATCCAGGAGGAAATCCTAATAGAGATCGTACAGAAAATAGTGAAGATATGATACACTAACATATATACAACTGAAGAAAAGGAGATTTGCATATGAATTACAAAATTGAAGGTGCAATGAGAAGAAATAAAAAATATTTTATACTTTTTGCAATACTATGGTTATTTATAGCCATAGTATTAATCGTGCCATTAGTTACAGCATTTAATATACCAGCACCTACGGATAATTCATTTGGAGCTTTAGGAGTGTTTGTAGATGCTATGAAAAATCCATTTAAAGCTTTAGCAACAATTATAAGTAATGGCTATATTGCAGCGTATGCAAAATGTTTAGGAGTATTTTCAATAATATTTGCAATATTTTTTATTGTAGGAGTTGCAAGGTCAGCACCTAAAAATGAATATACAGATTTTGAACATGGCTCAAGTGATTGGAGTAAAAATCGGAGAGCAATATCAAATATTAAATAATAAAAAAGGAATAGTATTAGCAGAAAATAATTATTTACCAGTAGATAAAAGAGGAAATGTAAATGTATTAGTAGTCGGAGGTTCAGGTTCTGGTAAATCAGCATCATATTCAATACCAAATGCATATCAATTATTAGGGTCATATGTGTTTACAGATCCTAAAGGAGAATTATATGATAGAACAGCTGGATATTTGAAAGAAAATGGATATGAAGTTAAAGTACTAAATTTAGTAAGACCACAATATAGTGATGGATATAATCCACTAATGCATATATCTTCTGAAATAGATGTAGATGTTATTGCAAATACAATAGTAAAAGGACAAAAAACAGAAGGTGGAGGTTCAGATCCATTCTGGGATGATTCAGCAGAAATGTTATTAAAAGCATTAATATATTATTTAATGGCAACAAGGCCAGAAGAGGAACAAAATTTAGCAAGTTGTGCGGAATTGGTAAGAGCTGCTAATTCAAATGGAGGAAGCAATTTACTTACAGAATTAATAAGTAAACTTCCATATGATCACCCAGCAAGAATGAATTATAAATCAATCGAAATTGCACCTGAAAAAACATATAGTTCAATATTAAGTACACTACAATCAAAGTTGGGAAAATTCGATTCAAAGGAAATTGCGGAATTGACTTCAACTGATACAATAAATTTTGAAGAGATAGGAAATAAAAAAACAGCGGTATATGTAATATCATCAGATACACATACAGCATATGATTTCTTATTAACAATTTTTTTCTCGCAAATGATACAACAGTTATATAATTATGCAGATGATAATGGTGGTGCATTAAAAGTTCCAACATATTTTATACTAGATGAGTTTGCTAATATAGGAAAAATACCAGATTTTGATAAAAAGATTTCAACATCAAGAAGTAGAAAGATTTCATTTAGTGTAATATTACAAAATTTAGATCAATTAGAAGCAGTATATGAAAAATCATATGAAACAATTATTGGTAACTGTGATACACATGTATTTTTAGGAAGTAATTCATATAAAACAGTAGAATATTTTTCGAAAGCATTAGGAGAGAAAACTATTGAAAGAGACAGTATTTCAATAAATAGAGATAGACAGTATTTTAAAACGGGCCAAAGTACTTCTGATCAAGTAATGGCAAGAGCTTTGATGACACCTGATGAATTAAGGAGAATGGATAATGACTTGTGCATAATTTTTGAAAAAGGAATCAAACCAGTAAAAGCAAATAAATTTTATTATTTTAAACATAAAAAAATGGCAGATACTATGAAAAGACTAGAAATTAGCCATAATGATATTGGAGAAATACAAAGAGGTGAATGGAGAAAGTTTAATCCATATAATCCTTGGACAGAGGACAAATCTGAAAAGGAAGCACAAAATTTAAAAGTTGAATCTTTAGATGATTTATTTGACGATGAGCCAAAAGAAGAAGAAACAGTAAAAGTTGCAAGTGCGAAAAAACAAGAAGTAGACGATATTTTTGATATGGGACCAATAGAACAAGAGAACGATAATGTAAATGATACTGATGAAGAAGCATATGACTTACAAAAAGAGCTAGAGGCTAAATTTGATGAGTTGTTTGGACCGATTGATGATGAGTAAAAGACACAGAAATGTGTCTTTTTTTGTGCAACAGTAAAAGAACAAAAGTTTGTAAGAGGGTATTGATTTTTTATTTATTTTGATGTATGATGTAAAAAAAATGGGAGAAGATATTATATGATACATAATATAGAAGAAAATATCGAGTTAATAATAAAAGAATTAGGCTATACTGAATCAGACAATTTATTTTATTATGATGATTTATATAAAAATAAAAAAATTAAATTATCATTACAAACTCAAAAAAATTTAAAAGATATTAAACCATATGCTTTTTATTGTATAGACAATAAGCCATTTATTTTATTTTTTTCGAAAATAGAGAATAAAGAAGAAAGACAAAAGATAAATAAAAAAATATGGAATATGCAAATTCCTGTTGTTATTTTTGATGATGTAGATTGTATAAAAATATTTAATGGAAGTAATTTAAATTTTGAGAAAAAAGAACTTTTTTTAATTCAAAAAAATGAATTGAAAAATATAAAAAAAGATGATGAGTTTTCTTATTGGAATATTAATACAAAAAGTTTTTGGACTAAATATGAAGAGGTATATAAAAACAAAAAATTAAATGAATTAATGCTTGAAAATATTAGATATATAACAGATAAATTAAAAAAAGAATATCATATAGAATTTGCAACTAAATTAATTTTAAGGGTTATATTTATAAGATTTTTAATTGATAAGGGAATAGATATTTGTTATGATGGATTTTCAAATAATATACAAAAATCACAGCAAAAATTAATTGATATATCACAAGACAAAAATAAATTATATAAATTATTTGTATATTTAAAAGAAAAATTTAATGGAAATTTATTTGAGTTAAGTGGAGAGTTGGAAGACAATAACTTGAATGAAGATGTATTTATATTAATATCGGACTTTTTATCAGGAACGGAAGTATTATGGACAGGTCAACAATCATTTTTTCCAATGTATGATTTTGATATAATACCTGTATCTTTAATTAGTAATATATATGAAATACTGCTGGGAAAAGAAAAACAAAAAAAAGATAAAGCTTTTTATACTCCAGATTATTTAGCAAAGTTTGCTACAAGACAGGCAATGGGAGGAATAAAAATTGGAGAAAAACTTCATATATTAGATCCTGCATGTGGTTCTCGGAATATTTTTAGAGGAATGTTTTAGGAGAATATTAGAGGCAAATCTTGACCAGGATGGTTATATTGCTGATAATAATAAAATAAATAGCTTATTGAGTAATAATATTTTTGGTGTGGATATAAATGCTGAGGCGATTGAAGTAAGTATTTTTTCATTATATTTGACAATTATGGATTATAAAAATCCAAAAACATTACAAGGTTATAAATTCCCAGATTTAAGAAACAATTTGTTAGTATCTGATTTTTTTGATAAAGAAATTGATGAAAAATTATCTGATAAAAAATTTGATTTAATTATTGGAAATCCACCATGGGGAGCATTGCAAGGAAAACATATAGAATATTGTAAAGAAAAAAATCTACCAGTGTTAAATAAAGAAATAAGCAGAAGCTTTATTTTTAAAGTAAAGGAGTTATGTAGCACTAATACAAGATGTTGTTTAGTAATTCCATCTAGTTTATGGTATAAGACTTTGTCTCCAGCAGTAGAAACAAGAAAAATTTTATTAGAAGAAACAAAAATAGAGAAAATAATAGAAATGTCTGCTGTAAGAAAATTAATATTCAAAAATGCTATTGCACCAGCAAGTGTTATAATTTTTAAAAAGGATAATACTGAATATATAAAAAATAATATAAAATATATAAGTTTTAAACCTAATATATTTTTTGAATTATTTAATATAATAGCAGTAGAAAAAAATGATATAAAATATGTTGCACAGGAATTTTTATTAAAAAATGATTGGGCATGGAAAACAATATTATATGGTACAAATTATGATATAAAAATAATTCAAGACTTAAAAGAACATTACAATACTTTTGGAGATATGATAAAAAATAAAAGATTTATAGAAAAAACAGGAATTGCAATAAATAGTAAAGAAAAAGAGAAAAAAGATAGTACACATTTTATTGGAATGAAAATATTGGATTCTAATAATGAAATTGATGCTTTTAAAATAGATACAAGTAATATGCAAATATTTAATAAAAAAGAAATACATAGAGTAAGGTCACAAGAACAATTTGAACCACCATATTGCTTATTAAAAAAAGGTGTGGATACTTTAAATTATAAAATGAGAGCAGCATATACGGAAGAGAAAATGCTATATAAAGACGGAATATGTGGAATTAAAGGCAAAATTAATGATAGAGATGAATTGCTTAATGTAACAGGTTTATTAAATTCATCATTATATGCATATTTAAACTTAATGTTAGGTTCATCAATAGGTATAGAGAGAGAACAAAGATTTATGGATGAAATAGATAAGTTTCCATATATTTATGATATAAATATTGCCGAAAAAGTAGAACAAATACAAGAAGAAAAACAAAAAGATAAACTTACTAATGTAACGAATGAAGATGAAATGATAGAAGAATTGGACAATATTATTTTACAAAAATTTAATTTAGAAAATAATGAATTTATTGATTATGCTTTAAATATTCAAATACCTTTGATAAATAGTAGAAAAAATATGATGACAAGAACAGTAACGCCAGAAGAAATGGAAAAATATGCAAGTTATTTCCAAACATATTTTAAACATATTTTTAATAAATCAAATAAATATATAAAAATAGTTTTATATCCAAGGGTAAAAGGAATATATTCTATTTTTGAATTAATAATTAGTGATAATAAAAAAGATGAAATAATAGAAATACAAAATGATATTGATAATAATAAAGAATTATTAACAAGATTTATGATAAGTAAACATACAGATATATTTTATCAAATAAAAAATGTTATTAATTTTGAAGAAAATTCACTTTTTATTATAAAAACAAATGAGTTTAAAAATTGGCACCCTGCTATGGCTAAGATAGATTTAGCAGAAACTATAGATGAGATGCTTTCGGGAAACGGAGGCGATTCATAATGGGAGGTTTTAAAAATCAACAATTAAATCAAATTGCTAAAAATAATATATATGAGGATATGATAAATTTTATTTTTATTTCATTAGAGAAAATGAGAGAAAATTTATTGGCTGAAAATAAAAATATAAAAAATGATGAAGAAAAAATAAGGACACATTTACTTGAACATTATTTAAAAAATGAACAATTTAAAGAAAAGTATTTTGATGATTTATATTTATTATTTGATGCTGAAGTGGCTGAAGGATATGATTTAACAAGTGAAGAGTATATTGGAAGAGTTGATATAAAAGTATATAGTATAAATACTATTATAAATCCAAAAGATTATTATATAATAGAGTGTAAAAGAATAGATGGTTCAAGTACATTAAATAGGAAATTTATTACAGAAGGTATTTGCAGATTTATTTTAAATAAACCCAAATATTCATCATATAATAAGAAAAATATTATGTTAGGATTTGTTGTTAAAAATATAGATATAGAAATAAATACTGCTAGAATAAATGAGATACAAAGCAAAATAGAAAATATACATATTTGTGAAAAATTGGAGAGATTAAAAAAGGAAAAAGAAGAATATTATTTATATAGGAATAAATATAAATGTGGTGATAAGAAAATTGAGTTAAGTCATTTATTTTATAATTTGTCTGATGTTATAGATAATTAGATAATAAAAATAGCTAGAAAATTTTATTAATTTCTGGTTATTTTTTTAACAATATAAACAAGTACAAAACCGAAAAAATATTCGTTAAAAGTATTGCCAAAAAATTAAAAATAATATAAAATAGTAGAGCAAGAAAGGAAGGAACTAATTATGAAATTTGTACATATAGCAGATATGCATTTTGATTCTCCATTTATAGCACTATCAGATAAAGGAAATTTGGGAGAACAACGAAGAATAGAACAAAGAAAAATATTTAAGAAAATAATAGAATATATAAAAGAAAATAAAATAGAATATTTATTTATATCAGGAGATTTGTATGAACATCAACATGTACGAAAATCAACAATAGAATATATAAATAATTTGTTTAAAGAAATAGAAAATACAAAAATATTTATATCACCAGGTAATCATGATCCAATTTTGAAAAAATCATATTATTCAACATTTAATTGGAATAAAAATGTATATATATTTAATAATGAAATAAAGAAAATAGAATTGGAAGATGTAGATATATATGGATTTGGATTTAATGATTTTTATTGCTCTAATTCAAATATTGAGAATTTAAAAATTGAAAATCCAGAAAAAATAAATATATTAATAATACATGGAACTTTGAATGGATCAACATCAATAGATATGCAATACAATCCAATGTCTGCAACAATGTTGAAACAAAAGGGATTTAATTATATTGCATTAGGACATATACATAAAAATAATTTCGAAGAAAATGGAAATATTATTTATCCTGGTTCAGCAGTATCATTAGGTTTTGATGAATTAGGCAAACATGGAATGGTTGTTGGTGAAATTAATAAAACAGAAAATAAATTAGAATTTATTAAATTAGACGAAACAGAATTTGCAGAACTGGAATTAGATTGTACAGAAATAAATTCAGAAGAAGAATTAATTGAAAAAATAAATGAAATAAAAATAGAAAAAAATAAACTATATAAAATAATATTAATTGGAAAGAGAAATTTTGAAATAAATATTTATAATTTATATAGATATGATTTAAATGAAAAAATAATAAAAATAAAAAATAAAACAAAACCAAATTATAATATAGAAGAAATATCAAATGAAAATACATTGAGAGGATTATTTGCAAAAGAAATATTAGAAGAAATTAAAAATAAAAATTATGATGATGAAATAATTGAACAAGCATTGGAAATTGGCATGGAGATATTAGAATAATTAATGGAGGGATTTATTTGAAAATAAATAAAATAAAAATAAATTCATATGGCAAATTAAAAAATAAAGAAATTAATTTGGAAAGCAATTTGAATATTATTTATGGAAAAAATGAGAGTGGAAAATCTACACTATTAAAATTTATTTTAAATATTTTTTATGGTGCATCAAGAAATAAAAAAGGAAGAGATATTTCTGATTTTGAAAAATATAAACCATGGGATTCAGAAGAATATTCTGGAAAATTAACATATGAATTAGATAATAGAAATAAATATGAAATATATAGAGAATTTAATAAAAAAAATCCAAATATATTTAACGAAAAAGGTGAAGACATTGTAAAAGAATTTAATATAGATAAAAATAAAGGTAGTGAATTTTTTTATGAACAAACTCAAATTAGTGAAGATATGTTTTTGGCTACATCTGTTGCAATGCAGCAAGAAGTTAAGATTGGAAAAAATGAACAAAATATATTAATTCAAAAAATATCGAATTTATTAGAAACAGGGGAGGATAATATTTCATATAAAAAAGCTGTTGATAAACTTAATAAAATGCAACTTGATAAAATTGGAACAGAAAGAAGCAGAGAAAAACCAATAAATATTATTAAAAAAAATATTTATAATATTGAAGAAAAAATAAATGAATTAAAAAAATATGAAAATATTCAATATGAAATAGAAGATGAAAAAAATAGTTTAAAAAATAATTTAAAAGAAAAGGAAATAAAAAATGAATTATTAAAAGAAATAAAAATAAATAATGAAAAAAATAATTTAGAAAATGAAAAAATAAAAATAAAAGAAAAAATAGTTGAAGAAAATAAAAATAAAATAAATATAATAAAAAATAATTTAGAAAAAATAAATAATAAAATAATTGAAGAAAAAAATTACCAGAATAATATTGATGGAAAATATGAAAAAAATAAATTAAATAAAAAATTAAATTTATTTTTTATTTTATTAATTATAATAAATATATTATGGATTTTATTTATTCCAAAATTAATAGAAAATAAAATAATTAGATATATTTTTCTTCTTACAGTACCAACGTTTTTGATTTTTTATATATTTTCTAAAAATAAATTAAATAAAAAAATAAAAATATTAGAAAAAAATAATAAAAATAATTTTGAAAAAATAAATAATGAAAAAAATAATTTAGAAAATGAAATTAATATTTATAAAAATAATATAGAACAATTATTAAATGAAATAAATAAAATAAAATCAGATAATAATTTTAAAAGTGATTTAGAAAAAAATAATTTAATAAAAAAATATGAAAAAAATATTGATAAAAATGAAATTGATTATTTGTTAAAAAAAGATAATATTAATTATGATATTAATTTATTAGAAAACGAAATTTCAAATTTAAAAATAGAAATTAATAAATTGGAATTGAGGAAAGAAAATATAGAACCTGAATTGGAAAATCTATCCAGTATGGAAGAGGAGCTATATTCATTAAATGAACAATATAGTAATTTAAGAAAAACAAATGATAGTATTGAGCTTGTAAAAAAACTATTATCAAGAGCATATGATAATATGAAAAATAGTGTAAGTCCAGTATTTACAAAGAAATTGTCAAGTAATATTGAAACAATAACTAAAGGAAAATATTGTAAGCTTACATTTAATGATGAACAAGGTCTGATAGTAGAATTAGAAAATGGTAATTACATACCAGCAGAAAGATTAAGCATTGGAACAATAGACCAATTATATTTATCTTTAAGATTAGCTATGCTTGATGAAATTTCTAATGAGAAAGTACCGATTATTTTGGATGAAGCATTTGCGTATTATGATAATGAAAGACTAAAAAATATATTGTTATATTTATTGGAAGAATTTAATGATAGACAAATAATTATTTTTACTTGTACAGATAGAGAAACAAATATTTTAAATAAGGAAAATATGAATTTTAATTTTATTGAGATATAAATATTACAGGATAATGGTTTGGTTTAAATTAATACAAAGAAAGACTTGAAATATAAGCTTTTCATTACATTCCTCGGTTTATTACGAAATTTAAGAAATTCTAACTTGTTTTATGGCACCCTTCCACTCTCGTGAACTCTTTCCATAAAGCTACGTAGAATTTCTAAAATTTCTCCATGCACATTCGTCACTTCATTCAAAGCTTATATTTCAAGTCTTTCTTGTAAAAAATTAATTAAATATTATCTTGTAACATATAAATATACTACTTGAAAAATGTGGCAATATATGGTACAATATAAACGAATTTTAAATAAAAAGGAGAATATTTATGTTTGACAAATTAGAAGCAGTAGAAGCGAGATATGAAGAATTAACAAAGATGATAAGTGATCCAGAAATAATTGCAAATCAAACTGAATGGCAAAAATTAATAAAGGAACATAGTTCAATAGAAGAAGTAGTTCAAAAATATAGAGAATATAAAAAAGAAAAGCAGAGAATGGAAGATGCTAAAGAAATGATGGAAGATAAAGAACTAAGGGAATTAGCTGAAGTTGATTTTTATGAAGCTAAAGAAAAACTTCCACATATTGAAGAGAAATTAAAAGTATTATTGATACCAAAAGATCCAAATGATGATAAAAATATTATTTGTGAAATTCGTGGTGGTGCAGGAGGAGAAGAGGCTGCACTATTTGCGGGAACATTATTTAGAATGTATACAATGTATGCAGAAAGAAAACATTGGAAGATCGATATATTAAATGAAAATGCAACAGAACTTGGTGGATATAAAGAAATATCGTTTATGGTTACAGGAAAGGGTGCATATAGCAGACTTAAATTTGAAAGTGGTGTACATAGGGTTCAAAGAGTTCCAGATACTGAGAGTAGTGGTAGAATACATACTTCAACAGCAACAGTTGCAGTACTTCCTGTCGTTGAAGATGTTGAGATTGAAATTAATCCTGCAGATATAAAAATGGAAGTATTTAGGGCTTCAGGTGCTGGAGGACAACATATTAATAAAACATCATCAGCAGTAAGACTTATACATGAACCATCTGGAATAGTTGTAGAATGTCAGACAGAACGTTCACAATTACAAAACAGGGAATATGCTATGAAAATGCTTCGTTCAAGATTATATAATATTGAGAAAGAAAAACAAGATTCAGAGATAGCAAATGCAAGAAAAACGCAAGTTGGTAGTGGAGATAGAAGTGAAAAAATACGTACATATAATTATCCGCAAGGACGTATAACTGATCATAGAATTGGAATGAGCATATTCCAAATGGAGAACTTCTTAAATGGAGATTTGGATGATATGATTGATAATTTAATTGCAGCAGATAGGGCCGAAAAATTAAAAGGCGAAGAGGATTAGTTAGATATAAATAGAAAGCAGAGGGAAATTATTCTCTCTGCTTTTATAATCTATTTGTTTTTTGAATCTACTTTTGTTATTCGTAACAAAAGTAGACTCCATTCAATTCTAGCCAAATGCCTGATCCTTGCGGATAGGCAGCCTGGTAAATTACATTATCAGGCATTTTGGCAATCTGGAACTTCTCTGAGTAGGAAGTTCCCTGAAGCAAGACTTTTGCGTTCTTTTTTGAACGCTTAGTTACTGGGTTATCCCAGCAAGAGTTCTCAGTACTAGTATACTGTCCTGGGCAGTATACTACTTGCTCCAGTGTTTTTGCACCTCTGTACTGCCGCTTAAGTCGATTTAACACGACTTGACCAGTGTACAACTCCAGGGCGTTTGTCATCCACTCGTTGGGGAGTTCGGTGCCGTTTTCGGCATTAATTAGCCGGGCTAATAATGCCAAATCTTCTTTTGAATAAGAAGATTTTTTCTTTTTCTTTTTTGTTTTCTGTTTTTCTTCTTTTTTTGCTGTTTGGTGTACAGCCTCGTAGATATCTAGGATTTCTTCAACTTGTGAGGCTGTAGAAACCTTGGCAGATGATGAGGTACAATTAATGTTGATTTCTCTAATGCTAATCCCCTCAACCTTAGTAGGGCATAATGTTAACATTATCAATGTTAACAAAACTAAAAGCCCTCTTTTAATGTAACTAATATTTTTTCCTCCTTTAATAAAAACAAATAGATTATTGCAACTAAATTGCAATATTATTATAACATAAAAAGTGAAAAAATACAATAAATGATGTGTGTTTTGCATGATTGCAAAAATAAAAATATTAGTTTTATGAATTTTATTGCAAAAATAAAAAAAATATGGTAATATGCAAACAGGTTTTTGAAAGAAAATGCATGCTAAAAAAGTCAACAACAATGGTGACTAAACTGGCAAGAAGGAGGAATAGATGGAAGATATACTAAAAGGATTAAATAATAAACAATATGAAGCAGTGACAAATACGGAAGGACCATGTTTAGTAATTGCAGGAGCTGGAAGTGGAAAAACAAAGGTACTAACACATAAAATAGCATATTTAATGAGTAATAATAATGTTTTACCTTGGAACATTTTAGCGATAACTTTTACAAATAAAGCGGCAAAAGAAATGAAGGAAAGAATAGAGTTGCTAGTGGGAGATGCTGCAAAAGATATGTGGATAGGCACATTTCATTCAATATGTGTTAGAATATTAAGAAAATTTATAGATAGAATAGGATTTGATTCATCATTTATAATTTTTGATACATCTGATCAAAAAACAATGATTAAACAAATATTAAAAGATTTACAGTTAGACGAAAAATTATTTAGTGATAGAGCTGTGATTTCAGAAATAAGTAATGCCAAAAATGAGATGTTGGAGCCAGACAGCTATTCTGTAAAAGCACATGGGGATTTTAGAAAAGAAAGAATTGCAGAAGTATATGAGAGATATCAAAAAAGATTAAAGGAAAATAATGCAATCGATTTTGATGATATAATAAATTATACAATAAAGATATTTATGGAAAATCCAGATGTATTAGAGTATTATTCAAATAAGTTTAAATATATTTTGGTTGATGAATATCAAGATACAAATAAATCTCAGTTTACATTAATAACATTGTTAGCATCAAAATATGGAAATATTACAGCTGTTGGAGATAATGATCAAGGTATATATAGTTTTAGGGGGGCAGATATTTCAAATATTTTAAATTTTGAAAGGGATTTCCCAGGAACTAAAATTATAAAGCTGGAGCAAAATTATAGATGTACTGGAAATATTTTGAAAGTTGCAAATGCAGTAATAAAGAATAATGAAGTTAAATATGATAAAAAGCTTTGGACAGAAAATGAAATTGGAAATTTGCCTAAAATATTTTCCGCTGATAATGAATATGACGAAGGAAGGTATGTTGCTGAACAAATAGAACATTTAATAAGAGAAGAAAAATATAAATATTCAGATTTTGCAGTGTTATATAGAATGAATACACAATCAAGAGCTATAGAAGAGATATTGAGAAGAGAGTCTATTCCGTATAAAATTGTTGGTGGATTAAAATTCTATGAGAGAAAAGAAATTAAGGATATTATTTCGTATTTAAGATTAGTGCAGAATCCATCAGATAATTTAAGTTTAAATAGAGTTATAAATGAACCTAAGAGAGGAATTGGAAAAACAAGCTTAGATAAAATAGCACAAATTGCAACAGAAAATAGTGTATCAATGTATGAAGTAATAAAACATGCAGACACTTATGGTTTGAATAGGGTGTATTTAAACTCTAGGGAATTCATAGATTGCATAGATTCAATTATTTTTAAGAAAGATGACCTTACTATTTCTGAATTGGTAAAAAAGATTTTAAAAGATACAGGATATACAAGAGCACTGGAAAATGAAAATACTGTTGAAGCAGAAAATAGAATTGCCAACTTAGAGGAATTCTTGAATGTTGCAGTTGAATTTGAAGAGGAATCAGCAGACAATGGATTAAGTGACTTTTTAGAGGGAATAACATTATCAAGCGATTTAGATAATATGGAAGAAACGGAAGAATCAGTAACATTGATGACACTACATAGTGCCAAAGGTCTGGAATTTCCAGTAGTCTTTTTAATTGGAATGGAAGAGGGAATATTTCCAGGGTATAAGTCAATAGGAGAACAAAAAGAATTAGAAGAAGAAAGGCGATTATGTTATGTTGGGGTAACAAGAGCAAAAGAAAATTTATTTTTGACAAATAGTAAACAACGTACAACTTTTGGATCTACAACACATAATCCTCCGTCAAGATTTTTACAAGAAATCCCAAAGGAATTATTGGATGGATATGAAGATTTAGGTGTAAATATTCCTAAAAAAGGTAATATATTTGGAGATAGCAATTATACATGGAGTTACGGAAATAGAAATAATGGAGATATAAAGACATATAAAACGAGAGAGCCTCAATATGCAACAGTTGCTTCAGGAGTTCAAAAGAAGATGGGAGAGGTTACGGAATATGCTTTTAGAACAGCAGAAAGTTTTTTAAACAATTTAAACAAAAAAACACAACCACAAAATATAGATTTTTCTGTATATCAATCAGGCACAAGAGTATATCATAAAAAATTTGGAGAAGGAATAATAAATTATGTAGAACCTGAGGGAAATGATTTAAAAGTTGATATTAATTTTGACAAAGTTGGTCACAAACGTTTGATGGCAAGATTTGCTAATTTAGAAATATTATAAAATTTCGTGTAAGAATAATTAAAGGGAAAATAACACACATAAATGGTGTGTGTTGTTAAATATAGTATTTTAAAAGTATTTATGATATCATTAATGTTCGAGATAAGAAAGGAGAGAGAAATATGGAATCAAAGCCTATGAAAATTTTGCTCATAGAAGATGACATTAATGATTGCAATAATTTTATAAATTGCGTCAAAAGTAGAAAAGATGTAGAATTAGTCGCAGTAACAGATTCAGATGTAGATGGTCTAAGATATGTACAAACAAAAGGTCCAGAGGGAATTGTACTAGATTTAGAACTGAATAATAGTACAACTGGAAATACAGATTCTTTGGATTTCTTATCAAATTTGAAAAGACTAAAATTGAATTATGAACCGATAGTTATAGTAACAACACATGTTAATTCAAAAAGGACGTATGAAATATTACATAGAAGTGGAGTGGATTTGATATTATATAAAGACCATCCACAATATTCATGTAATTTAGTGTTAAATCACTTTATAAATCTAAGAAAAATTCCAATAGAAAGGTCTGCAAGTTCTGTTGAAGATATTTTAAAGGAGAACAAAGATAAAATTTCTGATTGTATTAATCACGAATTGGGACTTATAGGCATAACTTCAAATCTTAAAGGCAGAAAATATATACATGATGCAATTTTATATTTGATTCAAAATGAAGATAGTGATGTAAATGTCATCAAATATTTGACGTCAATACATAAAAAGTCTGCAACAACAGTTACTAATGGCATACAAAATGCGATTTATCATGCTTGGAGAACATCACCTATTGAAGAATTAACAAAATATTATACTGCTAGAGTTAATTATGAGACAGGCATACCAACAACTATGGAATTCCTTTATTATTACAGAGATAAAATAAAACAAATGATTTAATCTTTCGAGTGTATAGAATGGATAAATCTGCACATAATATTAATACAAATTTATTAGGAAGGGTGATTTTTATGGCAGATTTAACTCAAGTTGAGTTACAACATTTAAGACATTTAATTGGAGCACATGAAACAGCATATCAAAAATTGAACACATATTCATCACAGGTACAAGATGCACAAATAAAGCAGATGTTTACAAAATCAGCACAAGATGCTCTAAATACAAAACAAAAGCTGATGAGTTTTTTAAATAATTAGTTGTACAGAGAAAGGAAGATTAAAAATGGATGAAAAAACAATGGTAAATGACATTTTAGGGAATGTAAAGGCAGATTTAACTGCATATCAAACAGCAATTTCTGAATCAGAGAATATGCAATTAAGACAAACATTTCAACAAATAAGAAATAATGATGAAAGTTTCCAATATGAGTTATTTAAAGTTGCAAATGTTAAAGGATATTATAAGCCATCTCAAAAAGCTTCTATGACAGAAGTTGAAACTGTAAAAACAGAGTTGCAACAAGGGTAGTTTTAAATCAAAAAGAATCCGCAATCGCAGATTCTTTTTTTAATTTAAAGAGAAAAAATGAGAAAATGTAAGGAAAAGTGAGAGAATTAGAACGAAATTATCCGATAAGAAAATTGATAAAATATACCAAATTATTATACAATTTTAAAAAATATATACAAGGGAGAGTATAATGATTAAAAAAATATTGGTATTTGCAAGAAAGTCAATTAAACTTACAATACTTATAGCTGTTTCAATATTTTTAATAATATGTGCTGTAGCATTGCTTTTTAAACCAATATATGGCGTAACGATAAATGGGGAAGCAGTAGGATATAGTAAAGATAAAAGTAAATTACAATCAAGAATAAATAAATATATGGAAAAAGGAGAAGATGGAGACAATAGCAATATAGCATTTGTTCAAGTAGATAATTTACCAGAATATAAAATGTGCCTATTAAAAAGAAACATAGTGACAAATGACGATGAAATTTTTGAGAAAGTTAAAGAATCTGGTGTTGTTTATTATAAATATTATGCAATATTAGAAGGAGAAGAAGAAAAAGCATACATTAAAGACTTTTCACAAGCTGAAGAAATTGTTACTAAATTAAGAGAAAAGGAAAGTAATAATATTGATGAGATATCAATATTAGAAATGTATGATACTGAATTAAAAGATTTTGCTGAGGAAGAGGCAACTGTTGCAGCTTTATATCAACAAAAAGTTGTAGTGCAAACTCCTAAGCCAGTTGTAACGGGAAAGGTAAATACATCAACAAATGTATCATACCAAAAAACTCCTATAAGTTTGAATTTAATAAAACCAATTTCAGGAACTATTACATCTCGATTTGGAGCTAAAAGTAGTAGAAGAGTTAGTGATCATACAGGATTAGATGTAGCAGCACCTAGGGGAACAGTAATAAAGGCTGCAGCTTCTGGAACCGTAACATTTTCAGGACCAAAGGGATCATACGGATATTTAATGGTAATTTCACATGGGAATGGTATAGAAACATATTATGGGCATTGTAGTAAATTATATTATAGTGCAGGAACACATATTGAACAAGGACAAGCTATTGCAGAAGTAGGAAGTACGGGAAATAGTTCAGGACCTCATCTACATTTAGAAATTAGAGTAAATGGTGTAGCATATAATCCTCAAAATTATTTATATTAAAATAATATTTGAAAAAATAAACTTAAAATTTATAAAAAGCTTAGAACTATAAATTAGACTAAGCTTTTTTGTTTTTGCAAAAGAAATTTATGCATTTAATAATAGCGTTTTTGGAGAAAATAATTTTTCCATACTCATTTAAAAGTCCATCAATATTACTAGATAAAGAAACATCTTTACCAAATTCATTAAAGAAAGTTTTGAGGTAATTAATTGTAATAAAATTATTTTTTGCGTTTATTAACTTTAAAAAATATGTATTGTTGTAATAAATCAAAGAAAAGTTCTTTGAGATATCTTTTAAAAGTAAAAAATCAAAGTTATTAAAAAAAGTGCACAAAGATATAAAATCATCAAAAGTGTCAAATTTAAAAATGAAAGAGCTATTGATATTTTCTAAAGTTATTTTTTGTTCATCTAGTTTTGTTATTGTAAAAGTACATTCCTGTTCAGATGACATGATAGCTTCTACTAATAGCTTTGAATCACCAGTTTCAAAGCCAATCTCTTTTTGTGCTCTATTTAATATATCTTGCAATAATTTTTGAGAAGATATGGAATTAGAAAAAATGTTTTCGGCAGAAACATTATTTGACTCCATATCTTGTAGGGAAAGAATAATTTTTATTTTAATATCTGTTATTTTTTCGAATTTCATTTAAAACCTCCGCAATTACTTTAAATATATTATACTACTATTATTATTATATTTAAAGGAACAATTTTTGGTAAAAAAATTTTGAAACTTAAAATAATACTTGAAAAAATAGCAAATACAATATATAATAATAACATGGTATAGGGGACCTTTCAATTTTGAATAATTAAAGAGAAAGGAAATTGAAATATGCCAATAAAAATGAAAGAATTACCAGAAACAGAAAGACCATATGAAAAACTAGAACAATATGGCGCAGAAATTTTAACAAATGCAGAGTTATTAGCGATAATAATTAAAACAGGAACAAAAGACGAAACAGCAGTGGGGCTAGCTCAACAAATCCTAAAACTTAATACTGAAAAAGATGATAACCTAAAGTTTTTAATGGAGTTAACAGTAGAAGAGTTTATGAAAATAAAAGGAATAGGAAAAGTTAAGGCAATACAGCTGAAAGCAGTATGTGAATTAGCGACAAGAATCAATCTAATATCAAATTACAAAGAGAAAGAGATTTTAGCTCCAAAAGACATTGCTGAGATACTAATAGAGAAAATGAGATTTGAAAAACAAGAGATATTAAAAGTTGCCCTGTTAAACAATAGGAATAAATTGCTTAAAATACGAGATGTTGCAAAGGGTGGAGGAAATTTTGCGAAAGCAACTATGAGTGCAATATTAAATGAAGCAGTAAAAATAGAAGCAGCAAAGATAATTTTGATACATAATCATCCAACGGGAGATCCAACACCAAGCAAACAAGATATTGTTTTTACTCAAAATGTTGAACAAGCGTCTAATATATTAGGGATACAGTTATTAGACCATATTGTCATTGGGAATAGAAATTATGTAAGTATTTTTTCGGAAAGAGCAAAAATAAAAAGTATAGATGAGCAAAAATAGTAATTGCGAGATGAAAGGAAAGAAATAAAATGAGTTTTTTGTCATTCAAATCTAAAGATATAGGAATTGATTTAGGAACAGCAAATATATTAGTAACAATAAAAGGAAAAGGAATAGTATTAAGAGAACCATCTGTAATTTCAGTAAATGCAAAAACTGGTGGAATAATTGCAACAGGATTTGAAGCAAAAGAGATGCTAGGAAGAACACCAAAGGAGATAAATGCAATAAAGCCATTAAAGGATGGAGTAATAGCGGATTTTACAGCCACGAAATTGTTATTAAAAAATTTGTTAGAAAGAGTATGCAAAAGGTATAATGCTGTTAGACCAAGAGTGTTAGTAGGTGTGCCATCAGGAATAACAGAAGTTGAGGAAAGGGCTGTGGAAGAGGCTATAATGCGTGCGGGAGCAAGAGAAGTATATTTGATAGAAGAGCCCATGGCTGCCGCAATAGGTGCTGGCATTGAAATAGAAGAACCAAGTGGAAATATTATTGTTGATATTGGAGGGGGAACAACAGAAGTTGCAGTAATATCTTTAGGAGGTATTGTAATCAGTAATTCTATAAGGGTAGCTGGTGACGAATTAGATGAAGATATAGTAAATTATATAAAAAAAGAATTGAACCTTGCGATTGGAGAGGCAACAGCAGAACAAATAAAAAAGGAAATAGGTTGTGCAATGCCATTAATGTCACAAATGACAATGGAAATAAAGGGAAGAGATTTGAATGATGGTCTTCCTAGAACAGAAGTAATTACATCAAACCAAGTTGAAAAAGCAATGAAAGAGTCTATTGATAAAATTGTAGAAGTAGTTAAGATTACATTAGAGAAGACACCACCAGAACTTGCTTCTGATATTATGGAAAAAGGAATTGTATTATCTGGCGGAGGGGCATTGATTCAAAATTTGGACAAATTAATAAGTTCAGAAACAGGAATGCCAGTATATGTTATAGAAGAACCATTAGATTGTGTTGTAAAAGGAACAGAGAAAACATTGCAGGATTTAGAAAAATTAAAAACTATTTTGTTAAATTCAAGAAAGAGAAGATAATGTATGGAAAAAGATAAAAAGAGTGGAATTATTGGTATAATTATTACTATTATAATATTAATAATATTGGTAATATTTTCAAATACAAATTCAGAAAATATATCGATAATTGAAAATATTGCAAGTAAAGTAGTAATGCCTATTGAAAATAGCTTAACATACTTGAAAAATAAAATTAATAATAATGATAAGTTTTTTGCGAATGTAAATGAATTGAAAACAGAAAATGAATCTTTAAAACAAGCTAAGAGCGAATTGGAACAAAAATTAAGAGAATATGAAATAATTAAAAATGAAAATGAACAGCTAAAACAAGAGCTTAATTTGGCTGAAAAATATGGACAATATACAACAGTACCAGGGACGATAATTTCTAGGGATATAAGCAATTATTCAAAAACGCTTGTAATAAATATTGGAAGTGATAATGGAGTAAAAGAAAAGATGACAGTAATTGCTGATGAAGGACTTGTTGGATATGTAGTGTCAACAACAAATAAGACATCAAAAATTCAAACAATAGTAGATAGTGCAAGTGCTACAAGTTGTTTGGCAAGTACTACAAGAGATACAATGATATGTAAAGGCACTATTGAAAATAAGTCTATATTAAGTGCTTCAAATATTGAAACTAATGCTAGAATTATACAAGGAGATAGTGTTGAAACCTCAGGACTTGGAGGAATTTATATAAAGGGTATACATGTTGGAAAAATAAAAAAAGTAAATGAGGGGTCAAATAAAACAGATTCTTATGCAATTATAGAGACTGCCGTAGATTTTGAAAAACTTGAGACAGTACTTGTTATTACAAACCAGTAATGTGATTTAGATAAATACACTATTTAGAAAGGGAAAATTAAATGAAAAAAATTCTAATACATATTTTATTAATAATTACATTTATAGTAATATATCTTTTGCAGACAATTTTTTTTAGTCATTTTACTATTGCTGGAATAATGCCTAACATATTTGTTATTTTAATGCTGTATATTGGATTATATACTGGACGAGCAATGGGGGTTATTTATGGTATAATATATGGAATATTTTTAGATATGTGGATTGGAAAAAGTTTAGGTTTAACATCTATTGCTCTTGCATTAATAGGTTTAATAAGTGGAATGTTTGATAAAACTCTTTCAAAAGATAACAGAATAACAGTTTTACTGATGGGGGTATCATGTACTATAATTTATGAGGTAGCATTATATTTTATGCAATATATGATATTAGGAATAAATATTGAAATACTAAATTTTGTGAAAATATTAGTAGTGGAAGTAATTTATAATATATTACTGATAATTATATTATATCCATTAATGAGAAATACAGGATATGAAATTGAAGATGAAATAAAAGGAGATAAAATTTTGACAAGGTATTTTTAGTTGATATAGAAAGTTGGTGAAAAGTTGAACAATAAAATTAGTTTTGACAAGGAGACGTCATGGGATAAAGAACCAGAAAATGAACAGATAAATTTTAGATTTAATATAATAACCGTTATAGCATATTTAATAGGTATAGTATTAATTGTTCAATTATTTAATCTTCAAATAGTTAATGGGGAAAGCTATAGGGAACAGTCCAATACAAGACTATCAAGAGCGACAACGATAAAAGCTGCAAGAGGTTCTGTTTTGGATAGATCAGGTAATGAATTTGCAGGAGTAAAGACAGAAAATAATATAGAAATATATAAAACGAATATATCAAATGATGAATTAAATAAATCACTATTAAATTTGGCTGATTTATTGGAGAAGTATCAAATTGGATATTCTGATACATTTCCAATAAAAATAAATCCATTTGAATTTACTATTAATAACGAAGAACTTGCTGCATGGAAGAAAAAATATAAAATTGAAGAAAATGCAACTGCAGAAGAAGCTTTTTATAAATTTAAAGATAAATATGAAGTTAAAAGTGAGAATATTGAAGATATTAGAAAAATAATTTTGATGAGATATATAATTACAACAACAGGATATAGTGCAACAAAGTCAATAACTATTGCTACTAATGTAAATGAAGAGGTTGTTGCTCAAATTAGTGAGAGGAATAGTGATTTTCCAGGAATAAGTATTTCTACAAAAGCTAGTAGAACATATTTAACAGGAAGTTTAGCAGCACATGTAGTAGGATATACAGGAAAGATAAAAGAAGAAGAGTATAATGAGAAGAAAGAACTTTATGATATTGATGACATAATTGGAAAAACTGGTGTAGAGTATGTTTTCGAGAAATATCTAAAGGGAAATGATGGTAAAAAACAAATTGAAATGTCTGTTGATGGCACAATTACAGGTGAATATGTTTCACAAAATGCAACCGCAGGAAGTGATGTGGTTCTTACAATAGATTCTAATTTACAACAAGTAACAGAAACAGCTTTGGAAAATTGTATAAATAAAATAAAAAGCGGAGGCTTTAGTCAAACTTATGATGCACAAGGTGGTGCGGCAGTTGTAATGAATGTAAATACAGGAGAGGTTCTTGCTACAGCTAGTTACCCAACTTATGAGCCTCAATGGTTTGTTGGAGGAATATCACAAGAACATTGGACATATTTAAGAGATGATGCAAGACATCCACAATTAAATAAAGCTATTCAGTCTACATATGAACCAGGTTCAACATTCAAAATGGTTACAGCAATCGCAGGATTGGAAACAGGAACAATAACAACAAAAGAGAGAATAAATGACACTGGAATATATAAAAAATATAATAGTGAGTGGAAATGTTGGTATTATACGAGTTATCACAGAGGACATGGATATCAAAATGTGACGCAGGCATTGCAACATTCTTGTAATTATTTCTTTTATGAGACAGGAGATAGAATGGGAATAGACAATCTATCAAAATATGCATTACATTTTGGATTAGGCAAAAAAACGGGAATAGAATTACCAAATGAAAAAGCTGGAGCAGTTGCATCTAAAGACACATATTCTAAAATAAGAAATGGTGCTAGAATGGGACCTGGAGATACTTTAAATGCTGCAATAGGACAGGGAGATAACAATTTTACACCTATGCAGATTGCAAAATATATTTCATCAATAGCAAATGGAGGGACAGTTGTAAAACCAACAATCATAAAATCTGTTTTAAAACCAGATGGCTCAGAAGTACCAAAAGAAGAGGTAGAAAATTATGCTAACGAAAAATTAGGGAATGAAGATACTGATGATGGAATAGCAATTAATTCAGAAAGCATAGCAGTTGCTAAAGAAGGAATGAGAATGGCAGCAAGTGAAGCTGGTGGTACAGCTTACAATATTTTTAAAAATTTTAATGTTGAAGTAGCTGGAAAGACTGGATCAGCAGAAGCGGGAAAAGATAAAAATGGCAATGATATTGTAAATGCGTGGTTTGTATGTTTTGCACCATTTGATAAACCAGAAGTGGCAGTTGTAGTAATGATAGAAAATGGCGGACATGGAAATTATGCGGCAGAAGTTGCAAGAGATGTTCTTACACAATATTTAGGAATGAATGAATCAACAGAAATAAATGAAAGTATAATGGCTACACCATTTGTAGAGCAAATAAGATAATATGTAAGTTTATTTTGCTGAATTTATAGGCATATTTTCAAAAGCAAGAAGAAAGGATGTTTAATATGAATAGTGTTAGTATAAATTTGAGAACAGATGAAGTATTAATTAAGATAGAAGATAATGCTACACAAGAAAAAATAATATCAGAATTAATAAAGAAATTAAGACAGTTAAAAAAGATGTATCAAGAAGAGAAGACGCCTATAAGAGTTACAGGAAAAGTTTTAACAAATAGAGAATTGCAAGAAATAAAACAGGTTATAAAAAATCAAATAGATGTTGAAGTTAAATTTGATACACCAACAACTTTAGGACTACATAGTATTACTAGAAGCTATAAAAAAGATGTAGGAACATCTGAAACTACATTTCATAAAGGTTCTCTTCGTTCAGGCCAAAAGATTGAAGTTGAAGGTAGTATTGTTGTAATTGGAGATGTTAATTCTGGAGCAGAAGTTATTGCTGCTGATAATATTATTGTTGTGGGAACACTTAGGGGATTAGCACATGCAGGTGCAAAAGGTAATAAAGAAGCGATTATCGCTACAAGTACTCTTGATGCAGTGCAATTACGTATTTCTAATATAGTCAAGGAATTTGGCAGAGAAGAAGTATATGAACATGCATATATTTATGTAGATGGAGATGACATTGTAATTGATTAAGATAAATTGGAGTCGACTCATTTTTTGCTTAGGACAATTTGGGGTCGGTTCCTTTTTTGACTCTTGGGACATCTGGGGTCGGTTCCTTTTTTGCCCTTTTTTATAACATAGATAATTTATTAATATTAAATATAAACTTTGCATTACATTCCTCGATTCATTACGAAACTTAAGAAATTCTAACTTATTTTATGGCACCCTTCCACTCTCGTGAACTCTTTCCATAAAATCTCGTAGAAGTTCTAAAGTTTCTCCAATCATATTCGTCATTTCATTTAAAGTTTATATTTAATATTAATAATTATTGTATTTAAGAAAAAAGGGCAAAAAAGGAACCGACCCCAGATGTCCCAAGAGTCAAAAAAGGAACCGACCCCAAATTGCCCTTTTGATGTTAACTAATAAGAAGTAACACTAATGCCAAAAAAAGTCCTTCATCTTTTACCTCTTCTTTATATAGAAAAAATAAAAGGCTAAGAATAAGTACATCGTCAAAATATAGTTTTATTCCTAATATATCTAACCAAACATTATCATTTGCTTCATGTTTTGAACGGTCTTGTTTTAAGGTATTTTTTTCTTCAGGTAATTGTTTAGCTGTTTGTGAATTTGATATATTTGTTTCTGAAAGATTTACTGGATTATTAGGAGGAGAAACAGGAGTGGGATTTGTATTATAAGTTGGCCTATAATAACTATAAAAGTTAGGCCTTCTATATGGATTATAATATCTAAATATAGGCATTTTGGTTCTCCTTTCTTAGTGTACTATAATATATTATATTAAGATTTAGTATCATTATCTTTTTTATTCATAAGTTCTGCTATTTTAGAAACATTAAGTAAATTTACATATTGGTCTAGCTTATCTTTTTTGCTATCACGCAAATATGGTTTGAGAGAGTAAAGCAAATTGGCACGAGGATCATTTTTATTATTCATGTTTTCCATAATAGATTTCATTTTCATAATTGTATTCATATCAAAATTAAAATTATTGTTTTGAGAAGAATCTTGATTAGATTGATTGTTAGAGTTTAACATATTCCCTAAGTTGTTTAACATTTCAGGGGAAACTTGATTTAATATATCATTTAAATCAGGATTATTAAAATTTGTATTTGTATTGTTATTTGAATTGCTTTGGTTTGTACTAGTATTGTTTGGAACATTTAAATTATTCATCATTTGTTTTATATTATCAGGGATATTCCCACTATCAACCATTTTTTTTACATTAGCAAATAAATCGTCCATATTATTAGACATAGTATCACCTCTAAATAATTTATGTTTTTTCTTTTTATTATATGTGTAAAAATAAAAAATGTTCTTCTTTACTACTAAGTAATTCTTTTTTCATAATTTGTAAAAAAAACTTGTAATTTTCGACAATCTATAATAAAATATAAAACACAAAACAAAGGAAAATAATAAAAAAAAAAGATAAATATCACAAAATGTAAAAAACTTTTTTATAGTAGGGTACTAAAAAAGACAAAAAACACAGAAGAAAAGGAATAAAATATTGCTATATTATGAAGAAGTTATGGGGTGGTAAGGATGTCAAAACAAAACACAGGTAAAGAAATACTTAAAAATTTGGTAAATGTAAAAAATGTGATGATATATATAATAGCATTTATGATATCTACAATAGGGATGGGACAAGAAGTGTCACCATTTAGTATAGCAATAGTAGCGGCTAGTTTAGCAGGAGGAATTCCTGCTATAATGGTTGTAATTGCAGGTCTTATAGGAAATATTATAGGTGTTGGAACAATAGGTGCACTTAATTATATATTAATAATATTAATGTTACTAATATTAATATGTATAAAGCCTCCTAAAGAAAATGATCAGTACAAAAATGAACAAATACAAATATCAGGACATATATTTGTAAGTATATTATTAGTTATGGTAGCAAAACTGATTTTAACAAGATTTACAATAGGAGATATGTTGCTACATATAACTTTAGCAATTTTTTCGGTAGTCTTTTATAAGATATTTGTCAATTCATTAGTGGTAATACAAGAGATAACAGAGAAAAGAGCGTTCTCGATTGAAGAGGTTATTGGGGCTAGTTTGTTAATTTCAGTGGCAGTTTCGGCTTTTGGAAATTTTTCTATATTAGGGTTATCAATTAGAGAGACTTTGAGTATATTAATTGTATTGATACTTGGCTGGAGAAATGGAATTTTAGTAGGTACAACAGCAGGTGTAACAATAGGGGTAACACTTGGAATAATTGCCCAAAATGAACCAGAAGTAATTGCTGTATATGCAATTTCGGGATTGCTTTCGGGGGTTCTAAATAGATTTGGAAAGATAGGAGTAATAGCAGGATTTTTAATTGGAAATGGAATATTGTTATATGCATCAAATGGAACCGCAACAGATTTGGTTGTATTCAAAGAAGCATTAGTTGCATCACTAGGGCTACTTATAATTCCAAAATGGGGAGGAATAAATGTAGAAGAGCTTATTAAAAGTGATAATATGCTACCAGAATATAATAAAAGAGGATTAGGACAAAGTAAAGAAACAATAAATCAGCTAAATATGGTGTCTGAGACGATAAAAGATATGGCAAATGCATATCAAGAAAAGCCAGAGACAGATATGTATTTTAAAAACAGACAAGCTTTTATAACGGAACTACTAAATAATTTAGATGGACTTGAGGAGAACATGTTATATGAAGATATGGTCAAGCCAGAAAATGAAATTGTAAATGAACTGTTTGATATTTTATTAGATAAGCAAGAAATAGATAGAGAAGATTTGCTTAAAACATTTGCAAAATATAATAATTATATTGTTCAGTATGATGACGAAAAAATTAGTAAAAGGATGAGTGAAGATATTGAGCAGATAGTAAAAGCTGTAAATTATGCATATAAAGTTAGTAAGTCAAATTTCATTTGGAAAGAAAAAGTAAAATCAAATAAGAAAAATGTACAAGCACAATTAGATGGGGTTTCGAAAGCAATATCAAGCATTGCTGTAAAGATTGAAGAAGAGATAAAACAAGATGGTAATTTTATAGATGAAAAGAAAAAAATAATTGCAGCACTTGAGATAAAAGATATTTTAGTTGATGGAATAGATATAAATAAGAAAGACAATAGATATTTTATAGAAGTGTATCTGAGAGAAGATAGTAAGACAACTGAAAATACTGATGTTGACAAGATACAAAAAGTGTTAGAAAAATGTTTGAATGAAAAATTAATGAGAAATGAGGCTAAAACAAAAAAATTTAACAAACAGGGTAAAAGAGTATTTAGTTATTTGTCAGCAGATAAATTTAGAGTTCAGATTGGACAAGCAACAAGGATAAAAAATGATAGCCCAGTATCTGGTGATAGTTTGATACAAATTAGATTGAATGATGGAAAATATTTAGTAGCATTAAGTGATGGTATGGGAACAGGCCCAGAAGCAAGAAAAAGTAGCCAAATAGCAGTAAAAATGCTTGAAAGATTATTAATGTCAGGTTTTGATAAAGATACATCAATAGATTTAATAAATACAACAATTATGAATACAGATGAGGAAATTTTTGCAACTCTAGATATTGCTATTATTGATTTATATAATGGGAAAGTTGAATTTATAAAAAATGGGGCATGTCCAACATATGTTAAAAATAAAAGAAAAGTGCAAATAGTGAAGTCTTTAAGCTTACCTACTGGAATTTTAAAAGATATTAGTTTAACTACATATGACAAAGATATCGAAGAACAGGATATTTTGGTTATGTGTAGTGATGGTATATTAGATTCTAATGTAGAATACAAGAATAAAGAACTTTGGGTCAAGTATGTGTTAGAAGATATAGAAACTACTAATTGCCAAAAGATTGCAGATTTGATTTTAAATGAAGCGGTTGATAATAGTTATGGAATAGCTAAAGATGATATGAGTATAATTGTTTGCAAATTTGGAAAAAAATGAAATTTTGCAAAAAAGTGTTGAAATTTTAAAAAATATGTTATATACTTTTTTTACATAAGGGAGGATTTTTATATGGAAAAAAGTGTATTAGAAACAAATGAAATGTATACAATAGATGATTTAAAGGCAAGAAAAGAAGAAGCAGAAGGATTAGAGAAAATAAATGAACAAGTTACTGCTGAACTTGAAAAAATTATTTCTAAAGATGAAAATGAAATAGGAGAATAGAATTATGAAAGATAATACTCAAGAAAAAAATTTAATTGAAAAAAATGAAGATAATAATATATTTATAAAAATAAAAAATTTTTTTAGAAATATATTTTATAAGAAAAATGATAATTCGATAAAACAAACAAAAGAAACTGTGACTGAGGAGACTGATAATAATTATAGTTTTAAATCATATATAAAAAGAACAGAAAGTGAGGAAACTAAACTATTAGATCTTCAAAACAGATATCGCAAAGGTGAAATTGCTGATGATGATTTGACACAAGAACAAATCAATTCATTATGTATGTTATATGATAAGCAAATAGAAGACTTAAAAAGAACTATTGAAGCAAAAAAACAACAGATTTCTAAATATAAAAAAATAGATAAACAAAAAGTTGAAGAAAAACATGAATAACTGAAAAGTAATTTAACAGAGTGGTTAAATAGATACTGAAGAATTAAATTTCTTTGGTATCTTTTTTATAAATTTGCCTAAAAATTAATAATTTACTTGTAACCAAAAAAAAATTGTGATATATTATACATGTAGATAAATATATATTTAAATAGCATATAAAAGGTTTATAGGTAAAGCCATTATAAAAAACCTAAATATTATTTTATGCAAGGAATGATACTAAAATATGGCAAGAGGGAAAAGATACCAAACAGATGGAAAGCTGAATTATCAAAAAGTATTTGCAGTAATAATTGCAATAGCGGTAATAATTATGTTTGTATTTATAATAAAAAATGTGCTAAAAGAGAGAGAAGAAATAACAAAAGATTATGAATATTTTGCATTATATTCACAAAACAAATGGGGGATAATTAATCAAGAAGGAGAAGTAGTAATTCAGCCATCATATGAGGAAATGATAGTAATACCAGATAAAACAAAAGATGTTTTTATATGTATATATAATGTAAATGAAGAAACAGGAACATATCAAACAAAGGCTATTAACAGCAAAGATGAAACTATTTTAACAGGATATGAGCAGATTGAAGCATTAGATAATATAGATAAAAACAGTAATGTGTGGTATGAGGAAAATGTTTTAAGAATTAAAAAGAATGGAAAATATGGATTAATAGACTTAAATGGAAAAGAACTATTACCAGCAGAATATGATGAAATAACGGTATTAGAAGGGATAGAAAATAGTTTAATAATAAAAAAAGATGGAAAAGTTGGATTAGTAAATGATACAGGAAGTGTAATTATAGATGCCAATTATAAAGAAATAAAAGGATTAGGAGACACTTATAAAGATGGATACATAACGATAGATGAACAAGGAAAATATGGTTTAATAAGTGCTACTAAAAAACAAATATTGGAAAACAAATATGATGAAATATTACAAGTTCCTTTAAAGGAATATTATGCAATAAAAGAAAATGGAAAACAAAAATTAATAAATTCAAACGGTGAGGTATTAATAGATAGTGGATTTGATGAAATAAAATCTACAACGACAAATGGAATAATCTTTGTAAAAGATAATTTATATGGAGAGATGAATACATCAGGAGAAGTAACAATAAAAGCAGATTATCAAGAATTAAAAGAGGTTAAAGAACAAATATATATAGCAAAGCAAAATAATAAATACGGAATAATAGATGGCTTAGGAAATGGTTTAACAGCATTTGAGTATGATGGAATGACATATAATGAAAAAGCTGATTTGTTTTTTGCAGATGATTCAGAATATAAAACATCAATAATTGATAATAAATATGATGTAAAGACAACAGGGATTTTATCAGAAGTAAATACAGATGAAGAATATATAAGAATGAGAATAAGTGATGAATATAAATACTATAACTTAAAAGGAGAAGAAATATCAAATATTCAGGCTTTAAAAAATAATACTATCTTTTTAGATAAAAAAGATGGCAAATATGGATATGTTGATAAAAAAGGAAATGCTATAACAGAATACATATATGATGATGCAACAGAGCAAAATAAATACGGATTTGTAGCAGTTAAAGAAAATGGTTTGTGGGGAGCATTAGATAAAGAAGGTAAAGAAGTTATAGAACCAAAATATAATTTAGATAATAATTTAAAAATAGATTTTATAGGGAAATGGCACTTAGGAGAAGATTTGAACATGAACTACTATTGTGAGAAATAACCAGAAAATTTAGAAAGAAGTTTAGCAATTAAATGATACTTTCTAACTGGAGAGAGGAATGTAATAATATATGGAGCTAAAGACAAAATATCAATATACATACTTTATATACCCTTACGTAATAAAAGAAACTAAATATACGAAATATTTATTAAAACTATTAAAAGATGAGAATTGCAAATTAAGGACATTTAGAAAAGAGAAAGACTTGGACTTATATTCGTATTTTTCTCATAGGGCGAGAAATTATATGTTTAGTAGTTTTAATTTAAGTAAAACTAAATTGGCTAGACTAGAAGAATTGCCATTAGATACGAAAGCGGCAATTCTAGCTAAAAATCCTTGTGTAATGTTTGAATATACAGTAAAAAAAGACATACAGGGAAAGACATCTGAAAGGAATGGAATATTTTTCAAAATACCTAAAATTGAAATTATATGTTTTAATACAGGGATATGTTTTTTGTGCATAAAAACAAATATAGAAGAGAGTGATAGATTTTCAGATTTGTTGAATTTTAATTATAAATTTAGGGATATAAATCAAGAATTTGGTAGTATGAATAATTATGACAATATAAGAGTTCAAACAGATTATTTTGATGATGTAAAATATTTTAGGGAATTTATAGAGAATTTAACAGGTCCAACTACGGAAGCTATGAAGTTAGATATAGATACTGAAAGATTTTTGACATTTTCGTATGTATGTATAGATCAAGAAAGCTGGAATAATACAAATGAATTTGATCAAATACGTGGTAGTTATATCAAATATTTGAATATTTTACCGAGTGATAATAGTGTAAGCTATTCAAAAGAAGACATGAAGGTAATATCAAAATGGAAATATGCAAAATTAGGAATAACTAAACAAGGAGTAACACTATTTAGTTCAAGTTATGATATGAATAATTATACAGTATTTCCGAAAGAATTTGAAGAAAAGTATTTATATACATATATATTAGCAATGTATACAAAAATTTATTTAACGAAAATAAATTTGGAATTTTGTCAGGGACTTAATATAGGAAAAACACGTAAAGAGTTTATTGAATTTACACAAACATTATGGATAAACGAGGTAACACTTGAAGATACAGGTTCATTATTTTACCAAAACTTAAAAGAAGTGTTAGAATTAAATACAAGTTATTTTGATACTAAAAATAAATATGACATTTTATATAAAGAAATGAATATAGAAACAAGTGCTAAAAATAATATTGCTATTACAGCAATACTTGTTATAACATTAGTTATTAATGCTATAAATATTATCTTTTTAGCAAAATAAGATTTGGGATATTTGGTGATTTAATATATCCCAAATTTTTTAAACCAGATAATATCTTAAGAAAGGGTATAATTAGAAATGAAAATAAGAACAGGTGTAGATATAATTGAAATAGAGCGAGTAAAAAAAAGTATAGAAGAAACAGGAGGAAAATTTTGTGAAAAGGTATATACTAAAAGGGAAATAGAATATTGTGAAAGCAAAAAAATACAGAAATATCAGCATTATGCAGCAAGGTTTTCGGCAAAGGAGGCTATATTTAAGGCGATTTCATTAGATCTAAAAAACAAATATGATATTGATTGGAAAGATATTGAGATTTTAAATGATGAAAGTGGAAGACCATATGTTAATATATTAAAACAAGATATAGAAATAAATAGTATAGATATCAGTATATCTCATTGTAAGGAATATGCTGTTGCAAGTGTGATTGCTGTTCTTTAAATTAGTGTTATAAATAAAAATTGCAAAGAGAGGTAATGTATTATGGAATTTTTTGATACACATTCACATTATAATGATGAAAAATTTAATGAAGATAGAGAACAAATAATAAAAGATACATATAAATCAGGAGTGACAAAATTTGTGTGTGCTGGTTATAATATAGAATCATCAAAAAAAGCTATAGAAATGTCACAAAAATATGAATTTATTTATTCTATTTGTGGGATTTCACCTAATGATATTCCACAATCAGAGGAAGAACTGTGGAAAGATATTGCTCAAATAACGAAAATCATAGAAGATAATAAGACAAATAAACTTGTAGCAATAGGAGAAATTGGACTAGACTATTATTGGAATAAAAAAAATAAAGAGCTACAAAAAGAAGCATTTATAAAACAAATAAATTTGGCAAATGAATTGAACTTACCAATAGTGATACATTCTAGGGACGCTTCAATAGATATAATTGATATTATAAGAAAATATCCAGTGAAAAAAGCAGGTATATTTCATTGTTGCCAATTTAATCAAGAAATGATTAGACAAGCACTTGAATTAGGGTATTATATTTCATTCGCTGGTCCTGTAACTTTTAAGAATTCGAAAAATGCCCCCGAAATTATAAAAATGATTCCATTAAATAGAATTTTAATAGAAACAGATAGTCCATATTTAACACCTGAGCCAAATAGGGGGAAAAGAAATGACTCAAGAAATGTAAAATATATAGCTCAAAAAATAGCAGATGTTAGGGAAATGCCAATAATAGATATAGCAAGAATTACATATGAAAATGCAATGAGAATTTTTAACATATAAAAGGAGAATAATTATGTATGATGATTGGGAGCAATTAGAAGCAGATAGTAGACAATGCAATAAATGTAGATTATGTAAAACAAGAAATAATGTAGTATTTGGAACTGGTAATAAGAATGCTGATTTGATGTTTATTGGCGAAGGGCCTGGGGCAGATGAAGATTTGCAGGGAAAACCTTTTGTTGGTAAAGCTGGCAAGTTAATGAATATGGCTTTTGAGGCAATAGGACTAGAAAGAGAAGATGTTTACATAGCAAACATTGTAAAATGTAGGCCTCCATCTAATCGAAATCCAGAAAATGATGAAACTATGGCATGTTTGAATTATTTACGTAACCAAGTAATTTTAGTTAGGCCTAAAGTTATTGTTTTACTTGGAAGTGTAGCTTTAAAAAATATATTAGGACAGGAATATGGAATAACAGCTAGTAGAGGAAAATGGATAGAAAAAAAGGGGATTTTATATATGCCTACTTGGCATCCTGCAGCACTTTTGCGTGATGAGACTAAAAAGATTGATTTTATTAAAGATTTGAAACTTGTTATGGATAAAATGAAAAATTTATAAAAAAATAAAACATAATAATAGGAGAATTGACATGGAAGGAATAAAAGAAAAAGTTAGTTATTGCTTAAATTGCCCAGTGAAACCTTGTTCAAATAAAGGATGTCCACTAGGAAATAATATACCAGAATTCATAAAAGCAGTAAAAGAAGAGGATTACCAAAAAGCATATGTGATACTTTCAGAGACAACAGTGTTAGAAGCGGTATGTGGTAGAATATGTCCACATACGAAACAATGTGAAGGAGCATGTGTAAGAGGAATAAAATCAAATTCCGTAAGTATAGGGGAGATAGAAGCTTTTGTTGGAGACATATCTATAAAGGAAAATTATTCATTTGCAACAGTGAACAAAGAACATAAAAATAAGAAGATTGCTATTATAGGAGGGGGGCCATCAGGCATTACAGCAGCAGCATTTTTATTAAAAAAAGGGTATTCTGTAACAATATATGAGAAATATAATTACCTCGGGGGACTGTTAATACATGGGATTCCTGAGTTTAGACTTCCGAAAGATATTGTAAAACAAACTATTCAAAAAATTATAGATTTAGGGTTAGAGGTTAAATATAATCAAGAGCTGGGCAAAAATTTATTTTTAGAACAACTCGAAGAAAAATATGATGCTATTTTTTTGGCATTTGGAGCAAATATTACAGCTAAAATGGGAATAAAAGGAGAAGAATTAAAAGGAGTATATGCTGGCAATCAGCTATTAGAGCAGCAAAATCATCCCAATTATAGTAATAAAAATGTTGCAGTTATTGGAGGAGGAAATGTTGCTATAGATTGTGCAAGAACTATAAAAAGGCTAGGGGCACAAGCAGTTAAAGTGATTTATAGAAGATCTGAAGAACAAATGTTGGCAGAAGTTAAAGAAATACAGGAAGCTAAAAATGAAGGGATAGAATTTGAATTTCAAAATAATGTTGTGGCAATATTAGGACAAGATAAAGTGGAACAGATAGAATTGATAAGGACAGAGCTTGTGCAAAAAGATGGAGAGAATAGAAAAGTCCCTGTAAATGTTCCAGATAGTAATTATATTATAGATATGGATTATGTTATAATGGCGATTGGCTCAAAACCTGAGAATTTTGTGCAGAATTTAGGATTGGATATTGATAATTGGGGATATATTAAAATTAATGATAAAAATATGACATCAAATCCTAAAATATTTGCAGGAGGAGATATTGCTGGTACTAAAAGCACTGTTGCATGGGCGGCACGTTCGGGTAGAGATGCAGCAAATTCAATAATGGAATATTTAGAGCATAAAAAGTAGGCGTTGACGGAAACCCAATTCGTTATAAATGGGTATGTATGATTGTACATAGATATTAGGTGGCATAGCAAGATTATTACTCTTGTCCTTTTATTAGGATAAGAGTTTTTTGTTTGTTCAACGCGAATTCTAAAAAGTGATTATATAAGTGTAGATTAACCTATAAAATTTTTGAAAGGATGTATTAGTAATGAATTATGGAGAATTTGGTGGACAATATGTGCCACAAAGATTAAAAGAAAAGTTAAATAGAATTAAAGAAGAATTTGAGAAGACAAAGAGTGATAAGAATTTTAAAAATGAGTATTTATATTATTTGAATCAATATGTGGGAAGACCTAGTCCTTTATATTTTGCAAAAAATTTAAGCGATTATTCCAAAGGTGCAAAAATATACTTAAAAAGAGAAGATCTAAATCATACTGGTTCTCATAAAATAAATAACGCTTTAGGGCAAATTCTTTTAGCAAAAAGAATGAGAAAAAAACATATAATTGCGGAGACTGGTGCAGGTTCACATGGAACAGCGGTTGCAACAGTATGTAGCTTATTTAATATGAAATGTAGTATATTTATGGGCAAAGAAGATATAAAGAGACAAATGCCAAATGTCGAAAAGATGAAAATACTAGGTGCAGAAGTTATAGAAGTAAAAGAAGGTAAAGGAACTTTAAAAGAGGCTGTGGATGCTGCATTTAGTTATTTGTTAGAAAATCAAAATGTATTTTATTTGGTTGGTTCATGTGTTGGACCTAGTCCATATCCAGAAATGGTTAAATATTTTCAAAAAATAATAGGAGAAGAAGCTAAAGAACAAATATTAAAGCAAGAAGGAAAACTTCCAAAAGCTATAATAGCATGTATTGGCGGAGGCAGTAATAGTATAGGATTGTTTGCAGATTTTATAAAAGAAAAAAATGTTGATATGTATGGTGTAGAAGCAGCAGGAAAAGGCCTTAATACAAATAAACATGCTTCAGCTATTTATAATAGCCTATGCAATTAAAATTGCGAAAAATTATTCAAAGGATGATTCAGTTATTGTTAACTTGTCTGGTAGAGGGGATAAGGATTTAGCAACTATATTAAATATTTAAGATAATTCTTAAATTGGGGAAGTACTATGAAAGAGAAAAATACTAGAATTAATTGTATTGGAAACCAAAAAGGTAATGAAAATTTTAGAAGAATATCCGGATGTGGTTATAGGTTTTGCAGCACAGGTCCCAACGAGTTTATCTCGTTGGGACATTTTTAGCATCATATAGTATAAAAAATTTATTTATATTTTTACTGCTACCATATAATCATTTGATTCTACTTTTCTTCTTTGACCATTATATTCAAATTCTGTATTAGTAAAATAAACATTATAATTTTTATTTTGAAAATAATCTCGGCTTACACGCAATAATTCATCTATTTCTTCCTCAGTTAGATTTTCTTTAACTTTTAATTCATAATAAGAATATTCGATATAATCTTTATCAGGACTTTCGTTTTCTTTTGTTTGTATAAAATTAAGTATAAATGTTTTTAAATCTTTTTTATTCAATACAATCACTCCCAATTTTTTGTAATAGAACAAATAACAAAGAATATCAATGACATAAATATCAACACTTTAACATGTTATTTATTATTTATTTTTGAGCTCTTTTTGAAACAGGGACTCCAAATTTTATATATTTATAATAACATAGAATTTGATTTTTGTCTAGTACATGAATAATTTTGGGATTTTAGAATAAAATAAATAAGGTATTGACTATGATACTAAAAAGTATTATAATTAATATACAGAAAGATGATTTTGATAATTTTTCATTTGTGTAGATTCACAAAAAAATCCCTAGTTTCGCACACTAGGGATTTTTATTTTTTAGTCATCAAATTCTTTTAATATTAAAAGAACAATAACTAAAGCAATGATTTTGATGATTTTTTTCATTTGTACAAATTCACCACCTTTCTACCTTTAAGCGAAAGGCTTTTTTATTATAAAGTATTTTGCTCTAATTGTATAGAGGTTTTTATAATATAAAAAATACCAATGCCCAAAAGACATTGATATTCCTAAATTTGGTGCACCATCTCGGAATCGAACCGAGGACCGCCAGATTAAGAGTCTGTTGCTCTACCAGCTGAGCTAATGGTGCATAATAAAAATTATAAATATATTCTATTAATTTAATTAGCAAGCAAAGTGGATATTTATAACGATATTATTATAATACTAAAAAAAAGAAATGTCAAGATTTGCTTGTAAAAAAAGTGAAAATGTGTTATAGTATGTTACAGTTCACAGCTATTAAAAATATTATGGATATTGGGAGCCTTCCTTGGTGATTATATATATTTGAGATTGTGTCCGTTTGATTGGAGTGAAAAATAGAAAATCTTAAATAAAAAACTGAGGAATGCTCACGGGAAAAATGTATATATGTATATAATTTGAAACATTTTCTCGGCTCAATACGCAACATAAGAAAAGTTTAAAATCATATACATATATACATTTTTAGCCTGAGTGAGAGAGGCTCCGTTTTTATGTTAGATTTTCTTTTTGAACGTAATGAATAGGACACAATCTCAAATATATATAATCACCAAGGAAGGCTCCCAATATCCATAATATTTTTAATAGCTGTGAATTGTAACTATAGTAGATGAGCATAAAAAGAGAAAATAAAGGTAAAGAGAATAGAAAAGTGCGAGAAAGGAAGGGATAAACAATGTTGACAGCAAATGGAGTAACCGTTAGGTTTGGGAAAAGAGTTTTATTTGAAGATGTAAATATAAAATTTGGAAAAGGAAACTGTTATGGAATAATAGGTGCAAATGGAGCAGGAAAATCAACATTTCTAAAGGTTTTATCTGGGGAGTTAGAGCCAAGCAAAGGAGAAGTGGCATTAGAAAAAGGTGAGAGATTATCTATATTAAAACAAGATCACTTTGCATTTGAAGAATGTACTGTAATAGATACAGTTATAATGGGAAACAAAGAATTATATGATATTATGAAAGAAAAAGAAGCAATATATATGAAACCAGACTTTTCAGAAGAAGATGGAATGAAAGCAGCCAAACTTGAAGAAAGGTTTGCGGAATTAGATGGTTGGAATGCAGAATCAGATGCAGCAATGTTATTAAATGATTTAGGAATAATACCAGAGAATCATTACAAATTAATGAGTGAGCTAGAAGCAAGAGAAAAAGTAAAAGTATTATTAGCACAAGCATTATTTGGAAACCCTGATGTATTATTACTAGACGAACCAACAAATGACTTAGATTTAAAAAGTATAAATTGGTTACAAGAATTTTTAATAAATTTCGAAAATACAGTAATTGTAGTATCACATGATAGATATTTCTTAAATAAGGTATGTACACATATAGCAGATGTTGACTTTGGAAAAATAAAAGTATATCCAGGAAACTATGACTTCTGGTATGAGTCAAGCCAATTAGCCTTAAAACAAATGAAAGAGCAAAATAAAAAGAAAGAAGAAAAAATTAAAGAATTACAAGAATTTATTGCGAGATTTAGTGCTAATGCATCAAAGTCAAAACAAGCAACATCAAGAAAAAAGACTTTGGAAAAAATTGAATTAGATGAAATAAAGCCATCAAATAGAAAATATCCATATGTAGATTTCAAACCAGATAGAGAGCCAGGAAAAGAAATATTACAAGTGAAAAATATTTCTAAAACAATAAATGGAGAAAAAATATTAGACAATATATCATTTACAGTAAAAACTGGTGATAAAATTGCATTTTTAGCAGATAATGAAAATGCAAAAACAGTATTATTTCAAATAATTGCAGGAGAAATGGAACCAGATGAAGGAGAATTGGTATGGGGGACAACAATTACACAAAGCTATTTCCCTAAAGACAATAATTATTTATTTGATACAGACGAAAGTTTAACAGAGTGGCTTAGAAGATACTCAAAAGATCCTGATGAAACATATGTTAGAGGATTTTTGGGAAGAATGTTATTTTCAGGAGATGAAGCTTTAAAATCAGCAAATGTAATTTCAGGAGGAGAAAAAGTAAGATGTGTTCTAGCAAAAATGATGCTTTCAGGAGCAAACTTTTTAATATTTGATGAACCTACAAATCATTTAGATATGGAAAGTATTACATCAGTAAATGAAGGAATGAGCAAGTTTAAAGGAAACATATTATTTACATCACATGACCATCAACTTACTCAAACCGTAGCAAATAGAATTATAGATATTAAGTCAGATAAAATTATAGATAGAGAAGTAACATATAATGAATATCTTGGAATTGAATAGGGCAATTTGGGGTCGGTTCCTTTTTTGCCCTTGAGCAAATATTTATATAATTATGCTTAAAATTCCAATTATTCCAAACAAAAGGAAAATGGAATTAGATAAAATTTCTATAGTATTAGTAGAGAATTTTGAACCTAACCATTTCCCAAAGAAGATAGCAATAGAGTCACTTGCAAGCATACCACAGATAGAACCACAAATAAGTGGTAATTTATAATTAGGGTGTTCTATTCCAAGACCTATAGAAGCAAGAAAAGTTTTATCTCCGAGCTCGCCAATAGCTATGGACAATGCAACGAGTAGAACACAATTTTTGGTTAAATTACTTAAAAATTTAATAATGTGAGATTTAGAATCCATTTCAGTGTTTTTTTCAACGGAAGTGGATTTTTTCATTGTAATAAAGCCGATGATTCCAAAGATTAAAAAAGTACAATAAGTAAATAGTTTTAAATAAAAAATAAAGTTTGTATTATCAATAGTACCAATTTGACTACCAAAAGTAATTGCTAAACCATGGCTTAAAAAAGTTCCTAAAGCGACTCCTAATAAAATACTAAGGGTTCTGCTTTTGACAGAAAAAGATAAAACTAGAATTTGTGTTTTGTCACCTAATTCTGAAATAAATATAAAAATAAATGAAATTATAAAAGGATATATATATTGCATACGGACCTCACTTTTTAATAAATATGAATTAAATAAAAAAATAGAACTGGACATTTGGACAAAAATTTTTTTATTTGTTCTAGGATGATGACTTTTTTGTGAAAATTAAGTGAAAAAACTTTACAAACGTAAAAGAAAATGGTAATATGAGCACAGAACAAAAAATGAGGAGGAGAAATTCGTGATTCAAGTTGAAAATATTACAAAAAAATACGGAAGCTTTGTTGCTGTAGATAATATCAATTTTGAAATTGAAGAAGGAGAAGTTGTGGGATTTTTAGGCCCTAATGGTGCAGGAAAAAGTACAACTATGAATATGATAACAGGTTATATTGAGCCAACATCAGGAAGAATAATTGTCGATGGATATGATATTTCTAAAAAGCCTAGAAAAGCTAAAAGACAAATTGGATACATGCCTGAGGGAGTACCATTATATAGTGATTTAACTGTAAAAGAGTTTATAACATATATGGCGGAACTAAAGGGAGTACCTAAAAAAGAGAAAAAAGAAAAGGTACAAAAAGTAATTAAAGAAACAGGATTAACAGAGGTACAAAATCAATTAACTAAAAATATATCAAGAGGATATAAACAGAGAGTAAGTATGGCAGGAGCTTTGGTAAGTAATCCAAAAGTAATAATACTTGATGAACCAACAGTAGGTTTGGATCCAAAACAAGTTACGGAAATAAGAGCTCTAATAAAGGAACTAGGAAAAGATCATACTGTAATATTAAGTTCACACATATTGTCAGAAGTAAGCCAAATTTGTAATAGAGTAATTATAATTAATAAAGGAAAAATTGTCGCTATTGATACACCAGAAAATCTGGAGAAGAAGGTTATTAAAGATAATTCGGTATATGTAACTGTAGAAGATCTAGATAATAAAATGGATACAATAAAAGATAAATTACCAAATGTAAAAGAAATAAAATTAATTTCAGAAAATGAAGATAAAACTAAAAAATATAGAATAACAGCTACAAATGATGAAGATTTAAGAAAAAATGTTTTTGAGGTTTTGGCAAAGGAACGAATTACAATATTTGAAATGAAGCAATCTGACGTTACACTTGAAGATGCATTTATGCAACTAATTAATTCTCAAAATGAAAATCAAGTGACAGATATCAATGAAGAAAATGGAGAAAATAAAGAAGATACAAAGGAACAAGAAACTAATCAAAAAGAGAATAACCAAGAAGGGGGACAAGAATAATGTGGGCAGTATTTAAAAAAGAGATAAAGAGCTATTTTTTATCTCCAATAGGATATGTAGTAATTGGAATACTTTTTCTTGTATTTAGCATATTCTTTTATCAAACAACAGTACAAGAAGGAAGTGTAAACTTAGGTGAATTATATTTTTATGTAGCACTTTGGGGATTACTTATAACAGTACCAATATTAACGATGAGAATGTTTGCAGAGGAAAGAAAAACAGGAACAGAGCAATTAATATTAACATCACCAGTGGGAATTACTAAAGTTGTATTAGGTAAATTTTTTGCAGCAATGCTAGTAATTATTATATCATTATTAATGTCATTTATGTATTTTGGAATACTATGCTTTTTTGGAAAACCAAGCATATTAGAGTTACTAGTAACAATGTTAGGATTTATATTGATTAGTGGTGCAGCAATTTCAGTAGGAATGTTTGCTTCAAGTATAACTGAAAATCAAGTAATAGCAGGGATTTTAACAATAGCTTTTTTAATTGTATCACTATTTATACCACAGCTTGACATTGGTTTACCAGATATATCAATAATAAATAATTATCAAAATTTCCCAAATGGTGTAATTTCAATAGTTGATGTTGTAGAACCTATTACATTTATGTTGATGTTTATGGCATTTACTATTATAGTAATGCAGAGAAGAAAATTAGTTAAATAGATGGGAGAGGGAAAGAGTGAAAAAAGAAAAAAAGGAAAGAAAAGAGAAGAAGATAAAAAAAGAAAAAAAGAACAACAAGTTTTTTGAGATTATAAAAAATAAATGGCTAATAAAAGGTACAACAACACTTCTTCTTGTAGCTATAGTTATAGCTTGTTATGTGCTAATAAATTTTGGGGTATCAAAATTAAAAATAGAAGATATTGATTGTACAGAAAAAAAATTATATTCTTTATCTGATGAAACAAAAAGTAAGATGGCAAATTTAGATAAAGATATAACAATTCAATTAATAAATATGAAAGATGTTAACTATGTAATAGAATATGCAAATAAATATCCAGCTATAAGTAAAAAAATAAATGTTGAAGAAATAACAGATTTATCATCAAGAGTAGACTTGCAAACAAAATACAATATAAAAGGAACAGATAGTTTAATTGTTGTAAAATCAGGAGAAAAAGAAAAAACATTGGAGTTAGATGATTTAACTACAATAGATTATACAACAGGAAGCTACATTGATAAAACAGAAGAGTCTATCACAAATGCTATTGTAGAAGTAACAATAGACAAAAAACCACATGTTTATGTACTTACAGGGAAATCATATTATAATGCAGAACAAGCATTATCATTAATTATCTCAGAGTTACAAAATGAATCAAATGATGTAGACCCTATAGATATATTAACAAAAGGTGAGATTCCTGAAGATTGTTCTTGTTTAGTAATTACAACATTAGGACAAGATTTATCAGAGTTAGAAAGAGATAAAATATTAGATTACATTAACAATGGTGGAAGAATATTAATGCTTACATCTCAGAATATGCTAGATATTGATACACCAAACTTTAATAAAATACTAGAACAATATGGAGTAACATTTGGATATGGTGCATTGCTTGAACAAGATGGTAGTAAAATGTTATCAAATTCACCTAATCTTATAATTGAAAATGCAAATGCAAGTTTTATGAGCAAGTTAGATATGAGATTACAGATGTGTCTTATAAATGCAGGAAAGATTGAACTTAGCGACGATGCTAAATTAGAAGAATTAGGAGTAACATATGAAATTATTGCAGAAACATCAGACAAAGCATTTATAAGAAAAGATTTTACTACAAGTTCATCTTCAAGAACAGAAAAGGATGAAGCAGAGGGTTCTGCTATAATTGGAACATATATAACAAAGAAAATATCAGATGATAAAGATTCACAATTAATAATGTATTCAAATGAATTATTTGCTTCAGATTTGCCTGTACAATATGCACAATATACTACAAATGCAGTTAATTTATATAATAATAAAGATATTATATTGAATTCAATTTCACATTTAACAGAAAGAACAGATACTATTGCTGCAAGAAAAAAAGATGATACTCAACCTTATACAGTTACAGATCAACAAGATGTTATTATAAAAACAATAATATTTGTTGTACCTATGCTTATTATACTTGTTGGAATAGTGGTAGGGGTTTATAGAAAAAGAAAAAGATAAATAATTAATAAAAATAATGGTTATTAACCTTGAAAGGAAGGTGCTGAAAAGGCAGCTTCCTTTTAAAATATTTTAATATAACATGTTTACAATTAGTTCTTTATTAGCTTTTTCGAATAATTTAAATCTATAGTAATATACTTACTATAGAGGTGTATATGAGAGAAACATTTTCAATAGCCCTAGTAATAATAGGGGCACTAATAGGAGCAGGTTTTGCTTCAGGACAAGAAATTTATTCATTTTTTTATTCATATGGAATTATAGGAATAGTTGGAATTATTGTTACTTGTGGGTTAATAGGATTAATGATATACAAGAGTTTAAAAATAATATGTAGTAAAGAAATAAACAGTTATGATGAAATTCTAAGAATTTTTATAAAAAATGAGAGAGTAACAAAAATAATAAATATGATATTAAATATATTGTTATTAGTAACTTTTTATATAATGATAGCAGGTTTTGGGGCGTATTTTGAACAGGAATTAGGGATACATAGAGTTATAGGAAATATTATATTAGCAATTCTAACAACTATAGTTTTTTTTACCAGTGTTAAAGGGGTTTTAAGAGTAAGTGAATATATTGTTCCAATATTAATTATTTTTATTGTTTTAGTAGGAATAACAAATTTATTAACAATAAACCCAGAGATTGAATTGCCAGTAATGAAAAGAGGATGGTTTTTAAGCAGTATAACATATTGTAGTTATAATATAATATTACTTATTCCAGCTTTAATATCATTAAGAAAGCAAATAACAGATCAAAAAAATATAAAATATGTATCAATTTTGTGTAGTGTTATAATGATAACAATATCTATATTGATATATATGTTGTTAATGAAAGCAGATGTTGATATATCAAAACTGGAGATGCCAGTTGTTTATGTTATAAGTAACTTTTTTAGCAAATATAAAATGATTTATGCATTTATAATTTTAGCTTCAATTTTTACAACTGCAATTTCTATAGGAATAGGTTTTTTACAAAATACGAGCAAAAATAAAACCAATTATATACAGCTTGTTGTATTTATGTGTATAACTAGTCTAATAATTGCAAATTTTGGCTTTTCAAAATTGGTCAATTTTGTGTATCCTCTTTTTGGATATATAGGTATTATACAGTTAATATGCTTAATTAAATGGGTTGAGTAGGATGAGTGGTTTTTGCAACCTTTGGCGGAATCAGCAGATGAGTTGTATAAAATTAGTGTTAAGATTAGATACACAAAATCTTTCATTAATTTTATACAACTCATCTGCTGATTCCGCCAAAGGTTGCAAAAACCACTCATCCTACTCAACTCGTTAAATAGTAATACTAGGTATAAAAAAGTTAAAAAAAATATTGCAAAAAATAAGTGTTATGATATAATATAGGCAGATATCAAAAGACAAGGAGAAAATAATGAAAGCTTTTTTAGATAAAGAGCTACAGAGTCGAAAAAGAGATAGAATTTTAAAGATAATAATATTTGTACTATTATTATTAATAATAATAGCTATGATAACATGTATATGTGAATATTATTTCAATTTAGAATTTAGGCAATGGTGTGACGAAAATGTTTTAAGAAAAGAAGTATTACAAGAAGACTGTAAAAGTATAGAGTTAGATGGAGACGAAAATACAAAAGTCTATGCATATGAAAAATATATATGTGTATTTAGAAAAAAAACATTAGAATTTTACAATAAATTAGGAACACAAATAAGTACAATGGAATTAGACATAAATGAAGCAATATTTACAACAGCTGGAAGGTATATGGCTATTTGTGAGGAAAATGGGCAGAAATTTTATCTAATATGTGGCAAAGAAAAATTATATGGAGGCGAAATAGAAGGAAATATAACACAGATAAATGTGAGTAGAAGTGGATATATTTCTATTGTTATATCAAATACAAGTTATAAGTCGATTGTAGATGTGTTTGATAGAAATGGAAAAGAAGTGTTTAGGACCAATTTAGTATCGTCAAGAGTTGCTGATGTATCTATATCGCAAGACAGTAAATATTTAGCCATTGCGGAAGTAGATTTATCAGGTATATTGATTCAATCAAAAATACAGGTAGTTTCAATGGAATTAGCACAAACTAATCCTAATGAAGCAATACTTTATAAATATGAAGCTCCAACAGATGAATTAATAATGAATATAGAGTATCAAGAACAAAATAAATTAATATGTATGTATAATGACAGGATAGAAATGCTACAAGAGAATACCAGTACGAAATTAGCAGAATTTGAGAATAGGCAATTAACATTTACGACAATTCAATTAAATAATGGAATAGTACTCGTTGAGGAAATTTCAGCTGGGGGATATACAGCAGACACAAATATTAATATAACAAATACAATATCATCAAAAAGCAGGCAATATGTTACAAAAAATGTTGCAAAATCAATAAAAACATCAGACAATAAAATTGCAATAAATTTTGGGACAGAATTACATATAATTGATAAGAATGGAATATTGTTGAAGAAATATATTTCAGAAACAGAGATAAATGATATTGTTATGACAGATGCCTTAGTTGGAATCGTTTATAAAGATAAAATACAGATTATAAATTTATAATAAAATAGAATGAGAGGAATGAGGAATATATGGGAATTATTTTGGATGTAATAATTGTTGCAATAGTTGTATTAAATATTTTTATATGTTATAAAAAAGGATTAGTAAAATTAGCTGTAGGGCTAATTGCAGTATTAGCTGCAATAATATTGGCATTAATATTATATAAGCCAGTTTCAAATATTATAATAAAAAATACTGACATAGATGAAAAAATAGAAAATGCAATCATTAATAATTTTTCAGCTGACACAAATGGAAATGGTGAAGTTAGATATGTAGGAATACTAGATTATTTAGAAAAATATGTAGATGATGCTATAAACAAGACTCAAAATGAGATTGTATATGAAACAGCAGGGACAATGGCTATTAAGATTGTAAATACAGCGGTATTACTTGGTATTTTCTTGATAGTAAGAATAGTTTTACAATTATTAACATTTGTTTCAGACATTATAACATCATTGCCTATAATAAAACAATTCAATGAAGTGGGTGGAGTGTTATATGGTATTGCTAAAGCTATATTAATAATATATGTAATTCTTGCTATTCTATTTTTTGTTATATTTGCAACAGAAAATGCAACTATATCAAATGCTATAGCAGATTCATTTATAACAAAGTTCTTATATGAACATAATTTATTGCTTAATATTTTATTCTAATATAAATAAAAGGTTTTGTACCGACTTCTTTTGCACATGTGGCAAATTGAAGTCGGTTTTTTGTGAAACTTTTGTGAAAACTTTAAAAAAAATGGAATAACTGTTGAAATCTACCAAGAAATTTGTTATAGTTAAATGGTAAAACTGAAGTTGGGAGGATAAAATGACTAAAAAGCGTAAAAACAAAAGAGAAAAAAAGAAAAAATCGGGAACTTTAAAAAGAATATTATTGTTACTAATATTGATATTAATAATGTTAGTAGTTGGAATAGCATATAGAACACAGAAAAATGGTGGAGGTTTGCAAGGATTACTTTCAACACTTGTAGGACATAATGAAGAAACATTAAAAAATCTGGATCAAATACAAATATTGCTTATGGGAGTAAGTACAGATAATGGAGGAAAGTTGACAGACACAATAATAGTTGCTACATATGATCCTAAGAGTCAGAATGCATCATTATTATCAATTCCAAGGGATACATTTGTTGGTAAAAAACCACAAACTGGCACAGGAAGTGATAAAATAAATGCATTATATCAAAAGAGTCCAGAAAGAACCCTAGAAAAAGTAAATGAATTAACTGGTTTAAACATAAAATATTATATGGTTATAGATAATCAAGCATTAATAAAATTAGTAGATGTAGTAGGTGGAGTTGATTTTTATGTACCTATGGATATGAAATATGATGATCCGTCTCAAGATTTGTACATTAATTTAAAAGAAGGACAACAGACTTTAAATGGTGATAAGGCAGAACAACTTCTAAGATATAGACATGGGAATTTAGACAAGAAGACAGGAAGGTATTTAGGAACATATCCAGAAGAGTATGGGGGAGATGATTACGGAAGGATGAGAACCCAAAGAGAGTTCATGATGGCAACTGCAAAACAAACTCTTCAAGCAAAAAATATATTAAAAGTAAAAGAAATTGTAGATATTGCATATGAATATGTAGAAACTAATTTATCAATTTCAGTAATAAAGGACTATGTGCCATATGCAGTTAATATTGATGTAAGCAATATTAAGAGTGAAGTATTACCAGGAAACTCATATGGACCAACAACAACACCATCATATCCATTGTGGTTCTTTGTTGCAGATAAAGCAGAGACTGCTAAATTAGTTGAGGAATTATATGGTTCAGGTTCTAATAGTGAAGATGCTAGTGATAATTCAACAAATACAACAAGTAGCAATTCAAATGCGAACAGCAGTAAATCTAATAATACAAATTCAAATAGCACATCTAATAATGGCATTAGCAAGACAGAAGCTTCAAAAATAAAAATAGAAATACTAAATGGATCAGGATCTACATCAACTTTAGCAGAAGTAAAAAAAGCATTATCTGCTAAAGGATATAAAGTTACAAAAACTACTGCAACAACTAATACGTCCAAAACAACAATAATAAACAAATCAGATGTTGAAACAAAATTTATTAACAATATAAAAGACATACTTGGAGTTGGTACTATTTCATCTAGTTCTGTAAGTTCAAGTGATGTAGACATTACGATTATAATCGGAAATGATTATAAATAAAAATAAAAATTATAAAGTAAATATGGAAGTCTTTATTTAGACTTCCATATAGATATTAATATTTTTTATATTTCTTATATTTCTTTTTTGGAGAAAATAGTTTAATTAAGATTAATAATACAATTATAGCAAGTGCAATTTGAGATATCAATAATAATACATTAAACTTTTCAACAGAATGTTCAGCAATTAAATCTGATGAATAGGTAATTCCGTCAATATTATAAACTATTTTTCCGAGTGTATCGCCTTCTGTAATAGGAGCAGATATATTTTCATTTAATTCTAAAGAATAATTTAAATTATTTAAATCCAAATCTTTTGGTGCTAGACAGGTTATACTATCTTTTAACAGTAAAGATAAATTCTTAGTGTCTTTTGTAGCATTTTCAATAGTAAGTTCTTTAATAACTGTATTTGCAGTAGCTATTTGCTGAATTTTATAGTTAGAAAATCCATATTCAAATAAATTTAAAGTATCAACATATCTTCCGCTTTTTCCATCTTCTGTTGCTTCTGCACCTAGTACAACTGTAATTAATTCTATACCATTTTTTAAGCTTGCAGAAACCAAGCAATTTTTAGCTTGTGTTGTAAATCCAGTCTTTATGCCAATAGCACTTTCATAGTAATATTTGCTCGAAGGATTAATTAAATCATTAGTATTTTTAAAATATCTTTCAGGATATTTATCTGTAGATTTAATTGTACATGAAGTTTTTGATACAATTTTTCTAAAGGACTCATTTTTCATACAATATCTGGCAATAAGAGCCATATCATAGGCTGTTGAATAATGTTCTGCATCATGTATACCACTTGGGTTTGTAAAATGTGTATTTTTGCAACCTATTTCAGTTGCTTTTTGGTTCATTAGTGCAGAAAAATTTTCCACATTACCTGAAATATGTTCGGCAAATATGTAGCCAATTTCATTAGCTGAATGAATTAAAAATAAGTCAAGAAGTTCTTGAACTGTTAATGATTCATCTGGCTGAATTGCAGCATTTGAGTAACCTAGTGGGATTGACATTATTGCAGTATTGCTTGCTGTGATTTTATCTGTCAAATTACATTTTTCTATTGCTAATATTGCTGTTAAAATTTTTGTAGTACTTGCGGGATATAATTTTTCATTTTGATTTTTTCCATATAATACTCTTCCAGTAGAAGAATCCATTAATATAGCACCTTTTGAGTAAATCTGAAATGATATATCTGGTGCATTTGCATGAGATACTATTGCTGGAGTTAAATCATTATTTACAATTTTGGGGTGCAAATATAAACATAAAGTACTTATAAAAATACCAATTATGATTATAGCTGCTAATTTTTGCTTTTGTAGCTTCATTATTATTCTCCTTATTTATTAATGTATTAATATAATAACGTATTTTGGAATAAATTTCAAGGATTTTGAAACTTATTTTAAAAAACTAAAAGAAAGGTGATTTGTATGAAAAAATTTTTAAAGAATAAATATGTGATTTTTATTATTATTGTATTTTTAATTATAACGTGTTTTGTGGTTAATAAAATCGCTAAACGTTATAATTATGTGGATAGCAATGAGATTGTTAGTGAAGAGGAAATAAATCACTCAAATGATGAGAAAGATTTACTATTGGATAAAGAAGCAGAGAAAGCAGGGAAACAAGAGGAGGAAGAAAATGTAGATGATAGTGAAAGTGTGGAAGTAGGAGAGGAGAATGAAAATGCTTCAGATTTAAAAAATAAAATATATGTATATATAACAGGTGAAGTTGCAGTTCCAGGAGTTGTTGTATTAAGTGAAAATAGTAGAATTATTGATGCAATAAATAAGGCTGGAGGAACAACAAATAAGGCAAATGTTTCTAAGGTAAATCTAGCTTATGTATTAAAGGATGGTATGAAAATTAATATTCCAAATGATAGTGATTTAAAAGAAAATTCTAATTTTGAATATATTACAATGAGTTCTGGTGATGGAAAAAATGATAATGTTTTTGAAAGTACATCAAGTAAACCTATAGCTGAGTCTAATGGATTTAATAATATAAAGACTGTAAATATTAATACTGCAACACAGACTGAGCTTGAAACTTTGCCTGGAATTGGCCCGTCAACTGCTTTAAAGATTATTAATTATAGAAATGAGAATGGAAAGTTTAAATCTATTGAAGATATTAAAAATGTGAGTGGTATTGGTGATAGTAAGTTTGATACATTAAAAAAGTATATTACAGTTTAGTTTTAATAGTAGTAACTATTTTTTTGAATTTTCTTAAAAATGTATTGACATTTTTAAGAAAATTGTATATACTATATTAGTACTAACACATCGCGGGGTGGAGCAGTTGGCAGCTCGTTGGGCTCATAACCCAAAGGTCGGAGGTTCGAGTCCTCCCCCCGCAACCAATTCAGAAGTTTTTACCATAAGGGATAATTCTTTATAAGTGATTTTAATACATAGATTTTACTTTGAAAAGTAGAGTCTTTTTTTTCGTTTATAAGCACTTTTAACTTTTGTTAGTTGATTTTGAGAATTATATTGATAAAATATAAATTTTTCAAAAAGTACTAATATAGTGTAATGCTAAAAAGGAGGAAAATATGGAAGGAGGGCTTTTACCAAATCATCTTTTAAAAATTATAAATAGGGGAGAGTGTATAACAACAGAATTTAAAAAAGCAAGGAGAAATTTGCCATCTAGTTTATTTGAAAGTGTATGTGCAATGCTTAATAGAAATGGTGGTCATATATTTTTAGGCTTAGAAGATGATGGAACAACACTAGGTGTTTACAAAGATTGTATAAAACAAATGAAAAAGACTTTGTAAATCAATGTAACAATCCAGAAAAATTATTTCCTACAGCACATTTAGACATAAAAGAATATGTTCATGAAGATAAATATATATTATACATTTATGTATACGAAAGTTCGGATGTGCATAAAACGGCTAACAAAATACTTGATAGAAATTAAGATGGCGATTTTGATATTACCACAAATACAACTCTAATATCAAATTTATATATTAGAAAAAGTAGTACTTATATAGAAAATAAAATATTTCCATATGCTACAATGGATGATTTAAGAGTTGATTTAATTGACAAAGCAAGAATTATGGCTACTAATAGAACTGTAAACCATCCGTGGTCTAAAATGACTGACTTGGAAATGCTTAGAAGTGCATCATTATATGAAAAAAATTTACAAACAGGAGAGGAAGGTTTTAATTTAGCATGTATATTATTATTTGGAAAAGATGATGTTATAGCATCAGCATTATCATATTACAGAACAGATGCCATTTTAAAAGTTAAAGATATAGAAAGATATGATGATATAAAAACAAACTTATTAGAAAGTTATGAAAGACTAACTGATTTTATAAAAAAACATTTAAACGATAAATTCTATATTGAAGGTGATCAAAGAATAAATGTAAGAGATGTTATAGCTCGTGAATTGTGTGCTAATTTATTAATACACAGAGAATATTCAAATCCTTATCCTGCTAAACTTATTATTACGAAAATTGATACTTGATTTTATAAAAGAAAGTGATGGAAGAAGTAGACAGGAAATAAATGAATATATATATCCAATTTTAAAAGATGCTAAAGAAACCATGAATAATAGAGTTAGAACTACACTAACTTATTTAAGAAAAAAAGATTTAATTGAAAATTCTGGTTCAGATACAAAACCATCATGGAGGAAAAAATAGAGCTCTGCAGAGAATTCTGCAGAATAATGCAGAAAATCGTGATGGATTAAAATATTTTTTGAAGAATGTTAGCATAAAAGCAGATAAATAACCCTTAATTTATCTGCTATCAATATTTATTTTACTTTCTGTAGCTTAATATATTCTAATGTACCTCTGTAATTTACAACCATTGTAATATCATTAGTTGCATCATATTTGGTCATTGAATATGTTTCATAAAAATCGTATTTATCTCCATCAATAAAATTATAATTACATTTCCTTGATGGACTCATAGTACATTCAAACTTTTCTCCTTTATTATTCATAACATAACAACCATTTTCAATATCTGATTTTACATCTAATGTCAAACCACGACTTAAAATTGGTGTATCTTTTTTCTCATATTCCTCCAACAATTCTTTATATGGTGATGTTACACTTAATTCATTAATCTTCTGACTCATTATTTTTTGGCTTTCTGATGTATATAATCCATCTTCATTTAAAATTCCATACTGTTCTATTATATTTTTTCTTTCATTTTTTACAGCTTCAGGATATGTTGGCTTGTGTTCATCTTTTATAGTCATACCAAACTCGAATCCAGTGTCTGTTAATTTTGCAGAATATATATTAAAATTATCATTAGTAGAACTTACAACTTTGTAATACGCTTCTGACCTATTATAGAATTTTTCTGGTACATCTATATTAATATTCCAATTTCCACTTAATACTGTCTTTTTATTCTTATCCATTTCTTGAAATTCTATCTTTGAAAAATTAAAACTTAATTTTCGAGATTTTGGATATTTGTCTGCATACATGTTATATTGTAATTCTATTTTTCTCAATTCTTTACTATTGACTTTAATAAAACTATTTAAACCACTATTTGTAGCATTCTCATTAAAAGAAGCACTATAAAGCATAGTATTGTTCTCATCTAAAACGCATAAATCACTTAGCTCTATATTTTTTATATTTTCCAAGTTAATAATTTTATCAATATTTTCATCAAATTCAAAATCAAATTTTACTGATAAATTATAATCATCCATGATAAAATCATCAATTTTTGCTCCTACCTTTACATTATCTATTATATTGTTTTCTACAGTTGTATCTTGTTGCATAGTTTCCATATCTGTTTTTTCAATATATCCATTATTTGCGGCAGTATCTATTCCGTTACCTAAGCCTTTCATATAACTGAGTATCTCCTCGCCATGAAATCCAAAAGCAACTCCTGATGCAAGCATAATTGCTCCCATACTTATTGCTATAATTCTTTTCTTCATTTCATATACCCTCCAATAATTTTTCTCTTTGAGAGTATATTCTTCTTCAAAATTAGATACAGCAATATTCCCTTGCAATTCTTCAAATAATTCTTTACTATTCTTCACTCGAAATATACCCCCTTTTCTTTAATACTTTATGCAATTTCTTTCTAGTTCTAAATAATTTTGACTTTACTTTTGACTATGAAATATTTAATGAATTTGAGATTTCTTTTATGCTTTGTCCCCAAAAATAATATTTAATAAAGATATTTTTATCTTCTAATTTCAGTGAATTTAATTCACTGTTTATTATTCTACTTTTCTCTCTTTGAATAAAATTTATCTCAATATTATTAATATCTATTATTTTGTTCTCATAGTCTTCAATATTTTCATCATTGTTATTTGTTCTATATTTTTTCTTTATTAAATTTTTTGTTATTCCTGCTATATATGATGACATCTTTTGATTTATATCTAATTTATTTTGGTTATTCCATAATGTTAAAAATACATCTAAGATTATTTCTTCTATATCTTCATCTGAAAAATTATTATATTTGTTTTTTATAATTTTATATATATAGTTATTATAATCTTTCATTGCTAATTCAATGTTTAAAATTTTGCCATCCATATAGTTATATATCTTTTGATTATTCAATTCAGATCTAAACTCCTTTTTATTTTAAGATATCTTACATTTATATATTACCAATTTTTTTCAGTTGGTTGTATTTGTTTATAAAAATTTTTCAAGTCAAGTTTTTTATATAAAAAAACAGATAGCATCTAATTGGCTATCTGCATAAAATCTATAATTCTTCAAGTAATTGTATTTTATTTATCTTATTAATAACATCATAATTAGTTGAAACATCTATTATGCCAGAATAAGTAACTGCTATATGTTGATTTCTCTCCAAGCAAGAAAGTTCTAATAAATTACTTCCACAGTGGTATTAAACTTAAAATAAATATAATACTTATTGATTTTTTATGTTTTTTAAACTTATTATTAAATATTCAGATAATTTAAAAAATTCCTCTTGAGTTTTAATATCTAATTTTTTTATTTCTCTAAACATTTCTTTATATTTTATTTCCATTTGTTTATCCATTTCAAAATCGTCCATTAATAGATAATCATAAGATGTATCTAACTCTTTTACTATTTTTCTTAATAGTGCTAATGATGGGCACTTGTTTTTTCTTTCAATATTTGAAATGTAACTAGGTACACTACCTATTTTTTCAGCTAGCTCTTCTTGAGTATAACCTTTTGTATTTCTTGCTTCTAAAATTCTTTGCCCAATATTATTTTCCATAACATTACCTCATTTATCATATATTGTATATATAATATTATTTTGGACAACTTTTTAGAATAAATACATAAGAACAAAAAAATTGCTCATAGTAACAATTGGCGCAAATGTAAATAGGTAAATAAAAACCTCTCATTTTTTTGAGAGATTTTTACTTGTTTTAATCAGTAACTATTATTTGTATAGGCATTGCTTTTCCTTCAACTTCTGGGTTATAGTAATCATAAGCCCTAATTGCAAGTCCTGAAATTTCTACTGGATAAGATGCTCTAAATTTGATGCCCAAATCTATAATTTGGTTTATTTCAAAATTTCTTAAATAGATGTTTACAGAAGTATATGAGGTTTCATATTTTTCAATTATTCCTTTACTTTCTAATAACATTAGACTTTCTTCTACCACTGTAAAGCCTTGTGGTATAGTTATAGTTACCATTCCATTATATATATCATCTTTACTATTATTTAGTACTTTTACTTTTGCATCTAATATTTCATTTATTTTTAAATTATTATTAGTTTCAACAGTTACTTCTATATCATCTTTTGACGTATCAACTTTTTCATAGGGTATATAATATTCTTCTACAACTTCATAATATGCACTACCTTTTTCTATGTCAATATTTAATTTGTTTTCTTTTCCTAAATTATCAAAAGTTAATTCGTAAAATTCTAATGGATTATTTTTTACCTCTATTTTTTGTTCATCTGAATTTACCTTTACAATAATTGTCTGATTATCTAATTTATTTTTTTCACTTAGTTCATTTAGTGCTTTTAGTGATAAAATTGTAGCTTGTGTTGAATACCATGTTCCTCTTGAATCTTTTTTACTAATCAAGTAATTAATTAGTAATTTGTTAGTACTCATATTGTTTGAGGTTTTTGATAAAGCCATAGATGTTAATGCAACTGTTTGGATTGTTTGACTATTACTTCTTGAACCATAGTAATCTTTAACATTAGATGTAATATATGCGTTATTACCATCTAGGGTAATGTTATTTACTAATCTATTTATTACAATATTTACTTTTTTATCTCCTACATTTGCTAAACTATTTGCAATTAATGCTAAAGTATAATTATCATCAACATTATCTAGTTTATTTTTTAAGTAATCTATAGATTTTGATAACTTCTCATTTTTAGGGTCACTTTCAGATAAAGCCCATGTTATATAAGCATTTAAAGCTAGGGTTTCTTTTGAACCTGCACTACTAACATTTTTTCCTGTTATAGTAAACGAACCATTTGAATTTTGTTTTTCATATAAAAAGTTACTCATCTTATTAAGTACAGATTCATCTACATAATAAACCTTTTTTAAATCGGTAAGTTCCATTAAGCCATAAGCAGTTAATACTGTTTCAGCAGGTGAATTTCCATATAGTGAATAACCGCCGCTTTCTCCTTTTACTTCGTAAGTTAAAAGTTTCTGGTAACCAGATGAAATATAACTAATTGCTTTTGTTTTTAATTCTTCATTTACAATTCCGTTATCTTCTAAATATTTTAATGCTAAAATATTTGGATATAAACTTGAAGAAATTTGTTCAAAACAACCTGTTGGCATTTTAAATATGTTTTCCATTCCATCTATACTTTGTGCCATGTTACTTGCATATATTTTAACTTTTGCAGAAGCTGTGTTTTCAACTATATCTTCTAATATCAAAATATCTTCTGAAACATTACTTTCTAAACTACCTGTCGAAACTACTTTTTCAATTTTATAACCTTTAGGAGATATATTTAATTCTTTTTCTATAATATCAGTTAGGGAAGTGTTTGTTGCCTCTACTCTAAATTTATAATTTCCATTTTTCAATATTGTAACAGGTATATATACCATTTTTGTTGATTCTGCATCTACAGCTATACTAATATTATTATTACCTCTTAATTCAAACCATTCATCATCTTTTACTTTTAAAGTCGTATTAAGTGGACTATTGGTATAGTTATATACAGTTACTGGTATGCTAACTTTATCAGACTCAACTAGATTTTTTGGTACTTCAAAATCAACGAAAAATTCTTTAAATACTTTTACTGTATCTAATATTCCATAACCAATTTTTCCATCTTTTGTATTTCCAACTGTTTGTATAGACCATGTTGTTATATTATCACTTAATTTTAAATCTAATTTTGCATTTCCATTAGTTGTTACTAATTCTGGTATAAAGCACATACTCTCTAAAAATACATTCCTAATATTATTGTCAACTATTGTTTCTATAGTAGGTGTATTATTTGATGAGGTTGTTGTACGTGATTCATTTGAGTATTGTGAGTCCATATCTGATGGTGTTATCTGACCTAGATGTAATCCGTCTGTGTTACTATTTATTGATGTTCGTGGTGTTGAAGAATCCAAAGAATCACCAAATGATTTTGATGCATTTATTATAAAGAATACTACTGTTAATAGTCCAAGAACTGCTAAAACAATAATTACGCAAAAACTAAAAATTTTCTTTTTATCATCATAAGCTTTATGAGATGTTTCGTTTGTCTCTAACTTATTAAATAAATAGTTAAAGAAATAAATACTTACAATACCTACTGGAATAACAATTCCACTAATAGCTGTAATTGCTTGTACGATATAACCAATAATTATAGAAACTATTAAAGCACCTGCATACTTACATATATATAATATTTCTTTTGATATTTTTCTTATTAATTTATCAAATTTTAATTTCTTAATTTCATTTATTTTTGATAATATTGCTAAAGCTAAAACTAATAAAGCCATTATTAGCAATATTATTGCACCAGCGATTTCAAAAGTTTCAATTAAAATTAAATCTACCATAAAAATTATGTATGATAATATAATTGAAATTGATGTTCTAAAAATCTTTTTGTTTAATTTTGATACCCAAGCTATATATGTAGCTAAACATATGACTACTGTAAAAATGAAAGTCCACCATGAGTATGCAACTGTTTGCTCAAAATACTCTTGAATTATACATATACTAAGAAATACAACTGTTAATGTATAAATTATAGTATTTATTGTATGTTCCATAAAGTTTCTAAATTTATTAAATCTAACACATAGATAAATAAGAACTGTAAGAACTATTGTAACAATAGATAAAATTGAAATTATTGCTGACTTTTCCTCTTCTTCGTAATTATGCATTAAAGATTCTGATACATTTATATCCTGACTACTTTGCTTTAGTAATAAAGCCATCATTGTTTGTTCTGATTTATCATCAACTATACAAGAATATAAAGTTGTTGCATCTAATTCATCAGAGAAAGATAAGTCCGATAAAGCTAATTTTATATTATCAATAGATAAGTCATTGTCTGCTAAACTTAAAATAGAATTATCTAACATACTAATAAGCAAAGCACTATCAATGTTATTATTGTTTTCATCAATAGTTTCGAAAGATATTGTTATATTTTCTCCCGGTTTATATTCTTGTTTATCTGTATTTATATTAATATTCAACTCTTTTGATGGTTTTATAAATATAGTTTTTTTATATGAATTATTATTATAGTAGTAAGAACTTTGATTACTTCCTTTTTGTGTTACATATATATCAATTATTCCATATATATCATCTAAATTAACATTTGTATCTGAAGAGTCAGTACTTAACATTTTAATTAACTTATCATTTTTAAAGAAATAAATATTTTTTGTATTTTCTAGTGCTGAAGAAATATTTATTTTTATATCCTCTCCTTGTTCATATTTTACTTTGTCTGTGGAAACTAATAAGTTTTTTGTTTCAACTGATAGAGATATATCCTTTTGAACTTTTTCTCCATTCATATTTGTTGCATTAATTTTAAATGATTTTGTAGTTTTATTATCTTTATAGTAATTAGTTTGAATTGCATCAATATCTATTGAAAATTTACCAATACCATTTTCATCTGTTGAAATTTGTTTTGTATAATTGCCAGAAGAAACAGTTATATATGATTTTACAGGACTACCATCTGAGTTTGATGTAAATACATAAATATCATTCTTTTTTCCTGCTACCAAGCTACCATATTCTGAAAGTAATTCTACATCAAATATATCTGTACCTGCGACAAAAGTATTTGTTTCTTCCACAAAATAATTTGAAGAATCTGTTGCCTCAACTTTCACTGAATATGAGTTTGCATCTTCTATTATATAGTTTATACTTGCATTTCCTTGTTCATCTGCTGTAACATTTTGATAACTTTCATCATTTATATAAACAGTATATTTTGCTTCTGCCACAGGTTCTCCAAAGAAATATTTTGCATTTAAATTGATTGTAGCAGTATCTCCTACTAAGTACTTTTGTTTGTCAAAATCTATTTTTACTTCATATTTAGGCGTTATGTATGGATTTACTTTAAATGATTTAGTTGTTTCATTTGTATTAGTTTTAATTACTATTTTATAAATTCCGCTATTTACTTCATTTGCTAAGGTAAAACTTCCACTTAAAATTCCATATTCTGATGTTTTCACCTTTTCATTATAAACTTTATTATCATTGCCATCATATATGCAAACATTTACATCCTTTATAATTGGATTATCATTTTCTTTATTTGTAAGTAAAGCCCTAAAATTTACAGTATCTCCTGGTTTGTATATGCCTTTATCTAATGTTATAGTAATATTCTCTTGGTTTCCATCAGTTATATAAATTTCTTTTTGTATAGTATCTTTTCCTGCTTTACTAGATACTGTAGCTTCTATAAAATAATTTCCTGATGCTATTTCAGGAATACTAATTTTTGCATTACTTCCTTCATAAGAAACTATTGCGTTTTTTACCTTTTTTCCATCTGAATTTAAAAGCTTAATTTTTGTTTTTGTTTCTAAATCAATACCTTGGTCTTGAGCTATTATTGAAACATACAAATCACTGTTAGTATATGCTTTATTTGATGTACTTATTTTTATATATTGCTTTCCACAAACAATCCACTTATAAGTATTGAAAATTGCTAGAACAACAATTATTATAAACACCAATAATAATGCACATTTTGCGATTTTTTTCTTCATTTTCAATCTCCTTTCTTTTTTTATTTAATCACAATAAATATAACATAAGCGATCAAAAAATACAACATTTTTCATTATTTTTGTTGTTTGTGAGAAACGTTTTTGTTCTTGTTAGTAACGAAAAGAGTTAAAGAAGAATAGAGTGCTATTATGGATTAATAAGTAATAATTGATTTTTTTCGGCATATATATCCATAGGGAGTGATTAATATATGTCAAAGAAGAATCACATTTTGATATTGGAAGTAATAAGTACTATTTTTGTAATGATATTAGGTACGCTTTTACATTTTACATTTGAGTGGTCTAATAATAATGTATTTGTAGGGATTTTTAGTCCGATAAATGAAAGTATATGGGAACATTTGAAACTAATATTTTTTCCTATGGTAATAGCTACAATTATAGTATATCTTTATGAAGGGAAAAAGGTTTCAAATTATTTATGTGCTAAAACGTTGGGAATTCTTAATGCAATTTTTTTTACAATAATATTTTTCTATACATATACTGGTATAATAGGAACAAATTTTGCTTTTGTAGATATTAGTATCTTTTTTATAGCAATAATGCTAGGACAGTATACATCATACAAAAAAATGGAATCGAAATCCTATTGTAATAATTCAAAGGCTATCATTATTTTGTTATTATTGTTTTTATGTTTTTTGATTTTTACCTTTTTTCCGCCACATATAGGATTGTTTAGGGATCCTTTAACTGGAATGTACGGTTAAAAAATATGGAGAAAAAGGATAAAAGGCAAAAAAATGAGCTCTGTATGATACAGAGTTCATGCCACAATTATTAGTATCTAATCAAAAGTTTTTTCCAATTTTGAATAGGTATATTTGATAATAATGACTTGATTTTTGGGCATATTGCTGATTTGTGGAAATGAGATATGAAAGAAGTGCGTGGACTCATAACCCGAAGGTCGATAGTTCGAGTCTATCCCCCGCAACCAAAAGAAATTATTAGAGTCGCAAGAGATTGTGGCTCTTTTATTATTTATGTATAAATAAGATTTTAGCTCTTTTGGGGACAGCCTGGGGACACAAGAATCTATAATAGGCTTGATAAAGCCAAAATCTTCACTAATTTACTTCAAAAAAGCAATTTTGTGATATTTTGAAAAAAGATTTTAGTTATTATTGTTATTTATCAATAAGTCTTGTAAAACATACGCTGCTTTTCTCATATTCTTTTGTAATGGATGCACATAGTATTTTATAGTAGTATTAATACTTGCATGACCAAGTCTTGCAGATACTGTTGCAATATCGACATTTTGAGAAATTAAGAGTGTTGCATTTGTATGTCTTATTCCATGAAGTTTTACTACAGGTAATCCTAAAGATGCAATATGTTCTTTATACCACTTACCAAGTGTATCAGGATGCATAGGTTTTCCGTTAGCTTGTATAAATAACTTATTAGAGTTAATCCATTTATCTCCAAATAATTCTTTTTGTTCATAATACCATTCTTTATATTCCAAAAGTACATTAGTTATATAACTTGGTATTGGAACAATTCTATTAGAACTTTCAGTCTTTGGATCCTTATCAAATATTCCTTTTTCAGGTAGATATTGAGTAGATTTATTAACTTCAATAGTTTCATTTTTAAAATCTACATCAGACCATTCAAGACCTACAAGTTCGCCACGTCTTACACCAGAAAAAATATCAAGTAAAATAGCCACTTTGTATTTTAATTTGCTTCCAGTGAAGTCTTGTAAAGAATTAATAAGAAGTTTGCACTCATCATCATCGAAAAACTCTATTTTAGGTTTTTTCGTTTTTGGTGGTTTGACTCTTCTTGCAGGATTGTTAACTAATAATTGCCAATATACTGCTCTTTGGAACATTGCACTTAATAATCTGTGATGTTCTAAAATAGTTTTTGGCGATAATGGTTTTAAAGTTCTTTGACCATTGTTTTTAGCAATCCTTTTTATTTGAGTATCATTTTCTAACATATCATATAAGTTCATTAAATCAGTAGGTTTTATTTTATCAAGAGGAAATGAACTTAAATATGGTAGAATACGAGTTCTTAGCATACCGAGATATCTAGAGTAAGTTTTTGGTGCTAATTCTTTAGAACCATATTTTTCTTTCCATATATGAAAAAACTCTTCAAATGTTATGGATTTACCTTCTGGAACCATTCCACGATTTACTTCTGTTATAAACTCAGCAAGAGCAATTTCAGCATCTTTTCTAGTACCATGAATAGTTTTAGTTTTTCTACATCTACTACCATCAAGATTTTTACCACCTGAAACGATTAACCTGTAAGTATTTTCACCTCTTTTTTCAATACTTCCAGCCATTGCTTTTTCCACCTCCTTTCAAATTAGGGTGGAAGAAGTCTTGTATTCAATTGTGATGATTATATAATATTTTTATTGTAATTACCAGTAGTTTTTGTTTATTTTTCAAGGGTTACAAAGATTACACAAAAATTCATAAAAGGACTTATGTAGGACAATAAAAAACTTTATGAAATGTAATATAAATTATATGAAGTCGTATAATGTCGAATAATGTAAATAAAAACTTAGGTTAACATTAGAAAAATATGGAAAAAATAGTAATTTTTTGATACAATATGTCAGAAAAGATATTCTAATAGGAGTTGATAAAATGGAAGTATTTAAAAATGGTTCTAGATTTGTAAGATTTGATTGTCATTTACATACAAAATCAGATAAAGAATTTAAATATACAGAAGAAGAAAATGAATTTCTAAATAAATATATAGAAAAGTTAAAAGAAGAAAATATTAACATTGGAATTATTACAAATCATAATAAATTTAATTATGAAGAATATAAAAATCTTAGAAAGAAGGCATTAAAAGATGAAATATATTTATTACCTGGTGTAGAATTATCTGTTAAAGAAGGAAGTAATGGATTACATGTTTTAATTGCATTTTCTGAAGAATGGATTAGCAATGGAACAGATAAAATAAATACATTTTTAGATGCTGCTTTTATAAATGTAACGGAAAATAGAGAAAATGAAAATACAAGGTGTGATTATGATTTATTTAATTTAATAGAAGCTTTAAATAGAACGCAAAAAGATTATTTTATTATTTTTGCACATGTAGATCAAAGATCGGGGATGTTTTATGAATGTAATGGAGGAATGATAACTACATTATTTAACAAAAATATTTTAAAAGAAAATACATATGGTCTACAAAAATCACATAATAATGATAATTATCAAAATTTTATAAGTTGGACAAACATGAAATTGCCAAGGCTTGAAGGGTCAGACCCTAAATGCATTGACGAAATAGGAAAAGGAACAAAGAAAACATACATAAAAATAGGAGATTATTCATTTAATACAGTAAAAAATGCATTAACTGATTTTGAAAATAGAATTTCTGATACAAATGAAAATGATCAAAAACATGGATATATTGAGTCATTAAGCATTGAAGGGGGAAAATTTACTGAGAAAAATTTCTATTTTTCAAAAGAACTAAATAATGTAATAGGCATAAGGGGTAGCGGAAAATCAGCAGTTCTAGAAGTTATTAGAGATATGTTAGGATTAAAATCGGATGTAGATAGCGTTTATAAAGATAATTTAGTTAAATATTATGTAGATTCTGGTTGTAAAGCAACTCTGAATATTATCGATAAATATAATAGGAAATATAAAATTATTAAATATTTTTCAGATAATAAAACATACATAGAAAACGAAAATGGGGATATTGAGTATATATCTGTTGATGCTTTAATTCAAAATCCATTATATTTTGGACAAAAAGATTTATCTATGAGAACAGAAAATTTTGAAATGAAGTTGCTTGAAAAATTAGTTGGATATAAAGATGTTCTTTATACAGAAGAATTTAATAATATAAATGATCAAATAAAAGAAGATTTTTCTACTTTGATTAATCTTTCTGAAATTCCTGAAAAAATTAAAGAACAGACGATAGAAAAAAACAATATAGATACACAATTAAAGGTGTTTAAAGAAAAAGGAATAAATGAAAAGTTAGAAAAAATTCAAAATTTTAACGATGATTCATTAAAAATTCAAACAAGAATACAAAAAGTGAACACTTTACTTGAAGATATAGGTGATGTAAGCGAAATAACTATAAAAGATTTAGAAGAATTGAAAAAGCATGATTCTAAATATAATTCAGAAATTTTTGATGAAATTAATAATGGATTAAACAGAATTATTGTACAAATGCAATCTCTGGAGAATATTAAAGATAATATAAATAAAGAATTTCTACTTTTAAAGCAAATCCAAGAAAAATTTGTAACTAAAAAAGATAGCTTCATTGATGAATTTGAAAAAATTAAAAGAGAAATTAATCAAGAATTAAACCCAGATACTTATTTAAAGTTAAATCAAAGTAAAACAAAAATAGAAGAATCAATTAAAGGCTTAGAAGATAAGTTGAAAAATATAGATACAATAAAAACAAGATTAACTAACAACTTAAAGAAGAGAAGAGAACTAATAATGAAAGTTAATTCTATATATAAAGATAGAATTAAAAAAATAAATGAAAGTCAAGACAATATACAAATTACATTTATTCCTAATGGAAATAAAGAAAAGTTTATTGATGATATAAAAAGTTTGGTAAGAGGAAGTGGAATAAGAGGGGATTTAATAAGCCAACTTGATAAGTTTTCTGATTATATAGGAATTCTTGAAGATGTTTATTTAAATGAATCTAAAGTAATAAAATCAATTGTTAAAGAAACAGATATAGAAAAAATAAGTAATATAATGAAGGGGAAATTAGATGTTGTTTGCAAATATATATCAGAGAATGATGTTGAAATAAAATATCATGATAAACCTTTAAAAAATCATTCGTTAGGACAAAGAGCATCTGCAATAATTTTATTCATTATCGAACAAAAAGAAAATGATTTAATAATTATAGATCAGCCAGAGGATGATTTAGATAACCAAGTAATTTATAAAGAATTAATAACCACGATAAGGAAAAGGAAAAAGGACATACAATTTATATTTTCTACTCATAATGCAAATATTCCAGTATTAGGTGATGCTGAGCAAATAATTTGTATAAAAGATGATGGAAGTAATATTGATATAAACAATAGTAGTATAGACAACAGTAGTATCCAAAATGATATTGTACAAATAATGGAAGGTGGACCGGAAGCTTTTAATAGAAGAAAACAGATTTATAAAGAATGGAAAATAAATAGTAGCAATTAATTGTACTATGAGAGTATAGAAAAAGTTGTGTAAATAAATCCTTCCGTGATAAAATATAAAATATCAAGGAGGGATTTTTCTATGGGTAAAAAAGTAGAAAAAGAAAAAAATGAAATAGTAGAGGAATTTTTTAGAAGGAATGATCCAAAAAATATTAAATCTATGAATGATATGTACACAGCCTGGAAAGATTTCTTTGCCCCTGCTTTTCAACAATTGTTGGATGCTGAAATGGAAGCAAAAATTGGTTATTCCAAAAACGAAAGAACAGATAATAATAATTATCGAAATGGATATTATCCAGAAAGAACTGTAGCAACAGAAATGGGAGATATTCCAGTAAAAGTTCCTAGAGATAGAAACGGAGAAATTGATTCCGATTTAGTGCCTAAATATTCAAGAACAGCAAATGGCTTTGATGAAAAAGTAATATCTATGTATGCATTAGGAATGTCTGATAAGGACATTCAAGAACAAATAAAGGAGATATTTGGCTGTAATCTTTCACCAGATATGATAAGTGATATAACAGATAAAATTATACCTGAAGTACAAGAATGGCAAAAAAGGAAATTAGAAAGTGTATACCCTATAGTATTTATTGATGCTACACATTTTCATGTTAGAGATAATGGACAGATAGTAAAAAAAGCAGCCTATGTTGTGTTAGGAATTGATAAAGATGGAATGAAAAAAGTTTTAACAATAACAATTGGAGAAAATGAAAGTGCAAAATATTGGATGACTGTATTAAACGAGCTTAAAAATCGCGGAGTACAAGATATTTTAGTATTATGTGCAGATGGATTGACAGGGCTTAAAGATGCAATATCAGCAATATACCCTAAGACGGAATATCAAAGATGTATAGTGCATCAAATAAGGAACTCTTTAAAGTATGTACCATATACAGATAGAAAAGAACTTGCTAATGATTTAAAAACAGTTTACAAAGCAAGTACAGAGGAATTAGGGTATACTAACTTATTAGAGTTGGAAGAAAAATGGAAACATAAATATCCTGGTGCGATTCAAAGTTGGATAGATAACTGGGATGTACTTTCAGTATTCTTTAAATTTTCTGCTGAAATAAGAAAAATAATGTATACAACAAATGCGATAGAGAGCTTAAACAGTACCTATAAACGAATAAATCGAAACAGAAATGTATTTCCAACAGACATGTCTTTATTAAAAGTGTTATATCTATCAACATTAAAAGCAGAGAAAAAATGGTCAAGAATGGTTGATAAATGGGATTTATGCTTATCTCAATTTAGAATTATGTATGAAAGGCAGAATATAAAATAAAGCCTAAAAATAATAGGCTTAAGAAGGATTTTTCTTAAGCCCTATTAAACTTGCACAACTTTTTCTAAAGTATTGATTTTTTAGAAAAGTATTATTAAAATAATGTTAATAATAAAATATTAAATTTTTTCAAGTTATCAATCGGAAGGAAATCCGATTTACACAAGATTTTCTATAGGCTCCGATGACTCAATAATCAAGTCATCGTTTTTCTAGTAATATATATAAGATAGTAAGCACTTTTAATAAAAGTTAGTCTTTATACTAACTCGACATAATATTACGCATGCTTTGTACTATATATTTTCATATAAAGCTACTCTTGATTGCATTTCAGGATTTATAGAAAGTTGATTTCTAACCATTGCCCAATTTCCAACTGGTCTGTTTTTCCACTTTTTATAAAGCTCTGTTACTCTTAAATATAGTAATTTAAACAATGCATTTTCATTAGGAAATGAACCTATTTTAGTAACTTTTCTAAAGCTTGAATTTACACTTTCTATTGCATTTGTCGTATACATTACTTTTCTTACTGCACTTCCATAATTAAATAGTTGCTCAACATGTTTCCAGTTTCTTGTCCAAATATCTATTGCTCCTGAATATTCATTCCATGTCTGTTTAAATTTTTCAAATTCTCCTTCTGCAGCCTTTAAACTCGGTGCTCCATATACTTTCTTTAATTGTGCTGTAAATGACTTATAACTTTTACTTGGTACATATTTGATAGAATTTCTTATTAAATGTACTATACATCTTTGCACTACTACATTCTTGAATATAGCTTTGGCTCCTTCTTCTAATCCTGATATTCCATCCATTGATATAAATAAGACATCTTCAACTCCTCGGTTTTTTAATTCATCAAATATTTGCATCCAATTATGTTTGTTTTCGCTTTCATTAAGCCAAATTCCTAATATATCTTTACATCCATTAACATCATATCCTAGTATTGTATATACTGCATAATTTTTTGTTTCATATTCTTTTTTTATTGACATATACATACAATTTACAAACATAAATGTATAAAACTTTTTTAATGGCCTATTTTGCCATTCTTGAACTTCTTCTAAGACTTTATCTGTTATTCCAGATATTGTCTCTGCTGAAATATTAAATCCATAAATATCTTCTATTGTTGAGGCTATATCTCTTTGACTCATTCCTTTTGCATACATTGATAGCACTTTATCTTCTATTCCTGAGACATCTCTAGTTCTTTTGGGAATTGCTTGTGGTTCAAATGTTGATTCTCTATCTCTTGGTACATTTATTGGTGTTTCTTTATAATCGTGATTATTACTTTAATATCCTAGATGTGCATTCATTTCTCCTTGTAACATTGCTTCAAAAATTGGTCCGAATATATCTTTCATTGCTTCTTGTACATCTTCCTTTGTTTCTGGTTGATATTTTTCTAATATCGTTTGTGCTAGTGCGACACTTTGTGGATCTCTTTGTATTTTTTCCCCATTTATAATTCCTCCATTTTTATTATTATATTTTGTTTACTAAAAAAAGTAAAGTGTATAAGTTTTGGTACCTTCTAACTTACACACTTTATTTTACACTATCACATAAAGATACTTTTTTATATCTTTATGTTTCATAAAAATTTATTATATTATCGGATTATTTTCCGAAACTTCTTGACACTAATAAAAACATATATATTTAACCTCCCCGTTAAATATATATTTCAAAAATATATCACAACTAATAACTATCTTTATTTTTTCAAATACATAGTTTGTGTATTATAAGCCATTTCAACATTTTCTTTTGCTAATATCTCCATAATTTCATAATTAATTTGTTCTTTTATGTCAAGATATTCTGCATAATTTGTTTTATTAATATATGCTATTACCACCAAATCCATTCCATTATCAGAAATTTCTTGAAAATTAATCATTATAGTTTCCTTTTCAATTTCATCCATTTTCATTAATATTTCTTTTATTTTATTTTTTACACTCTCTATCTTGCTAAGATTTGTATCAAATTCTAATACTAATTTTGCATAATATCTTCTTTTTTCCATTTCACTATAATTTATAATTGCTGCAACAGACATTTCTGAATTGGCAATATGTAATACTGTATTTTCTAATGTTCTTATGCTTGTAGTCCTAAATCTGATTTCTTCAACCGTTCCCTCATATTGGTCAACTTTTATATAATCCCCTACCTTAAATGGTTTGTCTAAAAAGATTGCAAGTCCACCAATTAAGCTCTTAGCAGTATCTTGTGCTGCAAGTGTTATTACAACACTACTTAATCCAAGTCCTGTTATAAGACCACTTATATTATATCCTAGTTCTGATATTACCATAAATCCTGCAAGAACATAAATTGCTATTTTGGTTATCCTTAATATTGCATTCATTGTTGATTTGTCAATATCTTTATTACTTTTATTTCTTATTTTTACAAATACCCTATTCTTCTCATCTAATCCATCTCCAAATGCTTTTGCAACAAAAAGTATTAATAGTATTTTTATTCCTTTATCTAATATAACTTGTATTTCTGGACTAATTGTTGTTGCATTTTTTATTATATTTAATGCAATATATATCCCTACAAATGTAAAAATTGTTCTTAATGGTAAATAAAATGGATTTTTCTTTACACTAATTTTTTCTTTTCCCTTTGGTCTTAGCATTTTTATTATAATACTTGATACTACTGAACTTAATGCTCTAAATACTAATATTATGCCTATTGCTATAATAATTTGAATTACAATTTCAATATTTAATTTACTAATAATTTGCTCTAAATTTTCCATCTGATACTCCTTTAATTATATATCTTAAAAAACTGTTGTTTCAATTAGTTAAACAACAGTTTTAGCAAAATATATTTAATTCATATAATCTCTCAATTTTTTGCTTCTACTTGGATGTCTTAATTTTCTTAATGCTTTTGCTTCTATTTGTCGTATTCTTTCTCTTGTTACGTCAAATTCTTTTCCAACCTCTTCAAGTGTTCTTGCCTTTCCATCTTCTAAACCAAATCTTAGTTTTAATACTTTTGCCTCTCTTGGTGTTAACGTATTCATTACTTCTTCTAATTGTTCTCTTAGTAGTGTATATGATGCAGCATCATGAGGGGCTGGAGAATCTTCATCTTGTATAAAATCTCCCAAGTGGCTATCATCCTCTTCGCCTATTGGCGTTTCTAGTGACACTGGGTCTTGAGCTATTTTTTGTATTTCCATTACTTTTTCAACAGACATCTCCATTTCTTTTGCTATTTCTTCTGGAGTTGGCTCTCTACCTAATTGTTGTAGTAAGTGTCTTGATGTACGTATTAATCTATTTATTGTTTCTACCATGTGTACTGGTATTCTTATTGTTCTTGCTTGATCCGCAATAGCTCTTGTTATTGCTTGTCTTATCCACCATGTTGCATAAGTACTAAATTTAAATCCTTTTGTATAATCAAACTTTTCTACTGCTTTTATTAATCCCATGTTTCCTTCTTGTATTAAATCTAAAAATAACATTCCTCTGCCAACATATTTCTTAGCAATACTTACTACTAACCTTAAATTTGCTTCTGCTAATTCTTGTTTTGCTTCTTCATCATTTTCTAATATCCTTTTTGCTAATTCAAGTTCTTTTTCATAAGAAAGTAATGGTATTTTTCCTATTTCTCTTAAATACATTCTTACAGGATCATCTACACTTACACCCTCAAAACTTGTATCTGTTATTTCATCTAACTTTAAATCTTCAACTTCTTTTAAATCTTCTATATCTGGTTCTTCTTCAAAATCGTCATTTAAAAGATTCACTCCCATTTCCTCAAATGCATCAAATACTTTATCTATTTGTTCTGGGTTTGTATCCTCTAATTCTTTCGCAAGTTCACCATATGTTATCTTACCATTCTCTTTTGCTTTTTTTACTATTTTTTGAACTTTTTCCGCTTCTGATAATTCTTCTTTTACTTCTGTTTTACCCTGTTCTGCGCTTTCCATTTGTTTTTTATTTTTTAGTTCTGCTATAAGTCTTTCCTTTTTTTCTAATTTTGATATATTTTTTTGGACTTTTCCATTGTCTTCTACAACATCATTTATTTCTATTTGGTCTTCATTTTTTTTATTCCCCACAAAAATTCACCCCTACTTAATTTTAGCTAATAAAATAATTATATTACTTAGCTCCTTACCTAATTGTTTTTTCTTGTCATTATCTTGTTCACTCTCTAATTGTTTTAAAATGTCTTGTTTTTTATTATCTAACTTTTCCTTTTCATATTTTGATAGAATATCTTCAACTGCTTTATTTACATTCTCTATCTCATAATCAGTGGCCATTACCATTGTTATATGGCTTTTTGTTTCCTCATCAAAAGTATCTATAAGTTTATTTATATTTGCATCTGATTTTTCTAATTCTTCATATAATTGTTTTGCAATTTTCCTATTTATCTCATCTTTAAAATCTTCTGGCTTAATATGTTCTTTTATCTTTTTGAATATATTTGTATTTGCATCTAACAACAATGCTATTATTGTATTTTCTCTTCTTTTTAAAGTTTCATCAATAACGCCTTTATCTTTTTGCTCTCTTGTTATATGACGTATTTCTCTATTTTGATTTTGTAGTTTTTTATCTTCTTTTACTCCTGAATATATCAATTTATTTACTTCTGCATATATTGCTTCTTTTGATATATTATACCCTTTTGCTATTTTTTCTATGTATATTTCTCTCTCCATTGTATTTTCTACTTTTGAAAGTATTTTTGCTATTTCATTTAGAAATTTTATTTTATCCCCTGTATTTTCTAGGTTAAGCTCTTTTTTCAAATTTTTAACTTTAAATTCTACTAATGATATTGCATTATCTATAGCTAACTTAAATCTTCCCTCTCCAAATTTCACTATAAATTCATCAGGATCTTTTGCCCCTTCTATTTGCAACACTCTCATGTCACAACCCATTTTTTGCAATATCTCCATTGATCTTGCAATCGCAGTTTGGCCTGCTCCATCTGCATCAAAGCCTAATATTACCTGTTCAGTTGTTCTTCTAAGCAACCATCCTTGTTGCTCTGTTAATGCTGTTCCTAAAGCTCCAACTACATTTGTTATTCCTCTTTGATGTAATGATATAACATCCATGTATCCTTCTACTATTAGTATTTTTTTGGCAGAATCTTTTTTAGCTACATTTAGTCCAAATAGATGTCTTCCTTTGCTATATACAATATTTTCAGGAGAATTAATATATTTAGGTTTTGAGTCATCTAATACTCTTCCCCCAAATGCAATTACTTTTCCTCTGGCATCACAAATAGGAAACATTAATCTGTTCCTATATCTGTCAATATATGTTCCATTGTCATTTTTATTTACTAATCCTGATTCTAATATCTCTTTTTCTCCAAACCCTTGTGATTTTAATGCTTTATATAGTTCATCAAATTTGCCTGAATACCCTATTTTATATGCTTCAAGAGTTTCTGTATTCATCCTTCTCTTTTTTACATATTCTTGTGCTATTTTAGCTACTGGCTTGTACAAATTTTGATGATAAAATTCTGCTGTAAATTCATTTACTTTATATACTTTTGCTTTTAGTTCTTCTCTTGCTGTATCCGCATTATTTTCTAATGTTGGTAATTGTATATTAGCTCTTTCTGCTAGTTGTTCTAATGCCTCTCTAAATGTTATTCCTTCTATTTTCATTAAAAATGTGTATACATTTCCTCCAACACCACATCCAAAGCAATGAAATATTTGTCTGTCTGGTGATACAGAAAATGATGGGGATTTTTCATTGTGAAAAGGACATAATCCAAAATAATTTCTTCCTTTTCGAGTCAAATGTACATATTGTGATATTATATCTACTATATCATTGTTTTGTCTTACTTCTTCTATAATTTCATCACTATATCGTATCATTCTCCTCCACTCCTACACATATTTATACATAATTATATTATTCGACGAATTTTACATAATTCCCTCTTTTTTTGAGAACAAATAAGATTTTTTTTAATGTTTTAATGTTTTATTTAAATTAATATAATGAAAAGCTTATATTTAAAGTCTTTATTATAACAATTTCGTTAAAACAAAAAATAGAATCAGCACTAATTATGTGCTAACTCTACTTTTTCATTAGTTACAAAACTTTCAATAAGTTCTGCGGTCTTCTCTACTCCCATTTTATCAACATTAATACTCAAATCATAATTGTTAATATTTCTCCAACTTTCATGAGTATAATAATGATAATGTTTTTCTCTATTTTTATTAATCCTATTTATTTCTTTTAATGCATTTTTCTCTTCTAATCCGTAGTACTTAACTGCTCTTTGAACTTTACTCTCGTCATCACTATATAAGAAAATATTTATTACATTTGCATTATCTCTCAAGATATAATTTGAACATCTTCCAACAATAACACATGAACCTTTATCTGCAATTTCTTTAATTGCTTTGCTTTCAGCTATAAATAAATTATCATCATTTGATAAATTATCATAATATTGTGTATTAAAACTTGAAAGTAAATTTCCATGTATGCTTTGTTCATTTTGTTCTATATATGTAGCAGACAAACCACTTTCATCTGATATAATCTTTATCAAATCTTTGTCATAAAATCCAAGTCCTAATTTTTTTGCAAGTAATTTTGCAACATATCTTCCTCCAGACCCATATTCTCTTGCAACTGTAATTATAACATTTCTTTTTTCTTTTTGAGCTTTACTTTCATCATCACTAATTGCATAACTCTCATTAGACTGTTTTCCAAGATTTTTGATTTCTTTTATTAATAATATTGCTGCTATACAAAATGCTAACCCATCTGATACAGGTCCTGCATAAATAACTCCCATTACATTATAATATTTTGCTAATATTATTGCAGCAGGTGTAAAAAATAGTATTTGTCTTGACAATGTTAAAAATGCTGATTTACTTGGTTTACCTATAGCTTGAAAAAATATCCCTGATGCTATTTGTATTCCATTAAATATTGTTAACATTAAAAATTGTCTAAATGTTATACATGCAAATTCATTATATAATTCATTACCTGAACCAAATATTCCAATTAATTTTTCTGGTATTGTTTGGAATAAAATAAATGCAGTTATTGATACTGTAGCACTTAGTCCCAGTACAATTTTTATTGTTTGTTTTACTCTATCAAATTTTCTTGCACCATAATTAAATCCTATTATAGGTTGACTTCCAACTGCAATTCCTATTATTATGCTACTTAAAATTTGATTGATTTTCATTACTATTCCAAGTACTGTTATTGGAATATCTGCTCCAAATCTACTTAACTCCCCATATTGTTTAAAGATTGTATTTTGTACTGTTATTACAACAACAATCGCCATTTGTGTTATAAATGATGATATTCCAAATTTAGCAACTGTTGATGCAATTTTAAAATCTGGTCTAAATGTTTCTTTTGTTAATTTAATTGTTTTAAATCTTTTTATATATGCTACATTTAATCCAAATGTTATAAATTGACTTAAAATAGTTGCAAGAGCAGCTCCTTCTATTCCCATATTTAGTCCCCAATCAAATATAAAAATTGGGTCTAAAATTATATTTAAGATTGCTCCCGCTACCATTGAAAACATTGAATATTTAGGTGACCCATCTGCTCTAATTACTGAACTTAATATAGTTCCTATCATCATAAATGGTATTCCTATTGCAATTACTCCACCATATTTCAGTGCATATTCTCTTAACGCATCAGTACATCCAAACAAATTAAGTAATTGTGGCAAAAATATTAATACTATTACACATAAAATTATTGATATTATCGAACCTGTTGCAATTCCACTTCCAACGCCTCTTTCGGCTTCTTTTTGCTTTTTTTCTCCTAGTTTTAAACTTAAATATGCTGATGTTCCATCTCCAAACATTAATGCAAATGATAAACATATTACTGTTATTGGAAATACAATATTGGTTGCTCCATTTCCTAAATAGTCTACTCCCCATCCAATAAATATTTGATCTACTATGTTATATAATGCATTTACTACCATCGATATTATACATGGTATTGCAAACTTCTTTAGTAATTTTCCTATTTTTTCTGTTCCTAGATTTAATTGTTCCATTTTTTTCGTTCCTCTCTTTCTTCTAAATTTGGGCACAAAAAACAACACATTTTAGGTGTGTTGTTCATTAGCCATCATCTTTGTCAATTTCAAAATCAATTTTTCTTAACAATTTGTTCGCATCTACAACTCTAATTCTTACCTTATCTCCTATTTTATAAACTTTATGAGAAAGTTCTCCTATAGCCTCTCTACGTTCTTCATTATAAATAAAATATTCATCACCCAATGTTTCATATCTAATTAGTCCTTCAACAGTATTCTCAAGTTCAACAAATATTCCAAAATTGGTAACCGATGAAATGATTCCTTCATATGTTTCTCCAATTTTATTTTCCATAAATTCTGCTTTTTTAATGTCCTCTGCTTCTCTTTCAACTTTTGTTGCAGTTCTTTCTCTTTCTGAGCAATTTTCTGCTCTTTTCTGTGCCCTTTTTTCATATTTTTTTATCCAAAACTCATTTACCATATAATCACTCTCAAGATATTTTGAAATTACTCTGTGTATAAATAAATCTGGATATCTTCTTATTGGTGATGTAAAATGACAATAATATTTACTTGCAATTCCAAAATGTCCCTTATTTTCTGCTTCATATTTTGCTACTCTAAGTGTTCTTAATATAATATTAGAAACAACCTTTTCTTCATCTTTTCCTTTCACATTCTCTAAAATTTTTGCAAATTCATTTGGATAAACAATGTCTTCTTTTGATATTTTTATTTTATATCCAAAGTTGAATAATATTTTATTTAAGTCTTTTATTTTATCTAAATCTGGAGCCTCATGATTTCTATATATAAATGGTGCTTGTAACCAATAAAATTTCTCTGCAACTGTTTCATTTGCAATAAGCATAAATTGTTCTATTATTTCATTTGCAAAATAAGTTTCATATTTTTTTACATCTACCACAAAACCATTTTTGTCAAGGATTATTTTGCTTTCTGGTATCTCCAAATTTAAATATCCATTTTCTTTTCTTTTTTCTTTTAATATTGTTGCAAGTTCTGCCATTAATTCAAAATCTTTAATATATTTTTCATATCTTTTTATAACTTCATTATCTGATTTGTCTAGTATTTTTTGTACATTTGTGTAGGACATTCTTTCTGTTACTCTTATAACTGCTTTATATATGTCAGAATCAATTATTTTGGCATTTGGGGTAATTTCCATTGAACATGAAAGAGTATATCTATCTTCACCTGCATTTAAACTACAAATCCCATTTGATAATTCTCTTGGTAACATTGGAATAACTCTTCCTAACATATAAATACTTGTTCCTCTTAAATATGCTTCTTTATCAAGTTCTGTCTTTTCTCTTACATAATGGCTTACATCAGCAATATGAACATCTAATTTATAATTCCCATTTGGCAATTTTTCTACATGTATTGCATCATCTAAATCTTTGGCATCTTCTCCATCAATGGTAAAAACTATATCATCACGTAAATCTTTTCTGTTTTGCAAATCTCCTTCATCAATCTTTGTTCCAAATGCTTTAGCTTCATTTACAACTTCATCTGGAAATTTATATGGAAGTTCATATTGTTTAATTAATGAAAGCATATCAACTCCTGCTTCATTAATACCTCCAAGAACTTCTATTATCTTACCTTCTGCATTTTTTCCCTTCTCTGGATATTTTGTTATTTGTACTAAAACTTTATGACCATTTCTTGCTTTTCCCCAATTAGCTTTTGAAATAAATATATCTGTCCCAAAATTCTTATCATCTGGCACAACAAAACCAAAATTCCTATTTTTTTGAAATGTTCCAACCACAGTATCTTTTTCGTGTCTAATTATTTTTATAATTTTTCCTTCTTCTTTTTTGTCAACTTCTTTGCTTTTGATTATTTCAATACTAACTGTATCTCCATTTAAAGCATTTAATGAATTTTCTTTTGCAATATGTACTTCATCTTCTTGATCTTCTAATTTTACAAATCCAAATCCCTTTTGATTTTTTTTATACGTTCCAATTTTGAATTCTTTTTTCATTTATCTCATTCCTTCCTTAAGGCAAAAACTTAGTTAAAAAAAGACAGCTTATGTGAACTGTCCTCTTTGTTATGCTATGTATATTATCGAAAGCGAAATTGTAACAATTACAAATACTATCCCTAAAATAATTGTCCATTTTTTTTGCATGCCTTCTTTGGTTCTTCCTTTATTTTTCTCAAAAAAGTTATTTGTAGTTGAACCTGTTATTGTTGATGATAATCCTGCATCTTCCTTAGACTGTATCATTGCTAATATTGTTAATGCTAAACATATTATTAAATCAATTACTGTTAATATTATTTTTACTACTTGCATTTAGTATTCCTCCTAATAGTTATATTTACACTTGAATATTTTACCACATAAATCCTAAAAAATCAATGCTAAGACATTAAAAATTACAAGTTTTATCATAATGTTTACAAATAAACTACAATTTGTACCTTTTATGCAACTTTTATTCAACTGAGTAAAACCATTGTTTATTCTTTCAATTTCCTCTTGAGTAGCATTGCCTTGGTCTTTCATATATTCTTTGGCTAAATATTGTGCTTTTATCATTGCATCATTTTCTAAAAATATTCTTACAACATAATATATAAAACTTAAAATCAAAAAAACATTTGAATATAACATTTCATTTGGTAATTTTTTTATCATTACTAAAATACATATAATAGCATAATACATAATGTAAAAATTAGAATAAATAAAATTAAAAATTAACATTTTTCTATCTTGTATTGAATGTAAACATTCATGTGCCATTGTCTGTATTCTAGTATAACTATCATGTGTATTTCCTATTACTATCTTATCTTGAATCGCCATATATAAAGTTGACTCTGAATCTTCTTTTTCTTCTATTTTAGTAGTTTTATTTCCTAATTTATGTAATAATGCTTTGCATATCTCCTTGTTTTTAGGAAATTTTTGTGCAATTTTATTTAGTTCTGAATCTCCAGCAATCTTTTTTAATTCCTTTATATTTGTTTTCATCATTGAATATATTATTATAATAGCTATTATAGCTACCACTATTATTATAATTAGTTCCATTTTTTCTTCCTTTCATTATAAATCAGATTATTTTCATCTTTATATTTATGATTTAATGTCCCTAATTACATTATAAAATCAATTCATTATTTTATTAAACTTTGTATTGCTTCTCCTATTATTTTGTTTATATCCGCAATTAATATATTAAATTTTAATTCTGCATCAAAATATTTACTTGCCTCTTGATTTTGTATCAATTCTCCATATAATTCTTGAGCATATCTTGCCTTTTCTTCATCATCTTTTCCTGTCTGAATTGCTACTATTTGTGCATCATATCTTGCTTTTTCAAATTTATCTATTTTATTTTTTAGCTCATAATTTAAACTTATAGCTTCTTTTGCAATTTTATATGTTACATATTCTTCTGATTGTTTTATTTCTTCTGCTAATTTATTTGCAGTATCATATATATTCATAATCATTCTCCTTGTATATCATTGTATCGAAAAAGCTGCATACAAATGTGCAGCTCTGTATTCCATTTATGCATATGCTTGACGTTTTCTGAAAGATAATAAATTTGTAATTTCTTTTTCTGTTCCTTTTGCTTTTTTGGTTTTTTGCGCCTTTTCTTGTTCCAGTTGCTTTCTTTGTTTCTCTGCCATTGTTTCACATATTGCCTTTTGATAAGTAAAATGCGTATCTTGAGCTATTTTTGCCCAATTAAAATTATTTTTTACCTTTGCCTTTGCTTTTTTTACAACATTTGCATATAACTCTGGATTATAAAGTAATTCCAATATTGAATCAGCGATTGAATTCGGATTTCCACAATAACTTTTCATTCCAGTTTCTCTATGTTCTACTATTTCTCCAAGACCACCTGCATCTGAAACAACTATTGGTCTCTCTGCAAGCATTCCTTCTAATGCGACAATTCCAAAAGGTTCATATGTACTTGGAAATACTGATATATCTGCTGCTTTATACATTTTCTCTACATCTTTACCTCCCAAATATCCAGCAAAATATATTTTATTTCCCAACCCTAATGCATTTGCTTGTTCTCTTAATTCATCTATCATTCCACCTTTTCCAGCAATTACAAGTTTGGCATCATGATATCCTGCTAAAACTTTTGGCATTGCAGCTATTAAATTTTGTATTCCTTTTTCATATACAAGTCTTCCCATAAATAATATTATTTTTTCATTGTCCATAGCATATCTTCTTCTAAATGAATAATCTCTATCAATTCCAGAAAACTTATTTAAATTTACTCCATTTGCCACTACATTTATTTTTTCAAATGGCAATCCAAATAATCTTTGTATCTCACCTTTCATATAATTACTATTAACTATTACTTCAGTTGCTTCATATGTAAGCATCCATTCGGTATCATTTATATATCTTTGGGTTTCATCATGTATTCCACTGTTTCTTCCAGCTTCTGTTGCATGTATCGTTGCTACTATTGGGATATTATATGAATTTTTAAGTGTTTTTGCTGCATATGCAACTAGCCAATCATGTGCATGTATTACATCAAAATTACCTTGTTCAGCAATTATTTGACTCGCTTTTGCCACCATATTAAAATTCATTTGCATTATCCAATCTATAAAATTGTTTGGATTTATCATGTAATTATCTATTCTGTATACTTTCACTCCTTTATCATCCTCAAAATATGGAGTTTCTCCATCTCTGTATGTTACTACAGTTACCTCATGACCATCTTTTATTAATCTGTGTGATAGGTCATACACTACTCTTGATATTCCGCCTACTACTCTTGGTGGATATTCCCATGTTAGCATCAATATTTTCATTGATTTACCCCTTTCTTAAGTTACATTTTCTTTTGTTTTAGTCTACCTCAGTATATTGTATACAAAATGTTTAAAAATGTAAATATATTTTACAAATTTTTTTAGGATTTTTTGTGGAATTTTAAAAGTTATATCTTAAAGTCCAAAAAAATAGAGAATCCTCACTCTCTATTTTATGTTTTAATTTATTTTTCTATTTCATTATCACCTTTAATTTTTTTTGAATTATTTGGAAGTTTTTTGGAATTTGCTATGTTTTTTTCGGAAAAAACCTCGTCTTTATTTTCTTCTTTTATTTTTGATACTGGCTTTTTTTCTGCAAGATCTTTTTCATTTCCATTCATCGTATCTTTTAATAATTGTATATCTTTTTCATTTAAACCACTAGATAAAGCAAGCTCCTCAAATGAGCCTCCTTCATTATTAGGCTGTATAAATTCTTTTATTAATTCTTTTAATGCATCTATTATTTTTCCCATCTTAATTACCTATTTTAATAGGTTACACCTCTCTTTTTTATAAAATACATATTTATTTTATCATAGTTTTAATAAAAAGTCAATACTTTTCCACATATTTCCAAGGCTAAACTATCATAAATTGCTATATTTTAGCCAATTACATTGACTTTCTGTATTTAGTACGATATAATAATAAAAGTAACATTATTACTACTCCGTTACATTAAAACAATCAAACATTTATACAAAGCAATTGCTTAAGGAGGAAAAAATGATTGAAATTAAAGGTAATAAGAATGTAACCATCCACAACAGTTGCATCACTGACGAGAAGGGAAAAACGGTTACAATTAACGGTAATCAGAATTTAACCATCCGCAACAGTTGTATTTTGAGTAAGCTTAAGAAATTTAATCAGAAAGAAAAACTGCCTTTTGATAACGTCAAGACAATCACCATTAATTGTGACTGTTCTGACATCATTGTCAAAGGTACTGATGATGGAGAAATCAATGCTCACTTTTTTGGTGAGGCAAGCACAAGTGAAGACCCCTATATTGACATTAAAAAAAGGGGGGCTAAAGTATTTATAACCGTTAAAGTCGGTAATATGACTACTTCCAGTGGTCTGACTTTGGGAATTAAAATTCCCAATCACGCCTTTGAAAAACTGGTTATTACTAGCTCTAATGGAAACATTTCGATTGCTGAAGAGATTGCAGCAAAGACTATGAATCTTCACACTTCCAATGGTAACATAGAATGTGAAGGAACATTTTCGGATATTACTGGGAAAACTACCAATGGGACAGTAACCATTCGGTCTTATAATCAGAATAATATCAATCTCAAATTGTTGTCTACCAATGGTGATATCAACATTATCCTTGCCAACAATGTAAAAACTTGCAATATCAAATCCGAAACGAAAAATGGACATGTGAGAAATGAATTAAAAAAATTCTCCATTGAAGGATATATGGTCTCTGGATATGCACGCACTACAAATGGTAATATTACCATTCTTAGTAATTAATTTTCAATCGTATATATTCAAGCCCTCTTTTATTAGGAGGGCTTGTTATTTTAATGTTATTATTAATTTAACTTTGCATAAAAACATTTATAATTTCTGCACATCTTTGTGATGCTATCTCCAAATATTGTTCAAAAGTAATTTCATTATTTCCATTTGGACTGTCAGATATACCTCTAATAACTATAAATGGCATATTATCTAGCTTGCACACTTGTGCGATTGCAGCCCCTTCCATTTCAATAGCATCTGCATCAAATTTATATCTAATCTTATCTTTCATACTTATTTCTGTGCAAAAAATATCCCCAGAAGCTATTGTCCCAACTAATATTTTAAACTCTTTATTTTGAATTTTTGTTATCACACTTTTCATCTTCTCTATCAATTCTTTATTACATTCCAGATATTGTCCAACATTACTAATACAGCCCTTAGGATGCCCAAATGCAGTTATATCAAAATCATGTTGTACTAATTTCCTTGCAATTACTATATCCCCAATATCTAGCTTATCATTAGCGGCTGCTGCAGAACCAAGATTAATTATTGCATCAATATTAAAATTATCAATGAGAATTTGAGTAGTTCTAGCAGCATTTACCTTTCCAACACCAGCCTCAGCTAATATAACTTCACTGTTATTAATTTTTCCTTTTTTAAAATTTAAATCAAATATTTTTACTATTTCCATATCTTTTATCAATTTCTCGATTTCTTTCATTTCTTCTTGCATTGCAACAATAATTCCATATTTATTCATTAATTTTCTCCTTTATAATCTTATTCTATAATAGGAAATGCTACTTTCTTATAGAAAAAAAGCACCATATTGGGTGCCTTTTATTATTGTAATTCAACAACTGCTCCAACTTCTTCAAGTTTAGCTTTTAATTCTTCTGCTTCTGCCTTAGCAACATTTTCTTTTAATGTTTTAGGTGCTCCATCAACTAAATCTTTAGCTTCTTTTAATCCTAATCCTAAAGCATTTTTAACAGCTGTAATAACTTTTATTTTTTGATCTCCAGCTTCCTTTAATACAACATTAAATGCTGATTTTTCTTCAACTGCTCCTGCAGCTGCTCCTGCAGCTGGTGCAGCTGCTGCTACTGCAGATACTCCAAATTCTTCTTCTATAGCTTTTACTAGATCTGCTAATTCAACTACTGTCATTTTTTTGATTTCTTCAACCATTTCTTCTTTACTCATTTTTAATCCTCCTAATTTTATTGTTTTTAGCGATATAAGTTCGCGACTCTAATAATTTTTTTCAATTTTTAATTTATGCATTTTCTTTTTGTATTTTAACTTGATCAAGAGCAACTGCAAGTTTTGAAATATTTCCAAGCAATGCACCTGCAAGCATAGATAGTAATGTTTCTCTTGATGGTAATTTTGCTAAAGTAATTATTTCTTCAGCTGTCATTACTTTTCCATCAATTACACCACCTTTAATTTTATAAAAATCATTTTCTTTACTATAGTTATATATTGCTTTAGCTGTTTCTAAGTAATCTTCATTATTCATTATAACTGCTGTTGGTCCTTCTAGTAAATCTTCTAATCCTTCAATTCCAGCTTCTGCTAATGCTCTTTTTGTTATGTTATTCTTTATAACTCTGTACTCAGAATTAGATTTTCTAAGTTCTGACCTTAGTTCAGTTACATCAGCTACATTGATTCCTCTGTAATCTGTTAAAAGTATTATTTTAGCTTCTTTCATTTTATCTGCTAATTTAGATACTTCTTCTTTCTTTTGATTGATGATTTTTTCACTTGCCATTTAGTTTTCACCTCCTAGACATATTTTATATATTAAAATTTAAAAACAATCTTTATACCAAATACATGAAGGTATAAAGATTGTGTATCTTACAATCGTATTACACCTCGGTAGGTCTTATTCTGAGAGTATTATATATACTCTTTTCGCCTACTGTCTTTGGTCTTTATCTAATTTATACAAAAATATATAATTTTAATTTCTTATTTTTGATCAATATATAAACCTGGGCCCATTGTTGTTGATATAGACACACCTTTAATATATTGTCCTTTAGCTGCTGCTGGTTTAGCTTTTATTATAGCTCCCATAATCGCATCATAATTTTCAGCTAATTTATCAGCTCCAAATGAAACTTTTCCAAATCCTAAATGAATAATATTAGTTTTATCTAATCTATACTCAACTTTACCAGATTTAATTTCTTTTATTGCTTTAGTAACATCCATTGTAACTGTTCCTGATTTTGGATTTGGCATTAATCCTTTTGGTCCTAATACTTTACCTAATCTACCTACTACGCCCATCATATCTGGTGTTGCAACAATTACATCATAATCAAACCAATTATCATTTTGAATTTTTGGTATTAATTCTTCAGCACCTACAAAATCAGCTCCTGCTTTTTCAGCTTCTTCTGCTTTTGGTCCTTTAGCAAATACTAAAACTCTTTGTGTCTTTCCTGTACCATTTGGAAGTACTACTGTACCTCTTACTTGTTGATCCGCATGTTTTGAATCAACACCTAATCTTACATGTAATTCAACTGTTTGATCAAATTTTGTTTTTGGCATTTTTTCTATAATTTCTAATGCTTCTTTGATTCCATATTCTTTATTAGAGTCCACTAATTTTGCACTCTCTATATATCTTTTAGATTTCTTCATTATAATCCTCCTTTGGTTCTTGCGAGTTATTATAATAACTCTCCCATTTTTTTATTAATTAATCTTCTACAACAACTCCCATACTTCTAGCTGTTCCAGCAACTATACTCATTGCTGCTTCTAATGATGCAGCATTTAAGTCTGGCATTTTTTGTTCTGCTATTGCTTTTATTTGTTCCTTTGTTATTTTACCAACTTTTTCTCTGTTAGGTTTTCCTGAACCCTTTTCAATTTTAATTGCTTTTTTTATTAATACTGCTACTGGTGGAACTTTTGTTATAAAAGAAAATGTTTTATCTTTATATACTGTTATTACAACTGGTATTATAAATCCTGCTTGATTTGCAGTTCTATCATTGAATTCTTTTACAAATTGCATGATATTAACTCCACTACCTCCTAAAGCTGGTCCAACTGGTGGAGCTGGAGTTGCCTTTCCTGCTTCTATCTGTAATTTTATTATATTTGAAATTTCCTTTTCTGCCATTTCTAATTTCGCCTCCTTTAATCAACTTTTTGTATTTGTGAAAATTCTAATTCTACTGGTGTTTCCCTACCGAACATAGATATTAAAACTTTTACTTTGTGTTTTTCTTTATTAATTTCCTGAACAGTTCCAATAGAATCTTTAAATGCTCCATTCAATATTTGTACTGAATCATTTATATCATAATCTATACTTATTGAAACCTCCTCAAATCCCATTGCACGAATCTCTTCATCTGTTAATGGAATAGGATCTGTTCCAGAGCCTACAAACCCTGTAACACCTCTAGTATTTCTAACAATATACCATGTCTCTTCTGTGACAATCATTTTTATTAATACATAGCCAGGAAATACTTTCTTTAAATTTGCCTTTCTTTGACCATCTTTTATTTCAATTTGTTCTTCCATTGGAACAACAATATCAAAGAAATATTCTTCTAATTCTCTATTTTTTACTGTTTTTTCAAGGTCAGTTTTTACTTTATTTTCATATCCTGAATATGTATGTACTACATACCACCTTGGCGACATATCATAATCTTTTTGTGACATTTATCTGACCTCCTTATTATTCTTGATTTGCTTGATTAACATCTGTTGTTGCTTCATCTGTTGAAGAAGTATTTTCTGTATCTTGCTCAGTCGTCATTTCTTCTGTTGTTGTATTATCTTCTTCATCACTATTTTCACTATTTGTGTTTTCCTCATTGTTATCAGCATTATCTGTATTTTCAGTATTATTATCAGCATTATGATATTTTTCATTTACTATATTTTGTAAAGAACTTATCCCATATTTATTTCCCATATCAAATACTACGTCCAATGCAAATACAATCGCAGCAGTTATCAATACAATAGTTACAACAGCAACTGTATTATTAACTAATTGCTTTGGTGTTGGCCAAATTACCTTTTTAAGTTCTGCCTTAAAACTTTTAAAAAAATGTTTGTCTGATTTATTTTCATTTTTATTATCTTTTTTAGCCATTTTATTTCCTCCTTAAAATAGCTTCATACTATTTAGTTTCTTTATGTGTTGTACGTTTTTTACAAAATTTACAATATTTAACTATTTCTAGTCTATCAGTATTGTTTCTTTTATTTTTTGATGTTATGTAATTTCTATTTTTACATTCAGTACATTCTAATGTTATATTTTCTCTTGGTCCTTTAGCTGCCATTTAAATACACCTCCGACTTTTTACCTTACTTTTTTAAAACGATGTGAGCATACGTTTAATTACGTACGCTCACATATTTTACCACTTTTTTCTAGATATGTCAATGAATTTTATTACTTTTTTCTTCTTTTTTTATTTTTTTGTACAGAATATCCAAACTTTCCAATTTTTTTATCTAAAGAATAATAATTTCCATTAGAATAAGCAATTAAATCGCATTTTGAAATATCAAATGCTCCTTTTTCATCAATATATTTTTCATCTGCATTTATTCCTAAAACTTCTGCTACAAACATATGATGAGTCCCCAATTCCTTAATTTCCTTTACTTTACATTCAACTGATACAGGACTTTCTTTTATCATTGGACATTTCACAAATTTAGCAGGTTCCTTTGTTAAGTTCATCTCTTTGAATTTATCTACTTGTGCTCCTGTTTTAACACCACACCAATCTGTTGCATATGCAAGATTTTCTGTCGTCAAATTAATTACAAATTCTCCACTCTCTTTTATAATATTATAAGAATATCTTGTAGGTCTTACAGATATATAAACCATTGCTGGATCTGTATTCATTATTCCTGTCCATGCAACTGTTATTATATTTGATCTTTCCATATTGCCACAAGATACCATTACTACAGGTAATGGATACAAAAAAGTTCCCGGTTTCCATGTTACTTTTGACATTATTAATCTCTCCTTATATTAAAATTTAGATAATTGTATCATCTTTCAATTTATTTTACAACTTTTGATTGACATTTATGACAATTAAATGTAAAATTTTTGTGAATAAATTACTAGAAGGGATTAAAATGATAATTTTAGAAAATGTTGATACCAAAGAAGAACTAATTAAAGAATTTTATACTTGGTTATTTGATGACAAATTAATAGTAGATAAGTCTGTAGAATTGCAAAAAGAATTAGATATTTCTTTGGTCCAATCTCATTCAGACCCTTATATATATTATCCAAAACAAATTGCAAATTTTTTTAACACAAGTCCAATGAAACGCTTATCAAGAATATCCCAATTAGGACTTGCAAATAATATTTATCCAAATACATATCATAGCAGATTAGAACATTCTAAAGGTGTTTATAACAGGAAACTGGAAGAATTTTTATATAACTTTCAAAATGAAAATTGGCGTAATACTATTGAAAAAAAGAATCAAAAAATATATTTATTGGCTGATTTAATAAAAATGGCTGGTCATGATATTGGTCATCTACCATTATCTCATTTAATGGAAATTGAACTATTTTCATATAGAGGAGCTCACGAAGATTTAGGCAAGCGTATTATGTTAGAAAACCCAGAAATTCAGTTTATCTTGAAACAAATAAGTCCAATACTTCCTGAAATATTAAATAAATTATATGAAAATAATATTATGAATTTTAAAAAACATGATGAAAGTAATTATGACGTTGATAGACTTGATTATGTATGTAGAGATTATTTCTACATAGGTACTCCAATAAATTTACCTCACACAAATTATAAAACTGTACAAGTTCAATTAGATTATGATGGAAAACCTAAAGTTTCAAATCTTAAAGATATTTTAACATCCACATCCTCTGGCTCATTCATTGATGTTTATGACAAAAATTCTTTGAATATCATAGAAACTTTATTGGAAAAAAGGTTATATGGATATGAAACAATATATACATCATCATTGGTTGCAGCTCACGAAAAAATTATAAATGCTTTTTTTGAATCTTTTATAAAAACCAAAAATTATAAAAATTATAATTTAGGAATTGCACTAGACAATTTTAAAAATAAAAATATACCTGATGTAAATTTAAATGACTTATTAAAATTAGATGATATAACACTTTATTCTGAAATTTTAGATATTGCTGAATCATATCCAGATGCTAATATAAGAGCTTTAGCAACAATGGCCATTCCGTATATGGAATCTTTTTTAAATTTAATCTATTCACACCTTCAGATAAAAAATAAGAATACTGAAAATTTGTCAGTTAATGATATAGACTTTCTAAAAAAAATCAAAAAGCTTATAAAATCAGATACAGAACTTGCAAATGCTTTAAAGGACAAAAATTATAGAAATAAAAATATTTTATTTTTTGATAACCGAATATATAATTATATAGAATCTCTTCCAGAAGATATTCAAAAAAGGTTAAATGGTTTATTAATAAATCACACCATTCATAAAAAAGCATATAATATAAATGAACCTATCTATATTTATGACTCTATTGGTAAAATGTATGAATTAAGTAATCATCCAGATCGAAAATATGATTGGACAAATAGGTCAATAGATTTACAAAGTTGCTTTACTTATATTCCTTACTTAAAATTTCATAATATACCAGACGATATCATAATGGAGTTATCAAATTATAAATTAGAACCAGCTTTATTCAATGAAAATAATTATTCTCCTCAATATAATATGCAACCACTGAGAGTAGGCCACAGTTATGAACAATATTTTTCTCATCTGAATGTAGATGACCAAAGGTAATATAATTATAATAATAAAAAAAAGACTATAAATTGAATATTAATTTATAGTTTTTTGTATTCTTTATATAAAATAAAAAAACTGGCAACAACCTATCTTCCCAGCAGGGTAACCCACAAGTATTTTCGGCACATTAGAGCTTGACTTCTGTGTTCGGGATGGGAACAGGTATTTCCTCTATGTTATCGTCACCAGAAAATTATATAGTGATTAAAGCACACTCAAAAATACATAGATGAAATATTTATTAGGATTTTAATATTATAGTTAAGCCCTCGATTTATTAG
>CAKOYQ010000004.1 GCA_934130935.1 uncultured Clostridia bacterium | reverse complement strand
GGACGAGGATTTAGTAAAAGAATTGATAGAACAAAGTTATCAATTGACAAAGTAAAGATAAATGCAAATAGTAATTTCTTGTTTGAATTGGAGGGGAAAAGATGAGTTTTTCATATACTAGAAAAATAAACTATTATGAAACAGATAAAATGGGAGTAGTTCATCATTCAAATTATATAAGATTTTTAGAAGAGGCAAGATGCAGATGGTTAGAAGAACTGAATATATCAATGGAAAAATTAGAAGAATTAGGTTATACTATTCCAACATTAGAAGTCAATTGTAAATACAAATATCATATAACAAGTGGAGATATAATTACAATAGAACCTAAAATAACTGAATTTAATGGAGTAAGAATGACAGTAACTTATAATGTTATTGATAAAAAGACAGAAAAAATTGTTATAAATGCTTGGACAAAACATTGTTTTACGGATAAAACTTTAAGACCAATAAATATAAAAAAGAAGAATGAAAAAATATATACAATATTTGAAAAATTGTTAGAAGAAGGTATAAAAACCAATAAATAATATGAAGGCAAATTATAACAATAACTTAGTAATTTGTAGAGGAGGAATATGTATGCAATTAATAATATATCCGTTTATTGTTTGTGTGGGAATTTTTTTGATACAACTTTTTTTCATAATAAGAAAAAACAAAATAGTATATAATGATATTCAAAAAAAAGATAAAAAACATTGGAAATTAGTTATAAAAATATTAGTAGCATTGATAATATCAATAATTGTAGGAGTTTTATCCTTTTACATATTAGGCATATATGTTTTAATAGGCTTAAATGCAGGACGCTAAAAGATTTATACAAATCACAATTTGAATTATGAATGAAATTACCAAACTGGCACGGAAATATTGGCAAAAAATATTAAAGTGTATATATTTTTATAGTAGAATATATACGATCATGATAAAATAAAAAAATATATAAGGGAGGGTAAAAAAACATGGCAAAAACAAAGACGCTATCAATATTGCTTATATTTTGCTTATTAGTTAGTTTAATATTTCCAATGACCAAAGTATATGCTGAAAACAAAAATGAAGTAACATTAAATTTTGAAGGTGGAATTATTCATGATGGTTATGTAGAATATAGCAAAATAGGAAAAATACAATTATTTAAAGGTGATGAATTAGTTGCTAATATCTCAAATGATATGAAAATTGATTTAAACGAAGCAGAGTATAAGTTTGTAATTGAAGAAATTGAAGATGCAAGCGTTTCTGGTGCTAATACACCTATAAAATTAAACATCAATAATTGGTATTATCCTATTACTACATCAATATTAGAGGAAACTAGATCTACATTCAAATTAGAATCAAATAAATTTAGTGGCACATTAGATGTTAAACTTGTAAGAACAATAACAGCTATTAATACAAAAGTTGAAAATGCTTATGATAATATAACATCAAAAGGTGTAATTGATTTAACTAGTGAAAAAGAATATCTAATTGATTTTTCTAAAGATGATGAGTTAACAGAAGGATTAAAATCATTTGCAGATTTAGGTAAAACTTTATATTACAAAAATGTTAATGGAAGTTTATTAAAAACTGAAAATGAAAGTGAAGCTGTTATAAAAATAGTGGGAAATGAATCAGAAAATAAAGCAATATTAACTGCAGTAAATGTTGGAACTAAAAAAAGTGAAGTTTTTAAAGGATTTCATACTCAATATACAGGTTCCGCATTGAATTTTGATGACCTTGATGACGGAATTATACTTGAAACAAGATTTGATTATTATACTAGATGCACTTATGAATTCACATTTCAATATGTAAAAGAAGAAGTTAGTCCTAAAGAATATAAATTCATTGAAGGAGCAAATCAAACATATATCATTGACGGATCAAAAAATGCAACATTTAAAATAGATGCAGATTATAGCTTGTTTACAAACAAAGTATATGTAGACAATAAATTGCTAGATACTACAAATTATGACTCAAAATCAGGAAGTACAATTATTACTTTAAAAGATGAATACTTAAAAACAGTATCTGTAGGAGAACACACATTAAAGGTTGCTTTTTCAGATAATGGAGAAGCTATAACAAAATTTGCAATAAAAGAAAAACAACAAAACACTGAAAATAGAAATTCAGCCAACAATGATGTTCAAAACGATAATACGATTACAAACCCTAAAACAGGTGATAATGTTATAGCATACTTTGTACTGTTTACAATTGTTTTATTAGGAATAATTACATTAGTAATAGTTAACAACACAAAAAGAAAAAAATAAGAAAATACTAGGAGGAAAAAAATGAAAATAAAAAAAATTAAAATATTTATTACTACTATGTTACTACTTTGTTTTGCTTTATCTGTTATGCCAATGATAGTATTTGCGGCCTCAGAAATTGGTGATGTAGATATTGAAGGTGTAACTTTTAATTATAATCCCGGTGATGCTCCAAAAGCAACAGCCATCATAATGGATCCTTGGTATGAACAATATGATATAGAGTATGAATGTTGGGAAGAAATGAAAACTAATGAAAATGGTGAATCTCTACCAGTTAAGTTTTGGTATTCTGATGAGAGCAAGAACAATGCTCTTTCACAAGACAAAAAAATAACTACTTTTGAAGAGGGAAAAATCTATATGTATAGTATTTCTCTTAAAGCAAAAGATGGAAATACATTTGCAACTGATAAAAAAGTAATGGTAAATGGGACATATGTTAATAGTGCAAATGTAACGAATTCTGGAACAAAGCTGTTTGTAGTTGCTGTAAAAACAATAAAACCTAAAACTATTAAATACCAACATATTAGTGTCGTTGAGATAAATAATGCAACAATTAGTTTTAAAGTAGGAGACAAGCCTGTTTTTACAGGAAAAACACCTGATAATGTTCCATATATTTATCAATCTGAATATTGGAGTACTGATGGAGGTAAAAAATATTATTATGCTGCTGATTTTTGGAACATCAACAATCCTGATGATTTATTTACAAAATTTGAAAGTGGTAAGTCTTATACTTATGGAATATATTTTAAGGCTGCAGAAGGATATTGTTTTACAACTGATACTAAATTAAAAATAAATGGTAAGTATTACGATTATGACACTACTGACTATGACCCGATGTTACAATATAATGAAGGAGAATATGCAACAATGTGGGTTGACACAAGCTTGATAATTACACCAACAGAAAACTCACAGGAAAAACCAACGACATCAGGAGAGTCTGAAAAGACATCAAATGCACAAGTTACACCAACAAATCCAATACAAGAAACAGAAAACAAAGCAGAACAAGTAAAAAATGCAACAAATAATCCAAAAACAGGAGATAATATTCTAACAAGTGTAATGTTATTTGTAATTTCTATAGCAACTATTGGTGCATTAACAATAGTAAAGAGAAAAAAATCAAAAACCAATGCTGTTAAATAAAATTGATGATATATTTTACTCGCTAGGGTAGATATGCGATAGCGAGAGCTGTCGCATACCTACCTTTGAACTATTTATGAGCAGATGTGGACATATTTAAAAAATTCTAAAATAAATTTTAATATAAGGAAGAATTTTTATAAGAAAACAGATGTATAAATAGTATGAGGAGAGTGAATTAAAATGCTTGAGCAAATAGAAAAAACAATATACAGAGTAGCAATTTATATAAGACTGTCAAAAGAAGATGCAGATAGAGGTTATGATGAAAGTGAAAGTATAAAAAATCAAAGAACATTACTAACAGAATATGTGCAAAAATTAGGATGGAAGTATCAATTAATAGATACATATATTGATCAAGGTTTTACAGGAACAAATTTTAATAGACCAGGTTTTCAAAGAATGATAAGAGATATAGAAAATGGAAATATTAATATGGTTGTAACAAAAGATTTATCTCGTTTAGGACGTGATTATATAGAAACAGGAGAATACATAGAAAAATGGTTTCCTGAAAATAATGTTAGATATGTTTCTGTAACTGATGGAATAGATACATTTGAAACATCAAATGGAAATAATGATATTGCACCTTTTAAATCAATATTAAATGATATGTATTCTAAAGATTTATCGAAAAAGATTAGGACAGCTTTACATACCATGCAAAAACAAGGGAAATGGGTAGGAGGAAAAACAGCAATAGGATATATAAAAGACCCAAATGATAGAAACAAACTAATAATTTGTGAATCAGAAGCTGAAATAGTAAAAACTATTTTTGAGATGGCTTTAGCGGGAAATCAAGTTGGAGTTATAAGGGATTATTTAAATGCAAACAATATTCCTACATCAAATCAATCAAGATATAATAAAGACTCATTTTGGGAGAATAAGACAATAAAAAATATATTAAGAAATAAAGTATATATAGGAACAACTCAGCAAAATAAAAGAAGCAGAATAAGTTATAAAAATAGAAAACTAAGATTAAATCCAGAAAAAAAATGGATTACTGTAGAAAATACACACCCACCAATAATAGATAAAAAAGTTTTTGACATGGTACAAAAAATGGTAATAGTTCAAAGCTACAATAGGAATGAAAAGAAAAATATGTTTTTGCTAGATGGTTTACTTTTTTGTTATGAATGTAAGCATAAGATTGGTGTAAGAGGAAAAAAGAAAGAACGATATTACATGATATGTAACAACTACCGAAGAAACTCAAAATTAGGGCTTTGCACTTCGCATGGATTTAGTTATAATAATTTAGAAGAAACAGTTCTTAATTATATAAAAAGATTATTTAAAGATATTGATAATGAAAAAATAGAGTTAAATATAAAAAAGAAAATGACACAATATGATTATGGAAAAATGCTTCAAAAAATAGAAAATCAGATTAAAATGATAAATAATAATATTGACCAAATGTATGTAGATAAATTAAACAATAAAATAAGTGAAGAAATGTATGAAAGATTATTGAAAAAATTTAAAGATGAAATAAAGCAAAAAGAAAACGAATACATAGAAATTAAACAGCAAAGAGAAGAATCAAAACAAGATGATACTGAAAAAATAAAAAGCATTGTACAAGGATTTTTAAGCCTAAAAGAACCAACACCAGAATTCATGAAAGTAATCATTAATAGAATTGAAATTCATCAAGACAAACAAGTAGATTTGTATTTCAATTTTAAATAATTAAATGATTAAAATTGAAGATAAAGTACTATAATTTATGCTATAGGAAAAATTTGACTTTTCTATTGCCATTTAGTCGAATTTATAGTATAGTATTAACATAGGAAATAAGAATAATTGCAGATGTGGTTGCCACTTTTAATCCACAGCAGTAGGCAAGCATCCTGAAAAATATGCTTCGAAGTTTTATACGTTCATTCCAGAAAAGAAATGGAATGGGGCCAAAACAGTGACGGACCTCAAGGAGTATGCCAATGGACTGATGGCAGACTGGGTTGAGCAGGCTCTTGAATGGGCACAGAGGATTTCCAATGGAGAAAGCTGGGAACGTCTTTGTAACCAGACTGATACTGCAAATTGGTATCGGATGGTAGTATGGAAAAACGGCTATTGTCGTCTTATTGGCGGCACACGCGCGATTGAATATGATGAGCCCGCAACATACGTTGAGCCCATTGATTTCTATTCGTATACGGAAAGCTTGTTTACGGTACCGTTGATAGTGATTCGTAAACCTTAAGGAAACAAAATTCAAAACTAGGGTGGACTATACTCATTTGAGTATAAGTCCACTCTTTACACATTATTTTATATGTTTAAAACCAGAATAATAAGCATTTCGAAGCATATAAATTTAAATGAATAATATTAAAACTGCAGGAGGATATATGAAAGAATCATTTAAAGTTAATATGTATTTTGATGAAAAAGGTGAAGAAATAGAAAAACTAATATCACATTTCTTAATTGGCAAATTAGAGAAGACAACGGAGGTAGTATGCGGGATAAAACAATTTAAATTTGATATAAAAATTTAAATTTCAGAGTTTGAAAAAATTTTGGACTATTGACAAAAACAAAAGTTTTACGTAAAATTATAAAAGATATTCAAAAAATTGAAAGTAATTTATATAGGAGATGAAAAACATGAAGAAAAAGAGTATAATAATTGTGATAATCATACTTTTAGTAATAGGCGTATTAAGTATATTAATTCATAAGAATAGCAAATATATTATTCCAGATAATTATATAAAAAAATAGAAAAACATATGTCTTATTTGGATGGCCCTGATGAAGATATATATGTTTATGATGATAAAATAGTAGTTGAGGAAAATTTATATTATCCTGATGGTCAATATTCATATAGGCATTGTAAAACTATTACGATTTATAAAGGAATTAATGATCCAGAAAAAATAAAAGAAGAAAAAGGAAAAATTGTTTTAAAAGAATTTGATTAACAAGTTGTAAAGATGTATAAATGAAGCATAAAGAATTGAAAAGAAAAATGAATAAGAAAGTTTTAACATTATTAATACTGTCTATTTTAACATCAACCAGAAGCAATAAGTATGTCAGATAGAGTTATAGTCCTTTCAACAAGGCCAGCAACAGTAAAAAACATACATAATATCGAGTTCGAAATGGAACACAGGACACCATTAAATTGTCGAGAAAATCCTAAATTCAGTCAATATTTTAATTTGATGTGGAAGGAGTTAGAAGAAAAAAATATATAAAAACTGAAAAGAATAAAACGTTATGAAACTTAATTATCACATCAACATTGAATTTTACATAAAATGTATCAGGGATACAAATGTAAAAACGAAAGTGATGTGATAATTATGAATAAGAAAAAAATAATTTCTAAAGAGCGAAAAAAATATCTCAGAAAAATAAAAATAAGAAAAATTGAGACTTTAGTTACTCAAATATTAATAATTATTGTATTTGTTACTTTATGGGAAATACTTGCAAGGAAAGGAATAATAGATAGTTTCATAGCTAGTCAGCCATCCAGAATAATAAAAACATTTATGAATTTATCATCAAATAATCTATTAGAACACTTAAAAATTACATGTGAAGAAACAGTAATAGGATTTGGATTAGGAAGTATTGCAGGAGTAATAATTGCAATAATATTGTGGTGGTCTCCATTTATTTCTAAAGTATCTGAGCCTTTTTTGGTTGTATTAAATAGTTTGCCTAAAATAGCACTAGGTCCTGTAATAATAATCTGGGTAGGAGCTGGTATGCCTGCAATAATTGTAATGGCATTAGCAATTTCACTAATAGTTACAATACTTGATATATTAAATGGATTTCTACATACAGACAAAGAAAAAATAAAAATGGTAAAAACATTCAATGCAAATAAATTTCAAATATTAAGTAAAATTGTAATACCATCAAATATACCAACATTTTTTAATACTTTAAAAGTTAATATAGGACTTTCATTAGTAGGAGTAATATCAGGAGAATTCTTGGTATCTAAAGGAGGATTAGGATATTTAATTGTTTATGGAGGGCAGGTATTCCAACTAGACCTAGTTATGACAAGTGTTATAATTCTTGCAATAGTAGCGGCTTTAATGTATGAAAGCATTGTTTTATTAGAAAAGAAGATTATAAAATAAAAATTTTAAGCTATAAGAGTATACGTTGAAATACAAGTTTCAAAGCTTATATTTCAACGTATAATAAAAACAAGGAGGTATAAATAAAAATGAGAAATTTTACAGATATATTTGATAAAAAGGACTATATATTAAAATTATTGAGAAAACAGGACATAACAGAAGAAGACAAAGCATATGTAAAAAAATGTTTAAGAAAGAATACAATGATATTGAGTATTGATCAAAAATTCATGTTGATTAAGTTATTGAAAGATGAAGAATTTACAAAAGAGTGTATAGAAAATTATTCATTAGGATTAAGTTTGGACAGGCAAGTAGATTTAGTTCAAGAAATGACAGATAAAGAATATATAAAATCATATTTAGAACAAAAAAAATCAAAATTAAGTGATTATTATAAAATGCAATTAATTAAAAAAACAGATGACATAAGCTATATGAAATTATGTGTGCAAGACGATAATTTTAAATTGAATTCATTTTATAAAATGCAGCTAATAAAAGATATAAATGACAGCGAATTTACAAAAAGATGTATAAAAGATAACAACTTAGGCTTGACTACAGAAAATAAAGTTGCATTAATAAAAGAAATAGGGGATAATGAATTTACAAAAAAATGTGTAAGAGATGAAACTTTAGGATTAAGTATTAAAGAAAAAACAGAATTAATTGCTGACACTAAAGATTTAGAATATATTTTAAGGTGTATAAAAGATGATGATTTAATATCAAATATTGAAGATAAAGTAGAATTAATAAAACAAACTGATAATCCAGAATTTATAAAATCATGTATAGAAGATTACAGTCTAGGTTTAAGTACAGAAGACAAAGTAAAATTGATAAAATGTGTAAGAGACATGGATTATATAAAGTCATGCATAGAAGATAAGAAATTGAATTTAACAGAAAAAGATAAACTAATATTAATTTTAGGAACAAAAGATCGTGATATTATAGAAAACGGGATTAACAAAGATGTTGAGAATATGAAAAAAATCAATCTATCACAAGGAATGACTGTTGGAGTAGAAATAGAAGCAGAAGGCTTTGGAACTATGAAACAAGCTTTATTTAATGGCTGGAGAGCAAAAAGGGATGGAAGTTTAGAAGAGGGAACAGAAATTATCTCACCAGTTTTAGTAGGATCAGAAAAAGATAGTAGAGAGATATATAACATATGTAACATGTTAAAAACCTTAGGAGCTTATGCATCAGAAAGATGTGGTGGACATGTTCATATTGGAGCAGATTATTTAACAACATATCAATCATATGCTAATCTAGTAGAAATGTGGGGAAATGTAGAAGAAATATTATATATTATAAGTAATAAAGAAGGAGAAATAACAAGATTTGGTGCAGCTTCAAAATATGCTGTTCCAATATCAGAAAAAGTAGAAGAAGCTTTAGAAAAAGGAACTATAAATATTACAAATGAGACGGAACTTTCTAATTTTGTGCAACAACTACAATCTGTTCAATCTACGAGACATTCAGGAATTAACTTTATGAATGTAACTAATAATTATAAAAAAACAGTAGAATTTAGAATACCAAATGGAACGATAGAGCCAGAAACATGGATAGAAAATATAAACTTATTTGGAGGGATTATATCTGCGTCTGAAAAATTAAATATTATACAGTCAAAATCAGAAGAAATGAGAACAAGTCAAGAGAGATATTATTTGAATGTATTTGAGGAACTTAAAGCTTCAGATTTATCAAGAGAAGAAAAGTTAGAAATATTATTAGAACTTACTATACCAGAAGAAGAGAAAGAAATATATAGAAATAGATATAGAGTTAATAGTAAGATATTAGAACAAGAAGAAACGACTCTGCAAGAAATACGAAGAAATAGCAAAGGAAAAGAACCTTTAGACTTCAAAATACAAAAGGAAGGAGAAGAACGTTAATGTTGAAAGAATTAATTTTAATAGAAAATAATGAAAGTTGTCAATTTTCTAATGAAAAAGAATTAATAGAACATTTATTAGGAGATAATTATTATAATTCAACAGAACAAGAAAAGAGAGAACAAATGAAAATAAATGGAATTTTAAATTGTGCTAATTCAGATATGCAAGTTATAGATATAGAAAAAGTTAAGAAGAACGAATTAGATAGAGGAAAAAAATTTATAATATATAATGAAATGACCTATGTATTATCATTACTATTAACTAATAGATATACATTATTAGAAAGAGTTGATACAAATATATATACTAAAGGAATGAACAAAACTAATATTAAAGATAACTATATAATTGTGAATACATTTGCACAAAAAATACTAAGTCGAATTATTAATAATTATTTAGACTAATATATAAATATTGAAACTCCTTGCATATTATGTAAAATTATGCTATAATAGATAAGATATATAATAAATAAGGAGAGGTGTTTATGAAAATTTTGTACAAAAATGTGATTATTATAATAAGTGTTTTAATGGCATTTTTATTTGTTTTTTCTAATTACACTTATGCTAGCAGTGATAATGAGTTTGATTCATTTAATAATGCACCTAAAAAATATTTTAGTGTAGCATCTAACAAATTTTCGGATGTTAAAATTACAATAAAAGATGGTAATGGAATATCATCAGTAGAACTTTATAGTGTAGATTCTAACGGAAAGAATGCTAAGAAAATTAAATTTTCTAGTTCAAATACTAAAAATAGAAAAAAACATATATATGTTTTATCACATAAAAATTTATTAAAAGGTAAAACGAAATATTTTTACATAAAAATTAAAGATTGTAATGGATATATTCAGAATTCGGAATTTAAAGTTTATGCAAAAACAAAAACAGTAAATAACAAAGTTATTAAATATTATGGAATAGATGATGCACCAAGAGTAGAAAAATGGAGTGTAAATGGGAATAAAGTTTCTTTTGTCTCAAGAGATAAAGGAGGAAGCAAATATGTAAAAATTCAAGATGTAAATAATTCTAATAAACAAATTTACAAATTTGAGAATTTAGCAAAAGGAGATGCAAAAGTTACAATAGATATAAATAAATTTAAAGCTAAAAATGACCAATATAAAATAAAAATTATTACAGAAGATACTCATAAACAACAGGCTACAAGAACAGTGAGTTTTAAATTAGGTACTACAAAAATTCTTTTTGTGGGAAATAGTAAAACATATGTAAATGATGTACCAGGTAAATTTAAGAAATTGGCAGAAGCTGGTGGAAAACGAGTTTCGGTTACAAGTGCAACAAAAGGTGGTAAAACTTTAGAATATCTTGCAAGTAACTATAAAAATACAATTAATAAAGCTTATGATATTGTGATTATACAAGAACACACAAATCCATATAAAGGTGATTATAATGCATTTTTATCAGGAGCAAAGAGTGTTAGTGCAATGGTAAAATCTAAAAACCCTAATGTTAAACTATTTGTTAGGCAAACATGGGTATTAAAAGATTCTAGTACCAGTGTTAGAAAAACAGCTTACAAGAATGCAAAAAATGTTGCCAAAAATATAGGAGCTTCTTTAATTTATGATGGTAAAGCAATTTATAAACTTAGTGCAAGTACAGTTTTCTCAGATGATAGACATCAAACAAACGAAGGAGCTTATTTAACAGCATGTTGTGTATATAATGCATTATTTAATAAAAGTCCAGTAGGGTTAAACTATAATGCAGGGTTGAGTAGTTCTACAGCTAAGAAGTTACAAAAAATAGCAAATAATGTGTATAACGCAGAAAAAAAATAGAAAGTTAATAAAGGTATTGAAGAGCAAATATTAGAAATAGTATTTGTTCTTTTTTTATATAACGAGAACAAATCTAATTAATATACATAAAATATACAAAAAAGGAGGGACACATGAAGAAAAAAACAAAAAACACTATTACAGTGATATTACTAATGATAATATTATTAGCAGTAATATTTGCTATAAAAACAAAGTTTACAGACACATCAAGTGACGAGGGACTGAAGACTATACAATTAAATGAAGTTACAAGATCTATATTTTATGCACCACAGTATGTTGCAATTTCAAATCGTTTTTTTGAGGAAGAAGGATTAAGATTGGAAATAACAACAGGGCAAGGAGCGGATAAAGTAATGACAGCAATTTTGGCAAATCAAAGTGACATAGGATTGTGTGGGCCAGAAGCATCAATATATGTATATAATGAGGGAAAAGAAGATTATATAGAAGTGTTTGCACAATTAACTCAGAAAGATGGTTCATTTTTGGTAAGTAAAGAACCAACAAATAATTTTTCTTGGCAAGATTTAAAAGGAAAAACAGTTATACCAGGTAGAAAAGGTGGAGTTCCATATATGACATTAGAATATGTACTAAAGAAAAATGGACTAAATCCACAAAAAGATTTAATTTTAGATGATAGCATAAAATTTGACTTAATGGCAGGAGCATTTACAGGAGGAAATGCCGAATATGTTACATTATTTGAACCAACTGCATCTATGACAGAAGATGCCCAAAAGGGTTATATAGTAGCATCAGTAGGAGAAGCGGCTGGAAAAGTTCCATATACAGCTTATTGTGCGAAAAAAAGTTATATTGAAAATAATAAAGATATTATTGAAAGTTTTACGAAGGCAATATATAAAGGAGAACAATGGGTTAAAGAACATACTGCTAAAGAAATTGCAGAACAAATTCAAACATTTTTCCCAGATACTACTATAGAATCTTTAGAGAACTCTGTCCAAAAATATAAAGACATTGATGCGTGGAAGGAAAATCCTATCCTGAATGAAGAGGATTTTGATAAGCTTCAATTAATTATAACAGAAGCGGGCGAGCTTGAACAAAAGGCCCCATATAACAAAATTGTAAATAATTCTTTTGCAGAAAAAGTTAGTAAATAAAACTGTTGAAAGACTTTACTTTTTATGTAAAATATGGTATTATAGATATTGTAAGCACAGTGGTGTATGCAGAAAAAGGAGGTAAGTATATTTTATGAAATTGATGAAAAATGTAAATGTTCACAGAATGAAACGGGTTTATAACCCCAAAACCTTCTTTGGAAAAAAAGTTCTGTACGGAGCTTTTTTCAAAGGGGGAGAACCCATTGATATTTTCCTTGTAGATAATGAAGATGACATTGCTCATATTATGAGAATGAGCATCCATTTCGCGAGGGCTTACCCCGAACTTAGGTGGCTTATCGAAAAATAAGCCACCCCATCCATTCCTTTTTGGAATGGATTTTTATTATAATAGGAAATTGGAAAATTAAATGAAAATCTTTACTTATTGGAATATAGATGATATAATATTGGAAGAAATTTGAAAGTAGGAGATAAAATGAAAGAAATGGAACTAAGAAATGTAAAAGGATGTGCAGATTATTCACCAAGAGAACAATTTATAAGAAATTATATATCAGATACGCTAAAAAAAGTATTTGAAAAATATGGTTTCAAGCCATTGCAAACGCCAATATTATGTTATTATGATTTATTAGCATTAAAATATGATGAAGAAAATGATATATTAAAAGAAGTATATAAAGTTACTGATCAAGGGAACAGAAATTTAGCATTGAGATATGATTTAACAGTTCCTTTTGCAAAATACATAGCAATAAATCAAAATACAAGATTACCATTTAAAAGATATGAAATAGGAGAAGTATTTAGAAATGGACCTGTAAAATTAGGAAGAGATAGAGAATTTATCCAATGTGATGTGGATTGTGTAGGTATAGAAGGACAATTAATTGAAGCAGAGTTTATAGCATTGTATGTAGAAGCATATAAAGACTTAGGAATTGATGTAATAATAAAATATAATAATAGAAAATTCTTATCAGGTATAATAATTGAAGCAGGAATTTCGAAAGAATTAGTTACAGAAACAATAACTATAATAGATAAATTCGAAAAATTAACAAGGCAAGAGCTTGAAAAGGAATTTCAAAAAATTAGTTTAAACAGTGAGCAAGTTGAAAAATTATTTATGTATTTAAATATGAATGTAGAACAACTTATAAAACTTGAAAATAAAAATGAAATATTTGCAGAAGGAATAGAGGAATTAAATGTATTAAGAAAATATATAGAACAGCTTGGATTATTAGAATTTGTACAATTTGCACCATCACTTGCTAGAGGTCAAGAATATTATACAGGAACTGTTTTTGAAGTATATGTTAAAGATGGAAGTATTACTTCAAGTATTGGTGGTGGAGGCCGTTATGATAAAATGATAACAGATTTTATAAATAATGGTACAGTATATCCAGCGGTTGGAGTCAGCTTTGGACTAAATGTTATATATGAAATTTTAAAAGATAAAGAAGAATTTACAGAAAAAGCATTAACTGATATATACATCATTCCAATGGGAACAGAAATAGAATGTTTAAAAATTGCTCAAAAAATGAGAGATGCAGGGTATAAAGTTGAAGTAGAAATGAAAAATAGAAAAATGAAAAAGGCTTTAGATTATGCTAATATAGAACATATTCCATTTGTATTTATATTAGGAGAAGATGAACTTGCAAATAATTATATATCAGTAAGAAATATGGAAGAAAAAACACAAGAACAAATTTCTATAAATAATATTGTAGAAGAATTTAAAAAATATAAATAATTTTATTAAAAGTGGTAGACAAATAAAAAAGTGTATGATACAATTACATCTAGTATTGAATACTAGATGTAATTTTTGTTAAAAATAGGAGGTCATATATGAAAAGAACAAAACTAGCTGATAGAATATTGCCTACATATACAAAAGGTGAAGAAATTTTTAATATGGTATCACATATAGTAGGTGGAGTTGCTGGAATAGTAACAATAGTTTTATGTAGTGTATTTGGTGGAATTAGACATAATCCATATGGAGTTGTAAGTGGAATAATTTTTGGAGTATCAATGTTATTTTTATATACAATGTCAAGTATATATCACGGTTTAAGTCCTAAATTGAAGTCTAAAAAAGTTTTTCAAGTATTAGACCATTGTGCAATATTTGTACTAATTGCGGGTTCATATACTCCATTTGCATTATGTACATTAAGAGAATATTCAACAGCATTAGGATGGACAATATTTGGAGTTATATGGGGATTTGCAATATTAGGTATTACATTAAATTCTATTGATTTAAAAAAATACAAAGTATTTTCTATGATATGTTATCTAGTAATGGGGTGGTGTATAATAATAAAAGCCAACTTGTTACCTAGTTTATTAGGAATGTCAGGATTTATAATGCTTTTGGCAGGTGGGGTTATTTATACCATAGGTGCTGTTCTTTATGGTATTGGAAAAAAATATAAATATGTACATTCTATATTCCATTTATGTGTATTTTTAGGAAATATGTTACATGTGTTATGTGTATTAATGTATGTTATTTAATATTTATACTAATAGAATTAATTATATAAGCAAATATGTAAGTTTGTTAATAAAATAATAAGGGTGTCCTAAAATAGGACACCCAATTTGTATAGCGTTATTATACATGAAAAAGTTCATGATATGCAAACTCTAATACTGGATCCTTCGCTATATCGTCTAGCGGAAGGCGTGCAGCAACGTGTTTTGCTGCATTTGCGAACTGGTCGCAGTATTTCCAATATTTTCTTATTTCAATACCGGGAATTTTTCCGTCTTTAATGCCGGAATGTGAAATTCTCGGCATCTTCTGATGGAGCAACCGGAGGTTCTTCCAGTCGTAGAGTGTGCAATTTTCCCGCATGACTTTCTGGTAATATGCTTCAAAGCTTTTTTCAAACGCACTATACATAATATTCCTCCTCAGGCAATATGCCTTTTTTGTATCCCTTAGTTGTTTCTAAAGGAGTTTGTTTTGAACTGCAAATATTATTATATAATATTTTAGGAAAAAAATCAAGCAATATTGCAAAATTAACATAAAAAGCCTTTAATGTTCACTTATGTAAAGAATATTAGAGATTTTTTAATTTTTTGTAATAAAATGTAAAAAAGGTATTGCAAAATAAAAAAATACTTGAAAAGTATAAAAAAACAATGTAAAATATAATTAGATTTTTAATGTAAGGAGAGAAGGAAATGGAGCAGGTAGAATTAGCCATAAATATTATTAATTTGAAAATTGCAAAAGAAATAAAAGAAAATAAAGAAAAAGAATATGATAAATTCAAAGAAAAAATAGTAAAACTTGAAAATGAAAGAAATCAAATATATTTAGGAAATAAAGAAATAATAAACAAAGTAATGGAAAAATATTTGAAAGAAGTGAAGGAGTAAAAAATGTCAGAAGTAAAGAATGAAAAATATGATTTAACAAAAGAGGAATTTGAATCAAGTTTAAAAATGGCAGAGCTTGCATTATTAATGAGAACAAAAACATCAGATAAACCAAAATCTATTTTTATAGTTTCACAAGCTGGAGGAGGAAAAACTGTAAACCCAGATGAAGTTGCAATTTATCATAAATACTATGAACAGATATTAAAAGAGTTCCCTAATGAGTCTTATGCAAAATTGCAGAAATTTATCCTTCCTGCTTTAGACCAATATTTAAGACAAAGGGCAGTGCAATTAAGAAATAACATAATACAAGAAGGGACATAGAGAAGAGGTTGAAGTAAAAGGTGGATATGATGTTGAAATAGATGTATTAGCTGTAGACAGATTTGAAAGCTTGCTATCTTCATACGAAAGGGAACAAAGGTTTATAGAGTTAAATCTTCCACCAAGAGCTGTAACTGCAGAAAATCACGACAGAACATATAATAAAATGCTTGAAACATTACAACAAATAGATGATAAAAAATTATATGATAAAATTAGAGTTTTTAAAAGGGGGAAAATTGAGACAACGCCTGAATTAGTGTATACTGCTGGAGAGAAAACATATCCGAATGTTGTTGAGTGTATAAAGCAAACAAGAAATGAAGATAGAAAAAGATTATTTGCAAATTCTGAGGACTATTTGAAAAGAATAGAGTCATTAAAATCAAGAGTAAAAACAAAAATTCAGATGGATAAAATAACAAAACTAGAACAAGAATTTTGTCAACTTTTAGCAAAAGAGCAAGAAGAGCAGGAACAAAAGTAAAATAATAAATTCCTAAAAAAGAAGGGTGATAAATATGATTGATTTGCATGTTCATACAACCTATTCAGATGGAGCAGACAGCTTAATAGAGGTTTTGAAGAAAGCAGAAGAAATGGAATTAAGTTATATTTCGATAACTGATCACGATAATTGCAATGCTTATAAAGAATTAAAAAACATAGATATAAAAAAATATTATACTGGAACAATAATTCCAGGAATTGAAATTAAATGTGGATATAAAGGAAGGTTAATAGAAATATTAGGATATAAGATTGACACAGAAAAAATGCAAGACTGGGCAGATGTATATTATAAAGATAAGACAAAAGCACAATTACAAAAAAAGTACTTTGATATTTTATATAAAAACTGTAAAGAAATGGGGTTAAAATTAGCTGAAGATTTAGGAAATAGTTTTGATCCGGAAAAAGAATGGGCAAGTGTGTGCATATATAAAGAACTTATAAAATATGAAGAAAATAAAAGTATATTTCCACAAGGGATATTAGATACATTTGATAATTTTTCTAAAAAGTATTGTGGAGATGTTAATAGTAAACTATATATAGATAAGACAGCAGACTATCCATCTGTGCAAGAAGCTATAGACATAGTAAAAAAATGTAATGGGTTGGTATTTTTGCCACACTTATTCATATATAAATGGGCTGATGATAAAGAAAAATTTATAGACGAAATTTTAGCAAATTACAGTATTGATGGAATTGAATGTATGCATAGTGAATTCAATGATGAACAAATTGAATATTTATTAAAATTGACAAAAGATAGAAAATATTTTAGAAGTGGTGGAAGTGATTACCATGGAAAGAATAAAGTTGGAATAAATTTAGGAGAAGGAAAAGGAAATTTACAAATTCCAGAAGAATTTGTAGAAAATTGGAAATAAGAAAGGGGTTATGTAATAAATGAACAAGAAAATTATACTATGGGTAATCGTAGTGGTTGCAATAATTTTAGCGATTGCAGGAGGTATACTATTATATACAAGTAATAAAACAAAATCTAATCCAGAAGAAATATGGAAACAATATATATCATATATAAATGAACAAAACTATGAAAAAATGTATGATATGCTAACAGAAGATTCAAAAGCACAAATTTCTAAAGACGATTTTATTTCAAGAAATAAAAATATTTATGATGGAATTGATATGACAGATATGAAAGTAGAAATTATAGGCATTGAAAATGAAGATTCAAAAACAAGCAAGATTACATATAATTCAACAATGAATACAGAAGCTGGCCAAATTGACTTTCAAAATACAGTTAGATTAACCAAAAATAAAGACAATAAAAATGGATATGCGATTAATTGGAGTTCTAGTTTAATATTTCCTCAATTAAGTAACACAGATAAAGTAAAAATAAAAACTATATCGTCTGAGAGAGGTTTAATTACTGATAAAGATGGACAGTTATTAGCAGGAAAAGGGTCAGTATCTTCAGTTGGAATTGTGCCAGGAAAGCTTGGAGAAAATAAAAATGAAAATATAGAAAAAATGGCTAATTTACTAGGAGTGACAGTAGATTCGATTAACAAAAGTTTATCAGCCTCATGGGTAAAAGATGATTCTTTTGTTCCAATAAAAAAAGTTTCAAAAGATGATAATAATCTAAAAGAGCAATTACTTCAAATATCAGGTGTAAAAATAACAACAGATAAAGGAAGAACATATCCTTTAGGAGAAGCAGCAGCACATTTAGTTGGTTATGTACAAAATATTACTGCAGAAGAACTACAAGAAAATAGAGGAAAAGGTTATACAAGCACAAGTGTTATAGGAAAAGCAGGACTAGAAAGAATTTTTGAAGATAGATTAAAAGGAAAAGATGGAGTAGAAATATATATAGAAGATTCAAAGGGAACAAGAAAAACAGATATTGCTAAAATTGATGTGCAAAATGGTGAAGATATCAAATTAACAATAGACTCAAACATTCAAACAAAATTATATAATGAACTTAAAGATAATGAAGGATGTTTTGTTGTAATGCATCCTAAGACAGGTGCATTATTAGCACTTGTTAGTACACCATCATATAATCCAAATGATTTTGCACTAGGAATGAACACAGAAAAATGGAATGAAATTAAAGATAATGAAAAGAAACCAATGCTTACAAGATATCTTCAAAGTTATTGCCCAGGTTCAACATTTAAGCCTATAACTGGCGCAGTAGGACTAACAACTAATTCATTAAAAGTAGAAGATACATTTTCTTATAATGGATTAAGTTGGAAAAAAGATGGTTGGGGTGAATATGACATAACAACACTTACAGCATATAATGGGCCTAAAAACTTGAGAAATGCTCTAATATATTCTGATAATATTTATTTTGCACAAGCAGCTTTACAAATTGGAAAAAACAATTTTACAAGTGGATTGAAAAAAATAAAATTTGGAGAAAATATAGATTTTACTTTAACAACATCTAAATCCCAATATTCAAATAGTGATGATATTCAAAATGAGAAAGTACTAGCAGATAGTGGATATGGACAGGGCGAGATTCTTGTAAATCCTATACATATGGCTTCTATATATTCTGCTTTTGCAAATGACGGAAATATGATTAAACCATATTTAGAAGCAAAAGATGGCAATAAAACAGAATATTTAGTAGAAAATGCATTCTCTAAAGAAGCTGCAAATACGATAAAAGATGATTTAATACAAGTAGTAGAGCAAGGAACTGCAAAGGATATGAAGGTTGCTGGAAGAACTATTGCAGGAAAAACAGGAACAGCAGAATTGAAAGATTCAAAAGATGCAGAAGCAGACGTACTTGGCTGGTTTGATTGTTTTACAACAGATGAGAATAATAATCAATTATTAATAATAAGTATGGTAGAAAATGGTAGAGATTTAGGTGGAAGCCATTATCTAATAAGTAAAATAAAATCATTATTTTAATAGGATAGGATTTTAAAAATTACAATTATCTCAAATTTCACTTCGACAAAATTCTCCTAAAATTCATATTATATAGAAATAGTATGAAAGGAGGAATTTAAATTGTGAATTTAGAAGAGAAAAGAATAGGATTTGTAATGACAGGCTCATTTTGTACATTTAGAAAAACCATAGATGAGCTTAAGAAGATTGTGAAATTAGGAGCTAAAGTAGTTCCTATAATGTCAGAAAACAGTTATACCATGGATACTAAATTTGGAAAAGCTAGAGATTTTATAAATGAAATTGAAGATATTACTGGGACCAAAATTTTACACACCATTCAAGAAGTAGAACCACTTGGTCCAAAAGATATGTTAGATATATTAGTGGTAGCGCCTGCAACAGGTAATACCATGGCAAAACTTGCAAATGATATCATAGATAATTCTGCAACTATGGCAGTAAAATCACATTTAAGAAAAGAAAAACCTGTAGTTATAGCTATATCAACCAATAATGGACTTTCAGGTGCAGGAGAAAACATAGGAAAATTACTTAATAGAAAACATTATTATTTTGTTCCGTTTAGACAAGATAATCCGATTACTAAACCACGTTCTGTAGTCTTTGATCCATCATATTTGATAAAAACAATAGAATATGCTTTAGATGGTGAACAAATTCAACCTATATTGTTATGAATATAAAAATCTATAAAGGAGAGGAAATTAATCCTCTCCTAAAATTTATGCTTGCTTTCTATATTTTAATAAACATTTTTTCTTTATAAAATTGCTAAAATCTTCTGCAGTACCAATTTTGAATCCGTTTTTACTAACTAACATAGCATAATCAGGATTTATGTATAAATAAAAATAATCTTTTGTTTCAAAAACTTTATATAATTTAAAATAATATATAATCTTTTTATCAATTTTAAAATATAAATTATAAAAAGAAAATGTATAATGAGCATCTTTTATATTATTAAGTTGTTTTTGAGTTTTTTGATATCTCGTCATAGGAAAATAAATTTTCCAAAGTAGGAGACCTATAAGTAACCCTATAAAAAGAAATATAAGAGGTATGTTTTTTTGTCTTATATTTAAAATCACACAATAAATTAATAATATTGTCATAATAATGATGTAAGAATTATTAGAAAAAGCATATTTTTTATTGTGAAATTGGATAAATTGATTATAGTTTTTAGAATCATATTTTGTTACATTTTTAAATAAAATTTCTTGTTTATTATTTTTCATATTTTCAATCCTTTCATTTTTGCTTAAATATTAACATGTATTACAAATCTTTAGGGTCTGCTAAAGGATTTGATTCTACAGCATTACGCACTTGTTCATTATTGACATGTGTATAGATTTCAGTTGTAGAAATACTTTGATGACCTAAAAGTTCCTGTAAAGCTCTTATATCAACATTTCCATATTGGTACATTAATGTAGCAGCAGTATGTCTTAATTTATGAACAGACAGATTTTTTGTATCCAGACCGGCTTGTTTTAATTCTTTACTTATTATATTTTGGACAGTTCTATTACTAATACGTTGTTTTTGCTCACTAAGAAAAAGGGCTTTTTCTGAATTTTTACTATCATGCTTAATCATGTTTGATGGTGGGCGAGAAGATAAATAATCATTTAATGCAATCATACAAGATTTATTCAGATAAACTGTACGTTCTTTATTTCCTTTTCCAATTACAGTCATTTTACATTCACTAAAATCTATATCATTTATATTAATTCCAACTAATTCAGATAATCTCATACCACAATTTAAAAATAATGTTGTAATAGCATAATCTCTTTTATAATTTCTATTATCTTCATTTTCTGCTACACTTAATAATTTTTTACTATCTTCTAAAGATAAATACTTTGGCATTCTTTTTTCAAGTTTTGGTGTTTCCAAGTTTTGAGCAGGATTTATATTTAAAATATTAGCTTTTTGTGATAGGTATTTAAAAAATATTCTTATTGTTGAAACTTTTCTGGCTCTTGTTGTCGCTTTACTTCTGTTATCTATTGCTAAATGCGATATATAAGCATGAATGTCATCAAGTGTTACTTTTTTTAAATCATTTTCTTTAAATGATAAGATATCTACTTTAGACAAATCAGTTTCATTTGTTAATTTAAAGCGTACTACCATGAATTTTAAAAAATTAGTTAAATCATAATTATATTCTTTTACTGAATTTGGTGATTTATTTAAGATAGTTATTGAATAATCTAAAAATGAGTTTAGATATTCTGGATTTTTTTCTCTTGATATCATTTGTTTTCACTCTCCATTATTGCTATGTATTATACTTTGTATAATATCACTTTTGATAAAAAAAAGAAAGAGTAATTATAAAAATAAAAAATTTGAAAAAATCTATATAAATTATATTAAACATATGATATACTAATAAAGAAATATTTAATGGAAGGAGTATATGAGATATTTGATTTGTAAAATATGTCATAAAAAATTAATATGAATGAAGAAAAGAAAAAAGAAGAATTGTATATAAAAAATTTAGTTAAACTGGGAAAAGTAATTTCCATGGAGGCTGCCAAAAATCCCAAATTAGAGGAAAGAATTAAAAAGATGTCAAATTATTAATTATAGAAGGAATGAGAGATATGGGAAATATAGATGAAAAAACAATATTGAGAAAGAAATTTGATAGTCCCGAATTGCAAAAGGTACAAGATGAAATTATTAAAATAACTACAACTAGGACAGATGAATTGTTGGAGAAATACAAAGAACTTGTTTCATCACGTGATGGTAGTTATATAAATTCGGATTTGATGAAAATGATTTTTGATATTTATGCTAGAAGTCAGGAAAACAGGGGGAAATATAATTTAGCTATAACTAATAGTGCAGCCTGTTTGACAAATGAATTTTATATGAGAGCAATAAAAAATAAAAATATTAATAGGTGCATATATGTCGCTGGACCATATGGAGCTGGAAAATCATTTTTTATTCAATCACTATATGAAGCACATGCGATTCCAAAAGATACTATAGTATATGAAGGATCTATTACTGCACCAGCATTTGGAAAAAAAGTAGAACAAGCTATAAGAAATAACATTAAGCCAGAGCTTGTAATATTAAATCCAACTTTAGAGCTTTCTTTAAGAAATATTAAGCAAAGAGAAATAGAAACTGGCCGAGGTGTAATAAAATCAGAAGTGGTTGAAAAATATGCAGATTTGTATCCTAATGTAGAAAAACTATTTGAACATTTAAGACTTAGTTTTCCTGAATTAGGAACATATGGACATCCAATTTCTTTACAGATATATAATAAAACAAAAAATGTAGAAGAAAATTTAGATAATACTAGTTATGATATTAATGACTTACGACATGGAACGAGAGAAGAGGTTTCAAAAGAATATGATTTAACTATTAGACAATTATCTGGAAATTCTTTAGATGACGATGATGATGATAGAGAAGTTTAAGTAATATAAAAGATTAGCTATTTAATGAGCTAATCTTTTCTTAACATGTTTACAATAGTATAAATACAGATGTTAATCATTACGTTATAATCAAGATTACTATGTTTATGATAAACTATTTCATGGCACAAATTGTCAATTAAACCAATAGCGATATGAGATTTTTCCATTAAATTTTTTTTATTAAAGCCATTTTCAACTAATAAATCATAGATTTTCTCTGTCATTTCAATTTCTCTTTTATGAAAATAAAAAGCTACATCTTTATCTGAATGAGCCATTGCCATAATTTCTTCATGGGCAGACTGAGAAAGCTTATGATTTTGAATAAAATTTTCTATCATGTTTCGAACAATTTTATCTAAATCATTTTTATCAAATTCTTTTAAAGGAATATTAAGCATTGGGTAAAAGATATTGTCAGCATATTTTTTTAATGCTTCTATAAAAATATCATGTTTATCTTTAAAATATTGGTATACAATTCCTGTTGAGACACTAGCATTTTTAGCTATTTCAGCAGTATTTGTATTATAATATCCTTTTTTACAAATTAATTCAAAACCTGATTGGATAATTTTTTCTTTTTTTTCTATAGATCTCTTTTGTATAGGTTTTCTTATTTCATATTCATTCATAAAATTAATGCCTCCTAGTGTAAGAATATTATACATTCGAAAAAAGTGATTGTCAATAATATGTTACAGCATAATGTATTGCTTTAAATTAATATAAAAAGACTTTAAATATAAGCTTTTCATTACATTCCTCGGCTTATTACGAAATTTAAGAAATTCTAACTTGTTTTATGGGTCCTTTCCACTATCGTGAACTCTTACCATAAAACTACATAAGAATTTCTAAAATTTCTCCATGCACATTCGTCATTTCATTCAAAGCTTATATTTAAAGTCTTTTCGTGTTAATTTTTACTAAACCATTATCTTGTAACAAAATATGAAAAAATATTCATATTATATTGACTTTATATGAATAGAAAGATATAATTTGATAAAATGTGAAATAAATTTCATATAAAGAAGGAGGAAATATGGAAAAGATAGTAGAACTAAAAAATGTAAGTAAAATTTACAACACAGGAGAAAAAGAATTTAAAGCATTAGATAATATTGATTTATCAATAAACAAGGGAGAATTTGTCGTAATACTTGGACCATCTGGTGCAGGAAAATCAACATTATTAAATTTAATTGGAGGAATGGATACTTTAACAAAAGGTAGTATCGAAATAGATGGAGAGGATATTTCAAAATATAATGAAAATGAATTAAGTGAATATAGAGCAGAAAATATAGGATTCATTTTTCAATTTTATAATATATTACCAACATTAACAGTATTAGAAAATGTGGAATTAATCAAAGATGTTGTAAAAAATGGAAATGATAGTAAAGAAGCACTTAAAGCTGTAGGATTAGAAGATCATATGAATAAATTTCCTAATCAGTTATCAGGTGGGGAACAACAAAGAGTTTCAATAGCAAGAGCTATTGCTAAAAATCCAAAATTATTATTATGTGATGAGCCAACTGGAGCCCTAGATTCTAAAACTGGTGTAGAAGTCTTAAATTTACTAAAAAAACAATGTGATGGAAACAAAGGTGCAAATACTGTAATCATTGTAACACATAATAGTTTATTTGCAGAAATTGCAGATACAGTAATAAGAGTAAAGAATGGAAAAATAGAGAGTGTAACACCAAATGAAAATCCTAAAAAGATTGATGAGGTGAAATGGTAATATGCTAAGAAAGAAAATGATTCGTGATATCAAACAAAATTTATCACAATTTATTACAATATTTTTAATGGTTTTTATTGGAGTTATGGTTTATAGTGGAATAGAAAGTTATATGGAAGGAATGAAACAAACAGCAAATAATTTCTATACACAAAACAATTTACAAGATTTAAATGTAATGGGATCATTATCAAAAGAAAATATAGAAACAATAAAACAAATTGATAATGTAAAAAATGCAGAAGGTAAATTAAATGTAAGTACAGTTTTAGATGATAATAATGATATTACATTATCAATGAATTTTATAGAATCAAATGAGATATCAAAATTTTATATAATAGAGGGAAAAGAATTTGATGCAAATACAAAAGGTGTTTGGTTGGATAATTTTTTTGCACAAGAGAACAATTTAAAAATTGGAGATACATTAAAGATTAAATATGATGGATATGTTTTTGAAGAGGAGGTTGTTGGATTTATAAATGTTCCAGACCATCTTTATGATGTAAAAGATGAGTCACAATTATACCCAGACCACAAAACATTTGGATTTGCATATGCATCAACTAAAGAATTAGAAAAATATATTAAAAACATTGACTATTTAAAATATAATTATATAATGGTAGATATAGATAACAAAGATAAAATAAATGAAGTAAAAAATGACATAGAAGAAAAAATAGAAAATGTAGTATTAATGAACATAGAAGATACGCCATCTTATACACAATATAAAGGAGAAATCGAAGAGGGAGAAACATATATAGGAGTATTTTCTGGATTATTCTTATTTATAGCATTACTCTCAGTTGTTACAACAATGACAAGAGTAGTAAAAAAGCAGAGAGTACAAATAGGAACATTAAAAGCATTAGGGTTTAAGAAAAACAAAATCATATTACATTATATAAGTTATGGATTTTGGATTTCATTAGTTGCATCAATGTTTGGATTATTAGGTGGTAGATATTTTATTGGAAATGTATTTATTGGAATCGAAATGAGCTTTTTTGAAATACCAAATGGAGTACCAATAATTAAAAATGATTCATATATTGTTGCACTTCTTGTTACATTATGTGTATCATTTGTTACATATTTAGCAACAAGAAAAATATTAAAAGAAAAAACAGCAGAAACTTTAAGAAATGAAATTCCAAAAGTAAAAAATAATTCTTTAAATATAACAACAGTTGGAATATTCAAAAAAATGAGCTTCAATACAAAATGGAATATAAGAGATATGTTCAGAAATAAAGCAAGAACAGTTACAGGGATCGTAGGTGTTACAGCATGTGCAATGTTAATTGTTTGTAGTTTAGGAATGTTAAATAGCATGAATTATTTTATTGATTTACAATTTAATAGAATATTCAATTTTGATTATAAACTAAGTATAAAATCAGATATTAGTAATGATGAAATTAAAGAGCTAACTAACGAATATGGGGATAACACATCTGAAAGCTTGTATATAGAAATAAAAGACAAAGACGGAAATAGAGAATCTAATAATATTTTTGTAACAGACAGTAAAGATTATGTCAGATTTGTTGATAATAAAGATAAATTTATAAAATTAGATAATGATGATGGAATATATGTTACATATAAATTAGCAGAAACAAATGGATATAAAATAGGTGATGAAATAATATGGCATGTTTCAGGAGATAATACTTATCATACATCTAAAATAGTTGGATTTAATAAAGATCCACAAAATCAAAATGTAACAGCAACAAGAAAATACTTAGAAAGTTTAGGTATTGAATATAAACCAGATTCATTGTATACAAACGAAGATTTAAGTAATACAAAAGAAATTACAAATGTTGAAGTAATATCAAATATAGAGCAATTAAAAGAAGGAATGGACAGTATGCTTGAGACAATGAAAACAATGATTACACTTATTATTGTTATAGCTGTAATTCTTGGAGTTGTAATAATCTATAATTTAGGTATATTATCTTATACAGAAAAGCAATATCAATTCGCAACATTAAAGGTCTTAGGATTTAAAAATAAACAAATTAAAAAGATATTTATAAAGCAAAATAATATTATTGCAGTAATATCTATAATATTAGGACTTCCAACAGGCTTTTATTTAACAGATTGGATATTTAAAACAGCAATAGAAGAAAGTTATGATTTTGGAGCACATATAAATATTGAAACATATGTAATAGCAGCAATAGGAACATTTTTAATATCATATTTAGTTTCAAAATTGCTTGCTACAAAGATAAAGAAAATTGATATGGTAACAAGTTTAAAGGGAAATGAATAAATATAAAACTTGCAAATGTTGAAAATAGAACATTGGAGGTGTAATTACAATAATGAATGTTTTTAAAGGATTACTGATACCATTTTTAGGAACAACATTAGGGAGTGCAACAGTATTTTTGATGAAAAATAAATTAAATAAAAAAGTAGAAAAAATATTATTAGGATTTGCTGCAGGTGTAATGATTGCAGCATCTGTATGGTCATTACTAATACCATCAATAGATATGGCACAAGAGCAAGGAATACTACCTTGGCTTCCTGCTGCAATAGGATTTATGCTTGGAATTGTATTTTTGCTTGTTTTAGACAGTTTGATACCTCATTTACATTTAGAAAGTACAAAACCAGAAGGCATAAAAATCAAATTAAAGAAAACAACAATGATGGTATTTGCTGTAACACTCCATAACATTCCAGAAGGAATGGCAGTTGGCGTTTCTTTTGCAGGAACCTTGATGGAAAATACTGGAATAACATTAGCAGGAGCTTTTGCTTTGGCAATAGGTATTGCAATCCAAAACTTCCCAGAAGGTGCAATAATTTCAATGCCTTTAAAAGCCGAAGGAATGTCAAAAGGAAAAGCTTTTTTATATGGAACTTTATCTGGAATAGTTGAGCCAATAGGTGCTATAATTACAATATTATTAACAAGTACAGTAATTCCAATTTTGCCATATGTGCTAGCCTTTGCTGCTGGTGCAATGATTTATGTAGTGGTTGAAGAGTTGATACCAGAATCACAAGTTGGAGAACATTCAAATATTGGAACAATAGGTGTGGCAATAGGATTTACAATTATGATGATTTTAGATGTTGCTTTAGGGTAATTTTTAGAACATGTAAAAAATAGTGAATTGGAAAATATTTTTCTAATTCACTATTTTCATATAATTGGAAAATATTACTGTTCTATTTATTTTTTTAGTTCTAAAAAAAGTATATACAAATAATGTATTAAATGATACAATACTATATGATAAAAAAGGAGGAAAATTAAATGAGAAAGTTTGGAAATGTATTATGGGGAGTAGTTCTAGTAATTATAGGATTAATAATTGGAGGGAATGCACTTGGAATAACGAATATAAATATATTTTTTGATGGATGGTGGACATTTTTTATCATCATACCTTGTTTTATAGGTTTATTTAAAGATAATGAAAAGACAGGAAATGTAATAGGATTATTAATTGGTGTAGGATTATTTTTAGGATGCCAAAATATTTTAGATTTTGATTTAATATGGAAATTAGCTTTTCCAGTAATTTTAGTTGTAATTGGTTTATCAATAATATTTAAAGATACTTTAGGTGGAAAAGTAAGTAGTGAAATAAAAAAATTAAATGAAAAAAGAAATGGAGAAAATTCATATTGTGCAACATTTGCTGGTCAAGACGTAAAATTTGATGGGGAAAATTTTACAGGGGCAGATTTAACAGCGGTATTTGGAGGAGTTAAATGTGATTTAAGAAATGCTATTATAGAATCAGATGTTGTTATTAATGCAAGTAGTACATTTGGAGGAATAGACATTTATGTTCCATCAAATGTGAAAATCAAAATTAAGTCAATGCCTATATTTGGAGGAATTGAAAATAAAGCAAACACAAAGGTAGATGAAAACAGCCATACAATTTATATAAATGGAACAGCTATATTTGGAGGTGTTGAAATAAAATGACAACAGCACAAAAAATAATAAAATATATGGCAACAGCTTTTGCACTATTCTTAATTTTTACAATAATTTCAGCAATACTAAATGGTGGTTATGCATTATTAAGTGCATTAAGATTAATTCGTACAAATAAAAATATTATAACAGAAGATATGATGGTAATATCAAGTGAAGTAAAAGAAGTATCAACACTAAAAATTGATTTAGCATGTACAAATTTGGATATAAAAACAGGAGAAAATTTTAGAGTTGAAACTAATAATTCAAAAATAGTTTTTGAGGAAAATAATGGTAGTGTAAAAATAAAAGAGGAAAAACAAAACTGGCTAGGCAATAATATGTCAAGCAATTTAGTAATATATATTCCAGAGAATATGATGCAAATTGATGAAACTAAAATAAATACTGGAGCAGGAAGAGTTAACATAGAAAAATTGAATACACAAAGATTATTTCTCGAATTAGGTGCAGGAGATGTGCATATCGAAAATGTTATAGTGACAGCAGAAGCAAAAATAGATGGAGGAGCTCGGAAAAACTGAATTAAACTCTTGCGAAATGAATGGTTTAAAAGCAAATCTTGGTATGGGAGAATTTAATTTTAGTGGTAAATTAATCGGAAGAAATAAAATAAATTCAGGTGTTGGAAACATTGATATTGGCTTAATAGATAGTAAAGACAATTATGCAATAAATGTAAGTAAAGGAGTAGGCAATGTTACACTTGATGGGCAAGAATTTGAAACAGATAAAGTGTATGGAATTGGCGATAATTATTTAGATATTGATGGTGGAATAGGAGAAATAAAAATAGCTTTTAAGGATTTGTAGAGGAGATTAATATTATATGAAATTAAGAGAAATAGAAGTAACTGATGAGAAAAAAATTATTGAAATGTATGAAGAAAATCTGCCTAAAAGTTATTCACCACATACATTATATTTAGCTGTGGATAATAAAGATGAAATAGTAGGTGCAATAGGAATAAGGTGGAAAAAAGTACCAATCTTAATGAGTTTTGGAGGTTTAATAGGTTATGGTATTAGACCAAGTCAAAGGGGAAAAGGACATGCAAGTAAAATGCTAGGATTAGCATTAGAAAAATTTAGAAATACAGATATTAATAATATTTTAATTACTTGCAAAGACTTTAATTTTGCATCAAAAAAAGTAATAGAAAAAAATGGTGGAATTTTTGAAAGTGTTTATATAAATAATGATGATGGATATAATTATTTAAGATATTGGATAAAAATTGTTTAAAAGTATAGACAAAATGAATTTTTTAGTTAGAAGAATGGACTGAAAGGAAAAATAGAAAATGGAAAATAATATTTTTAAGTTTATTACAAAAGAAATATCACATGATGCTTTTATATGTTGGCTAATAAATTGGATTAATATTCCAGAGAATTCTGAAAATAAAGAAATAATTAATTTTGCAAAAAAATTTATCGGACAAATAGTAGAACCATCTGAAAACGAAGACCTGAAAGCAGTATTAAAAAAAGACACTTTAAAAGTAAATATTTATAAACAATTCAAAAGAAAATTTAACAAAGAGGATTATGTTGCTATTGATATACTTGTTGTAATTGAAAATAAATATGTAATAATTATTGAAGATAAAATAAATACTGGTATACATGATAACCAAATTATTAGATATAAAAATGGATTAATGGAATTATCTGAAAATGGAATGTTATCAGATATTAATATTTCAGATTTAAAGGAAAAAAATATAATAACTTGTTATTATAAAATGTTTGAGGAATTAAAGAAAGATACATATGAAATAACAAAAATGGTAAATAAAGTTTTCAAACGTTGTGATATGTTGGGTTTATTAAATACATTTGCAAACTTAGAAAAATACCAATACTTATATGATTATTATAAATATTTAAATGAAATGGAACTATGTTTAAAAAACATAGAAGAACAAAAAATAAAATTAACAAAAGATGGTAATTTATTAACAAGAAAAGAAATTAAACAAATTCGTTATATAAAATTTGTTAATAATTTTGAAAATAGTGATAGTTATGGCATAAGTTCAACAGGCTACAATACAACAGTTTGGAGAAATATTCCATTAGAATTAAAATCATCATTAGGAAATAATTTTTTCCTAAAAATAAATTTATATTATGATGATGACAATAGAGCAAATACATTAAAATTGAGAGTTAATACATTATATGATGTAAAAGAAAGAAATGCTTTAATAAATAATATAGAAAAAAAATTAGAAGATTTACATTTAAAAAAATTAGCTAGAGGTAGTGATGCAAATAATGAATATACATTATTAAATTACAACATCGATGATTTGACATTTGGAGAATTAAAAAAATTAATTAATAATATAGAAAGAATTTTGAAATTTTAAAAATTAGTTATTTATCAAGAAAAAGTAAGTTGAATGTTGTATATATAAAAAGAGGGATAGTGTTATGGATTTATACGAAAAAAACGGAAACATATTATACATATTAAATGTATTAAAAAAATATAGTGACGAAGACCACATGCTTTCTGCCGCAGAAATACAAAGGAAGATTAAAGAAATATATGATGTTAAAATAGATACAAGAACAATAAGAAGAAATATTAATTTATTAAAATATAAATTAAATTATGATATAAGTACTAGAGAAGACAATGGAAAAGGGTATTACATTAACAGAGACCCTGAAACAGACTTTGAACCTGGAGAAGTTAGAGCTATAATTGATAATTTTAGTTATGCAAATTATATTGTGCCTAATGTTGCAAAAGAAATTATAAAAAAATGTAAAAACTTGCAAACAGTATATGAAAATGAAAAATTAAAAGATTATCAAATATATTCTGTAAATAGCAAAACAGAAAATTCGGAAGTAATAAAAAACATAGAAGATATTTCTAATAGTATTTATAATAACCATAAACTTAAATTTGAATACTGGAAATATGAAATAACAAATAAATTAGAAAAACAAATAGTAAGCACGCCAACAGTCTCACCATTTGCAATAATATACAATAAACAAGAATTTTATTTTATAGGAATAAAAGATGGTCAAAATAAATTTTATCATTATAGACTAGATAGAATGAAAAATGTAAAAGAACTAAACGAAAAAATAAATATTAAAAAGACAAAATCTCAGATTAAAGATTTTGCAGAGTCTACAGTTGAAATGTTTGGTGGTAAAAAAGAAGAAATTGAAGCAATTTGTAATAAAATGCTTTTAAATGCAATATTTGATATTTTCGGAAAAAATGTTACTATTGAGAGAATACTAGGGAATGATAAGGATTTTAAATTAATAGTAGATTCGAATCCAATGGGATTTAAAATGTGGGCTATGAGAAATATTGACATGGTCGAAGTTGTTAGGCCAGAAACTCTAAGAAATGAAATGAGAGAAGTTGTTCAAAATGCAATAGAAAAATATAAAATATAATTAATTTACAATACGTGACCAGCGATATTGGAAAACACCCTAAAGTTTGATATATTAACTTTAGAGTGTTTTTTTGATGAATAAAAAAATAGGGGGAGTAATAATGATAAAAAAATATCTATTAGATGAAGAAGATGAAAAGATATTAAATGAATTAGACAATTTATGTGGAGTTTTACAAAACAAAGAAATTTTAAAAGATATTATACTTTACATAAAACTAAAGCAAAACAATGAATTAGATTTTGGAAATTATAATATAATTGTAAGGAATAACTCGTCTTATAATCTATTAAATGATTTACTAAAAGTTTGTGCCAAAATTTTTATAAAATACAACATCATAGAAAATAATAAAATATGCTATCTTGATAAAATTATAAATAATAGAAGAGATTGCCTATTTGACAGGATTTCTGGAATTGAAGACTCTATAATTGTTATTAATGAGAAAAAATTAAGAATTAATTATGATGACGAATTTGATAATTTAAGAAGAATTATGAATCAGCATAAAAATAGAATTTTTATATTTGAAGATACTAATTATTGTGAAGGCGAGGCAGATGGCGAACTTGGGGAATTAGCATCATTTAGAATAACAATAGATAAAATTTCTTTAGATGACAAAATTATGTATTGCAAAAAAAAATTTGATGAGCAAAAACTAACTTATAAAAAGCAGGATTTAAGATCATATGCTGATGTTCCTTTTTGGATTTTAAAAAATATGATTACAAAATTAATAATAGAATGTAAAAGTAAAAATATTAATTTTATAGATAAACAAATGTTAAACAAAAATAAAGCATTTTATTCAGATAATAATAATACAAATATAAGAAAAACTAAAAAGCAAAAAATAAATGCCAAAGAGGAATTAAATAATTTAATCGGACTTGATGAAGTAAAAAAACAAATCAATAAAATTTTGAATTATGTGAAAATAAACAAAAAGAGAGGACAAATGCCATCATTACATATGTGCTTTACAGGAAATCCAGGAACTGGAAAGACAAGTATTGCGAGGGCTATAGGAAAGATATTTGAAGAAGAAAACATACTAAGTGGTAGTGGAGACTTTGTAGAAATACATGGTAGAGATTTAGTTGATAAATATGTTGGGTGGACTGCTCAAAAAGTACATAAAACTGTGGAAAAAGCTATTGGTGGTGTTTTATTTATTGATGAAGCTTATAGCTTAGTTGCAGATAGAAGGGGAAGTTTTGAAGATGAGGCAATTGCAACATTAATAAAGGAAATGGAAGACCACAGAAACGAAATATGTATTATACTTGCAGGTTATACTGAAGAAATGAAAAATCTTCTAAAACTCAATCCTGGTTTTGAAAGTAGGATACAATTTACAATTAACTTTCCAGATTATAATGAGGTAGAATTGTTAGAAATATTCAATGGATTATGCAAAAAGGAAAAATACCGACTAACAAACAACTGTAAAGAAATTTTAAGTGATAATTTTAAAAAAGCAAAAAACGAGGAGAATTTTGGAAATGGAAGATATGTTAGAAACCTATTTGAAAAAGTAAAATTCGAACAAGCTGATAGAATTGTACAAACTAGGAGTAAAGCTATAAACTCAATACTTAAGGGAGACATAGAAAAAGCAATTAACACAATGCCAATAAAAAAAGAAAAGTCTATAACAAGAATAGGTTTTTAGAAATTAAATATATGGATTATAAAAAATATTGTAAGTTTTTTTTAATTATGGTATTATTTATTTAAAAGTCTTAAAACTCTTTAACTTATAAAAAACGTGAAAGGAAATGTTATGAATAAAATTCATTTATCAAAATCAAAATATTGTAAATCTATTCAATGTAACAAAATATTATGGATGGACAAGTATAAATCAGAAGTTGCAATTCCAACTTCAAGAGATTCAGTTTTGAAAAATGGAACAGAAGTAGGAGAACTTGCAAGAAATCTATTCGGAGACTATACAAACATTGAATTCAACAAAGATTTAAATATTATGGTTGCAGAAACAAGAAAATTATTGAAAAATAAGCCTAATATAATAACAGAAGCATCATTTAACTATGACAATAATTTTTGTAGTGTAGACATATTAAAAAACAATTTAGACGGTATGGAAATATATGAAGTAAAAAGTTCAACAGAAGTACAGGATATCTATTTAGATGATGCTTCATATCAATATTTTGTTTTATCTAATCTTGGACTAAATGTTAAAAAAGTTTGTATTGTATATATAAATAATCAATATATAAGAGGAAAAAAATTAGAAATAGAAAAATTATTTAACATAGAAGATATAACAGATATAGCAAAATCAAAACAAGATGAGATAAGAAAAAATATTGAAATAACAAATAAATATATGAATGAACATGACAAGAATAATGAACCTAAAGAAGACATAGGAATGAAATGTCTTAAGCCTTATAAATGCGAATTTTGGGAATATTGTACAAGAAATTTACCAAGACCAAATGTTTTTGATATTGGTGGAGGAATGCATAATTCGAAAAAATTCGAAAAATATTATGAAGGAAAAATATCTTTTAAAGACCTACAAAATGAAGATTTAAATCCTAAATTTTTAGAACAAATTGATTTTGAATTAAATAATTTAAAACCCAAAATAGAAAAAGAAGCAATAAAAGAATTAATGGATTCTCTTAAATATCCATTATATTTTATAGATTATGAGACATATCAATTAGCAATACCAGAAATTGAAGGAACAAGGCCATATCAACAACTACCTTTTCAATACTCATTACATATTATAAAAGAAAAAGGAGCACCAATAGAACATAAAGAGTTTTTAGCCGAAATTGATGACCCAGATTATATCAGGCATTTTGCAGAAAGTATGATAAAAGATATGCCTGAAAATGGAAGCGTAATTATTTATAATAAATCTTTTGAACCTGCTCGAAATAATGAAATAGCAAGGATGTATCCAGATTTAAAAGATGAAATGGATAGAATAAATAGTAATATTGTAGATTTTCTTGAACCATTTAAACAAAGAAAATATTATACAAAAGAAATGCATGGTTCAGCATCGATTAAAGCTGTTTTACCAGCACTTTATCCAGATGATCCTGAATTAGATTATCATAATTTGCCAGTTGTACATAATGGTGAAGAGGCATCAGAGGCTTTCTTGAATTTGAAAAATAAGTCTAAAAAAGAACAAAAAGAAATAAGACATGGATTACTGGTTTATTGTGAACTTGATACATTGGCAATGGTAAAGTTATGGGAGAGGTTTAAAGAAATAATAGGAGAAAAATAAAAATGGAAGATAATAAAAAAATAAAAAGGGATATAATTTTAATTAATAAAATGTGTACAGGAAGTTATACTGTTAGCAATATTGGACATGAAATAATAAATTATTTTAAAGATGATAATGGTGATAATTATATTTATATTTTGCCATATGGAGGGATGGCAAAAGAAAAAGATGATAGGATTGATACAATCATTTTAACTAGTTCTTTGTCAAATAACAGAGTAGAAATTTTGGCTGTAATTGAAATTGATGAAAATGGTCAAATTCATAAAGGAGGAAATCGAGGAACAGAAGAAATACATAAAGAACAATTAAAAAAGCTTAAGAATGTGACATATGGAGGTGCAACACTTGAACAAATATTCAAATATAATGCACAAAATGACGAGGCAATATACGTAACATTTAAAGCCAAAAAAGTTTTAAAACCAAAAGATAATGTAAAAATTTATATATCAAATAATGAAAAAGACAATAATGAAGATAAATATATAATAAAAGTAGAAAAAAGTCTTCCAAGTTCAAGTTTAAAAGGATATTTTATTAAAGATGAAAAAAGAAAAAAAGGTTCAGAATACGAGATATTTCATGATTATGATAAGATAAAAGAATTTATAAATAATAATAGGGGAAAATTATTTGAAATGATGGAAACTCCAAGAATAGATAAAGAAAAAATAAATAATTTTAAAGTTGAAAATATAAATATGAATTATTTGCAATTAATAGAAAAAGAAGATGAAGAACAAATTTATACAAATTTATTTTATTATTGGCTTAATAGTAATAATTTAATCGATGAATTTATAAAAGAAAAACTGAACATAGAAGATAAATTCGAATTAAAAAAAGAAAAGAAATTAAAACATGGAAGAATGGATCTCTTTGCTATAAGTAAGGATAAAGCAATTATTATTGAAAATAAAATACAATCTGGTCTAAATGGAATTGATAAAAATGAAGAAACTACACAACTTGGAAAATATATTAAAGATATTAAGACTGATAATAATATTGACGAAAACGAAATATATGGACTAATATTTGTACCAGATTACAATTTTAATTTCTTAAAAAAAGAAATAGAAAAATTTGAAAAAGAAATATATAAAAAGCGCTATAATATTGTTAAATATAGTGAATTATTCGAATTTTTTAATAAAAAAGAAATTATTCAAATATTAAAGAAAGATTTATACTTTAATGGATATTATGATGATTTTTTAAGATGTATTAAAAACCATACATTTAGCAATATTAGCGAAAAAAATAAGACTGAAATGGAAAGAAAATTTATATATGCAATAAAAAAAGCATTAGAGAATTTATGATAAAAGATAATCAAAAATGAAATAGCAGTATCACATGAAATTTGGACACCATTAAAGATAGGAAAAATGTCTTTAGATGATGTTAAAAATATATAAAAAGGTGTTCTATTATTTTACTCCTATCTCTTTTTGCGCAAAACTTTGATACCCGGAACTTTTTTCTAAAATAGCTAATAATTTTGTTTAAAACTATAGACAAATGTTTGTTCTTATTATAAAATAAGAATTAAATTTTATATAATAAAGGATGTGTTCTTATGGACGAAAAAAAGAATGAAATTATTTTATTTGAAAACCAAGGAGTAAAATTAGAAGTAAACTTAAAAGATGAAACTGTGTGGCTTACACAAAAACAAATGGCAGAATTATTTGGGAAAGATAGAAGAACAATCACTCGTCATATTCAAAATATTTATAAAGATGAAGAATTAGTAGAAAGCTCAGTATGCTCATTTTTTGAGCATACTGCTGAAGATGGCAAAAGATATAATGTACAATATTACAATTTAGATATGATTATTTCTATTGGATATAGAGTAAATAGCAAACAAGGTATTTTGTTCAGAAAATGGGCAACAAACATACTAAAAGACTACATGTTAAAAGGTTATGCTGTAAATCAAAAAAGACTAGAGTACTTAGAAAAAACTATAAAACTTATAGATATTGCAAACCGCATTGATGAAAGACTAGAAGGAAATGATGCAAAAGAAATATTGAAGGTAATTGGAGGATATTCAAAAGCATTAGACTTATTAGATGATTATGATCATAGAACTTTAAAGAAAATTGAAGGAAATACAGATGATAGAAAAATTGGATACCAAGAATGTATAGATATAATTAATAAATTAAGATTTAATGAAGAAAGTTCGCTTTTTGCAGTTGAAAGAGATAAAGGATTAGAATCGATTATTGGTAACATTTATCAAAGCTTTGCACGGACAAGATATTTACAAGAGTATAGAAGAAAAAGGAGCAAATTTCTTATATTTAATAGTAAAAAATCATGTATTTGCCGATGGAAACAAAAGAATTGCAGCAACTTTATTTATATATTTTCTAAATTTTTATGGAATATTATATAAAAATGGAAATCAAGTAATTGACAACAATACATTAACAGCTCTTACTTTATTAATTGCAGAATCAAATCCAAAAGAAAAGGATGTAATTATAGATTTAGTGATGAATTTTTTAAATAATGAATAAAAAGCATACAAAGAAAATTCCAGAAATATCAGCATGCTATAAAATATATTGTGAAATAAAAATTATTAAGTAATGAAATTAAATTTTAAATAGAAAAATTATTTAAAAGTAGTTACAAGAGCTTGTGAGTAGGACTCTGGAAGGGGGGTCTACTATTTTACTCCTATCTCTTTTTGCGCAAAACTTTGATAATACAAACTAAATGTAACCTCTTTTATGTCTAATAGAATACATATATTATTCAATATAAAAAATGTAGTTATTGAAATAATATCTAACAAAAAGTTAATTTTAAAAATTAGCTTTTTTTTTGGATAGAATAGAAAAATATATTTCTTAAGGCACTGAAAATAAATTGTACTGACTTACCAGTATAAAGACATTAACTTATTATTGTGATATAAAAATAATAAAAAATTTAAAAAATTGGAGAAAAAATGAATAAAAAAATATATGATTATTTAGAAATTAAAGATTTAAAAGACATGTTAAACAAAACAGGAAAATTATATGCAAAAAGGCCAGCATATAAAATTAAAGTAGAAAATGGAAAATATAAAACTTACTCACATAGCGAAGTACGAGATATGATAAATAATTTAGGAACAGCATTAATAAATTTAGGTCTAAAGGGAAAAAGAATTGCAGTTATTGGAGAAAATAGATATGAATGGGAAATAGCATATTTATCAATTGTATGTGGAACAGGAATTGTTGTTCCGTTAGATAAATCACTACCAGCAAATGAGCTAGAACTATTGATAGAAAGATCTGATATAGAAGCGATATTTTATACAAAAAAATATTCAGATATAATTCAAAATATTAGATATAGTGAGAAAAACAAATTAAAACATTTAATTTCTATGGACAATGATGAGAATTTTGAAGGTATATATTCACAAAAAGAATTAATACGAAAAGGTAAGAAACTGATAGAAGAAGGAAATAAAGAATTTTTAAATGCACAGATCAATCCAAAAGAGATGAGTATTATGTTATTTACATCAGGAACAACATCTAAATCTAAAGTTGTAGCACTTTCTCACGAAAATATTTGCACAAATTTAATGGATATTGGAAGTGTGTTAGATGTAACGCAAGAAGATGTTTTTCTGTCTGTTTTGCCAATACACCATGTATTTGAATGTACAGTAGGATTTTTATTTTCATTATATAAAGGAGCAGAGACTGTATTTTGTGATGGTTTAAGACATATAGTAGAAAACCTAAATGAATATCATGTAACAGTCATGGCATGTGTACCAGGTATATATGAAAGAATATTTATGATGATTAGAAAGAAATTAGAAAAACAAGGGAAACTTGAGGAAATATTAGAAAATGAAGAAAAATATAAAAATTTCTCTATGCAAAAAAAGAAAGAGGTATTTAAAGAAATACATGATATGCTAGGTGGAAAAATAAAATTATTGATAAGTGGAGCCGCAGCTTTAGATAAGACAATAGAAGAAAGATATAGATTATTAGGATTAAATTTAGTACAAGGATATGGATTGACTGAAACTTCGCCTGTCGTGGCAGTTGGAACAAATAAAAATTATAAGTTAGGATCAATCGGAAAAACAGTTCCAAGTGTAGAAGCAAAACTTGTAGATGTAAATGATGATAGAATTGGAGAACTAGTAGTTAAAGGACCAAGTGTAATGCTAGGATATTATGAAAATGAAAAAGTAAATGTAAAATCATTACAAGATGGATGGTTCTATACAGGAGATTTAGCTAAAATAGATGAAGAAGGATATATATTTATATGTGGTAGAAAGAAAAGTGTAATAGTATTAAAAAATGGCAAAAACATATTTCCAGAAGAAATGGAAAATTTAGTAAATAAAATAGAAGGAATAAAAGAGTCGTTTATTTTTGGAAGAATACAATCAAATGATGAGAACAATATAAAAATAAATGTAAAGATAGTATTTGATAGAGATGTTATAAAAGATGTTTACAAAGTTGAAAAAGATGAAGACATATATAAAGTCTTGTCAAAGAAAATTAAAGAAGTCAACCAAACAATGCCATCTTATAAAGCAATAAGGGGAATAATGCTAACAGAAGAGCCACTTATTAGAACAACAACAAATAAGATAAAAAGACAGGAGAATTTAGATGCAATTAGAAAACTTAAAGACTAAATTTTTAGGAAGAAATAGTATTTTTTATAGCAAAATAGATTCAACACAAAATGAAATTTGGAGATTAATAGAAAACAAAAATACTCCAGATGGTACTTTAGTATTTGCAGATATTCAGGATAAAGGAATAGGAACACATGGAAGAGTCTGGCATACAGATGAGGCAAATAATATAGCATTTTCATTTTTTATAAAAACAAATTGTAATATTCAAAGATTAGATGGACTTACAATAAAAATTGCAAATATAATTGTTGATATTTTTAAGAATAAATATGGAATTAATTTAAATATTAAAGAGCCAAATGATATTACATTTAATAATAAAAAAATAGGTGGAATTTTAACTCAAACTAAACTTATTAATGAAAAAATTAAATACTTAGTAGTTGGAATTGGAATTAACACTAAAAAGGAAAAATTTACAAAGGATATAAAAAATATAGCAACATCCATAAAAAAAGAATTTGGAGTAGATGTAGATACTAAGAGATTTATAGCAGAATTTTGTAATCAATTTGAAAAAGAAATAGAAAAGAGAGGAGTTATTTAAAAAAATGAATATTGGATTTTTATTTCCTGGTCAAGGCTCTCAAAGTATTGGAATGGGAAAAGATATATATGAAGAATATGAAGCTGCAAGAAAAATATATAATCAAGTTAAAAATATAACAGGAATAGACATTGCAAAAATATCATTTGAAGGACCAGAAGATATATTAAATGAAACAAAATATACACAACTTGCGATACTTACAGAGAGTTTAGCAATATTAGAAATTTTAAAAGATAATAATATAACAGCTAATATGTCAGCAGGATTGAGTTTAGGTGAATATACAGCACTAATCAATAGTAAAGCACTTATGTTTGAAGAAGGAATAAAAATTGTCCAAAAGCGAGGAGAATATATGCAAAATTTGCTTCCTAGTGGAGAATGGCAGATGGCGGCAATTATTGGCTTAAATGATAATGAAGTAGAAGATGTTTGCAAAAAAGTAAAATCTGGTTTTGTAGTTCCAGCAAATTATAATTCAGTAGGTCAAGTTGTAATTTCTGGAGAAAAAGAAGCAATTACTGAAGCAGAAAAAATTGCAAAAGAAATGGGTGCAAAAAAGGTAAGAGTTTTAAAAACAGCAGGGCCATTTCATACTGAAAAATTGATAGAAAGTTCAAATGTTTTTAGAAAAGACCTTGAAAATATTACTGTTCATAAGTTTGAAACAAAAGTGATTAAAAATATAGATGGCGAAATTTATAAAGAGACAGACGATGTAAAAGATATTTTGGCCCGTCACATTATAAATCCAGTTAAATTTTCAAAAACAATTGAAAATATGCTAAATAATGGAATAGATACATTTATAGAAATAGGCCCTCGGAAAAACATTATCAGGATTTGTAAAAAGAGTACCGACAAATAAAGAAATAAGAATATTAAATATTAATAATGTTTGTAGTTTGCAAGCAGTGTTAAAGGAATATGGAGGATAAAAAAATGAATAAACTAGCATTAATTACAGGTGGAACAAGAGGAATTGGAAAGCAAATAGCCTTAACATTTGCAAAAGAGGGATATGATATTGCAATCAATTATAGAACTGAAAATGATGACTTAAAAAATACTAAAAGAGAAATAGAAGCAAATAATGTAAAGTGTTTTGCAGTTCAAGGGGATGTAACTAAATTTGAGGATTGTGAGAAATTTGTAAAACAAATTATAGAAGAATTTGGAAACATAGATGTATTAGTAAATAATGCAGGAATTACAAGGGACACATTGCTAATGCGAATGAGAGAAGAAGATTTTAAACAGGTTATAGATACTAATTTAGTAGGCACATTTAATGTGACTAAAAATGTAATTAGTTATATGATGAAAGCAAGAAATGGTCGAATAATAAATATCTCATCAGTTGTAGGAATATCAGGAAACGCAGGTCAAACAAATTATGCAGCATCAAAAGCAGGAATTATAGGATTTACAAAAAGTTTAGCAAAAGAAGTTGCTTCAAGAAATATTACTGTTAATGCGGTAGCACCGGGATTTATTGAAACACAAATGACAGCTGTATTAAAAGAAGATATTAAAGAAGAAATTGCAAAAAAAATTCCTCTAAAAAGAATAGGAACACCACAAGATGTTGCAAATGTTGTTAAGTTTTTAGCATCTAGTGATAGTTCATATATTACAGGTCAAGTAATTCATATTGATGGTGGAATGTTAATGTAAGGAGAGATGACAAATGGAAAGAAGAGTAGTTATAACGGGATTAGGAACAATTACTCCAATAGGAAATAATGTAAATGAAACATGGAAAGGAATAGAAAATAAAGAATGTGGAATTGATAAAATTTCACTATTTGATAGTAGTAATTTTAAAACGAGTTTATGTGCGGAAGTGAAAAATTATAATCCTTTAGATTATTTTGAACCAAAACATGCAAAAAGATTAGACAGATCTTCTCAATTTGCACTAATAGCAGCAAGAGAAGCAGTAAAAAATAGTGGAATAACTTCAAAAAATACAGATTTTAAAAGAGTAGGTATTTTTGTTAGTACAGGAATTGGTGGATTGACAACAATTCAAAATCAATGTGAAGTTAATTACGAAAAAGGAAATAATAGGGTATCGCCTATGTTTATACCAATGGCAATAACTAATATGCCAGCTGGAAATATTTCAATAGAATTTGGATTTAAAGGTGAATCTATTGCAATTGTTACAGCTTGTAGTTCTTCAACACATTCAATAGGAGAAGGGTATAAAACAATAAAACATGGATATGAAGATGTTGTTGTTGCAGGAGGCACAGAGGCTTCTATATGTCCTGTTGGGATAGCAGGTTTTGAAAATATGAAGGCACTATGTACATTTACAGATAAAAATAGAGCAAGTATTCCATTTGACAAAAAGAGAAGTGGATTTGTTATGGGAGAAGGAAGTGGAATATTAGTATTAGAAGAATTAGAACATGCAAAAAAAAGAAACGCTAAAATATATGCAGAAGTTATTGGATTTGGTTCAACTTCAGATGCTTACCATATAACATCTCCATGCCCTGATGGAGAAGGTGGAGCAAATGCAATGGTAAGAGCGATAAAAGATGCCAAAATAAAACCAGAAGATATAGATTATATAAATGCACATGGAACATCAACACATTTAAATGATTTAACAGAAACAATGGCTATAAAAACAGCATTGGGTGAAGCAAGTAAAAAAATAATGGTAAGTTCTACAAAAGGAAACATAGGACACCTTTTAGGAGCAGCAGGAGCAGTAGAAGCAATTTTTTGTGTAAAAGCAATGGAAAATGGTATAGTGCCACCAACAATAAATTATAAAGAAAAAGATGAAGAATGTGATTTAGACATTGTTCCAAATGAACCAAGAAAAACTAAATTAAATATTGTTATGTCAAATTCACTTGGATTTGGAGGACACAACTCTAGTATTATCATAAAAAAATGGGAGGAAAAATAGATGGAATATGAAAAAATAAAACAATTAATAGAAGAGATGGGAAATTCAAAATTAACAGAAGTTGATATTGAGTTTCCAGATGGAACTAAAATTAGTATGAAAAAAGATAAGATACAAGAAACTGTAGTTCAAGCTGTTCAGGATACTCCAATAATGATACCAAACACTACTATAGAAGTCCAAAAAGAAGAAAAAGGAAATATAATAAAATCACCAATGGTTGGAACTTTCTATTTGAAACCTTCTCCTGTAGCAGAACCTTATATTGAAATAGGAAAAGAAGTAAAAAAAGGTGATGTACTTTGCATTATCGAAGCTATGAAATTAATGAATGAAATTGAGTCAGAATATACAGGCAAAGTTACAGAAATTTTAGTAAAAGATGGTGAAGCAGTAGAATATGGAACACCATTATTTAGAATAGAAGGTGAAAATTAATGCTAAATAAAGAAGAAATCAAAAATATTATTCCACAAAGAGATCCATTTTTAATGATTGATGAAGTAGAAGAATATGTACCAGGAGAATCAGCAATAGCATATAAAAATGTAAATGAGCAAGAATGGTATTTTAAAGGTCATTTTCCAGGTAATCCGATTATGCCAGGAGTATTAATTGCAGAAAGCTTAGCACAAACAGGAGCGGTTGCAATTCTTTCAATGGATGAGAATAAAGGAAAAAATGCTTTATTCGGAGGAATTGATAAAATGAAATTTAAAAGAAAAGTTGTACCAGGAGATAGATTAAAATTAGAAGTGAAAATTATAAAAAGAAAAGGGCCAATTGGAGTAGGAGAAGCAATAGCAACAATTGATGAAAAGATTGTTGCTAAAGGTGAATTGACATTTGCTTTAGTTTAGGTTCTATTTAAAATTAAAAGTTGAAAGAGGTAGAAATGAATGAATAAAATATTAATTGCAAATCGTGGTGAAATTGCAGTTCGTATTATAAGAGCATGTAAAGAAATGAATATAAAGACAGTTGCAGTTTATTCTGAAATAGATAAAGATGCTTTGCATACTCGCTTGGCGGATGAGGCTATTTGTATTGGACCAGCTCAAGCTAATAAAAGCTACTTAAATATAAAAAATATTATACAAGCAGCATATATAACAAAAGCTGATAGCATTCATCCAGGTTTTGGTTTTTTATCTGAAAATTCAAAATTTGCTCAAATATGCGAAGAATCAAATATAAAATTTATTGGACCAAAGTCAAAAGTTATTGATTTATTAGGAAATAAATCAAATGCAAAAGAGATGATGAAAAAAGCAGGGGTACCTGTTATACCTGGTTCAGATGGAAGTGTAAAAGGATTAAAAGATGCATTAGAAATAGCAGAAAAAATAGGCTATCCTGTTATGTTAAAGGCTGCAGCAGGAGGCGGTGGCAAAGGTATCAGAGTTGCAAATACTGCAGAAGAATTGAAAAAAGAATATGAAGTAGTAAAACAAGAGGCGAAGAATTCATTTAATGATGATGAAATATATATAGAAAAATTTATTGAAAATCCAAGACATGTCGAAATTCAAATAGTAGAAGATGAACATGGAAATGTAATTCATTTAGGAGAAAGAGATTGCACTATTCAAAGAAATCATCAAAAAGTAATAGAAGAAACACCATCTACTGCTATTGATGAAAAAACAAGAAATAAAATGGGGAATGCAGCTATAAAAGCAGCTAAAACAGCTGGATATACAAGTCTTGGAACAGTAGAATTTTTAGTAGATAAAGACAACAATTTTTATTTTATGGAAATGAATACAAGAATTCAGGTAGAACATCCAATTACTGAAATGAGAACAGGAATAGATTTAGTAAAAACTCAAATAAAAATTGCAACAGGAGAGGAACTAAAAATAAAACAAAAAGATGTAGAATTCAAAGGGCATTCTATGGAATGTAGATTGAATGCTGAAAATCCAAGTAAAAAATTTATGACATGTCCAGGACTAATAAAAGGTTTACATTTTCCAGGAGGAAATGGAGTACGAATAGATAGTGCAATTTATGAAGGATATACAATTCCATCAAATTATGATTCCATGATTGCAAAGCTTATTACTTTTGGAGTAAATAGAAATGAAGCAATTAGTAAAATGAAAAGAGTAATAGAAGAACTGGTTGTAGAAGGAATACAAACAAATCAAGATTTTTTATTTGAAATAATTAAAAATCCCAACTTTATTAGAGGAAATTTTGATACCTCATTTATAGAAAAAGAAATAATAAAAAAGGAGACCACTAAATGATTGTAGATAAAATAAAGAAAAGGCAAATACCAACAAATAATAAAAATTCTAATATAGATATACCAGTAGGAAAATGGGTAAAATGTGAAAAATGTAAAGAAATACTATATAAAGAAACCATTAGAAATAATCTAAATATTTGCCCAAATTGTGGACATTACTTTAGAATGCATATAGATAGAAGGTTAGAATTAATAATAGATAAAAATACATATAAAAAGTTTGATTTAAATATAGAAACAACGAATCCACTAGAATTAGAAGATTACCCTAAAAAACTTAAGACTTTAAGAGAAAAGACAGGACTAGCTGAAGCAGTAGCATGCCGGAACTGGTAAAATTAAAGGAGAAGATGTTGTTATATGTATTATGGATAGTGGTTTCTTAATGGGAAGTATGGGAAGTGTTGTAGGCGAAAAAATAACATATGCCATTGAGCAAGCAGTAGAAAAAAGATTACCACTTATTATATTTTCTGTTTCAGGTGGAGCTAGAATGCAAGAAGGAATTATATCTTTAATGCAAATGGCAAAAACTACAGCTGCACTTACCAAATTAGATGAAGCAGGATTATTATATATATCTGTTTTAACAGATCCAACATATGGAGGAGTTACAGCTTCATTTGCAAGTTTGGGAGACATTGTTTTAGCAGAACCACATGCAATGATAGGATTTGCAGGTCAAAGGGTAATAAAACAAACAATAGGTGAAAAGTTACCAGATGGTTTTCAAACAGCTGAATTTTTGTTAGAACATGGTTTTATAGATAAGATAGTTGAAAGAAAAGATTTAAAAGATACTATTTATAAATTAATTATGTTTCATAAAGGAGGCGAAATTTAATGGCAAATACGAAATTATCAGCTTGGGAAAAAGTAGAAATAGCAAGAAATCCCAAAAGGAAGACTTCACTTGACTATATAGAGGAGATATTTGATGATTTTATAGAATTACATGGAGATAGAAACTCTAAAGATGATAAAGCTATAGTATGCGGATTAGCCAAAATAGGAAAACAAAATTTTACAATTATAGCAGAACAAAAAGGAAGGACAACAAAAGAAAATATAGAAAGAAATTTTGGAATGCCAAATCCTGAAAGTTATAGAAAAGCAATAAGGTTTATGAAACAAGCTGAAAAATTTAAGAGACCAGTAATTACTTTTATTGATACCAAAGGAGCATATCCAGGAATAGAAGCAGAAGAAAAAGGACAGGGAGAAGCTATTGCTAAATCTATGTTTGAAATGGCAAAGCTCAAAGTACCAATTATATCAATTGTAGTTGGAGAAGGTTCAAGTGGAGGAGCTTTAGCAATTGGAGTTGCAAATAAGGTATTTATGTTAGAAAATGCCATTTATTCAATTCTTTCACCAGAAGGCTATAGTAGTATTTTATGGAAAGATGCATCTAAGTTTAAAGAAGCTGCAGAAAAAATGAAATTAACAGCAAAGGACTTATTTGAACTTAAAGTAATAGATATAATTATAAAAGAACCAAAAGAATATAATGAAGAAAATTTTAAAAAAGTTGTAAATAGTTTAAAAAAAGAAATACAAAAAGAAATAGAACAAATGAAATATCTAAATGGAAATCAAATTGTAGAAAATAGATATATGAAATTTAGAAATATGGGTGAGTTTAAGGAGGTATAAAATGTTATTAAAAGATAAAAAAATATTAATAATGGGAATTAGAAACAAGTGGAGTATTGCTTATGGAATCGCAAAATCAACTTATGAAAATGGAGCAAAATTAATTTTTACTTATATGGGTGAAGATAATAAAGAAAAAATAGAAGATCTAATTAGTGAATTTAAGGGTAGTAAAGCTTATGTGTTAAATGGTGCATCAGAAGATGAATTAGTTAAAGATGTATTTACAAAAATAAAAGTAGAAAATGGCAAATTAGATGGAATTGTACATGCAATTGCACATGCGAATACTGAAGATCTAAGAAATGATTTTATCCTTACAAGTAAAGAAGGATATTCTCACGCAGTTGACGTTAGTAGTTATTCTTTCGTATTAGTTGCAAGGATGGCTAGAGAACTAGATATGCTAAATGAAAATGCAACTTTAGTCACTTTAACATATCACGGCTCTACTAAAGTTTTAGAAGGTTATAATATTATGGGAGTAGCAAAAGCTGCACTTGAAGCAAGTGTTAGATATTTAGCAGAAAATTTAGGAAAGGACGGAATAAGAGTAAATGCGATATCAGCAGGTCCAATAAAAACATTATCGGCAAAAGGCATAAAAGATTTTAATTCTATATTGACTATTGTAGAAGAAAAAGCACCTTTACATAAAAATGTAACTACAGAGCAAGTGGGAAATGTAGCTACATTTTTATTAAGCAATATGTCGGATGCGATAACGGGACAAATTATATATGCTGATAGCGGCTATAATATTATGGGAGTTTAATAAAAAAGTGTAGTAAGGAGAGAATGATGAATGTTAATAGGTAGTAAAATATTTTGTGTAACGTTTTAAAAATTATATAACAAAAATTTTTGAAATAAATTTTTAAAAAATTATTTTAGAAATTTTAGATTTTAAATTTTGAAATTTTATAAAAGAGCTATATATTTAGGAATATAATTAGGTTCAAATCCTAATAGCTCTATTTTAAGAATATGTATGAAAGTAATTGAGGTGTGATTATAACACTATGTAATTGTTCTCCAAGAAAAGCTAATCCTTTTTTATTGTGTTAGCATAATATGTATTATTAAAAATAGATACAAATATGAAAACATATTTAATTATAAAAAAAGCAGATAATTGATTGATAATTATCTGCTTTTATGCTATTATGATAAATACAAGATGCAAATTACAGTATATAATGAGTTAAAGTAGTATAAAATTAGGAGGAAAAAATGAAAATATACATTTCACATTCAAGTAAATATGATTATATAAGCAAAATTTATAATCCAATCAAAAATTCTGACTTAACTCAATCGAATACATTTTTTTTGCCACATGAGGAAAAAGATAAAATAATAAACACAAAAGATATTATTTCCAATTACGATTTAGTAATTGCAGAAGTATCATTACCAGCTACTGGACAAGGTATAGAATTAGGTTGGGCAGATTATGCTAGAACACCTATATTGTGTATCTATGAAAAAGGAATAAAAGTAAGTTCATCTTTGAAATTTATCACAAGTCATTTTATTGAATATGAAGACATTAATGATATGATAAACAAAATGAGAAATTTTATTGAGAAAATGGGTAAATAATAACAAAATAAGTGGTATGGAGACAAGTTGATACAAAAGCTATTACGAAAAAATTGTTTGAATTTGTTAATAAGAGTGGGTTATTTGATTTGGTAGATGGATATGTACTATCTTATCAAGAACATAAAATAAAACCATATAAAGCAATATATAATGTCTTATTAGAAAGATATAACTTAATTCCAAATGAATGCATTTTTATAGACGATAATCAAAATAATATTGAAACAGGTAATTCAATGGGGATTATTTCAAAAAAAGTTGAACCAGATGATTATTATAGTATAATAAAAATAATAAAAGAATTTAATCTAATCCAAGGAAAAATTTAAACTGAAACTTGTTTTAGAAAAATACATAGAAAGTCAAGAGGGAGTAGGGGAGCATAAAATTAAAACTACTTATAATGAATAAAATAAAATTAATTAGATAAAGTTTTAAAAATAATTTAAAAAAGATTATTAATAATTTTAAAATTATGATAAAAACAAATTTAATGAAATAAAAAATAATAATAGAAAGTAAATTTAGAATTTAAAATAATTTTAGAATTTTTGTAATTAAAATTTTATTTAAAGATTTATAAATTTATATAAATTATTCGATTTTGATTTTGTGCAAAGTTTTATATAAAAATATATAAAATCTAAAACCAAACATTTTTTTAAGATTTAATTTTTTCAAACACAAAATTATTAAAAATTAAATTTATATACCATTTAAAGTATCTATTAGAACTATTATATGTAACTTAAAATAAATTATAAATACAGACGCATGAAAATCGTTTTTAAGACATTTTAATAATTAAGCAATAAAGTTTATATGTCTAATAGTATAGTGAAAATATAGATAATATAGGTCTAACTAATAAAAAATGCAAAAATTCCAGAAATATCAGCATACTATAAAATATGCAAAAAATAGTCAAAAAAACAACGCACGAGAATCGATTTTAAAGAGTTTTTATTTTAAAGACATATAGTTTGTTGTTGCAAAAATACGGTAAATATAGAGAAATAGGCATTTTGAGGATTTTTAACAAAATTTCAAAATATAATTTAAAATTGAAAAAAAGCTAAGCTACAAATTTGAAATTTGAACAAGAAAACTAATTGAACATTAAATTATATAAGTAAATAATATAAGACGCTAGATGCAAAGTATATAATAAGATAAAAATAGTAATGATATAAGTGCAAATTGCTGCAAAGCCTTAAAACTACTGGGTAGGACTTAAATGCGAATACTACTATTTATTCCTATCTCTTTATGCACAAAACTTTGATACCCGGAACTTTTTTATATATAGGCATTTAGAAAACTAGAAATATGCTCTAGTTCTTTTTTTGCATATTTCAAGTAAGCCACAGATTATTTGAAATAAGAACAACTTATAAAAATAGATATAATAGTTAGAAAGGAATTGAATTTATGGAGAATGAAAAAATTAATTTAAACAATATTAGTAAGAGATTAAATGAGATTACGGATTATTTAGTTGATCTAAAAAAAGAAACTGCAAGAGTAGTTATAAAACAAATATATTATAATTGCTTTTTGAATAAGCTAAAATTAGAAGATATATTTGAAATCTTATCAGAAATGAGAGAAGAAACAAATTTAAGACTTCAAATAGAATTAGATAAAATCATTGCAAAGACATCGATTAATAATGTATTAGAAATTCTTAATGAGGAAATTAATACAGCTATAAATGTTGATATTGCACTTATTATGTATTTGATAACAAATGAGGATATTCAAGCAATACTAGAAGATGATATTCCAGTACTTTTAAATTTTACTAAAATTCTTTATAATATGAACACTAAATTTGTAGATTTTCCAATAGAAAGGGTTGCCAATATACTATTGAATTTGATAGATGAAATAAATTTGGAAGAAATGAATTTTGACGAATTATTTGAAATGATGAACGATACATTAAAAAAATATATTGAAACAAAAGAAGATATACAAAAATTTGCAGAAATATCAGAATAAACAAATCACACATTTGTGAAATTATAGTCAATATGTTATTGTAGTTACAACAAAATTATGATGGGAGTTGATTATAATGTTTAAAAAGAAATATCAAATAGAAGTAAATGAAAAAGAATACAATATAATAGTAAATACATTAAATGAATACAGAAACAAACAATTATTAAAAGGTAATATTGTAGATTATCTTGATAAGATATTGTTTAAGTTAAAAAGAAAATATTGTTAAAAATAGGCGGGTTGATTTTAATTATCAATTCGCTTATTTTTTATAGCACTTATACATAGCTTTTATTTCAATAGATTTAAAAGCAAATTTAAAAGAAAGGAGGTTAAAAAAATGTCAAAATGCAAAGTAATTAGCATAGCAAATCAAAAAGGTGGAGTAGGAAAAACAACAACAACTTTTAGTCTAGGAGTATCTCTAGCTAATAATGGCAAAAAAGTTTTAGTAGTAGACGCAGATCCACAAGCAAATCTTACAACTTGTATGGGATTTTATGATGAAGACAATATACCAGTAACATTAGGAACACTAATAGACCGATATATTAAAGATGAAAATATAAATGCAGAAGAATCAATATTACATCATAAAGAAAATATCGATTTAATACCGTCAAATTTAGGATTAGCAATGGTTGAGTCTGAACTTATGAATGCAATGAAAAGGGAATATGCACTAGATGGTTGCTTAAAGGACTTGAAAGATAAATATGACTTTATAATTATTGATTGTATGCCGTCATTAAATATGATAACTACAAATGCTTTAGCTTGTAGCAATGAAGTAATTATACCAGTACAAAGTCAGTATTTATCAGCAAGAGGAATGGGAAATTTATTAAATATTGTTGCAAAAGTAAAAAGACAGCTAAATAAAGAGTTAAAAGTTGGTGGTATTCTAATGACTATGGTTGATAGTAGAACAAAATTGCCGAGTGCTATAAAGGAAGAACTCATAAATAATTTTGGTAATGTTGTGAAAATCTATGATACTAATATTCCATTTGCTATTAAAGCAGCAGAAACTACATCAAAAGGAAAAAGTATAATAGCCTATGACAAAAATAGTAAGGTCACAGAGGCTTATTCATTATTTGCGAAGGAGGTTTTGAAAGATAATGAAAGAGAAAGAAGAAAAAATGCACTTTCCCAAGATAGATGATTTCTTTACAACACAAGAAGAAAGAGATGCCGAGAAGTTAGAAAAAGTAGAAAAAATAGCAGTTTCTTCTATTTCTAATTTTCCAAATCATCCTTATCAAGTAAAAGAAAATGAAGAAATGGAAGATTTTGTCGAAAACATTAAAGAAAATGGTGTAATACACCCAGTTATAGTAAGACCTAAAGAAGATGGAACTTATGAAATGATTTCAGGTCACAGAAGAAAAAGGGCTTGTGAACTTGCAGGAATAAAAGAAATACCTGCAATAGTTAGAGATATGTCAGATGAAGATGCTATTATTTATATGGTAGATAGTAATAAACAGAGGGAAAGAATATTGCCAAGTGAAAAAGCTTTTGCCTATAAAATGAAGTTAGAGGCAATGAAAAGACAAGGAAGAAGAAATGACTTGTCAACTTCTGTGCCAACGGCACAGAAGTTAGAAGGAAAAACTTCAAGAGAAATTTTAGGAGAAGAAATGGGAGAAAGCCAAGACCAAATCAGAAGATACATTAGACTAACCGAACTGATACCAGAACTATTGCAATTAGTTGATGATGAAAAAATGAAATTGAGACCAGCAGTTGAAATATCATATTTAACAAAATCAGAGCAGGAATATGTCTTTGAAGTAATGGAATATAATGAGGTATTTCCATCACATCCACAAGCAAGAGAATTAAAAAAATTAAGTGCAGATGGAAATTTAACAGATGACGATATAGATAGAATACTATCAGAAGAAAAGCCAAATCAAAAAGAAAACATCAAATTTAGTGTAGATAAAGTAAAAGGGTATTTTCCAAAAGAATATACACCAACCGAAATGCAAAAGATAATTGTAAAACTTTTAGAAAATTATCAATTAAAATGGCAAAAAGAAAAAGAATTAAAAAAGTATGATAGATAATAAAAATAAGAATTTTGTATATGCACAAATAAAAAAGTTGTATATGCTTTTTTTATTTTCCCCCTCCTTACAATCTACCCCCTTAATACTAGCTATATACTAACTGAAAAGTAATATATTATATATTTATAAAAATTATATATAAAATCACACATTTGCTAGAAATAAAAAATCACTTTAAAATTAGGGTAAAGGAGTTGGTAGGTATGAAAAAAATAAAAATAATAAGCATAGCTATTACAATATTTGCAATTATTTTCGGTATAGGCTTAAAGGTGTGTTTTAGTCACAATAAAGATGAACAGACTATTGCGGAAAATGATGTCATAGATGAAAGCAAAAAAACAGAAATTGAAAATGAAGAAACACAGACTATTGTTGAAATACCCGTAGAAGAAAATATTGCAGAGAGTAATATGCAAAATAATGATATTGCTCCTCAAGCAGAAGATGATACTGAAAAGCCAAAAAACGAATTTACAATTTCAAGTAAAGCAGATTCAAATAAAAGCACAACGAGCAAACAGAATACCAAAAGTTCTCAAATAAGCAAAAAGTCAGAAACACCTGCAACTACATCAAAAGACAGTAAAACAGAACAAAAAAACACAAGTAAAACTGAAAAAACAAAAACAGAAACAAAAATGGAGACAAAGCAAGAAGAAAAAACGCAAATAAAGTCTGAATGGTGCTTTGAGGGTGGTTCAAAACATATTGCAGGAGATGGAACAAATGAACATGGGTATTATGATACTTGGAATGATGCATTTAATGCTTATGAAGAATATACTAAAAATTGGTTATCTTCACATTATAAAGTCAACCAATGTGCTTGTGGAAAATATTATTTTTGGGCAATACAAGATTAAAAATAAATTCAATTTAAAGAGGCTTATAAGCTTCTTTTTTTGATGGAAAGAAAGGAATAAAAATATGAAAGATAAAACAAAAAAGTTAGTTTCAATATTGATGTTGGTATTAATTTTACTTTCATCAATTCCAATAAATGCATTTGCTGCATTTATTACTGATATGAATAGTAACGCTCAATTTGGAGTTATATCTGGAAGTTTAACAGAATATGGTCATGAATTACATTATTCAAATTATGATGGCACAACATATTTGTTGTTTTGTACCCAATACGGAATGAAATCTCCTAATGGTAGCTCTTATTCATTTAATGGAGATTTTGTAACACAATATAAAGCACAAAGAAGTGAATACGAAAAAATAGCAGAATATATTTATTTTGGTTATACATCAAAACATGGAATGGGACTTCCAACTAATGCTAGTGCAAAAAAAGATGCTTGTTGCACTCAACAATTTGTATGGGAATATATTAAAAACAATATCGACGGAAATATGAAATGTCCTTCAAGAGATTCGTGGAAGTCAAATTATATGTCAAGTGGACTTTATGCAAATTGGCTAAATGAAACAGAGTCAGCTTATAATCAATATCATAGAAATACATCAATAAATGGAATGAATGTTAAAGTAAACATTGGAGAAAGTACAACATTAAATGACTCAAATGGTGTTTTAGCTCATTATGAAAGTTTTAGTCATAATATAAATGGTATTACTTTTTCACACACACAGGGAAGTAATGATTTGAATATAAGTGTATCAGCAGATACAAATGAAACAAATGCTAATTTTGTTTCAAAAAATTATGGAATTTATGAATTAATGCCTAATGGAAGAAAGTATGATAGTTCTACAATGGGAAACTATGTATATTTTCAATTTAATAATGGTGCGGTACAAAACTTAATGTTCTCAAACTATGTAGATCCATCAAATTTTAACATTTCAGTAGAAGTACAAAGTGGAAAAATAGCATTATTAAAAACAAATAATATGGGCAATGCGGTTTCTGATTGTGTTTTTGAATTATACAGAAATGCAGAATGCACAGATTTGATAAAAACAGCAACAACAGGAACTGATGGAAGAATACTATATGATAAATTAAAACCAATGACATACTACATTAAAGAGAAATCAGTAGCAACAGGTTATTTATTAGATACATCCATACAGAAAGTAGATGTTGTTGCAGGTCAAACTGCAAATGTTACATTTAGAAACAATGAGCCAACAGGTCAAATTAAAATATATAAATTGAGTACAAATAATGATAAAATTGCAGGAGCTGAATTTGAAGTCAAAGCAGATGAAGATATTTATAATGTTGCTAAAACTAAAAAATATTATTCAAAAGGAGATTCTGTTGCAAAAATTACATCTAATAGTAATGGAATAGCAACGATAAGTGATTTGCCTATTGGAAAATATATTGTTTATGAAACTAAAGCGCCAAAAGGATATTTATTAAATGAAACTATATTTAATGCCGATATAAAATATGTAAATTCTACAACACCAGTTGTTGAATTAAAAATAGAGGGTGTTATAAATACAGAACCAACAGGAACTATTGAAATAGTTAAAAAAGATAGTGAAACAGGAAGCATGGCTCAAGGAGATGCAACTCTTGAAAATGCAGTATATAAGGTATATGCAGACGAAGATATATATAATGTGGCAAAAACTAAAAAATATTATTCAAAAGGAGATTTAGTAGCAACTAGAACAATGGACAAAAATGGAAAAACTACTCCTATTGAAGAATTACCACTTGGAAAATATTTAGTAAAAGAAGATGTAGCACCAAAAGGATATTTACTAGACAAAACAGAATATTCAATAAATTTAGAATATAAAGATCAATACACTAAAGTAATTACAAATACAACAACAAGTAATGAACTTGTAAAAAAGATGGGAGTTCATATCTTTAAATCTGGAATAAAAGAAAATTCTGGAGAAACTCCTGGATTAGCAGGTGCTGAATTTACAATTAAACTAAATAGTGCAGTAGAAAAGGCACTTGATGCAGGTTATAGCTATGAGGAAATCTGGAATGGTATAGATGAAAATGGAAATAAAGTAAAAGTAGATGCTAAAAGAGTCGCACAAGCACAAAAAATTGCTCCAACTTATGATGTCTTAATAACTGATAAAGATGGAAATGCCTATACTCAAAAAAATCTACCATATGGAAAATACATTGTAAAAGAATCAAATACACCTAAAGATTATGAAAGTGCTAGTGATTTTTATTTTTCAATTACTGATGATGAAACTGAAATACAAGATGTTGCAAAAAAGACAAAACATATAGTAGTAAATAATGAGCAATTAGAGGCTTATATAAAATTAATAAAAAAAGACTTAAAAACAGATAAAATTGTTACTTTATCAAGCACTACTTTTGAAATAAAGGCAACAAAAGATATTTATGACAGAGCAACAGGAAAAATTATTTGGAAAAAGGGAGAATCTGTATCACAAAAAATTGGTAGTACAACTTATAATTCTTTTACAACAAATGCAGATAATATGATTATTCCAGAAAAGAGCTATACTACTAATAATGATGATAAAGGTACTGTTATTACACCTTTACAACTACCAGTAGGAAGTTATGCTATTTATGAAATAAACACACCAAAAGGATTTTTACAATTAGAAACACCAGTAACTTTTGATATAAAAGGAATAAGAGATTATGATAAAGATCAAGATGAAGATTTCATAAAAGAAGTAACAATAAAAAATGAACAACCAACAGGAACATTAATGATAGACAAAACAATAGCATTAAGAGAAAATATAGATACATCAATAATAGACACAAGTGATTTGTCTGGTATAGAATTTAAACTAATTGCAAAGGAAAATATTATTGATAATGCTGATGGAAGTAAGATTTATTCAAAAGGTCAAGAAATAGGAACTTATAATTTGAATAAAAATGGAAATCTAAAAGTTGAAAATTTACCAATGGGAACTTATGAACTTGAAGAAACTAAAACATTAGATGGACTTGTTTTAAATGATACAAAATATGAAATAAAATTTGAACAAGAAGATTTAATAAGAAAAGTATATGAAGATAAAGAAAATATCTCAAATGATACAACAATATTTGAATTTTCAAAAAAATCAATAACTGGAGATGATGAACTTGAAGGAGCAAAATTATCAGTTACAGATGAAAATGGAAAAATTATAGATACTTGGACATCAAGCAAAGACAATCATAAAATTGAAGGACTAATTGTAGGAAAAACATATAAATTAAACGAAGAAATTGCACCAGATGGATATACAAAAGCAACTTCGGTAGAATTTAAAGTTGAAAATACAAAGGAAATTCAAAAGGTAGAAATGATTGATAAAATAGTTACAATGTCCAAAAAAGATATTGGAGGAAATGAAGTTGATGGTGCAAAAATCAAAGTGTTTGATAAAGACGGTTCTGTAATAGATGAATGGGTTTCTGGTAAGGAAAATCATAATATAAAAGGACTAACTGAAGGAGAAAAATATATATTACACGAAGAATATGCTCCAGATGAATTTGTTATTGCAACAGATGTTGAATTTGAAGTAACTTACGGAAAAGAAACACAAGAAATTGTTTTAATAGATAAAAGTGTTGAAATAACAAAAACAGATTTAGTAACTGGAGATGAAATTGAGGGAGCAGAATTACAGGTAGTTGACGAAAATGGGAATATTATAGATGAATGGGTATCTGAAAAAGAGCCACACAAAGTAACAGGATTAGAAGAAAACAAAAAATATGAATTGATTGAAAAAACAGCACCTTATGGATATGAAACAACTGAAAAAATTGAATTTGTAGTTACAACTGATAAAGAAACTCAAAAAATTGAAATGAAAGATATGCCGATATTAAAAAATATCAAACTAAATAAAATAGATAGTAAAACCAAAGAATTAATAAAAGAAAAATTTGTATTTGGAATCTATGAAGATGAAGAATGTAATAATTTGATAAAAGAAGTAAAATCAAATAAAAATGATGGATATGTTGTATTTGATCAATTACGATATGGAAAATACTATATAAAAGAAATAAAAGCACCAGTGGGATATGAATTATCAAATAAAATAGTAAATATTGAAATAAATGACAATGGAGTATTTGCAGATGGAAATTTAATAGAAGAAAATGATTCAATATATAGTATTGATTTTGAAAATGATATAATTGAAGTGCCAAACACAGGAGATAATAGACATACAGAAATATTTGCCTTAATTGGAGGATTATCTGCTATATCACTTGCTGGAGCATTTATTTATGATTATAAGAAAAAAAGTAGAAAAAAGAAAAATAAATAAAAATCAAAAATATTATAGACAGAATTAAAAAAATATTGTAGAATGATTTGCATAGGAAATTGATGATTAGTGGAACGGTTTTGCCACCAATTTTGCGATTACATCGTAGGAAAGGTGGTGATGTTTATGGTTAAAGTAATACTATTTTTTGTAATATTGCTAATGTTATCTTTAACATTAAACGTTGCCTTAATTGCAGTTCTTTATAAGAACTGGGTTGATAAGCAACTACATAAATAAAAAATAAACCATTCTGCTTTTGCTGAGACGAATGGTTTATAAAAAAACTCTTTCGTGGCAAAACCGTATCTTACGGAATTGTCATTTCCTATATCTATTATAATACAAATTTAATAAAAAAGTCAATAGAAAACCTTATTTTAAGTAAAACCTTAAAGTAAGGTTATTTTTTGTGAAAGAGGTGCATAATGTCGGAAAATAGCTCTAAAAATAAAAAGAATTTAATAAAAAAATTAAAAAGTATAGGTATGGCAAACGAAAAAGATGTTTTGAATATGAAAGTATCTGAATTGAAAAAGATAAATCAAAATGAAGATATACCAAACGTAACATTAAAAGACATAGAAACAATATGGATTATACAAGATGCAATAGAAACAAAAGGATTATGGAATTTTTTTATTGATATGAATTAAATAATAAAGAAGGGAGGTTTTAAATGGGAAGAATAACAGAAACAAGAAAATTGTATAAAGAAACCTTATATGAAATAACTAAAACAGAAGAAAACTGGCTCTCATTTTTAGATAGTAGTAGTTGGAATTTTAAATACGATTTTGCAGATCAAATTTTAATTTATGCACAAAGACCTGATGCAACAGCTTGTGCTGATATCGCAACATGGAATAATAAAGTAAGAAGATGGGTAAACAAGAATGCAAATGGAATATTTATATTTGATAATGATGAAAATAGTAAATATCCTTTTAAATTGGTTTTTGATGTATCTGATACTCATAATTATAAGGGAACACCATACAAATTATGGAGTGTTGAAGAAAAATACAAACAAGACATTATAGAAACTTTAGATACTACATTTGGAGCAGAAAGTGAAAATTCAGAACTTTCTACATCAATTACTCTTAATGCTTATAATATGGTAACTGATAATATTCAAGATTATATGTCATCTATAAAAAAATATATTAAAGAAACTCAATTTGAACAATATACAGATGATGAACTATATAGTTTGTTTGTTCCTTGTATTTGGGCGAGTGTTTCCTATATGATGATGACAAGATGCGGTATTAATGCAAGAGAAAAAATTGATATAAAAGAATTTGAATATATAAAATATTTTAATAGTGAAAATTTAATAACAATTTTAGGTCAAGCAGTAAGTGATATTGCAGAAATGGGATTAAGAGAAATTGCAAAAACAATAAGAAATTTACAAATTGAAGAAAAAAACAAAAATCACACATTTGTTAAAAATCAAAATTCAAACTATACTAATGATAAAGAAAAAATTGAGGGAGGAATTGATTATGGAGAAAATAACATACACGAAAATGGGAGATTACAATATACCAAATCTAGTGATGGAGAGAGAAAAAATTCCAGATGGGAAATACGCAAAAATGAGACTACATTATCTAAAAACACAGAAGAAAGCAGAATACACAATATTAGTGATGAACAACGAATTAGTTTTACACCTATCACAAATACAAGACCAAGCAACGAAAATGATAAAAAAGATAATGGAGAAAATGGCGATACAAGATGGAACAAACGAAGAATTGAAGATGAAAGACCAAATGAAATGGACAGGGCTAATGAACAACTACAAGATGATAGCAGAAGAACAAATAATGAACGAATTGATTTTCAATTAGGAGAATGGACTGATGAAAATGACAATATATTATCATTTAGTGATGATTATACTATTATTAGTATTATAAAGAATGCCCCAAAAGTCAAATTGAATGAAGAAAAAATAGTAGAATTTTTAAATAATAATGTCGAAGATAATCAAAAAACAAGAGAATTTTTACTTGAAACTTTTGGAAAAGAATATAATGAATTTACTATAAATGATGATAGAGTAGGATATAAGCTGTATAATAATGGTATTTATCTATGGAAAGGAAATTACCTTAACAGAACAGAAAAATGCTTTTTGCAATGGAATAATTTTGTTGAATATTGTATATCTTATGCTCAAACAAATAAAATAAATGATGTTTTTGAAATACCAGCTGAAAATGAACAAAAACAGAATATAGCAGATGTTGAAAATACACCTGCTTTTTTTGTACCTCAAGAAGTTATTGATAATGATTTACAAGGAGGCAGTGGATTTCAAGATGGTAAATTTAGAATATATCAGCAATTTTTAAAAGGAGAAACAAATATAAAAAATGCTGATTTTCTAAAAAGTGAGTATGGAGTAGGTGGTCATTCAATTGAAATAGGCAATTTATATCAAAATCACGATAGCAAAGGAATAGCATTTGAAGAATCAAAAACAAATAAAAAATATCTATTGAAATGGACGCAAGTTGCTAAAAGAATTAGTGAATTAATTTCTACAGATAGATATTTGAGCGAACAGGAAAAGGATGAATACAATGACTGGCTAGATGCAAACGGAATACATCATAATCCCAAAGAAGATGCGCTAAATGATGAAGATTATGAATTAGCAGATAAAATACATTCTTTTATAAAAGATTATGATCTTTATTCATATCTAGATAATTCTCCTACAGGTAATACAGAACAAGATAATATTGAATTAATTAGAGCAGATATTGAAGATGAAATAAATATAAAAAATTATATCGATTTCTTCAAAACAACAATTGAAGAATTTGAGTCAGATGATGAAATGTTGCCAGAGGCTAAAGAGTTATTAAATGAACTTGAAAAAAGATTACCATATTATGAATTTAAAGTGGGAAACATTGTTTACATTGGAATTGATGAATATGAAATAACATCAATTAGTGATACTATTGTAAAATTGGCAGACACAAAATTTCCTTTGTTTATAAAAGAGATGTCTAGAAAAGAATTTGATAAAAAAATCAAAGAAAATCCTGCAAATGATAAATTAAGAACTGGAAAAAGACTACTAGATATCGAAAAGGAAAATACAAAAAATGATAGCGAAGAAGTAAAACAGGAAAATATACCAATAAAAGATAACGAAGAAAAAACACTAAAAGCTAATATAAAACAGAAAAGAAGAAACAGAATTGAATATTTTGATTTACATCCAGAAATACCTTTAGATGAAAGAAATAATTATCATATTGAAGATATTGATTTAGGTGTAGGTACTAAAAAGCAAAAATTTCAAAAAAACATTGAAGCTATCAAAATATTAAAAAAGTGTGATGAAGAAAATAGATTTGCTACAAAAGAAGAACAAAAAATACTTGCAGAATATGTTGGTTGGGGAGGATTAGCAGAAGTTTTTGATTCACAAAATAATGACTGGACTGAAGAATATAATGAACTAAAAAAGCTACTAACTGAAAAGGAATATACAGAGGCTAGACAATCTACATTAACTGCTTTTTATACTCCGCCTATTGTAATAAGTTCAATATATAAAGCATTAGAACAAATGGGACTTGAAAGGGGCAATATATTAGAACCAAGTTGCCGGAGTAGGAAACTTTTTTGGTAGAATACCAAAAACACTAAAAGAATGTAAAATGTACGGAGTAGAATTGGACACTATATCAGGAAACATAGCAAGACAATTATATCAAAAAAATACAATAGCAGTAAAAGGATATGAAGAAGTAGAACTGCCGGACTCATTTTTTGATGTAGCTCTAGGAAATGTACCGTTTGGAGATTTCAAACTTACAGATAGGAGATATGATAGAAATAATTTTTTGATTCACGATTACTTTTTTGCAAAAACATTAGATAAAGTTAGACCCAATGGAGTAATTGCTTTTATAACATCAAAAGGTACAATGGATAAACAAAATGATAAAATAAGAAAATATATATGTCAAAGAGCGGAATTAATTGGAGCAATTAGACTACCAAACAATACATTTAAAGCCAATGCAGGAACAATAGTAACATCTGATATTATATTTTTAAAGAAAAGAGATAAGATTACTGATATTGAAGATGAATGGGTACATTTAGACAAAAATCAAGATGGAATAGAAATGAACAGTTATTTTGTTAAGCATCCAGAAATGATTTTAGGAAGAATGGAAATGACATCTGGAAGATTTGGACCAGAATCTACTTGTAGTCCAATATATAGTGAAACACTTGAAACACAATTAGATAATGCAATCGAGAGTATAAATGCAGAAATAGATAATATTCAAATAGATGAAATAAGCGACAATGAAGAAGTATCAATACCAGCAACACCAGATGTCAGAAACTTTTCATATACTGAAGTAGATAATAAAGTTTATTATAGAGAAAATAGCTTAATGTATCTACAAGACAAACCTATTACAACACTTAACAGAATAAAAGGTATGATAGAAATTCGTGATTGTGTTAGAAAAATAATAGATTTACAAATAGATGATGCACCAGACTTTGAAATAACATCAGAGCAACAGAAACTAAATAGACTATATGATAATTTTTCAAAAAAATATGGATTAATAAACAGCAGAGGAAACGAAATTGCTTTTTCAGATGATGATAGTTATTATTTACTTTGTTCATTAGAAATTATTGATGAAAACAAAAACTTTATTAGAAAAGCAGATATGTTTTCAAAAAGAACTATACAACCTCATATAAAAATATCAAAAGCAGATAATAGTATAGACGCTTTAATTTCGTCTATATCAGAAAAAGCAAGTGTTGACCTAGAATATATGTGCAATTTAACAGGAAAAACAGAAAAACAACTTATTAAAGAATTAGAGGGTAGTATTTATAAAGATCCTATGCTAGATAAATATGTAACAGCCGATGAATATTTGAGTGGCAATGTTAGAGAAAAACTAAAAATTGCTAAAGAATTTGCTCAAAATAATTCAGAATATGAAGTAAATGTAAAAGGATTAGAAAGTGTAAAAATTAAAGATTTGTCAGCTAGTGAAATAAGTGTAAGACTAGGTAGCACATGGATTCCTACAAAATATATAGAGCAATTTATGTATGAATTATTAGAAACACCACAGCAATATAGAAATGACATAAATGTAAATTATTCCGATTATACATCAGATTGGAATATTACTGGAAAAAATATAGATTGGAAAAATAGCAGAGTAAATACAACTTATGGTACAAGAAGAATTAATGCCTACCAAATTATTGAAAAAACATTAAATTTAAAAGATGTGCAAATATTTGATAATGTAATAAATTCAGATGGTAAAGAAGAAAGAAAATTAAATGCAAAAGAAACGGCAATAGCACAGGGAAAACAAGAAATAATAAAAACAAAATTTGAAGAATGGATTTGGAAAGACCAACAAAGAAGAGAACATTTGGTTAGAATTTATAATGATAAATTTAATTGTATAAGACCAAGAGAATATGATGGCCAATATATAACTTTTGTTGGAATGAATCCAGAAATAACATTAAGAAAACATCAAATAAATGCTATTGCAAGACAACTTTATGGAGGAAATACTTTGTTAGCTCACGAAGTACGGAGCTGGAAAAACATTTGAAATGGTTGCTGCAGCAATGGAAGGAAAAAGACTGGGACTTTGGAATAAGTCTCTTTTTGTTGTTCCAAACCACATTATTGAACAATTTGCAAGTGAATTTTTACAACTATACCCATCTGCCAATATATTAGTAACAAGTAAAAAAGATTTTGCAATGAATAATAGAAAAAAATTTTGCAGTAAGATATCAACTGGACAATATGATGCAATAATAATGGGACATTCTCAATTTGAAAAGATACAATTATCACAAGAAAGACAAGCATACTTTTTAAATCAACAAATAGATGCTTTAACATTGAGCATAGATGATTTAAAGAAAAATGGTGCTGAGTATTATTCTATAAAACAACTTGAGAAAAGTAAGAAAAAAGTTGAAGAAAAATTAAAAAAATTAAATGATAATTCAAGAAAAGATTCTGTTGTTACATTTGAACAACTAGGAACAGATAAATTATTTGTTGATGAAGCGCATCGGTTTTAAAAATCTATATTTATACACGAAAATGCGTAATGTTGGAGGAATAGCCCAAACTGAAGCACAAAAAAGTTCTGATTTGTTTATGAAATGTAGATATTTAGATGAATTGACAGGTGGAAAAGGTGTTGTGTTTGCTACTGGTACACCTGTTTCAAATTCAATGGTAGAATTATATACAATGCAACGCTATTTGCAATATAACACATTAGAAAAAAGTGGACTATTACAATTTGATAGCTGGGCGAGTACATTTGGAAAGACTGTATCTGCACTAGAACTTAATCCCGCGCGGAACAGGTTATAGGACAAAAACAAGATTCGCAAAATTTTATAATTTGCCAGAACTTATGGCATTATTCAAAGAAGTAGCTGATATACAAACATCAGATACTTTGAATTTGCCTATCCCAGAAGCAAAGTTTGAAACGATAGTTGTAAAACCGAGTTCAATTCAAGAAGAAATGGTAGAAAAATTAGGAGAAAGAGCAGAAGATATAAAAAGGGGAGATGTAAACCCTAAAGATGACAATATGCTTAAAATTACTAATGAGGGAAGAAAATTAGCATTAGACCAGAGATTAATAAATGATATGTTACCAGACTTTGAAAATAGTAAAGTTAATGCGTGTGCAGAAAATATTTATAAAATTTGGAAAGAAACTGCAGAAAAAAAATCAACTCAATTAGTATTTTGTGATTTGTCAACACCCAAAAACACAGGCACAATGGATAATCCTTATGAGATGGAACTTGTAGACGGAAAATGGAAACTAAAAGAATGGAAATTTACAGATGTATATACAGATTTAAAACGAAAGCTAATTGAAAAAGGAATACCAGAAAACGAAATTGCATTTATACATGATGCAAATAATGATACTCAAAAACAGGAATTATTTTCAAAAGTAAGAGCTGGAAATATAAGAGTTTTAATGGGATCTACTGCGAAAATGGGAGCAGGAACAAACTGCCAAAATAAAATAATTGCACTTCATCATTTAGACTGTCCGTGGCGACCTTCAGATTTAACTCAAAGAAATCGGTAGACGGACCTAGACAAGGAAATGAAAATGATGTTGTATATATCTACACTTATGTAACAGAAAAAACTTTTGATGCATACTTGTTTCAGTTAGTGGAAACAAAGCAGAAATTTATATCTCAAATAATGACATCAAGAACACCTGTCAGAAGTGCGGAAGATGTTGATGAAAAAGCATTAAGCTATGCTGAAATAAAAGCTTTAGCAGCAGGAAATCCTTTGATTATAGAAAAAACTCAATTAGATACAGATGTTGCAAAATTAAAATTATTAAAGCAAAGTTATTTAAGTGAAATATATAGACTTGAAGATATGATAGTAAAATATTATCCAAATAGAATAAAAGAATTAGAAAATAAGATTTTAGGCATCGAAAAAGATTTAAATTTAGTAAAAAATAATACAAATATAGCAAATGAAGAAAAATTTTCTCCTATGACATTAAAAGGCAAACAATACAATAAAAAAGAAATGGCAGGAAAAACAATATTAGAAATTTGTAAAACAAAAGAAAATTCAGAATTAGAAGAAATAGGAGAATATAGAGGAATGAAACTAGAATTACAAATAAATGTTGCAAGACAAGAATTTGAGTTGTTTTTAAAAGGAAAATCTGAATACAAAATTTCATTAGGAAATGACATTTATGGAAATATAACTAGAATTGATAATGCTTTATCTAATATTGGAAAAGAACTTGAAGAAAATAAAGATGAATTAGAAAATACTAAAAAGCAATTTGAAAATGCAAAAATTGATGTAAAAATTCCATTTGATAAAGAAAATGAATTAAAAGAAAAATCAACTAGATTAGATAGAGTAAATGCATTATTAAAACTAGATGAAAAAGAAAGTATTATAATGGAAGATGATGAAAAGTCGGAAGATGATAATTTAAAAAGTCAAGACTATGATAAAGACCCAATTAGGTAAATCACACATTTTTATTTTGAAAGCAAATACTATATTATGACAACAAAGGAGGAAATAAAAATGATAAATAATTTTAAGGATGGTGTTTTTAACGAATTATATGATATAAGGAGTGAAGACTATGAACTATGTTTTAGTGAAAAATTTACAAAGGAAACAGAAAAATTTGAGGTATCTGAAAAGAGAGAAAAGTTGAAAATCTTTATTAATGAATTAAAGTTAGAAGATGACACAAAAATAAAACAAATAAATGATTTGATAAAAGATTTGGAAAATGCTCTTTTTCTAGAAATGGATTACTGGTGTAGGAAATATTATAAACTTGGTTTTTGTGATGCAGATATGCTAAAAAAGGAAACAAAAACTTTTAGTGAAAAGAATAGAATGAAAGGAAAATCATTTTATAATGAGTGTTCAGATGAATTTTTAGAGTATGTTGAAGAATATAGAGTAACATATTTAATGAAAAAACCTGAATATAAGGAACTTATTAATCAAGTAAGAAAATTGAAAGAAGATAATCCTAAAGTTGAAAATCTTGTTGAAGATGGGAAAATTGAAATTTTAAATTATAAGGAACTAAAAGTTATACAAAAACTTTTAAGTTTAAGTAGTCGACTTGATTCTATTGAACAAAAAGAAATATTTAGACTTGGAATGCGAGAAATGCTTACAAATCTTACAGATATAAATGCAATATAATTAGCTATAAAAATAATGGTATAAAGATATAATTGTTGATGAAAAAATTAATAATTATATCTTTTAATTTAATTGAAAAAATCTAATTTTTATGATATAAATTTAATAAAATAGAAATTTATAGAGGTGTGGTAAAAGTGAAAAAGAAAAGTATTATAATTATAATAATAATAATTTTAGTGATAGCATTAGCAACATTTGTATTAATAAAAAGGAATACATCAAATAAGGATAATGATACCCAAGACAAAACAATATATGAAACTTTAAAAAAAGATTTTGAAGAATATTCCATTGTTAAGATATATATAAATAAAGGCTCATCACAAGAAAATGTAGACAACTTATATAGTAAAATTAAAAATATGAAATATTTTAAAAATATAGAATTAGTTACTCGAGAAGATGCTTATCAAAAAATGAAAAAATTATATAGCAATGATAGCGATTTAATAAACAAAATAAATATGGATGATTTACAAGAATATATTACTGCAGGTTGTTATTATCTTGACGATATAACGCTTTTAGATGAAGATTCATATTTTGAAAAAATTAAGGCAGATATTAATAATGTTGATGAAAATAAAATAATATCTAATATTATAACAGTAGGAATTATAGATTTATATAATCAAGAAGGAATAGAAGGAGTAAATAACTATATAGAAAAATCGAACAAAATCAATAGCAATTCTGATACTTCTATTTCTACTAATGAAACATTGAATACAGACTCACAGGCAGAAAATGCGACTCAAAAAATAATGAATGATAATTTCTTTTCTTCTGGTAAGATAACAAAAATAGATAATGACTATATTTATTTTTTGAATGATAATAATAAATTATTTTATATAGAAAAAAGTATGTTTAATTATTTAAATGGTAGAACTTGTAAAAACATTAATATAGCTGATATAAATATAGGAGATTATTTAGATCCAGTAAATAAACAAATTTTAATTTTTAGAAATATTACTGGAGAGGAATTAAAAAACGAGCTATTGTATAATATGACATTAACATCTGATGAACAAATAAAATACCAAAACACAATAAATATGGAAAATATTAATATTATTAATGAAGATATGGCACAAGTAACAATAGAATATGGAGATATAATTGGAGATACTTTAACAGATGAAACATTTGAAACAAGTGTAGAATTTAATAATAACACTAAATTTTATAGTAGAGGAAATAAGGTAAACTCAATAAAAACTTTAGAAAATGCTAAAGGAGACATAATCTCTATTCGTTTAGAAAAAAATTCAATTAATAAAAAGAATCTTCCAGTTGTGAAAACTTTTGAAAGTACAGACACATAAAAGTAATTCTTTATATTAAAAAATAATAATTCAAAGAACAAATATTTATGAATAACAAATCAAATATTATAATTTAATAAAATCATATAGAGATATTAAGAATAACAAGAACTTAATATCTCTTTTTATATGCAAAAAATAAAATTTAAGGAGGAATATCAAAATGAATAATGAACAATTAAAAGATATATTAATGGCTAAAATAGAACAAGAATTTAGCATATATAAACAAGATTTAATAAAAAATTGTACTAAAGAAGAAATTATAGACAAATCTTATGAAATAAACTTTAAAGAAGAAACATTATCTATTTTAGAGGGTGCAACATTAAGTTTCAAAGAAATAAAAGCACTATTAAGTACTGAAAAAGTATTAGAAAAAATGTATAACAAATATATGAATATAGAAACAAATAACCTTGATAATATGAGAGATATTGTTCAAGAAATTGTTGAAGATATAGATAAAGAATTTACTAAAAAAAAGAGAGAAAGTGAGATAAAAATATGGGGAAAGAATATGAAATTGAAATAGAAGAAACATTGCAAAAAGTTGTAAAAATAAAGGCAAATTCATTAAATGAAGCAATAAATATTGCTAAAGAAAAATATTCAAATGAAGAATATATTTTAGACTATCAAGATTATAAAGGCACAGAATTTAGAGAATATAAAGATGAAATAGTAAAGGAGAAGAAAGTCAAAAATCGAGAAAGTAGGTAATTGTGTTATGGGAAAATATATAAAACCACAACTACTAGAAAAAGCAAAATCAATTGATTTGGTAACATATTTTAGAACATATATGCCAAGTGAATTAGTACGAGCAAGTACAAATGAATATACAACAAAATCGCACGATAGTTTAAGAATGTCAAATGGGTTATGGAATTGGTGTTCAAGAGGTTTTGGAGGAAAAAATGCTATTGATTTTATAATGAAAACGAAAAATATGCGTTTTATAGATGCCGCAAATTTACTACTAGATCAAATGAATTTAAAGCAACCTATTGTAATAGATAAAACTATAAAATCAAAAGAAAAACATATAATTATACCAGAAAAAAATTCCGCTTCTAATAATGTTTTTTTATATTTAAAATCAAGAGGAATAGATGAAGAAATTATAAAAAAATGCATAGAAAAAAACTTAATATATGAAGAAAAATATTATCATAATGCAGTATTTGTTGGATATGATGAACAAAAAAATATTAGGTATGCAGGGTGCAGGTCCACTAATGAAAAAACATTTAAAGCTGATGCAACAGGAAGTGATAAAACCTATTCTTTTAGACTAGAAAGTAAAATTAAAACAGATACTATTTATATATTTGAGGGTGCAATAGATGCTTTATCATATGCTACTCTTTTTAAAATCTATGGACAAAATTATGAAGAAAAAACATTAATATCATTAGCAGGAGTTTATCAACCAGCGAGTGATATTTCACAAAGTAAAGTGCCTATTGCAATTCAAAAATATTTAGATAAACATCCAGAAACTAAAAAAATATATCTGTGTTTAGATAATGATGAAGCTGGAATAAATGCAAGTAAAGCATTAAAAAATGTGCTATCACATAAGTATGAAGTTATAATCAAACCACCAAAAAAACGGCAAAGATTATAACGATTATTTATGTGATTTTTTAGGTTTAAAAAGAATAAAAAGCAAAAGTTTATGCTCGGAAAGATAAACAAAAATTATAAATAAATAGGAATTTTAACAGAATATATAAATTTTATTTATAAAATTTATCGTCCTAACAAGCAAGACAAATGTGGGTACACATTTGTTATTTATGGGGAAAGCCCCAATCCCCTTGAAAAATAAAAAAATAAAAGAAAGGAACAGAAAAAAATGAAAGATGATACAAAATATATAACTGTTCATATTAGAATGAATGATAAAGAAAAAAATACTATAAAAAGGAGAGCAGATTTAGCTGGGAAAAACTTTTCAGAATTTGTAAGAATGTCAGCTATGGGATGTGAAATAAGAGAAAAAGCAGATCAAGAATTTTCTAGAACAATGAAAAAGAAGATGACTGATTTTATAAGAGTGCTATCTCAGTTAGAAAGACTTTTATATAATAAAGACTTTATCGATGAAAGAATACTGAATGATGAAATACTTGAATGGAGAAAATTCAGATTAGATATTAAGGAAAGGTATTTATAAAATATGGCAACTACGAGCTTATGGAAAATTCAAAATAGAATAGACAAAGTTATAAATTATACAACTAATTCAGAAAAAACTGAAAATAAAGAAATGTATAAAGCACTCCATAATACAATAGAATATGCAACAGCAGATTATAAAACTGAAAAACAATACTATGTTACAGGAATTAATTGTTCTACAACAGATAGTGTTCAAGATATGTTACAAACAAAAAAATATTATGGAAAAGAGAAAGGCATTGTTGCATATCATGGGTTTCAATCTTTTGTCGAAGGCGAGGTAACTGCTAAACAAGCACACGAAATTGGTGTTAGACTTGCTGAAGAATTATGGGGAGATAAATATGAGGTATTAGTATCAACTCATCTTAATACGAATCATTTTCATAATCATTTTGTAGTAAATTCTGTTTCATTTGTAGACGGAAAAAAATATATAAACAATAGAGAAAATTATGCAATGATGAGAAAAATCTCAGATGAATTATGCAAAGAATATGGATTAAGCGTCATAGAAGAAAAGCCATGTGGTAAACACAATATAGATTATACAAAATATTATAATTCTTATATTCAAAAATCAGATTATTATACTACAACAAAAGATGATGTTGATTTTGCAATAGCACAAGCATATTCATATAAAAATTTTGAAAGTATTTTGAAAAAAATGGGATATACAATTACAATTCGTGCAAATAAAATAAGTTTAGTAAGACCACCTTATAAAAGAAATATCAGAATAGAAAGAAGTTTTGGAGAAGAATATTCAATTAATAATATTACTGAAAGAATTATGAATACAGAAACAACTAGAATACCATTTCCAGAGAAATATAGAGAGACAAAAATCTATACTTCAAAATCAAAACCAAAAGTTTTCAGTATAGATAGAGGCAGTCTTTATAAATTATATCTTTATTATTGCTATATGTTAAAAGTATTTCCCAAAAGTACAAAAACAAGATATAGACTAACACCAGAACAACGAGCAGAAAGTAAAAAATTAGATGAATTTTCAGATGATATGAGGTTTCTTTGTAGAAATAAGATAAAAACTACAAAGGAACTTTTTTCATATAAAAATCTTGTAAATGATGAACTAAAAAATCAAATAGCACAAAGAAATAAACTTCGTAGAAAAAGGCAAAAAGAAAATATTCCAGAAATTAGACAAGCATTATGTGATGAAATTTTAGAAATATCAAACAAGATAAAATGTTTAAAACAGGAGGTGGTGTGTATTGAAAGAATTGAAAATCAAACACAAAAAATAAAACAAGAAATGCAAGAAATGGAACAGCAACAAAGTCAAGAAAAAAATAAAATGAAAGGAGAACTAGAAAAGTGAATACTGCAGACTCAGCTGAAGAAATTGTTAAAATTTATTTAGAGGGTGTTGAAATGTCTTTAAGAGTTACAGGAACTGCTGCAAAAAATATTGCAATGATGTTAATTGCTATGTCAAAAGAAAAACAAGCAACAAGAGGAAAAACAAGATTAACCAATATGCTAAAAACAAATAAACCTTTAAAAATCTTTACTATTAGTGCAGATGAATTGAAAAAGTTTTCTCAAGAGGCTAAAAAATATGGGATTTTATATTGTGCTTTAGCTAATAAAAACAATTCAAAAATTGATGGAATGGTAGATATTATGATTAAAGAAGAAGATGCAGGGAAAATGAACAGAATAGCAGAAAGATTTAACTTTAAAGATGTTACAATTATCAAAGAAGAAATGGAAAAAGCCAAAGAAGAAAAATTAGCCAAATTAGCAGAGAAATCAGAAGATGAAATTTTTATTGATGAAATAATGCCAACATCAAAGGAAGAGGAAAAGCAAATTCCCAGTAATAACAAACAAAAGACGGAAAAAAAGAATCAGTTAGAGAATTCCTTAAATACCAAGCAAAAAGACAAGCAAACTGAAAAGCCATCTGTATTAAAAGAACTGGACTATATAAAAAGACAGCTTGAGAAAAATCAAACAAATGGAAAACATTATAAAGAAAAAGAAAACACAAAAGAAAAACACAAAAATAAGCATAAAGGCAAGAGATATAAAGAGCCTAAACATTATAAAGAAAAAGTAAAAAAATCAAAGGAAAGGGGCAAATAAAGTGAATGAAGTAGATGATATATTAGGTACATCTCCACAAAATGATAAATATTCTATAAAACAAAAACCTAATAATACAAAACAAAATAATTATAATAGTTATAAAAATAATTGGAAAGAAGAACAAAATAAAGCTAGACAAGAAATATATGAAATAATGAATAAAAAATCATTAAATATAATTAAAAATGGAGATGATTTTCAAAAATATTTAGATGTTCAAAGTAGATTTTATAAACATTCTGTTGGGAATTGTCTAGTTATATTAGATAAAATGCCGAATGCAACACAAATTAAAGATGCACGAGCGTGGAATGAAAAAGATATATATATAAAAGATGAAGAAACAGGAATAAAAATATTAGAGCCTGTTAAAAGCAATGGTAGAATATTTTATAATCCTAAAGAAGTATTTGATATCAGTCAGACAAATTGTGAAATACCTGAAACTACAATTAATTATGGAGATAGAAGATTATTAGAGGCTGTTTTAAATGGGTGTGATGTTCCTAGAAAGGCAGTAAATACTTTAAATGATGGAAGTATTAGTTCTGAATACAATAAGACCGAAAATGTTTTATATGTATGTAGAGGAATGGACAGAGAACTTTTATTTTCTAGTCTATATAGAGAAATGGCTAGTATTGAAATGAAAGATATTCAAGATAGTGAATTAAAGAGTTTTAGATGTTATTGTATTTCATATATGCTTTGCAAAAGATATGGAATAAGTGTAGATAATTTTAAATTTAGTGAATTGCCAAAAGAAATAGCAAATAAAATTGAAGGAAAAGAAATTAGACAAGAACTTGAAAAAATAAGAAACAATTATGAAAAGATTAATTCAAGAATTATTGATTATTTTGATATTAGTAATAAAAATAAAGAAAATGAAAAGAAAAAATCTGTTCAAGAAAGGTAGAAAACAATGAACGAAAAAAGAATTTTGGAAATGGACTCCTATGAACAAAAGGTACTTGCAAATATTCTAAATGATAAAAGAAAAAGCCTTATTGAAGAAAATAAAGATAATGATTTCATAGATGAAATATTAGAAAAAGTAATTGATGCCCCAATTAAGAAAAAATCTTTATTTAAAAAGGAAAAAAGAGATGAAAGATAAAACTAATATTGTGTTATATATTTTGGGAGGAATCGGTGTTATATGGTTTGCTTTATTAGTAGCACCTTATTTAAGCAGTGGACTAATTGGAATAATAAATAATTTGCCAACAAAAATGAATGCACCATTTGATATTGAGATTTGCAAAGATAGTTTAAAGACTGTCTTTATTTTTTTGCTCTGTTATTTATTAGGAATTGGAATTTATATATCTAGTAAAAGAAATTATAGACGAGGCGAAGAATACGGGTCAGCAATATGGGGCATTGCAAGTCAAATAAACAAGAAGTATATGCAGAAACCTCAATATAATAACAAAATATTAACACAGAATATAAAGATAGGTCTAAAAGCTCAAAAACATAGAAGAAATCTAAACACATTAGTTTGTGGTGGTAGCGGTGCTGGTAAAACTCGTTTCTATGTAAAACCTAATATATTACAATGTAATTGCTCGTATGTTATATTAGACCCAAAACGGAGAAATTTTACGAGATACAGGAAGTTTATTAGAAAAAGAGGGATACAAAATAAGAATACTTGATTTAGTAACCCCTAGATTAAGCCATTGTTATAATCCGTTTAAATATATACAAGATGACAATGATGTTCAAAAGTTAGTGGCGAATCTTTTTAAGAGTACAACACCAAAAGGGACAGGAGCAAGTTCAGATCCATTCTGGGACATTGCAGCTCAAATGTTACTTTCAGCACTTATATTTTATTTAAAATATGAAGCACCAGAAGAAGAACAAAATTTTGCAGTAGTTGGAGAAATGTTAAGAGCAGGAAAACCTAAAGAAGATGATGAAGATTATGAGAGTCCGTTGGATATACTATTTAAAAAACTAGAATATCGAAATCCAGACCATATTGCAGTAAAATATTATAAAGACTATCATTCTGGGGCTGGTAGAACATTAAAATCTATTCAAGTAACATTGTCATCAAAATTAGAGAAATTTAATCTTGATGAAATAGCTAATTTAACAATGACAGATGAAATGGAATTAGATAGACTTGGCGAAGAAAAAATCGCAGTATTTGCAGTTATACCAGACACACATACATCATATAACTTTTTGGTAAGTATTTTATATACTCAAATATTTCAAAATGCTTTTTACAGAGCAGATAATAATTATAGAGGTGCATTGCCAGTTCCAATCCATTTTTTAATGGACGAATTTGCTAATGTTGCATTGCCAGACGATTTTGACAAGATTTTATCTGTAATGCGTTCAAGAAATGTATTTGTATCTATCATTTTACAAAATATTTCTCAATTAAAGGCATTATTTGAAAAGCAGTGGGAAAGTATTGTACGGAAATTGTGACGAATTTCTGTATCTTCGGACGGCAACGAACAATCTACACATAAAATGGTTTCAGAACTCCTACGGAAAAGAAAATATTGATTTGAACACTTATGGAAAAAGTACCGGACATAGTGGTAGTTACTCTACAAACTATCAGCAGACAGGTAGAGAATTATTAATGGCTGATGAAGTTAGAATGCTTGATAATGATAAAGCAATTCTATTGATTAGAGGGGAAAAACCAGTAATTGATTTTAAATATGATATATTGAAACACCCCAATGTAAAATATACTGCAGATGGAGACGGAAAAATGTATGAACATGGAGAAGTTACAAGAGCAACTGGAGAGATAAAAGAATTGACAGAAGATGAATTATCAGAACTTGAAAATGTATTAGTTATACAAAATTTTGATAATAAAGATTACAATTATGAATTATTATCAGAAGAAGATATTGAAGAATATTTAAGTGAAAATGAATAATGGATTAGCAAGGATTAAATTAATTTTCCTTGCTTTTTTTATTAAAAGGAAAGGATTAAAAAATATGGAAAATAAAAAAAATGAATTAAAAAATAAAAATGGAAAAGTGATTTATAAAATAATGACAAAAGGACTACTAATTATGGCATATGTTGTGCTTTTAAATATATTACAAGCAAGTCAAGTTTTTGCAACAGATGATCCTTTAGCAGTTATAAATAATTTATCAACATTTATGTTTGGAATAATAAGAGCAATTGGAATGATAATGCTTGGATGGGGAATTGTCCAAGTTGGATTAGCGCTAAAAAGCCATGACGCTAGTCAAAGAGCGAACGGCTTTTTGACAGTAGCAGGTGGTGTAATTATAACATTTGCAAAGGAAATTTTAGCCATAATTACAGGTGGATAATAAAGTTTGTAGGGTAAGTATCTAAACTTGCCCTAAATTTGATTTTAAGGAGGAAAATGATGTCAGATAATTGGATTGTTGGAATGCTCCAATATACATTGAGCGTTTGGAACGATAAATTAAATGAAATATGGCAATTAATTTCTCAAAGTCCTGAAACTTTTAAAGGGCGGTAATATATGGAATGTTATTGTCAATATAAATGGTGCAATTCAAGCGATAGGGTTAGCATTATTAGTTATCTTTTTTCTAGTTGGCATAATAAAAACTTGTCGGAAGTTTTGCAGAAGTAAAAAAGCCAGAACAAGTTTTTAAATTATTTATACGCTTTGCATTAGCCAAAGCAGTTATAACCTATGGACTAGAATTAATGCTTTCTATTTTTAAAATTGCACAAGGAATAGTACAAACAATAATGCAAACGGCAGGACTTGGAAATGCAGTAGAAGCACATTTGCCACAAGAATTGATTACAACAATAGAAAGTTGTGGCTTTTTTGAGAGTATTCCATTATGGGCAGTAACCTTAATTGGAGGAATTGTAGTAACTATACTTGCTTATATAATGATTTTGACTGTATATGGACGATTTTTTAAATTATATCTATATACTGCATTATCTCCAATTCCTTTATCAACTTTTGGAGGAGAGCCAACAGGTCATATAGGAAAAGGATTTTTAAAAAGTTATACGGCAGTTTGTTTAGAGGGAGCAATTATAATACTTGCTTGTATTATATTTTCAGTATTTGCAAGTAACCCACCAGCAATAGATACTTCAGCACAAGCAGTTACTCAAGTATGGATGTATATTGGCGAATTAGCATTTAATATGTTGGTGCTAGTTGGAACAATAAAAGCTTCAGATAGAGTTGTAAGAGAAATGATGGGACTATAAGGAGGAAAATGTATGGATTTTATAAATGATGAAGAAAAAATACAAGATTATTTTAAATTAACTAAAGATGAATTTTTAGAATCATATAGTTATTTAACAGAAGAAGATTATAATGCAACAACAAAAGCACTAGAAAAGCTTGGTAATATATCAAGAATTGATATTTTGAAAGAAATGCTACAACAAACCGAACATAATATTTTATGCTATTCAGATAGTTATTTATGCACAAGACCCAAAAAACAATATATAAAAGAATGGGTAAAAGAAAATAAAAAAGCTGATATTATAAAATCTATGATAAAAGACGAAAAAGAAAAAGAAAAAAACAAAAGCAAAGAAAATATTGAAAGAGAGGTTTAGCAATGAAAAAAAGATTGATAAAAAAGGTGGTGTTAAATAAATGGAAATAAAAATTAATAAAGAAATACGAGATTTTAATGAATCAATATTTTTTGGACTGTCTATGAGGCAGTTCATTTTTTCATCTTTAGCCGTTGGAATTGCAATATTTTTATATTTTATCTTAAGGAATTTTCTAGGAATTGAAACATTATCGTGGTTATGTATTTTAGGTGCTGCACCTTTTGCATTATTTGGATTTATAAAATATAACGGAATGTATGCAGAAGAATTTATAGTTGCTTGGATAAAGTCAGAAATATTAACACCAAGTGTTTTATTATTTAAGCCAGAAAATATATATGACGAATTAATAAAAAATGAAAATAGAAAATTGAAAAAGGAGAGAGTAAAAAGTGATAAGATTATTAAAAAAGATTTTTCAAAGAAAAAACAAAGAAGAAAAAATAAAAATACCAAAATCAGTACAACAAGCACTACCGATTAAAGCAATATTTAACGATGGTATTTTCCAAGTTGGTAAAGAAAAGTATTCAAAATCTTTTAAATTTACAGATATTAATTACGCAGTAGCCGGACAAGAAGAACAAGAAAATATGTTTATTAACTATGGGACTATATTAAATATGTTAGATGAGAGTGCAGACAATAAATTAACTATAATAAATCGAAAACTTAATAAAGTTGATTTTGATAGTAAAATGAAACTAGATATAGGAAATGATGATTTAACACCATATAGAAAAGAATATAATGATATATTAGCTAGTTGTTCAATAGAAACTAATGGAATTATACAAGAAAAACTAATAACAATTACAATAGATAAACCAGATATAGCATCAGCAAGAACATACTTTGCAAAAACAAGTGCAAAACTAGAAAGTTGTTTTGCTAAACTAGGCTCAAAACTAGAGGAATTAGATATTAATGAAAGAATAAGAATTTTTTATGACTTTTATAGAGTTGGAGAAGAAGATATTTTTAAATTTGATATAAAAGAATTTATGAAAAAAGGACATGACTTTAAAGATTATATTTGTCCAGATACATTTGAATTTAAAAGTGACTATTTCAAAATGGGAGATAGATATGGCAGAGTATTATATCTTAAAGAATATGCAACTTATCTTAAAGATGATATTGCATCAGAATTGACAGAACTTAATAAAAATATGATGTTAAGTATTGATATAAAACCAATGCCTATTGAAAAAGCAATAAGAGAAGCGGAGAAAAGAAGATTAGGAGTAGAAAAAAATATATCAGACTGGCAAAGAAGACAAAATGAAAACAATAATTTTTCAGCAGTAATACCTTATGATTTAGAAGCACAAAGAGAGGCAAGTAAAGAAATGTTAAATGATTTAACAAATAGGAATCAAAAAATGTTTTTGTGCAATTTAATAATAGTTCATACTGCTAATTCTAAAGAGGAATTAGATAGTGATACGGAAAGCCTAAAAACAACAGCAGGAAAATATCTTTGTCAATTAGCAACATTAAAATATCAACAGATGGATGGCTTAAATACTGTATTGCCAAGTGGCACAAAGAGAATAAAAACAAATAGAACTTTAATCACAGAGAGTCTATCAGCTTTTATACCATTTAAAGTACAAGAAATACAAGATGCACAAGGAATATATTATGGACAAAATGTTATATCTAAAAATATGGTATTAGTTGATAGAAGAAACTTACAAAACGGAAATTCATTTATTCTAGGAGTATCTGGAAGTGGAAAGTCATTCATTGCAAAACATGAAATTACATCTATTGCTTTAAAAGATCCTGATGCAGATATCATAATACTAGATCCTGAAAATGAATATGCACCAGTTATAAAAACATTAGGTGGAGAAGTTATAAAGATTTCTGCCTCAAGTGATAATCATATCAATGCACTTGATTTGAATAAAGACTATTCAGAAAATCATAGACCAATTGTCGCTAAAGCAGAATTTATTTTATCTTTATGCGAACAGATTATAAAAAATATTACACCTAATCAAAAAGCTATCATTGATAGATGTACTAATATCGTTTATAAGTATTATGAGCAAGGAAATTTTAAAGGAACACCACCAACCTTAGAAGATTTTAGAGATGTTTTACTAAAACAAAATGAAAGAGAGGCAAAAGATATTGCGTTAGCATTAGAATTATTTACAAAAGGAAATTTAAACACTTTTGCAAAACCTACAAATGTTCAAACACAAAACAGACTAATATGTTATGATATTATGGACTTAGGAGAACAACTTACACCGATAGGTATGCTAGTAATACTAGATAGTATATTAAATAGAATAACAAGAAATAGGAAAAAACGGAAAGCGAACATATATTTTTATTGATGAAATATATCTACTATTTAGATATAAATATACAACAGAATTTGTATATACTTTATGGAAAAGAATAAGAAAATACGGAGGTTGTGCAACTGGAATAACCCAAAATGTTCAAGAATTATTATGCAATGAAAAAGCAAGTTTAATGCTATCAAATAGTGAATTTATAATAATGCTAAATCAGTCAGCAACTGATAGAGACCAATTAGCAACATTATTAAAAATGTCAGAAATGGAACAAGCACATATAACAAATGTACCATGTGGCGAGGGAGTTATTAGAGTAAGGAGTTCACTTCTTCCTTTTAGAAATAAATTTCCGAAAAATACAAAGCTTTATCGTTTAATGACAACACGCTTTGATGATAAAAACAAAATGGAGGAAATAAGTTGAAACAAATTATAAAAATATTATTTCTTATATTGTTAATAGTTATTATGGCTATTAGCAGTATAATTGTATCAAAAAATATTAAAGAAGATATAGAAGAAGAAAAAATCATAGAACAAGTAATTGACACTGCATATCAAAAGGACAATACAGAAGATTTTGAAGAAGAACACTCAAATATTAATATAAAAAACTTATATGAACAGAACAAAGACATAATTGCTTGGATCAGAATAAATAATAGTAATATAAATTATCCTATAATGCAAACACTGAATAATCCCAACTTTTATTTGAGAAAAAATTTTTATAAACAATATTCATATTATGGAACACCTTATTTATCCGAACAATGCGATATAAATACAAGTGATAATTTAATAGTATATGGTCATCATATAAAAAATTCTAAAATGTTTGGAGAACTTGAAAATTATAAAAGACAAGAGTATTACAATAATCATAAAAACATAAATATATATACACTAAATGATGAGAGAAACTATGAAATAATATATGTTTTTAAAGCAATAATAAATAACGGATTTGATTACTATAATTATATAAATTTTAATAGTGAAAGTGAGTTTAATACATTTAAAAATAAATGTAAAGAACTTGCTTTTTTTGATACTCAAATAGATTGCAATTATAAAGATAAATTTATAACTTTATCTACTTGTGATTATACAAGTCAAAATGCAAGATTAGTTGTTGTTGCAAAAAGATTAAGTTAAGAATGGAGGTATAATATTGCCAGATATAAAAACAAAACCAAAAAATGAATTAAAAATAAAAAAATTTGATGGTGCAACAATATATAAACAAAAATTAAAAAATAATCTAGTTTCTATAAATTCTAAAACAAATAATATTAAAAATGCAAGTAATGAAGAAAATAACGAAATTGATTATGGTACAAATCAAATAGAAGAAAAGTCAAAAATAATAACTAATAGGGGAATAGATGCCTTTAATAAATACGGTCAAAAATCAGTATTAAAAACGAAAAATAATATTCAAATTGCCCAAAATAGAATAAATAAAAAAGCAGAAAACAATAAAATCATTAAAACAAAAGAAAATATCACTAATACACGAAAAGCAATATACAAAATAGAAAATAAAACTAAAAAAACTATAAAAAATACACCACGAAAAATAAAACAAGCTGAAAAAGTAACTAAACAATCATTAAAAACAAGTGTAAAAGTTGCTAAAAAAAGTTATCAAATAGCAAAAATGGCAGCAAAAACAACAATTAGAACTACTAAAGCAACAATAAAAGCAATATCTACTGCAATAAAAACAATTATATCATGGACACAGGCTTTAATTGCAACAATTCTTGCAGGAGGTTGGATAGCTATAATTATAATAATTATTATATGCCTAATTGCAATGCTATGTAGTTCAATATATGGAATATTTTTTTCAAATGAGAACGGAGTAAATATCAAATCAATGAGTTCTGTAATAAGTGAAACAAATAGAGAATTTACAAATAAAATTACGGAAATTCAAAACACAAATGAACATGACGAGTATGAAATAAATTCACATAGAACAGAATGGAAAGATGTTATTTCAGTTTATACGGTACTAATAACAGGTGGAAAAGAACAAAGTGATGCAATTACTTTAGATGACAAAAAAATTCAGAAATTAAAAGATATATTTTGGGAAATGAACACAATTTCTTATAGAGTAGAAAGTGTAGAAAAAGACATTGAAGTAATAGATGATAGTGGAAATACACATACTGAAAAAGCAATTAGAAAAGTATTATATATTGATATTCAAGGAAAATCTGTTGAAGAAATGTCAAATATTTATAATTTTAGTGAAAATCAATTACAACAAATTGCAGAATTAAGAAGTGATAAATATAAAGACTTATGGTCAAATGTTTTATATGGCTCATCTGGAGGTAATACAAATATCGTAGAAGTTGCTTCTTCTCAATTAGGAAATGTTGGTGGACAACCTTATTGGAGTTGGTATGGTTTTAATTCAAGAGTTAGTTGGTGTGCTTGTTTTGTCAGCTGGTGTGCGAATGAGTGTGGCTATATAGATATTGGTATAATTCCTAAATTTGCAAATTGTCAAAATGAGGGAATTGTTTGGTTTAAAACTTGTGGACTTTGGCAAGATAATGGCTATATTCCTAAATCTCGGAGAAATAATATTTTTTGACTGGGAAAATGATGGAATATCAGACCATGTTCGGAATTGTAGAAAAAGTCGAAAACGGAAAAGTCTATACTATTGAGGGAAATTCTAATGATAGTTGTGCAGAACGAAATTATGATATTAATAGTAGTGTAATTGTAGGTTATGGAACACCTATGTATTAATAAATTTAATGTTATTATTGAAAAATATATATGTAAATATAAAAAGGAGTTGAATTATGAAATATAAGAGATTTGATGTAGTAGAATTAAATAATGGAAATAGAGCAACAATATTAGATATAAAAAAGAATTACTATAATGTTGAAATTGTAAATCCTTATGGAATTACACTAGACAAAAAATTTATTTCAAATGATGAAATTAAAGGATTGATTTGTTCATCAAAAAGAATAAAATCAAATGAAAGGTAATAGATGTCCTGTATAATATCAATTTGTGATATTATACAGGACTTTTTTCTTTTTTTATTTATATTTTTTATTATTTGTGTTATAATCACAAGCATAAAGAAAAAACGATAAAAAACCTCTTATATAGAAAGTGAGGACTATAATGATAAAAGTAATGTTTGTATGTTTAGGTAATATATGTCGTTCTCCAATGGCAGAATTTGTACTCAAAGATATGGTAAAAAAGCAAGGATTAGAAAAAGAATTTTATATAAAATCTTCAGCAACTTCTAGTGAAGAAATAGGAAATGATATTCATTATGGTACTCGTGATAAACTAATACAAAATGGAATCCCTTTTACAAAAAGAAAAGCAGTAAAATTAAGAGCAGAAGATTACAAAAAATACGACTATATTATTGGAATGGAAAAATCAAATGTTATAAATATAAAAAGAATAGTAGGGGAAGATGTTGACGATAAGATTTATAGATTGTTAGATTTTTCAGATACCCCTAGAGATATTGCTGATCCGTGGTATACTGGAAATTTTGAAATTACATTTAATGATATAGTTGAAGGTTGTAATGGATTTTTGAAATGTTTAAAAGATAAGAATATAATAGATAAATAACAAATTTAGGGAGTGTGTTATGGAAAATCAAGAAAGAAAAGCATATTTGACAATTGGCTCTGTACGAGCATTAGATATAAGAGTTATATTTGAAGATACAGAAATTTTATATGAGGGTGTAGTGGAAGATGCTCCGGAAGAAATCAAAAGATTAAGGTATTCTAAAGTTAAAAATTCAGATAAGATGAATTTTTATGTTTATAACACTAATTAAAAATTAAAAACTTTTTAGGAGAAATTTGATGAATAAAGAAGAAATAATAAAGTATTGTTTAACATTAGAAAATACATATAAGGATTGCCCTTTTCCTGATGATTTTGAATCTGTAACAATGAAACATTTGAAAAATAAAAAGTGGTTTGCTTTAATTATGAATGTAAATAATAAGTTATACCTTAATGTTAAGACAGATCCAAATTATTCTGATATATTGAGAAATACTTATGATTATATAATACCTGCTTATCACATGAATAAGGAACATTGGAATACAATTATTATAGATGAAAAAGTAGACAAAGTATTAGTAAAAGAATTGATAGAGCAAAGCTATCAATTAACAAAGTAAAGTTAAATACAAATAGTAATTTGTAGGGAGGAATACTATGAAAGAAATGAAACAAAATTCTAAAGATAATGTAAATCTAGAAAATAATAATGAAAGCAGAAAGGAGAATAATTTGTTTACTGAAATGTTTGAAAAAATAGATAAAAAAAATGTACTAATTGGATGTTTGATTGTAGTAATAATTATAAGTGCTATTTTTATGATTCTAAACAACGAAAGTGAAATTTCAGAAAATAATAGTGGTTATGAGGAAAAAATACCTATTACTAGGCATAATGTTAAAATTCATATAGATTTTACTGAAAATTTATTTTTGAGTAGGTATAATGTTATACTTTCAATAGGAAATGAAAGAGAAACACTTGTACATGGAGAAAATAAAGATTTAGAATTTTCTTTGGAAGAAGGTAACTATACACTGACTTTTACTAATTCAGAAGATAGTTCTATAAAGAATGAAACAACAATAAATGTAAACAACGATATGGAAATTGGTTATAAAGTTAGTTGTCATTCCGATAATATATCTGTAACAAATCTATATGTAGATGTAGATGAAGAAATAGCTGATGATGAAGTAGAAATAAAAACAGATAAATCAGAATTTGTTTATAAGAATTATAAAGATGTAATAAAAAAAATTAATGAACTTGGCTTTACAAACATTGTTGAAAAACCCATGTACGACATAGTTTTTGGCTGGACAGAAGAGGGAGAAGTTGATAATGTAACAATAAATGGCTCTGATACATATAAAAGAGGAGATGTTTTTAAAAAAGATACTGAAATTGTTGTAAGTTATCATCTAAAAGAGGAAGATGATCCTTCAAAGAAAGTTGATAATCTAGAGAGTGGAAACACAAATCAAATTAGCGAAGAGCAAACAAATCAAACTAATGAAATAAAATATAATTATTATACTACTAATGATAATGAAACTGCGAAAAAAGGAGATAGTGGAAAGTTTTCATTTGTTAAGAAAAATGATTCATATAAAGTATATTGGATTATAGATTTTGATAATGGTTATGTATATTATTTTAGTGATGGAAATGGAGATGAAACCTGTGAAAAAATAAAAATTAAAGCTGGTAACTTGAACGATGGATTAGAATTATCATATAAAAATTCCAGTAATGCTTGGGCAAAATATATACACTTTAAATATAAAAATCAACCACATCAACTTGTGATTGTTGATAATGATTATTTTAACTATGAATTTTCAACTACAAGTTTAAGAGATGCATTAGAATTGATGGAAAGTAAAACGATATGGGAACCATAAAAGGTTAGCGATAACTTACAATAAGTAGGGTAGATAACCAGTTGAAATTATCTACCTTTTATTATATAATCCTAACAAGAATTAGTAATTTGAAAGAGAGTTATATAAAAGATAAGAAATAGTATTAGAAAGAAGGGAAAGAATATGTGTACAGCAGCAACTTATAAAACGAAAGATTTTTATTTTGGAAGAACATTGGATTATGAATTTTCATATGGAGATGAAGTAACAATAACACCAAGAAACTTTGAATTTAAATTTAGAGAAGTAGATGACATTAAGAGTCATTATGCGATAATTGGAATGGCATTTGTTACTGAAGATTATCCATTATATTACGATGCAATAAACGAAAAAGGGTTAGCAATAGCAGGTTTAAATTTTGTTGGAAATGCTCATTATAAAGAAAAACAGGAAGGAAAAGATAATGTTGCTCAATTTGAACTGATACCATGGATTTTAAGCCAATGTTCAAATGTAAATGAAGCTAGAAATTTGATTGAAAAAATGAATGTGTTAAATACTCCATTTAGTGATAAATTACCATTAGCTAGCTTACATTGGATTATTTCCGATAGCACACAATCAATAACTGTAGAGTCTGTTATTGATGGAATAAAAATATATGATAATCCAGTAGGGGTATTAACTAATAATCCATCTTTTGATAAGCAAATGTTTGCCTTAAATAATTATATGTATTTATCACCTAAATCTCCAGAGAATAAATTTAGTAAAGAATTAGATCTAAGTTTATATAGTAGAGGAATGGGAGCAATAGGTCTACCAGGTGATTTATCATCGCAATCAAGATTCATAAGAGTAGCGTATACTAAATTAAATTCTTTTTCTAAAGAAGATGAAAAATCAAGTGTTAGTCAATTTTTTCACATTTTAGGTAGCGTTGATCAACAAAGAGGATGCTGTGATTTAGGTGATGATAAATTTGAAATAACAATTTATACATCTTGCTGTAATGTAAATAAGGGAATTTATTATTATACAACATATGATAATCATCAAATAACAGCAGTTGATATGCACAAAGAAAATCTAGATAGTAATGTACTTATTCGTTATCCTTTGATAAAGGAAGAACAGATAAGAACTCAAAATTAATGTTTATTTATAAAGAAGATAAAAGTATTACATATAAAAATGAATTAGTATGAGGAGAAAAAATATGTGGATGGCAGTAAAAAGAGGAATTGTTGTAGCAATAGGTTTATTAATACAAATTCTATTAACATTATTTATATATTTAAAATTTGGAGAATTTATAAGTATTATTCAAGTAGTTTATGGTTTACTTAGTATTATAATTGTTTTAATGATTATCAAGTATAGTAAAAGATTAAGTAGCGATTTAATATGGATATTACTGATTATGCTTTTTCCATTAATTGGAACACTTCTATATATCATACTTAGTAATAATATGAAAAGAAGTAAAGTTTTAAAGAATATTAATGAAAATATAGAAAATGGTCAAAAATACTTAATACAAGATGAATTTATAAAAAAAGAAATCGATACTAAAAATTTAGGACAATTAAAATATATAAGTGAATTTGCAGGATTTCCTGTAACGAAAAACAATGAGATAAACTATTATTCTCTTGGTGATGACGTTTATCCTGTTATGTTAGAAGAACTAAAAAAAGCCAAAAAATTTATTTTTATAGAATATTTCATTATTAATAATGGTACTATGTGGCAAGAAATTTTAGATATATTAAAAGAAAAAGCAAATTCAGGACTAGATGTAAGAGTATTATATGATGATATGGGTTCTTTTGCTATGCTACCTAGTAATTATCCAAAGTTACTGGGAAAATATGGAATAAAATGTATGCAATTTAATAAATTATCGCCATTTGCAGGTATTATTATGAATAATAGAGATCATAGAAAAATGATGATAATTGATGGACATACTGCTTTTTCTGGTGGAATTAATATTTCAGATGAATATATAAATATAAATAGTAAATTAGGAGTATGGAAAGATAATGGAATTAGGATAAAAGGTGAAGCTGTTTGGAATTTTACTGTTATGTTTCTAGAAATGTGGAATTCATTTAAAAAAGAAGATAATGATTATAATAAATACAAATATAATTTTACTGAAAAGTATAAGGAAAATGGTTTCGTTGTACCTTATGGGGAAAGTCCATTAGATGATGTTATAACCGGCGAAGATATTTATCTAAATATTATCAATCAAGCGAAAAAGTATGTTTATATTTATACACCTTATTTAATTATTGATACAGATATGATAAATAGTTTAATCTTAGCTGCAAGAAGAGGAGTAGATGTCAGAATTGTTGTTCCTGGAATACCCGATAAAAAAATTGTATATGATTTAACCTCTTCTTATTTTTATACATTAATTAAAGGTGGAGTAAAAATTTATACTTATACGAATGGTTTTGTACATAGCAAAGTATTTTTATCCGATGATGAAATAGCAACTGTAGGAACAATAAACTTAGATTATAGAAGTTTATATTTACATTTTGAATGTGGTATTTATATGAAGGATACAAATGTAATAAAAGATATCAAAAAAGATTTTGAGGATTCCTTTAAAGAATCACATAAAGTAGATGAAAAAGAAGCAAAAAATGGTTTATTTAAAGGACTATGGCAAGCTATTTTAAGATTATTTGCTCCAATGATGTAAACGATATAATAAAATTAGATAAATAGAAAATTATAATTTGTTGAGAAAGCCGTTAAAATGATTTGCTTTTTTCATGATATAATATATGGTGTAAACAAAGCAAAAAATAGTAAGTTGTAGGGAAGATATAAAAAATGAAAGTAATAACAATATGTGGAAGTTTAAAATTTCAAAAAGAAATGATGATAGTAGCAGAAAATTGGCTTTAGAAGGTAATTGCGTTCTTACACCAGTTTATCCAATATCAGAAAATTTAGAAAAGACAGAGAAACAACTGGGAAAATTAAAAGAAGCAAATTTTAAAAGAATAGAATTATCAAACTCAATAAGAGTAAAAAATAATTTATCTGAACAAGATACTGATAAATTTTTATCTTTGACACGTACTAAATTAGAAAATAAAAATTATAAAGTTTATTTTTCTCATGCAAGATTTACATATAAAAATGCAAATATGATGGTACAACCAAATGAATTGATAATAGCTATAAAAGAAGAATAATTTGTTTTGTATATTTATTTATATTATAATATCTAAAAATGGAGGTAGTAGAAATGATAAATATTCTTGATAATATAGAGGTTTTATACCATAGTTGTATAAAAATAAATAAAGAAAAAATTATTTATATAGATCCATATCATATAGATAAAAATTATAATGATGCAGATATAATTTTTATAACACATGACCATTATGACCATTATTCTGAAGATGATATAGATAAAGTAAGAAAATTTAATTCTATTTTTGTTATTCCTGATGATTTATTACCTAAATTACTTGAAAAAGGAATAAATCAAGAAAACATTTTTACGCTTGATTCAGGAGATACAGAAATTATTGATGGAATAAAAGTTGAGGCAGTTCCAGCATATAATACAAATAAGCCTTTTCACCCAAAAGAAAATAATTGGCTAGGCTATATTATAGAAATAAATGGTGTTAGGTATTATATAGCAGGAGATACTGATATTACTGAAGAAAATAAAAAAGTAAAATGTGATGTTGCATTTGTTCCAGTTGGTGGGACATATACAATGGATTTTAAAGAGGCAGCACAATTAATAAATATTATAAAACCTAAATTTGCTATACCAGTTCATTATGGGAGTGTTGTTGGCTCAAAACAAGATGCAACAGATTTTATAAAGTTACTGTATCCAACAATCAAAGGGATAAATTTGATTAATCAATAATATGGAAAGATATGTTAATGGTGAATGGGAAAATAGAAAAGTTAAATGTGAAATTTATGTGAATATTTAGCACTTTGAATTGACAACTGCTAAAAATAGGTATAAAATATTAGCAGTCGTTTTTACAGAGTGCTAATTTTTTTTGTAAATATTAGCCATAATTTTTGCGAGAAAGAAGGTATTTTATGCAAAAAATAACACGTAAAAGTATATTTTCTAATTTATTAAAGTTGGTTTTTATTACATTATTTGTAGGCGTATTTTCACAAATATTTGGTACAAATAATTCTTTGACATGGGTATGTGTATTAATTGGAACTATGATGTATTGGTATATGGATATAGGAATTAATATAAAACAAGCACCATTTGTTATTGTTTTGATGTTTTTACAAATAGGATTTTCAAATAAGTTGGCTCAAATAAATCCAGTAATAGGTTTGATTGTAAACTTTATTACAATATTCTTAATTATGTACATTCCATCAGCAAAACCAGAATATAAGGCGTATATGCCATTTATTTTATGTTATATTTTTAATCAGTCAAATCCCGCAGAGGGTCATGATTTTGTAACTAGAATGTTAAGTTTGCTTATAGGTGGAGTAATAGTGTCATTAGTATATTATTTTAAAAATAAAAATTCAAATAAGGAGCATGATACAATTAAGCAAGCATTTAAGAGTATGAGTATAACATCAAATAGGTTTATTATAGCTTTAAAGATGGCTATTGGTGTAAGTATTGCGATGTTGATTGGTACATTGTTTGGTGTTAAAAAGACTATGTGGATTTCAATGTCTGTTATGTCTTTAACACAAATTGATTTTTCTAATACTCAAAAAAGATTTATAAGTAGAATAATTTCAACAATAATTGGTTCAATTGTTTTTGCTATATTATTCCAAGCATTGGTACCAGAAAAATATGATGTGATTGTTACAATAATTTTAAATTATATTTATACGTTTATAAATGATTATAAGTATCAAGTAATATTTATTACTGTAAATGCAATTAGTTCTGCTTCGGCTTTATTTGATACAAGTACTGCAATAGAATTGAGAATTTTATTAATTATATTTGGATGTGTATTAGGATATATTATAAATAAAATTAATTTTAGAAAATATTTTACTTTGCTAAAAAGAAAGTTCAGGAGAATGGGAAAATTAGGTACTCATAATTTAAGTTATGAGAATGGTTAGTTATAAGGAAGAGATAGAAATGAAGAATATTTTAACAAATGATTTTGCAAGTGAGCTATTTGACTTAAGTGAAGATAGTATTTATAACATATTAGAGGAATTTAATGAAAACCAAAACATTGATAAAACATTAACTTATGTTTTTATAAAAGCATTTTACATTCATATTGCCAAAGTTATTTTAGACAAAGAAAATATTAGTCTAAACTTTGATGAAGTATATTCAAAATATAGAATGTATTTAAGCATTTACTACAAAAGTAACAACTCTCAAATAAGCCAAGAACTCTTGAACGAAATATTAGATGCATTTGATAAATCTTTTGCGATTATAGAATCATTAGAGTTTAATAGAATAGAAGATAGTTATGAATTTAGGCATCATATCATAGACTCATTTGAACTATTAAGAAAAATTTTAGAAAAAAAGTCTAAATGTAATATAAGAACAGATATATTTGATAAATACATTGCAGATATTCAGGAACAATCTGAAAAAATAAACAACTATATTATAGGCTTAAAATAAATTAAAATCATATAAATCAAAAATATATGTAACATATTATAATTACAAACAAAATATAGAATTACATTATATTAAAGGGAGTACAAATTTGAGTGAAAATAAAATAAATAGAATAAAAGAGTATTGTAAAGAAAATATTAAAGAAAATAAAAAAGACAAATTACATGTATACTTTTAGATGTAAATAAATGAATTTACATCTAATTTTTTTGGTTGTAAAATTATTTACAAAGAATTTAAGTTAGAACATCAAATTACAGAGGTCATAGAATCTAACAAATTGACAGTTCGGCTTTTATTCCTATTATTAATTTAGTTTTAGATAGTGAGGGCAATTTTGACTCTATATAACAAGCATGATGAAATAATAGTAGCGGTAAAAGACTTAGGTTCAAAAAGAAAGTAGGTGAATAATTTTGAAAACAGTATTAAGTGTAGATGTTGCTAAAAATAAAAGTATGATAATGCTTATGAATAGTGATGGAGAGATACTTATTGATACAAAAGAAATAAAACATAACTTAGAAGATTTTGAGAAAGCAAAAGAAGAAATAAAAGAAATTAATCCAGAAAATCTAACAGTATTTATGGAATCAACAGGTACATATCATTTACCAGTAGAAAGATATTTTAAAGAAAATGGATTTAATACTTTAGTTATCAATAGTCTAACTACTAAAAATAATTATGACACTATTAGAAAAACAAAAACAGATAAGAAGGATTGTTACAGATTAGCAAAGTTATTTTTTGTAAATGAAGTAGAATATCATGAGTTATCTAAAAAGGATTTATATGCTAATTTAAAAGCAATGACAAGACAATATTTTTATTTACTTCAACAGAATGTTAGTTGTAAAAATAGATATAAAAGGCTATTAAATATATGCTTTCCAGAGCTAGAAAAAATCTTTAAATCAACAAGAATTTATGATGATACAGCATTGAATTTTATTAAGGAATTTCCACACGCAGAAATAGTGAAAGAAAAACGAATTGATGCATTGTATAATAATTTATACAAGACTAATGGAAGAAATTTAAATTTCTATAAAAGATTATCAGAAACAATAAAAATAGCTTCAGCCAACTCATATCCAGGAGTTGATAAAGAGCATAAAGATGTCAAGAATCTTTCAGATATGGCTAAAATAGTACAAAACAATAATAATGTGATAAATGAATTAAGAGATAAAATGATAGAAACAGCAAAAAAATCTCCATATTATGAAATAATAAATTCATTTTACGGAATTGGAGAAATATTGACAGCAGAAATACTTGGAGAATTAGGAGACATAACAAGGTTTGATAGTCCAAAACAATTAATAGCTTTTTGTGGACTTGATCCAACAATAAAACAATCTGGAAAAAGTATAAATGTGAAAGGAGCAATATCAAAAAGAGGAAACAAATATGCACGATATATATTATTTAATTGTAGCCAAATGGTAGTAAAACTTGGTGCTTCAAATTATCCAGAACATCCAGTATATATTTATTACCAAAATAAAAAAGCAGAAGGCAAACATTATTACGAAAGCCTAACTGCTTGTTCTACAAAAATTCTAAGAATGTTATATTCTATGTGCAAAAATAATAAACAATTCTTAGAAAACTAATCATAAATTAATTTTATCATAAAAGAAGTGAAAAAGATACAATTTTTAAAAAAATATATCGTTTTCGCTTGTTTGCCATACAAAAAAATAATATAATAAATCCATAAAAAAGGACTTGACAAAAATTAGATAGTCAATTTGGTGATTTTTTATAGAGAAAAATAAATTATTATAATTATGAAAAATACGAATAAAGACAGCTTTTTGCTGTCTTTTAATTATAACTTTCTATATATAAAGCTTTTGCGATATAAGGAGTTATCTCTTTGAATTTGTACCAACCTGAACTTTTACTATCATTTTTTCCACCATTAGGATTAGAAATATAAACCATATCATTATCATCTGTTGCCAGTAAAACCATATAATGTGAGCTCGTTGTCCAGCGATTATCATGAGGCTGATTCCATACACAAACTAAAATAGGTCGGTTTGTTTCTAAATGCTCTTGCAATTTTTCTTTAGATAAATGAACACTATCATAGTAAAAATCTGTATTTTTAATATTAAATGTATTAGATAACTCTTTTGAAAGTATGTCATAATTTAATTTAGGATAATATTGTTGTCTAAGATCTTCTGGAGTATAATTTTTATTATATCCACTTAAAATAGTTGCAAGTGCAGTAATGCCACAGCCATTTTCTGCCATAGTACCACCCCAATATTGATTATTACTCCAAGAAGAATCAGCATTTTGTTTATATTCAATATAAGTTTTTTTATGATTTTCAATAGTAGTAAATGTAGTAAAATAACCATCTTTATTTTTAACTTTTTCTTGACCAATTCCAGAATAATTTTTATTTATATCTTGCTTTATTGTTTTATATTCCGAAGTATTAGTTATTTTAGAAACAAATTTATTTAATCTATAAGAGATATTATTAAACGAGATATTTCTAAAAAATATAAACATTCCTAAAATTATTATTAATAACATTAATATTTTTCTTTTCTTCATTTGACTTTCTCCTTTTTCTTTTAATATATTTCTAGTATAAAACTCAGAATAAAAATAAGTTTTAAGAAATAATTAAATAAATCTTAACATTTCCTTAAAAGCAATAAGAGTGTTGGAAATATTAAAAAAATATGATAAAATATTGAAACAGAAATGAGGAAGAAAATGAATATTTTAGTATTAGATGATGAAAAAGAAATTGCAGATTTGGTGGAAGTTTATCTGAAGAATGAAAACTATAATGTTTTTAAATTTTATGATTCTAAAGAAGCAATAAAATGTATCGAAAATCAAAAATTAGATTTTGCAATTTTAGATGTAATGATAAAAGATGTAGATGGATTTGAAATATGTAAAATGATAAGAGATAAAGGACTAAACTTTCCAGTAATAATGCTAACTGCCAAAATTGAAGATAAAGATAAAATACAAGGACTAACTTTAGGAGCAGATGACTATATTACAAAACCATTTAATCCATTGGAATTAATTGCAAGAGTAAAGTCCGCCTATAGAAGATATACAAAATATAACGAAAAAAATGAAGAAAATATTATCTATATAAATGGATTAGAAATAGATCAAGACAAACACATTTGTAAATTATACGATAAACAAGTTGAATTAACACCTATGGAATTTGATATATTATTATATTTGGCACAAAAAAGAGGAAATGTAGTAAGTTCAGAAGAATTATTTGAAAAAGTATGGAAAGAAAAATATTTAGAAAATAATAATACGGTAATGGTACATATAAGGAGAATACGAGAGAAATTAAATGAAGACACAAAAAAACCAAAATTTATAAAAACAGTATGGGGAGTTGGATATAAAATTGAAAAATAAAGAATTGTTTAATGAAAAAATGAAATTGATAGGTAGTCTGATCCTTAGAATTATCATCTACTACATTGTAGCAGTAATTTTTTACATTGTAGTTTTAGATAATCTTTTAGGAAACTTTTTAGGAAATACTTTGTATAGGTTTAATTATAATTTATATGAGTGGTGTGTTTATAATAAAGAACCTATTTTTTTATTTTATATGATAATTATTTTAGTAATTGCTTTATATCGATTTTTTTCTAAAAAAGTTGATAATATAGAAAAATTATATAAATCATTTGATAACATTTTAAATGAAGAAACTCAAAACATAGAATTACCAAATGAGATGACAAGATTTTCAGAAAAATTAAATAAAATTAAATATGAGTATATTTTAAGTACAAAAAGAGCAAAAGAAGCTGAACAAAAGAAAAATGATTTAATTATGTATATGGCACATGACTTAAAAACACCGCTTACGTCAGTAATAGGATATTTATCGTTATTAAATGAAGAACAAGAAATATCAAAAAAATTACAAAATAAGTATATAAAAATAGCACTTGATAAAGCTTTAAGAGTTGAAGAACTTACTAATCAATTTTTTGAAATTACCAGATATAATTTGAATGATATACCTCTAAATAAAACAAATATTGATTTGGTAATGCTATTAGACCAATTAGTAGAAGAATTTTACCCAATGTTAGAAGAAAGAAATTTAAAATTGAATATAACTAAACCTAATATTTTAATGTATAATGCCGATGGAGATAAATTGGCAAGAGCTTTTGGAAATTTGCTGAAAAATGCAATTAGCTATAGCTATGAAAATACTACTATTACAATAAATATGATAGAAAATGAAGAAAATATTGAAATTACATTTAAAAATAAAGGAGCTACAATTCCTGAATATAAACTGGAAAGAATATTTGATAAATTTTATAGAGCAGATGAATCAAGACAAACAAATAATGGTGGAGCTGGATTAGGACTTGCTATTACAAAAGAAATAATAGAATTACATAATGGAAAAATTTGTGCAAAAAGTAATGATGAATTTATAGAATTTCAAATTGAATTGAAAAAATAATATTATAAGGTGAAAAATAAATTATAGGCTGTTAGTTAGATTAGTTTGAAACATAACTAATCTTATTTTTTATAGAAATCTTACAAGAAATGTAAGATACATATTAAACAAAATATGATATAATGCTAATGGAGGTTAGTAAAATGCAAAAAATACTAATAATAGAAGATGACGAAAAATTAAGAGAAGAATTAGAAACATTTTTAAACAGAAATGGATTTATAGCAACAAGCTTAAAAAAATTTGACAATGCAGTGGCAGACATATTAGAAATAAAAGCAGACTTATTATTAATTGATATAAACTTACCATATACAGATGGAGAATTTATTTGTAAAGAAATAAGAAAAACATCTAATGTACCGATTATAATGGTAACAAGCAGAGATAATGAAATGGATGAATTACTATCACTAAATTATGGTGCAGATCAATATGTAACAAAACCATATAATATTCAAATATTACTTGCAAAAATAGTTGGACTATTAAAAAGAAATCAAAATGCAGGAAATAATCCAGATAAAATAGACTGTGGGAGCTTTATATTAAATACAGCAGGAAGAATTATAGAAAAAGAAGATAAGAAAATAGAATTAACAAAAAATGAATATAAAATATTAGAATATTTAGTATTACATAGACAACAAGTAATATCAAGAGATGAAATAATGGACTACTTATGGGAAAGTGAAGAATTTGTCGATGATAATACTTTAAATGTTAATATTAAAAGACTAAGGACAAAACTAGAAGAACTAGGAATAATAAATCAAATTGAAACAAGAAGGGGACAAGGGTATATATTAAAATGAAGTTTGGAGAATTTATAAAAGAGAAAATATTATTGATTTTTTTAGTATTATTTGTAATAGTAAGTTCAGAAATATTATTATTGCCTTATACACAAATTGGAATATTTACAAGGATTTATATTGCAATATGTCCGATTATAATAATTGGTATTGATATTACTATTGAATATAGAAAAAAGAAGAATTTTTATAATGAATTAAAAAGTAATTTAGATGAATTAGGCGATAAATACTTAATATCAGAAATAATAAATACTCCAGATTTTCTTGAGGGTAAAATATTAAAAAAATCTATGCAAGAAGCTGGCAAATCTATGCTAGAAAATGTAAATACTTATAAGAGATTACAAGAAGATTATAAGGAATATATAGAATTATGGATTCACGAAATAAAAATACCAATTGCTACATCTAAATTAATTATTGAAAATAATAAAAATGAGATAACTAAAAGCATTGATGAAGAATTAGATGAAATAGAAAATTATACAGAACAAGCATTGTTTTATGCTAGAAGTAATACCGCTAACAAAGACTATGTTGTTACAAAATCAAATTTGCAAGAAATAGTAAATGGAGCAATTTTGAAAAATAAAAGTGCATTACTTTCAAGTAAGACAAGTATAGAATTACACGATTTGGAACGAGAAGTATATACAGATAGCAAATGGGCAGTTTTTATAATAAATCAGATTATACAAAATGCAATTAAGTATTCAAAAATTAAAGATAGAAAGATAGAAATATATGCTATTTCAAAAAGAGAAAATGTTGTTTTATATATAAAAGATAATGGAATTGGAATAAAAAAAGGAGAAATAACAAGAGTTTTTGAAAAAGGGTTTACAGGAGAAAATGGGAGAACAATAAACAAGAAATCTACTGGTATTGGGTTATATCTATGTAAGAAATTATGCAACAAATTAGGATTAGGAATAGAATTAAATTCAGAAAAAGATATAGGAACAGAAGTAAGAATTATATTCCCTAAAAGTAGTTTTATGAATTTGTAAGTCCATATTAGTTATGGGCTTATTTTTATAAATGAGAAATCTTACAAAAAATGTAATGTTATTGTAAGATAAATCGATGGCAACTATTTTAAAATGAATTTATAATGTAGATATACAAAGAATTGAAAGGAGTTTTTTAGATGGAAAATGTATTAGAGGTTAAAAACATAGAAAAATACTATGGAAACAAATCTAATTTAACAAAAGCAATAGACAATATTAGCTTTAATGTAAAAAATGGAGAGTTTGTAGGAATTATGGGAGCAAGTGGCTCTGGTAAAACTACACTTTTGAATTGTGTATCTACTATTGATAGAGTAACAGCAGGACATATCATTATAAACGGAGAAGATATTACAAAGCTTAAAGGAAATAAATTAAACAAATTTAGGAGAGAGGAACTAGGCTTTATATTTCAAGACTTTAATTTATTAGATACATTAACAATTTATGAAAATATAGCTTTAGCATTGACAATTCAAAAAGTAAATGCAACAGAAATTAATAATAGAGTTCACGATATGGCTAAAAAATTAGATATTTTAGGTATATTAAATAAATACCCATATCAAGTATCTGGAGGGCAAAAACAAAGATGTGCAGCTGCAAGAGCAATAATAACAAATCCTAAAATAGTATTAGCAGACGAGCCAACAGGTGCATTAGATAGTAAATCAGCAAAACAATTATTGATGACATTTGATTACTTACATCAAAAATTAAATGCAACTATTTTAATGGTAACACACGATGCTTTTACAGCAAGTTATGCAGATAGAATTATATTTATAAAAGACGGAAAAATCTTTAATGAATTAGTTAAAGGAAATGATACAAGAAAACAATTCTTTGAGAAGATAATTGAGGTGCAAACACTTCTTGGAGGTGATTTGAACGATGTTATTTAAGTTATCAATTAAAAATATGAAAAAGAGCTTTAAGGATTATGCGATATATTTTTTAACATTAGTGTTAGGAGTTGCAATATTCTATATGTTTAACTCATTAGATAGTCAAGAAGCAATGTTACAAGTATCTAATTCAACAAGGGACATCATCAAAATTATGATAAGTATGTTAGGATATGTATCGGTATTTGTAGCAGTAGTATTAGGATTGCTTATCGTATATGCAAATAATTTCTTAATTAACCGAAGGAAAAAAGAATTTGGTATATATATGACACTTGGAATGGGAAAGAGGCAAATATCTAAAATTATAATACTAGAAACAATATTTGTAGGCATTATTTCACTTATAGTTGGACTTGTTATAGGAATATTTGCATCACAATTTATGTCTGTATTAGTAGCAAAAATGTTTGAGGCAGATATGAGTAATTTTCAATTTGTCTTTTCAAAAACAGCTTGTATAAAGACTTGTGTATATTTTGCAGTTATGTATATAGCAGTTATGTTCTTTAATACAATGACAGTTTCAAGATATAAATTGATAAATTTATTAAATGCTACAAAGAAAAATGAAAAAGTAAAAATAAAAAATCCTATTATTTCTATAATTGTATTTATTGGAGCAAGTTGCTTGTTAGGATATGCTTATTGGAAAGTGACAGGAGATGTTCACTCATTAACTACAGCAGATAAATTATTACCACCAATATTAATGGGAATTACTGGAACAATCTTGGTATTTTGGTCTTTATCTGGTTTTATATTAAGAGTAGTACAATCGATAAAAAATATCTATTTAAAAGGAACAAATATGTTTGTATTAAGACAAATCAACAGCAAAATCAATACAACAGTTATAAGTATGAGTGTTATTTGCTTAATGTTGTTTATGACAATTTCAATACTATCATCTAGTTTATCATTGAGAAATACAATGCAAAGAGAATTAGTAGAAATGACGCCTGTAGATATAAATTTATATAAAACAGCTAATTTATCAGAAAAATATTTACAATATGGAACTTATGGCAAAGAAATAATATCAACTCCTGAAGCAAGAAAAGATTCAAAAATACCAATTACAGAAACATTAAAAAATAATGGATTTGATATGACATTAATTAAAGATGTAGTAGAAATACCTATTTATGCTACAAAGGATTTGACTTGGGAAGATTTTTTAGGAGATAAAATTGAAGAAACAAGAGCACAATTTCCAAGTTTACGCTATGAAACAGCAGAAATGATAATAAAAATATCTGATTATAACAAAATTGCTTCACTTTATGGAATAGAACAATATGAATTGAAAGATAATGAATATATTGTACTTTGTGATTTTGATGGAATTGGAACTATAAGAGATAGAGTACTAGCAGATGAAAATATATTGGAGATTGCAGGAAAAGAATATAAGTCAAAATATAATGAATGTAAAAGTGGTTTTATTATGATGAATACAAGTCATGTAAATACAGGAATTATTTTAGTTCCAGATAGTTGTAATTTAACTGATGATATGAAAGTGCAACAATTATTAGTTGCAAATTATAATGCACAAACAGATGAAAAAAGACAAGAAATAGAAAAGATATTTACAAGTAATGATTCTATACTTGTTCAAAATTTAACAAACAAAGGAATTGATGTAGATGGAGTAACCAAAATATCTCTTATGGAAGCAAGCATAGGAATTGCAACAATTGTAACATTTATAGCAATTTATTTAGGAATAATATTCTTGATTGCAAGTGCAGCTATTTTAGCATTAAAACAATTAACAGAAAGCTCAGATAATAAGCAAAGATATACAATTTTAAGGGAAATAGGTTGTGATGAAAAAATGATTAATAAAGCATTATTTAGACAAATTGGTATATTCTTTGGACTACCACTAATACTTGCAATTATTCATTCAATATTTGGAATACAATTTGCGATGACAATGATGGAAGGATTAGCAAGTTCAGAAGATTTATTACCATCAATAGTTGCAACAGTAGTAATTATTGGAGTGATATATGGTGCATATTTTCTAGCAACATATTTTGGAAGTAAAAATATCATCAAAGAGGAGGAATAGTTCATGTTTATATTCGGATTCTTTAAGCTAATTATAATAGGAATAATGGTTTTCATAATAATTATTGTTTCATCTATTGTAGCAAGTGATTGGAATTTTACAAAAGATGAGTTCATAAATACTTATAACACATTTTTACAAAGTTTTGATTTTGCAGGGATATCGAAAGAGAAAGATTTGCAAGGAAAAAGAATTTTTGGAACAGACAAATATATTGGAACATATAAAGCAGAATATGATAATATAACATCCGAAGAAACTATATTTGGAGGAACAGCATTAAACCGAAAAAATGGAGATCATATAAGATTAAAAATAAAAGTAGAAAAACAAAGTGGTAACATCAATGTAATTGCTAAACTAGGAGATAATGAAAAAACTTTAATAGATGATACAGGAGAATATGAAGATAATATTTATATTGAAGGTGTGAGCTATTATTTAACTATAAAATTAGATGATTTCAAGGGAAATATTGATATTATATCAGAATAGGAGAAAATGATATGGAAAGTTTAAAAGAAAAAATACCTATGATTATAGCAGTAGTTGTAGCAATAGCAATTTGTGTAGCAATATTGTACTTTTTTGAAAATTATGAATCAGCTTACTTTACTCAAATAGACAATACTAAAATAGAAAAACTATCTAGTACAGATGATATGAAATATAAATATACTTTAGAGTGCTATAATGAAAAAGGAAAGAAAAAAGAATTAAAATTTAAAACAAGTAGAGAACTAAAAGAAGATGCTTTTCTAAAGTTAGAAGTAAAAACTCTAGGAGTACATTCTTGGGAAGAAGTGCAATATGATGAACTTCCTAAAAAAGTTCAAACAAATTATACAAAATAAGTAATGCCACAAAAAAAGAGGTGGTTGAAATGAAAGTAATAAAAAATATAATATTTGTAGCAATAGTATTTTTAATAAGTATAGGATTATTAGTAGTAGGTAATGGATATGATATGTATAAGGATGCAATTTCTAAAATACCTCTTACAGAAAAAGTAGAAACTATTAAAGAAAAAGAAAACTATACTAAAATTGAAGAAGTACCAGAAATATATATAAAAGCAGTAATTTCGGTTGAAGATCATAGATTTTATAAACATAATGGAATAGATATAATAGCAATTGGTAGAGCCACTATAAATGATATAAAAGCAATGAGCTTTGTAGAAGGTGGAAGTACTATTACACAACAACTATCAAAAAATATCTATTTTACACAAGAAAAGAAAATAACAAGAAAAATTGCTGAAGTATTTATGTCTCTTGAAATAGAAAAGAACTATAATAAAGATGAAATACTGGAATTATATTTGAATACAAGCTATTTTGGAGAGGGGTGTTATACAGTAAAAGAAGCAAGTAGAAAATATTTTGGAAAAGAACCCAAAAAAATGACAGATTATGAAGCAATTATGCTTGCAGGAATACCTAATGCACCATCAGTATATTCTCTAACCAAGAATCCAGAACTTGCAAAACAAAGACAGAAACAGGTAATAAATAAAATGATAGAATATAAATATCTTACACAAAGTGAGGCAGATAAAATATTGGAGCAATAATTATAGTGCTAATTGTAGTTAAACAATTAGCACACATCCCCTTTTATTTTCGAGAGTCTATATGAAAATGTAGGCTCTTTATTAGAATAAAAATTTCTAAAAACTAATGTAATTTTTCAAAAAGTGTGGTAAAATTAATAGAAAACAAATTTTGGGAAGTGAAACAAATGACAGAAACAGAATTAAAAAGATTTACTATTAGTCTAATTAAAAGCAAAGAAAAAGAAAACGAAGATTATATAAGATATTCATATTATGAGCTAAAAGTAAAAGACAACTTGTCAGAAGAAGAAATTGATGATGTATTAAGAATAAGCAGAGATTATTTTGAAAACAAAGGATATAAAGTTTATTTTACAAATGCAGAATTTGAATATCAAAATGCCAAAAGAAAAGTAGAAATTAATGAATATATGATAGCTTTTAAAGAATGAGAGGAAATATAAATGAATCAATATATATATTTTGCACTAGGCATAGTTTTAGGAATTAGTTTAGCAGTTTATTATTTTATGAATAGAGAAGAAAAGATAGAAAGTCAAATCGAACTAGATCAAAAAATTTATTCTACTAAAAGATTAGATACAGCAATGGAAAATGTTGTAGAAAACATAAATAAGAAAATTAAAGAATTAAAAAGAGAACTAACTGAAGATGAAAAAAATGAAATAATTGAACAATGTTATAAAGAAAAATTTTAAGACAAAAATAAAGAAAAGTAATAGAATCAAATTTTTATTACTTTTCTTTATTTCTTTTTAGCCAATTTTGAGCTTCAGCTTCATTAAATCTTTCATCAGCAAAGAATTTTGATAAATTAGTTCCTAGAGCCTCGCATATATATAATAAATTTTCAAGTCTAATTGTTTTTGTTTTTCTATTCAGGAATAAAGTAATTGTTGAACTATATACTCCTGTAAGAGTTTCTAATTTGTAAATTGAAATATCTTTTTCTTTCATTAATTCTTTGATTTTCAAAGCAACAACATCTGAAAATTCCATATTTTCACGACCTTTCTAACTTTATGTCATTTTATCAAATTTAATAGCCAAAACCTCTCAATAAATTGAGAGAAAATTAAAAAATAGTTCAATATTTTGAGAGAATGTGTTATAATAAAAGAGTAAAATATAAATGTAGCGACAAATGAACTAATAAATATAATAAAATATACGAAAAATAGGGGAAAGGAGGAAATAAAAAAGAATATGATATAAAATACATATTCTGTATAAATAATTGATTTGACTAATCAAAAACATTATAATTAATATAATTGTAAAACAAGCAAATAACTAATCAAATATATTATCGGTATCTTCAAATAATTGTTCATAAGATATATTCAAAGCTTTACAAATAGCTATAATTTCAAAATCTTTTAATAACAATTTTTGATTTTCAATTTGAGAAATATCAGAGTGGTAGATGTCAATACCTAAAAGAGCAATTTTGTCAGATAATTCTCTTTGTGTTAAATGTCTTAATTCTCTATATTTTTTAACATTTTTACCTAATACATTTGATTTTCCATTTAATTTCTTTACTTTCATAATAAATTAAATCCTTTCACAATAGTTATTATGCTTTATTTTACAATATTTATTTGCTAATCTTGGTAGACTATTTCTAGCAAAAAGAAAAAAGTTTTATAAAGTGGGGGAAAATGGAAAGAATAGAGTTGGAATTAATAAACGAAATTTGTGAAAATCAAAATTTTGATGAATTATTATTAAAGATAGTACATAAAAGCAATAGTAAAAACAGAATAAATAATTTATTAAATGAAATTGAAAACAATAAAACAATTACTAGACAATTAAAAATGAAGTTATATGAAGAAATCTTTGAATATGTCAGTGATGTAAATGACTATTTAAAAAATAATTTAAAAGAAATTTTTTTAATTGCTAGTGAAAAAATAATTGCAGAAATAAACAATAATTTAGGAGGAAATGTTGATATGTTAGAAAAAATTAGGGTTATAATTGCAGAAGATAATATTCATATTTGCAAATTTATAGAAGAAAATCTAAAAAAACACAATGACATTGAAATATTAGGGATAGCTAATACTGATGAAGAAGAAATAAAAATGATAGAAGAACAAAAACCAGAAATAGTCATAACTGACCTTATGAGGAATAACAAATATTCTGGATTAGATATAATCAAAAATTATTACAACAATAATAGTCAAGTTGAATTTTTAGTAATATCAGCCGATTATAAAGAAGATGTTATAAATGATGGACTGGAAGTTGCAGGATACATAAAAAAGCCATTTAAAGATTACGAAATAATATATAATGAATTAAAACGAATAAAAAAAAATATAATAATTAGTAAACAACATCAAGAGTGGAGAGAAAAATATTATAATTTAGAAATTATAAATATAAACAAATATTTAACACAGACTGACAAGAAATTATTAGAAAAACTTGGAATTAAAATAAAAGATAAAATATATACAGAATTTGAATGTGAATGTTTGTATATGGACTTCTTAAAATATTATGATGATCCAGAAAATGATTTATCTGAAGATGAAAGGAAATATCAAAAGTCATTAGATGGAACAGGAGTAACTAGAGAAGAATATAATGAAGTATTAAAGAAAATAGAAAAAATAAATAATAACTTTTAATTAAATTATACAAAAAGCAAATAATTGTTTTTTGTATATTTTTTTGTCCCTTTTGCAAAGTTCGACAATTTTTTCAAAGGATTTATGATATATTAGTCGTAAAATAGAAAAATTTAAAAATACGGAATTTATAGGGAAAAAAAATGAATTATTTAAACGGACTAAAAAATATAAATAAATATGAAAGCACATTATAACTTAAAAAGTTATTGTGTGCTTTTTTGCTATTTTACTTAAATAATTCAATAGAAACACTATGCAAGAATAACGAACAAAGGTTGAAAAATTTGAGATGTTATTATTAGAGCGTAGTGTTTTATCATTATATTTCTAATCCACATCTACGCTTAAAGGGTATAGACTTATGTGGATTATAGTAAAAAGATATAAAAATCAAGCAAAATTTAATATCCATATTAATAAAAAGGTTGAAACTATTGCTTACAATAGCTTTGACCTTTTTTATTGCTTAAAGCATATCTTATTTAATAACTGCAGAGGTCCACCACTTCCATTTAATTTCAAAATTTAGAAATTAAATGGAGGAAAGATAATGGATAATATTAAAACTCATAATATTGATGGAAATAGATTAATTGAAGATTTAGAAAATAATAAATATTGGATTATTTTTAAAAATTATTTAGGAGAAGAAATAACAAGTGAGATTCCAAAGGATATATTTGATGCCTACATAGAATCAAAAAGTGCCTATAAGAAAAATAAAAACGAAGAAGAAAGACATTGGGAACATATTGAACTATCTGAAAATGAACTATTTAGAAAATCAAGCCAATACCAAGATAGTGTAGAAAATATAATAATAAAAAAAGAAGTAGAAAGAGAATTACATTTAGCTGTTCAAAAACTACCTAGAGTTCAAAAAAAAGGGTATAAAACTCTTTCACTTACTTTTAGTTTTAGACAAGTACATTGAAAAGTAAATAAGACATTCGTTAATAAAATCTAATATTAAAAGCTGGTAAAGATAGGATAGCAACACCTACTTCTAAATATGAGATGGCAACTCATAAGGCGATGACTAATATTAGAAATAATAAAACACTTGTATAGTCACAACTTGAGTGGTTTAAAAGTACCATCGCACGTAATGAGTACAAGCTGTCTGAGACAGTAGGCTAGTAAGAAAAACTAGGATCCTGTGTGTATTTCGCCAATACAATTAACGAATATAGAGAAAAGATAGAATTTTATTAAAGGACTATCTGAAAAGATAGTCCTAACAAATATAAGTTTATAAATGAGGAGAAAAAATAATGATTTTATTTATAATAATATTGCTACTATTACAAATACTTACATACTTAATAATTAGAGGTGGCACTATGAATAAAAGTCCAGAAGAAATAGAAAATGAAAAAGAAGAAGAAATGAAATGGTTAGAAAAACAACAAGAGAAGAAAAAAAATGCGTGGAGGTAACTTATGGAGAAAACACAAATAACTAAAGGAGATATGTTTTATGCTGATTTAGGAACAAATATTGGTAGTGAACAAAATGGAACAAGACCAGTAATAATAATTCAAAATGATATTGGAAACAAATATGCTCAAACTGCTATAATTGTTCCATTAACAAAAATTATAGCTAATAAAGTAAAACAGCCTACACATTGTATAATATCTCCTACAGATAATTTAAAACATTACTCTGTAGCATTAACAGAACAAATTAGAGTTATCGATAAAAGTCGTTTAAAAACTAAAATAGGACGATTAAATGATACTCAAATAAAAGATTTAGATAAAGCAATTATAACTGCTTTAAATTTGAAAGGGTGATCAATGTTCATAATAAAAAGTTATATAAGAAAATAAATAATTGCCAATATACAACTAAACAAGCAATTACTTATTTTCTATTAGGGTACTACAAATCAAGAGTGAACAATATAGATGTGATAATTAAAAATATCATAAAACAACTAATAACGATTGAATCTAAAAATGTATTGGAAAATTACTATTGCCAATACCTTAATATATATGGTAAAGAATTAAATTTGACTTTAAATCAATTATTATCATATTCATATATTGTATGTGAAGAAATATCAAAATCAAATAATAAATTAGAAAGTTTTGAAATTATATATATTTTTAATAATTATTTAAAAATATTCACACCTAAACAGGCTGAAGAATATACTAAAAGCCTTAAGTTTAGGTGTTTTTAATTTGTCAAGTATGTGATTTAATTAAAATTTCAAAAATCACACATTTAACATATATATCAATAGTTGTTAAAATTTCATTAATAGAAATTTTAAGGAGTGATTTTAAATGTATTTTTTAAAACATTATAAAGAAAATCCAGATTTTTTAAACAACTATTTGAAATATTATTCTATCATTGAATTATCAGCAGAAACTTCTGTAGATGAAGCTTATTTTGATTTGAGAAGTTTCTTCAGATATCTAAAATTAAATAAATCTGATGAAAATATATATGATCAAGAGCTTATAAAAAATATTAAAATAGATGATATAACATTAGATGATATGAATAATGTAAAACATAGTACAATAGAGGATTTTATATTTTATTTAAGAAATACACTTAATAATAGTCCAAAAACTAGAAACAGAAAATTATCTACTTTAAGAAAATTTTTTAAATATTTATTTAATAATAATCTTATACACCATAATCCAACACTTAATACAAGATATGCAACAATTGGTAAAAGAAATCCGAAATATTTAACATTAAATGAGAGCAAAAAAATGCTTTCACAAACAATTCAAAATGATTGTAAATATAAAATTAGAAATTATACTATGACTTGCTTATTTCTTAACTGTGGAATGCGTTTAGCAGAATTAATACAAATAAATTTAACTGATATAAAATTAGATGAAATGACATTAAGGCTTAAAGGAAAAGGAAATAAAGAACGAATAATATATTTGAACGTAGCTACAAAAGAAGCCATCGAAAAATATTTGAATGTTAGAACTAATCTTCCTAAAAGCAATCCTGATTACAATGCTTTATTTTTGAGTGAAAGAAACAAAAGAATATCTAAAAGAATGGTTCAAACAATAATTGGAACAGAACTTAATACGCTTTTTGATAATAATAGTCAAGGTTATCATACACATACATTAAGACACACGAGTGCAACATTGTTATACAATGAAAATGATATAGATATAAGAATTATACAATCGATGCTTGGACATTCAAGTTTAGCATCAACTGAAATATATGCACATGTATCAAATAAAAAATTAAAAGAGTTTATGCAAAACTTTTCAATATTAGATATAAAAAAATAAAGGGAGAATAAAAAATGAATACTATTACTTATCCAGAATTTATTGAAGATTTTAAAAATTATGTAGCAGGAATAAAAAATTTATCTGCATCTTATATAGATAGTATGCTATCTACTTTAAAAGGCTTTTTAGAATTTGTAAATGATCACATTTTTGATTGTAAGTACGAAAATATAAGAGAAATGACTTTAAATGACATTAGATTTTTAAATACAAGTGATATATATGGTTTTATATTTTATCTTGCTGAAAATCACAATTCTATTGGAACAAGAATTAAAAAGATAGAACATCTACGAACATTCTTTGATTTTTTATATAAAATAAAAACAGCTCTTTTTAAAGAACCTTTAAAAACAATAAAAAGAGAAAAAAACACATATATAAAATTACCCAAATATTTATCATTATCAGAGTCAAAAAAAATTTTACAAGTTTATGCCAATAAAGATGATTTTAGGAGTTTAAGAAATAATGCAATGCTTCATTTGTTTTTATGTTGTGGTTTGAGACTTGAAGAACTTAATGAAATTAAAATATCAGATTTCGATTTCAATGAAAATAAGTTTATTATTTTAGGCAAAGGAAACAAAGAAAGAACTTGCTACCTTAATACAAATACAAAAGATGCTTTGTAAAAATATATAAATTACAGAATAAATAATCCATTAGACGATAAAAAAATAGATAATTTCTTATTTATTAGTCAATGGAATAAAAAAATATCAAGTAGACAAATTCGTAAAATCGTCAAAAAAACTTATGAAAAAGCAGAAATAGATGAAACACAATATAGTGTTCATTCATTAAGACATAGTTTTGCAACAATATTATACAAATCTGGAGTTGATATTAGATTATTACAAATATTACTAGGGCATTCAAGAATTGAAACTACACAAATATATGCACACATGCATAGCAAATCTTTAATGAATGCAATGCAAGGACATCCTATGTCACATTTTAAAATTAAAGATGCGTTAGCATTTAATTGTTAGGAGGGGAACTATAATGGGCATTAATTGCAAAAAGAAAATTCAATCTGTAAAATTAAATTTGCAAAATGGACAAGTTGAAATAATACTTCGAGCATTGGAACTATATAAATATAATTTGAATTATATGCTAGATACAGAACAATGTAGTGATA
>CAKOYQ010000003.1 GCA_934130935.1 uncultured Clostridia bacterium | reverse complement strand
CAAAAAGGAGGATTTTTTCTCCCCATAGCTAGAAGCTTTTAGAACCCCGCGTAAAACACGGGGTTTTCATAAGCCAATAAATAGAAGCACCATTTAAATAGAGTGCTTCTATCTCTCTTATATAATAAATTTTAAATATATAACTAAAATAATTTCTAGTATTAATATTGTAGGTAACCCAATGGTAAATTTCAATTTTTTAGTTTTATGTCTGAATGTATACATTCCTGCAATCGTACCTATTCCGCCTCCTAGTGCTGTTACTATAAATAAGGTTTGCTCTGGAATTCTCCATTTTCCCCATTTAGCTCTTCTCTTATCTGACCACATCATGTAAAAACCTACTATGTTTATTATTACTAAGTAAATTATTATATTCTTTAATGAAAAAATATCTCCCATTTGTATATTATTTTCTAACATGATTACTTCCTTTCTCACTAATAACTATCGTTCTATTATAAGAAACTACCCAAACAGACTTAACTGATTACTCTGGCTCATTCCTTCAAGACATCCAAATTCTCTCAAAAATTCTGTTACTGATTCTCCAATTTTCGCACGAATTTTCATATCATCAATAGACATAAATTTTTCTTCATCTCGAGCTTTCATAATACTTTCTGCTGCAACTGTACCTAATCCTGCTATACTATTTAATGGTGGTCGCAAACTATCTCCTTCCACTAAAAACTTAGTAGCATGTGATTTGTATAAATCTATTGGTAAAAATTTAAAACCTCTTTCATACATTTCTAGTACTATTTCTAAATCATCATACATATCTTTGTCTTTTGGTGTAGCATTGTTTCCCATCATATCAATTTCTTTCATTTTGTTTTTTACTTTTTCTTTTCCATTTATCATAACACTCGCATCAAATGCTTTTGCTCTAATAGTATAATAAGCTGCATAATATGCAAGTGGAATATGTACTTTAAACCATGCTATTCTAAATGCGTTTGTTACATATGCAGCCGCATGTGCTTTAGGAAACATATACTTGATTTTTTCACAGGATTTTATATACCAATCTGGAACGTCATATTCTTTCATGATTGCTTTAAATCCTTCCCATTTCTCCAAATCTTTAAGTGCTTTTCCTTTACGAACTGTTTCCATTATTTTAAATGCTTTATCTGGTGGTACTCCTTTTTTCATTAAATATACCATAATATCATCACGGCAACATATTGCCTCTTTTAATGTTACTATTCCTTGCTCTATTAATGTTTGTGCATTTCCAAGCCATACATCTGTACCATGTGACAATCCTGATAAACGTATTAATTCATCAAATGTCGTTGGATGTGTGTCTAAAAGCATTCCTCTTGCAAATTTTGTTCCATATTCAGGTATTCCAAATGTTCCAACCTCTGAATGTATTTGTTCTGGAGTCACCCCTAATGCCTTTGTTGAATTAAAAATTGACATTGTTTCTTGATCATCTAATGGTATTTCTGTTGGTGTTATTCCTGTTATATCTTGCAACATACGTATTACAGTTGGATCGTCGTGTCCTAGTATATCTAGTTTTAACAAGTTTCCATCTATTGAGTGATAATCAAAATGAGTTGTTATTATATCTGAATTTGCATCATCTGCTGGATGTTGTACAGGTGTGAATTCATATATTTCCCTTCCTTTTGGAACTACTATAATTCCTCCTGGATGTTGTCCTGTTGTTCTTTTTATTCCTGTACATCCTGTTGAAATTCTAGCTATTTCTGCTTTGTTTACAGGAATATTTCTTTCTTCATAATATTTTTTTACATATCCAAATGCTGTTTTGTCTGCAACTGTACCTACAGTTCCTGCTTTAAAACATGTTCCTTTTCCAAATATTACTTCTGTGTATTTATGTGCTTTTGCTTGATACTCTCCAGAGAAGTTTAAATCTATATCAGGCTCTTTATCTCCATTAAATCCTAAGAATGTTTCAAATGGTATGTCCATTCCATCTTTCGCCATTTTTGTACCACATTTAGGACAATCTTTGTCTGGTAAATCAAATCCATTTCCAACTCCATAATCTTCGAATTCTGAATATTTACAATTAGGACATCTGTAGTGTGGTTTTAGTGAATTTACCTCTGTTATACCTGTCATAAATGCTACAAGTGATGAACCTACAGAACCTCTTGAACCTACAATATATCCATCTTCATTTGATTTCCATACTAATTTTTGTGCTATAATATACATTACTGAATATCCATTGCTAATTATTGAATTTAATTCTTTGTCTAATCTAGTTTGAACAATCTCTGGCAATGGGTCACCATATAGTTCATGTGCTTTTTTATATGCTATATTTTTGATGTCTTCTTCACATCCAGGTATATGTGGTGGACATTTTTCTGGAGATATTGGACTAATTAAATCACACATATCAGCTACTTTATTTGTATTTGTTACAACTACTTCATATGCCTTTTCTTCTCCTAAATAGCTAAATTCTTGTAGCATTTCTTCTGTCGTTCTTAGATATAATGGTGCTTGATTATCTGCATCTTTATATCCTTGTCCTGCTTCTAATATACGCCTATATATTTCATCTTGCGGATCCATAAAATGAACATCACATGTTGCTACAACTAATTTGTTTAACTTTTCTCCTAATGCTACAATTTTTCTATTTATGTCTTTTAGGTATTCTCTATCTGGAACTACACCATTTCTTACTAAGAAGTCATTATTTCCTATTGGTTGAATTTCTAAATAATCATAATCTCTTGCTATATTTTCTATTTCTTCATCAGACTTTCCAAGTTCTATTGCTTGGTACAATTCTCCCGCTTCACATGCACTACCTAATATTAGACCTTCTGAATATTTTTTGTATAAACTTTTTAATATACGTGGTTTTTTATAAAAATAATGTAAATGTGATAATGATACTAACTTGTAAAGATTTCTTAATCCGATATAATTTTTAGCTAAAATTATTGCATGATATGTATTTAATTTTTTGTATTCTTCTTTTTTTGCATTTTCATCTCTTCCTATCGTATCAATTTCTTCAACTGTTGTAACTCCTCTATCTCTTAATTTGTCTAACATTACATTAAATACTTTTACTGTTGTATCAACATCATCTAAAGCTCTGTGTGCCACTTCTACTTTTATTCCTAATTCGTCTGCAATTTTGCCTAATTTATATTTTTTCATATTTGGAAATACATCTTTTGCAAGTGTTAAAGTATCAAGAACTGTATAATCAAATTCATATCCTAAAACTTTTGCATTTTGTTTTAAAAAGCCAACATCAAATTTTGCATTATGTGCAACTATTATTGAATCACCTAAAAATTCTAATATCTTAGGAAATACTTTATCTATTGTTTCTGCATCTTTTACCATATCATCAGTAATATTTGTAACTTCCACAACTCTTTGTGGTATTGGTTTTTCTGGATTTACAAAACAACTAAATTCATCTATTACTTCCCCATTTTTAACTTTCATTATCCCAACTTCTGTTATCTTTTCTGTCACTGCTGAAAAACCTGTTGTTTCTAAGTCTAATACACAATAAGTTGTATCTATAGATTGTCCTTTTGCATTTGTTACTGAATTCTCTTTATCTGGTGCAAGATATGCTTCAACCCCATAAATCACTTTCATATTTTGATTATCTCTTCCAAGCAATTTATGTGCTTCTGGAAATGCTTGAACCACTCCATGGTCCGTTATTGCTATTGATTTCATTCCCCATTTCATTGCTCTTTTTATTAATTCTGTTGCTGATGTCATTGCATCCATTTGGCTCATTTTAGTATGCATGTGTAATTCTACTCTTTTTACTTCTGCATTATCTTCTCTTATAGTTTTTGATAATGGTTCTGATACAACTATTGTATTTGCCATTATAGTTAACTCATTTGAAAATGTATCCATTTGAGCTCTTCCCGCTAATTTTATTGCTTTTGTTCCTTTTAATCTCTTCACAATTTTTTTTGCATTTTTTCCAGGTAAAAAAGCTTTACATGTCATTGTACTGGTTCCATCATATATGTCTATACTTAAAATTACTTTTCCAGATTTAGTTTCTTTATCTTCCATTGATTGAATTTCGCCATCTATACACACATTACCTGATTCTGGATTTAGGTCTGATATTTTTACGATTGGATCATTTATGCTCATTGATGAACCTAAAATTAATGGTGTACTATCATCCTCTTCTGGAAGTGGTGGCATTCCTTCATCAGATATTTCTGCAATTATATTTGTCATTACAGTTATATCTCCTGCATAACTATCAAAGCCAGCTTTTCCTGTCGTCTTTATTGCTTTTGCTGATTTTATTTTTTCCAGTACTTCATTTCCTTTCGCTCCATCTTCTGCAAATGATTTACATGTAATTATTCCTGTACCATCATATATTTCATAGATTAACATTCCTTTTCCAGTTTTTGTTTCTCTACATTCGCTATTTACAATCCTTCCTTCTAATGTTATTCTTCCAGAATTAGCATCTATGTCTTTAATCTTCATTTTCTTTTCTTTAGCTTTTGATGGTTTTCCAAAAATAATATTTTGTGCTTGTGGAAGCTCTTCCATTTCTGGCATATACCCTAATTCCGCTTCTGGTGGCATTGCATAATCTGCATCATTATATGGTCCTTGTGGAATTGGTGGCATAGTAGTTTCTAATACTGGTTGTTGTCCATCAGTATCAGTTATGCCATATTGTGTTTCATTATGTGTACGAATTGCAATTCCTCTCATAGCTTCATGTACTGCTTGTTCTTCAATCTTTTTCTTCTTTTCTTGAATCGCTTTTTCTTCTTTTTCTGCTACCTTTTCTTCTATATTTACTATATATTTTTTTCCAAACAAATTAAATATTACGTTTTCAAGTTCTCTATCTAATTTCCTTGCTTTTAAGAAATCTGCTCCTCTAATCTTCATATACACATTTATTTTATTTTCTTTTACTTCAACTTGACTTTTCAATAATAATAATGGTTTCATTAATGGATACTTATGTGCCATGTAACATATAATATTTTCCCATTCACTTTCTATTGATTTTTTTCGAACTCCTTCTTCATATTGCATTATCATGTGTACTTGCTCAAATCTGAATCTATCTCTTAAAAATTTTTCAAAATACCATATTTCTTTTATCTCTATATATTCTTTTGAATACATCTTTATTTCAAGTGTATTTATTTTTTTTATTAAATTCATTTTTGTTATTTCTGAATCTATAATATTACTATTTGTTTTGTAATCACTAAACACTTTACCTGTTCTTTTTCGAATTGCTTCTGACATGTTTCTCACCTTCTTGTTAGGGACATTTGGGACATTCGGGGTCGGTTCCGTTTTTGCCCTTTTGTTCTTGCCTTATGTTATCATATTTTGATAAAGTTTTCAATATTCGAAAAAGAAAAAGCAATTATTTAATTGCTCAGACTGTTGACAAAGTATATAAAAATATTTTGTTCAACAGTCCTTCTTTTTATTTTTTGAAATAAATTATTTATTCTTAAAAAATTGGTCTAAAATTAATAATATGGAGCATTATTCACATACCTTTTCCTTCTTGATTGCTATATTTTTCATATTTTGTGCAGCACAAATCAGCCATGTATAATTTTGATTTTTCTCAATTCCTCTATACATAGCATATCTGTATCCATGATTATTTTTACTATCTGCAAAGCTTCTTTCAATTTTCTCTTTTCTTAATTTATATAATTGTTTACCTCTTTCAGATAATCTTCGTTCTCTTGCATTTTCATTTAACTCTTCACAAATTAATCTTCTTATTATTCTATATCCTTGGGTTCTACAACATTCATTTATATGCGGACATCCTTGACAATTTTCTCTATCTGAATAATATTTGTATCCATTTCTATCAACTCTTCCAGTATATAGTAATGTTACTCCTGTTTTAGGACATATGTAACAATCTTGTTCTTTATTATATTTAAATTCATATTTTCTTATGTTTGTATTTCCTTGTTGATATCTTCTATATGCAATTACTCCAAATATATTATTATCTTCAAAATATTTTTTTATGTCAGTTGTATCATAACCTGAATCTACACCAACTTCTTTTATATTAAATCCAAATTTGTTTTTTATATATTCCATTCTACTTATATATGGTTGCGAATCATGTACATTTCCTTTAGTAATATGACAATCAACAATTATATTACATTTGGAATCAACAGTTCTATGGTCTAAATACATAAATCCTTTTTCTTTATTATCTCTATGATAGTAACCACTTTCTGAATCTGTGTTACTAACTTTGATTTTCTTTTCTTCAATTTCCTCTTTGAATTTAAATTCTTTATATCCTTGATTCTTACGCTCTGCATTTATTTCTTTCTCTAACCATTCTTTTCTTTGTTTTACAACTTTTTGTACCTCTTCATGAAATTTATTCTTATTGGCATTTGCCTTTTTATGTGTTGAATCTGTAAAAAATGTTTCGCCACTTACTAAATTAAGATTAACAGCTTGTTCAACTATTTGAGTAAATATCTCTTCAAATATTGTTGTACCTTGAAACCTTCGTATGTAATTTTGACTGAATGTTGAATAATGTGGAGTAGATTTACCTAGAGGTATTCCTAAAAACCATCTATATTCTAAATCTACTTTAATTTTCTCGCATGTTTTTCTCATAGATTTAATACCATCTATTGTTTGGATAAATACTAATTTAAACAATACAACTGGGTCAACACAATTTCTTCCATTATTCTGGCAATACAAATCTTTTACCTTATCATAGATAAAAGTGAAATCAATGTACTTATCAATTTTTCTGTAAATACTTTCCTGTGGTACTAAATCTTCTAGACTGTACAATATGATTTCACTTTGTATATTTTCTATTTTATTAAACATATCTATCAACTCCTTATTCAACCAAAACAATTATATCATAAAGCAAGAAAAAATGCAGTCTTTTCCTAAGAAAATACTACATTTTATTGCCCTTTTATTGGTTGAATAAGGACACTATTATTTTACAACATTTTATAAAAAAAAGAAAGACTGTTAAACAAAATATTTTTATATACTTTGTCAACAGTCTGAGCAATTATTTAATTGCTCTTTCTATTAGCTTATCTAACAATTCAGAATATGTAATTCCTTGTGCTTCAAACAATTTAGGATACATACTAATTTTAGTAAAACCTGGCATTGTATTTATCTCATTAATATAAATTTTATTTGTTTCTTTTTCAATAAAGAAATCTACTCTTGCTAATCCCTTTCCATCAACTGCTTTAAATGCTTTTTTAGCAATTTTTCTTATTTCTTCAATCTGTGTTTCTTCTATATTAGCTGGAATAATAGTCTTAGACTCTGGAATATTATATTTTGCATCAAAGCTATAAAACTCCTCTGCTGGCACTATCTCTCCAACTGTTGAAGCAATAATCTCTTTTCCATCCAAAATAGCACATTCTACTTCTTTTCCTTCGATACCTTGCTCAACTAAAATCTTATTATCAAATTGTGCTGCATTTTCTATAGCCATTTTTAATTCCCCATTATTTGTAGCTTTTTTTACCCCAACAGAAGAGCCTGAATTTGATGGTTTTACAAACATGGGGAATTTTAATTTTCCAGTTATTTTTTCTATATTAAATTCCTCTTCGTCAAAGTTCTCATTTACAATCATATATTTATCTTCATGTTTCTTTATATAAATATATGGTGCTTCTTGTATGCCAGCTTTTTCAAAAATAATTTTCGTATAAACTTTATCCATTCCTATACTTGAAGACAACACTCCACATCCTACATATGGAACTTTTAGCATTTCTAACATCCCTTGTATTGTGCCATCCTCTCCTCCAATTCCGTGCAAAACTGGAAATACTACATCCAAATCTTTTAATGTCCATACTAAATTATAAATTTCTTCTTTTTTATCATTATCCTCTTGAAACCATTTTCCATATTCATTTATATATATTTTATGTACTTCATATTTTTCTTTATCTAAATTCTCTATTACAGATTTTGCTGACATCTCTGAAACATCATGTTCTGTTGATATCCCTCCATATATGATTCCTAATCTTGTCATAATATCACCCATTTCTATATTTTTATTTCTTTTCCATATATATGATTTTAAATTTATATTATTCTTACATTTTTAGTTTTATCAAAAAATCACTTTAATTTCAACTGTTTTCTATATATTTTATTTTTTCAGCAACATCAAAGGGCAAAAATGGAACCGACCCCAAATTGCCCTAATTTTTTTCTAATATAATGCATAAGTTTATATGAGGTGATTTTTATGCCAATTTCTTTAACTAACAAAAAAAAGATGAAAAATGCATTATTTACAGTTTTAATAATTTTTACAGTATTAACTGCAAGATTAGCTTATATTCAACTTGTCTGGGGTGCTGAACTAAGTGAAAAGGCAGGTTCTCAGCAGTCACAAAGCAGATCTATAACTGCAAAACGTGGTATAATATATGACTCAACAGGAAAATATATTTTAGCTGAAAGTTCTAGCGTTGAATCTGTAAGTGTTAATCCTACAAATATACCTATCGAATACAAAGAAAATGTTGCGAAAGCTTTAAGTGATATTTTCGAACTTGATTATGATAAAGTTTTAAAAAAAGTGTCCAAAAAAAGTTCTATTGAAAGCATTGTGAAAAAAATTGATAAAGAAAAAGCAGATGAATTAAGAAACTGGATGAATCAAAATGGAATATCTACTGGTATTAATATTGATGAAGATTCTAAAAGATATTATCCTTATGGCACTCTTGCAGCACAAGTTATAGGCTTCTGTGGAAGTGACAATCAAGGATTAGACGGTATTGAAGCAAAATATGATAATGAATTGAAAGGCACAAATGGAAGGATTGATAGAAGAACTAACGCATCTGGTGTAAGTCTTGGAGATGAAGATTATGTTTCTGCTATTGATGGCAATAATTTGTATTTAACTATTAACATGACAATTCAGTCCATTGTTGAAAAGTATTTAAAAGAAGCATGCATTGATAATATATGTACAGATGGTGGTAGCATTATTGCAATGGATCCGAGAAATGGCGATATTTTAGCAATGGCGACATATCCAAGTTATGACCCCAATTCACCATATGAACCATCTACAGATGAATTAAAATTAACGTGGGATTCTATGGATGCTGAAGGTAAATCAGCTGCTTTGCAAGGAATGTGGAGAAACAAAGCAATCTCAGACACATATGAACCTGGTTCAGTTTTTAAAACTGTAACCGCTTCTGCAGCTCTCGAAGAGAAAATTGTTACAGATATAGATCAAGAAGGCCAATTTTGTTGTACAGGTGCAATTGAAGTTGCTGGAACTAGAATAAAATGTTGGAGATATTATAGACCTCATGGTTCTGAAAGCCTAAGGCTGGCTTTAATGAATTCTTGTAATCCTGTTTTTATAGGACTAGGTCAAAAAATAGGTGTTACAAAATATTATGAGTACTTGAGAAAATTTGGATTGTTCTCAAAAACAGGAATTAAGCTTCCTGGTGAAGCTAATAGTATTTTTATAAAGGAAGAAAAAGCTGGTCCTGTTGAACTTGCAACTATTAGTTTTGGGCAAAGATTTGAAATAACCCCTCTTCAAATGATTACTGCTGTTTCTTCTATTGCAAATGGTGGTGTATATATAAAACCTCGTATTGTAAAAAGTATTCAAAGTAGTGTTAATGGCGAAATTAGTGAAATGCCCATTGAAACTGGCCAACAAATTATTTCTAAGGAAAATGCCGAAAAAGTTCTTAGTATGATGAACAGTGTTGTTTCTAAAGGTACAGGAAAAAATGCTCAAGTTGCTGGTTATGAAGTTGGTGGAAAAACTGGAACTTCAGAAGATGGTGTTAATACTAATAAATATGTTACTTCTTTTTGTGGAGTTGCTGAAACTGATAATCCTAAAATCGTTTTACTTATCACTTTGTATAATCCTACTGGCGAAGGAGGACATCAAGGTGGTGGTGTAGCTGCTCCTGTTGGAGGAAAAATCTTAAGTGAAGTTTTGCCTTACTTAGATACTAAATAAAATAAATTTGTTGTTGAATTGTTGTTAATATAATGTTACAATATTTTATGGAGTGATTGATATGAGAATATACAAACAAACTGAAACAAAGGAATTAGCTAATATCCTAAAAAATGATGGAGTAATCAGTGTCCCTACTGACACTATTTATGGGGTATGTGCCCGTATTAATTCAATTAAGGCTCATGATAACCTAGTAAAAATTAAAAATCGTCCCCATTCAAAATTATTTCCTATTATGTGTGCAGATGAGGAACAAATAAAAAGCATTGCTATTGTAAATGAAAAAATAGAAAAAATAATCCATGCTTTTATGCCAGGACCTATTACTCTTGTTTTATTAAAAAAACCTGAACTTCCTTCATATGTAAATAACGGCGAGCCAACAATCGCTGTAAGAATGGCAACTTCTAAAGCTTTAGAAAATTTAATAAAAGAAACTAGAAGTCCTATCTTTATGAGTAGTGCAAATCTAAGTGGTTTTCCAACTTGTACAAATTTAGAAGAAATAGAAAAAACTTTTCCTAATTTAGATGGCTTAATGGAAGGAGATGTATTTTTTGGCGAAGCAAGCTCTATAATAGATTGTACTTCTGAAACATTAAAAGTTTTAAGGCAAGGCCCAATTTTAATTGAACAAATTATAGATGTACTTGAAAATTAATATTATCAAAATTCCCATGTATATATGTGTAAAACATTATATACATGGGATATTTAATATCAAATTCTATTCTAATCCGAAACTTACACCAAGTGCATTATTTAACTGATTTATTATTTGTGTGTCATTTATATGGCCTATTTTCTCTTTTAACCTACTTTTGTCTATAGTTCTTATTTGTTCAGCTAATACCACTGAATTACTCTTAAGTCCACTTGTATTTTCGCCTAATTCTATATGTGTTGGCAATTTTGTTTTATTTGTTTGGGACGTTATGGCTGCAGCAATAACAGTTGGACTATACTTATTTCCTAAATCATTTTGTATAATTAAAACAGGTCTAATTCCTCCTTGTTCTGAGCCCACAACTGGACTTAAGTCTGCATAAAACATATCGCCTCTTTTTACTACCATTTTCTTCACTCCCAAAAACTACAATTTTAAGTCTATATTTTCGTATCTTTAAACTTAGTTTGAAGTAAAGTTAATAGTATATTACATTTATATATTTTGTAAAGTGTACTTACATTACTTTGTACTATTTACCTTTACCTCATTATATAATATGTAAATTGTCGTTTTTTGTTTATTGTCCTTTATTTCCATTTGTGTTGGACTTTGTGTTTTTTTGTCTATATGTAAAGTTTTTTCTTGCATATAAATATTTTCAGTTTTACTACTTGCTTTCATTATTATTTCTTCATTTTTTTCTTCAAATGTTGCATTTTCATCTTTTTTATAATCTTCTATAAAACTATATAAATCTAAGCAATTATCTCCTAAATAACTGTAGTTTTCTAGAATAGTATTTAAACTTAACTGACTATTTTCTATCTTTAAATTTGTTCCATCATTTTCCATTTTTATTCCAGCTATATTACTTGGTTCTATAACTTCTTGCGTACTTCTATTAGGGCTTTGGTATGTTTGTTTTAATATATATTTATTGCTATTTTTATTACTTGTTACATCTACTGTAACATTTACCTCATATGAACTAATGTTTAAAATATAGTTTACGATTTCTTGACTATTTTTATTATTTCCATTTTTTAAATTTTTAACCCTATTTTTATAAAAAAATACTCCACCAACTGTCAATACTATTATCAATAAAATTATCCAATATATCTTTTTCATGCAAAAATCCTCCTAAAGTATATTTATTACTTTAAGAGGAAAATATAACTACATATATATAGAAAAATATTCCTTAACTGCATCTATAAGTTCTTCTTTATTTTCAATATGATTAATTACATTTCTAAAAGCACTTGAATCTGGCATATTTTTAGTATACCATGCAATATGTTTTCTCATTTCGTTTATAGCAACCTTTTCTCCTTTATAAAAAACATCAAGTTCAATATGTTTTCTCAATATTTCATATCTCTCTTGTTTAGTTGGTTTTGGAATTTTTTCTCCATTCTTCAAATAATAGCATATTTGTTCAAATATCCAAGGATTTCCCATTGAACCTCTTCCTATCATAATTCCATCAACACCAGTATATTCAAACATAATCTTTGCCGATTCTTCATCAATTATATCCCCATTTCCTATAACAGGTATATTAACAGACTCTTTTACCTTTTTAATAATATTCAAGTCTACTTTTCCGCCATAAAACTCATCACGTGTTCTCCCATGTATTGTAATTGCAGAAACCCCATTTGCCTCTGCTATTTTAGCCATTTCACATGCAATTATATGCTTATCGTCCCATCCCTTTCTATATTTTAGAGTTACAGGAACTTTTGAATTTGCAACTACAGCTTTTATTATTTCCTCTGCTTTATTTAAATCAAGAAGTAACTTGCTTCCATCACCATTTTTCACGACTTTAGGAGCTGGACATCCCATATTTATATCTATAATATCAGCAAAATTGGTTATATACTTTGTAGCAAACCCCATTGTTTCTGGATCACTCCCAAATATTTGCATACTTATTGGTGTTTTTTCTTGATCAGTTCTTAATAATTGCTTAGTTTTTTCATCCCCATAAAATAATGCTTTTGAACTTACCATCTCTGTACATACTAATCCAGGATTAAACTTTTCTGCAATAAGCCTAAAAGGCAGGTCTGTTACACCTGCCATTGGAGCCAATATTAAATTATTTTCTAGTTGTACATCTCCTATTTTTAATCTCTTTAAGTACATATTTTACCTCATTTATTAAACATTCCATTTTTTCTCTGACTACTTATATTTAGTAAAACCCCTAAACAGATAAAGCTAGTCATCATTGAGCTTCCGTCCGTAGCTTACAAACAACAAAGGTACACCTGTAATTGGTAATAACCCCATCGTCATTCCTATGTTTTCTAATGTATGAAAAAGAAATATCCCGCAAATTCCAGCAGCAACATAGCTTCCTGCTTCATCTTTTATCCCTTTTGCAACTTGAATAGATTTAGTAATAATAACTACATTTAATACAATTATTATACATGCAACAACAAATCCCATTTCTTCTCCTATAACAGAAAATATAAAATCTGTCGTTTTAGGATATAAATACCCTAATTGAGTTTGGTTACCATTTAATATTCCCATTCCTGTAATCTGTCCAGAACCTATTGCAAGTTTAGATTGTAAAATGTTATATCCTTTTCCCATTGGATCTGATTCTGGGTTTAAAAAAGTATCAATTCTTGATTTAGCATGTTGTGGTAAAATAAAATTATATGTTAATGGTATTGCTATTATCACTATCGCAAGTGCAGATATTATATATTTTTTATCTATTCCTGCCACAAAAATCATTACAATAAATGCAATTATATATGCTGTCGCTGTTCCATAATCTGGTTCTGCTATTATCAGCAATGTTGGAACTGCTATTATTAGCAATACTATTCCTAATTTGGGAATTCTGTTTATTTCACTTCTCCCTTTTCTTTGTATTATAGTAATTGCATATGCCAAAAAAAGTATTATGAATATTTTTGACATCTCGGCTGGTTGAAATGAGAATAAATCATTTCCTATTGTGAACCAACTTCTAGCTCCACTTATGGGTTTTGTGAATAATACTGCTATTAATGATATTATTGCTATGCCATATAATATTGGAGATAATTTTATTAGAATTTTGTAATCTATAAACATAATTACAATCATTATTCCAATACTTATCCCCACCCAAACAGCCTGTTTTTTAAATTCATCTAAACCAGAATCATATGATGCCGAAAATAATGCAATTAACCCAATGCCACATAATATAAGTGCACATACTAATATCAACCATTCTATTTTTCTTAATCTTTTTATATCCATTTGATCACTCTTTTTATAAGTTTTTTAACTTTCATTTTTTTCTTTTGTATTATTTTTTAACTTTTCTTGTTTTTGTTCAGTCTTTTTGTCTTTTTCTTTATCATTATTTTGTTTCTTTTTCTCATTTTGAGTATTTTTTGATTCTTTAGCTTCATTTTGTTTATTTTCTTGTTGCTTATTATTTTGTGTCTTACTGTCTTGATTTTTAACTGTATTTTTTGTTTTCTTATCTTCTTGTTTGTTCTGTTTTGTTTTATTGTTTTTTTCCACTTGTGCAGTTTGCCTTACCTCATCCTTAATATTTAATATAGGAATATTGGCATATAACGCTGGAGCTCCATTGCTACCGTCTCCATTTTCTTTGTTTGTTAATCTAACATCCATTGCACTTTCATCTATATCTATATATTTTTTTATTACCTCTATTATTTCTTGTTTCATCAAATCTAAAAAGTCTGCTGATACGTTTGCCCTATCTTGCATTAGAACTAAATGTAATCTTTCTTTTGCTGCATCTTTAGACTTTAATGTTTGTTCTTCTTTTTTTGTCATCTTCTTAAAAAAATTCATTATGCTCTCAAACATTATTTATTACCCTCCAACTTTTGTTTATTTTAATAGCATTTATTTTTTAAATAAACTTTTTAGCTTTGCAAAAAAACCTTTTTCTCTTCCTGGAATTGTTACTTCTATATTTTCTCCTAATACTCTTTTAGCAATCTCTAAATAAGCTTTACCTGATGGTGCTTTTCTATTTTGTATTACTGGTTCTCCCTTATTGGTTTGTGTTATTATATATTCATCATCTGGAACAACACCAATTAAGTCTATTGATAATAAATCAACTATATCATTTACATCCATCATTTCACCTTTTTTTACCATGTTTGGTCTTATTCTATTAATAACTAATTCTGGATTTTTAATTTCTGATGCTTCTAACAATCCTATAATTCTATCAGCATCTCTTATTGAAGATATTTCTGCAGTTGTTACTACTATGGCACGATCTGCTCCTGCTATAGCATTTTTAAAGCCTTGCTCTATTCCAGCAGGACAATCTACAAGTATATAGTCAAATTCTTCTTTTAATTTATTTGTTAAATCTATCATTTGTTCTTCATTTACTGCACTTTTGTCTCTTGTTTGTGCAGCTGGTAATAAATATAATTCTTTAAATCTCTTGTCCTTTATTAATGCTTGTCTAAGTTTGCATTTTTCTTCAACAACATCAACTATATCATATACTATTCTATTTTCTAATCCCATTACTACATCTAAATTTCTTAGCCCAATGTCTGTATCTATTAATGCAACTTTTTTTCCTTCTAATGCTAGACTAGAACCTAGGTTTGCTGTTGTTGTTGTTTTTCCAACTCCACCTTTTCCTGATGTTATAACTATAACTTCTCCCATATTCTTCCTCCTTAGGATAATTCTTGTGAATTTAAAATCCTAGTTTTTACAATTACTATAATACAATGAAACTGTCAAAAAGTCAATGTATTTCCTTAAATTTTACACAAAAAATTACTGTATCCGTAAGGTCACAGTAATTTTTGTAATTAACAATAGACTATATCTATTGATAAAAATAATCTATTATTCCATTATAAATTCCCCAAGCCAATCTATTTTGATATTCATCTTCTAGTAGCTTTTTTTCTTCATCTGCATTTGATAAAAAACCACATTCCACAATAGTTGTTGGTATTTCTACATGTTTAACAATATATATGTTATCAATACTCTTTGCGACTCTATTGTTTTCTTTTTGAATAGCTTTATTTAAATTATTTTGTATAGCCACTGCAAGTTTCTGTCCATCTTGGTTTTGTGCATTATAAAATGTTTGCCATCCATCATATTGTTGTTGTGGTATTTTATTTAGGTGTATTGAAACAAATATGTCTGCTGAGCTTTCATTTCCAATCTTTACTCTGTTATGAATATCTGAAATCTTTTTCTGTTTTAGTGTCTTTGCATCTAAATCATATATTGCATTTTCATCTGAACGCGTAAGTATTACAGAAGAACCACTCTGTTCTAATAAATTTTGTAATTTTAATGCAATTTTAAGATTAGTTTCTGCTTCAGTTGTGCCTCTGCTACTTTGTGCTCCTTCATCTGGCTTTCCATGCCCAGCATCAATAACTACTGTTTTTCCAGAAACAGGCAGAGATACTGTTGGCACTCCTTCTTTTTTGTCATTTAAAAATGTAACTCCAAATACCAAAAAAAATACAATTAATATTGTTATTCTTATTTTTCTTTTAGTTAAAACTATCATTTAAAAACTCCTATACAATCAATCTGGGTTTATTAACCCTTTTTTATAATTGTATGTGAGTTTTTATTTTTTATGATTTATATTGTTTACTTCAATCCTTCTAAAATATTATCATTATGTGTAAATTCTATAAGCCATTTGTTTAAATCTTTTTGTTTTTTAAATCTTATAACTTTATCTTTTGGTATATTTTTTAAATAATCTGCAATTACAGGTCTTTTCTTTTTATTATATGTAGCTACATATTTTATAAATTTAAAATTTAAACGTTCTTTACATCCCGGAATTTCAGTTCTTTCTTTATTACGCGTTTTAAAATATCTTTTAAAAACACCTTTTAATTGCATGCATGTTGAGTAATCTAACCATATTATCAAGTCGGCTTTTTTAAAACGTTCTTTAAGTGTTTTATTGTAATTTCCATCAATAATCCATTTATCTTCTGATGATTTATCAGATATTATTTTATCTCTTTCCTCTTTATTTATTTCAACCCAATTTGCATTAAAATTAATGGCGTCTAAATGAATAGCTGGTAAGTTTAACTCTTTTGATAAAATATTACATAATGTGCTTTTTCCACTTCCAGATCCTCCAACAATAGAAATTCGATTATACATAATACACTTACTCCTTATATTATATTTTTTATTAATGTTTATTTTTCCAAAATTTCTTTGCTTTTATTTTTTAATAAATTTATTTCTCTATAAAAATCTTCGTCGCTCCAAGCACTAAAAGTGTAATTAAAATCACGATTCTTTCTGGCCAATTCCATTTCTTTGATTGTGACATATTTAACTTCCGAAACCTCTTCTTTTTGTAATTTATAATCATTTATTTTATAATTTACTACAAATATAAAATTATATGCAAAACGCCTATTTGCATCATTACTTTTATGAACATCTATTACTTTAATTTGTTCTTTTGGAACTTCTATTCCTAATTCTTCTTTTACTTCTCTAAATATTGCTTCTTCTACAGTTTCGCCACTATCAACTTGTCCTCCAGTTTTTGCCCATTTATTAGGATTCCTTCGCTTATTTACTGTTCTTTTTTGTAACAGCACTTCTCCTTTTTCATTCATTATCCAACACGAAACTGTTCTTCTCCATAATCCTTTATTATATGCCTCCCATCTGTCTTCAATCTGCCCTGTTAATTTGTTATTTTCATCTACAATGTCTACTAATTCTTTTTGCATACTTTCAACTTTCTACCTCTCATATTATTATTCTTCTTTACTTAAATTTTCGTTTTTACAAACCTTTACTTTTAAAATTCTCTTATCTTCATATTCCTCTATTTTAAATGTTAGCTCTTCCGTCTCAACTGTTGGCATCTCTTCTTCTGTAGGAATTCTTCCTAACTCTTCTTGTAAATACCCTGACAATGTGTCATAATCTCCTTCTGGAATGTGTGCCTCTAGTAATTTATTTACATCATATATTGGCATACTTCCAGAAATAATATATGTTTTATCATCTATTTTTTCATATTCCTCTTCTATTTCATCATATTCATCATAAATGTCTCCAACAATTTCTTCAAGTATATCTTCCATAGTTATAAGTCCTGCTGTTCCTCCATATTCGTCTACTATTATAGCAATTTGCTTTTTATTTTTTTGCAGTTCTTTAAATAACTCATTAATCAATTTACTCTGTGATACAAAATATGCTTCTTTCATAATATTTTTGATTTTAAATGTTTTTTTGTTAATATTTTTGATTATATCTTTTACATATAAAATTCCTTTTATTTCATCTATTGTTTCATCATAAACTGGTATTCTACTGTGTTTACAATCATCTTTTATTATTTCTTCTAATAATTCTCCAGGGCTAGTATTTATATCAACTGCAAATATGTCTGTCCTATGTGTCATTATTTCTGATACTGTTATATCATTAAATTCAAATACATTATTTATATATTCTTTTTCATCTTCCTCAATGGTTCCGTTTTCTTCACCTTGATCAACCATCATTTTAATTTCTTCTTCTGTAACAATTTCCTCTTCTTTTTCCCCAACTCCAAATACTTTTGATATTGCATTTGTTGTTACTGTTAATAGTTTTACAAATGGCGAAGTAATAACAGAAATACCTCTTATTATTCCAATTGTTGCAAATGCTATTTTTTCATAATTTTTCATTGCAAGCCTTTTTGGCACTAATTCTCCAAAAATCAATGTAAAAAAAGATAATATTATTGTTATTATAATTATTGATATATTTTGCCAAACACCTATACCTATTGGAATTACATCATTTAATACTGGTGCTAACTTATATGCAAATGTATCAGATGCAAATGCACTTGATAAAAATCCTGCTAAAGTTATACCTATTTGTATTGTCGCTAGAAATTTACTTGGACTCTCTAGCATCTTTTCTATTTGTTTGGCTTTTTTATTTCCCTCTTTTGCTTGTTTTTCTATTTTTGCATCACTTAACGAGATAAATGCAATTTCGCTTGCCGCAAAAAATGCATTTAATCCTATTAATATAACTAAAATTAATATTTGTGTAATCATTTTATATTCTTTTCCTCCTAATGAGATTGTCTCCTGTCTACTGCATAGCTACTACCCATAACAGATTTAACCATATGTTTTACTTGAGCTCCAACATCTCCTATTTCTAATATATTAGAAAATCTTCCTCTTTCTACAATTACAACCCCTATTGATATTGATGTTAATGCAAATTGTTCTATTATTCCTTTTCTATTTGCTACTTCTATATAGCCTTTTTCTATATCTTCATCTGTAAAGAATTTTGTTACATTTTTATCAAAATTAGCAATTATGAGTTGACATATCTCATCTACATTTAGTGATGGGACTATAGCTATAAAGTCATCTCCTCCTATGTGTCCAATAAATGAGTTCTCTGGAAACTTTTCATGTACACATTGTGTTATTATTTGTGCTGTAAATTCTATTATTTGATCTCCTTTTAAAAATCCATATACATCATTATATGCCTTGAAATTGTCCAAATCCAGATACAAAACAGAAAATTCTTCGTTTTTTGAAATTCTTTTTTTTAGTTCTGCATGTATCTGAATATTCCCTGGTAGCCCAGTTAATGGACTTATTCTTCTGTTTACACTCAATAATCTATTTAAATTCTTTACTGTATAATATAAATAGTCTGTATCTACTGGTTTTTTTATATAATATTCTACAGATTTACTTAACACTTCTAGTCTATGCCTTCTATCTGAATTTGATGACACCACTATTATCGGTGTTATTTTATTATCTTCATCTGTTCTTATTTTCTCGCATACTTCTGATGCGTTTCTGTCTATAGCGTCTTCATTTATTATTATTAAAAATGGTATATTTTTTAACGCAATATCTATTTGTTCTGTTTTTACTCCAATAAATTTAAACTCATTTTCTTTTTTGAATAATTCTTTAAATATCGGTAATGATGATTCATCATCATCTATTATATATATTTCTTGTACCATATGTTTCTCCTATTTATTATCGAATTTTACTCTTGAAGTTTTTGTTAATCCATTTATATTAGTTACTGTTACTATTATTGTGTTTGTTTCTCCTGTTGTCATTATTACATCATTATGATATGTTTTATCGTTTACATCTATAACTTGTTTTTTTCCTCCATTATGAGTTATTTCAACTTTTGTAATTTGTTCATCATCTTCTGCGTCTATTTTAAATGCTACTTTTCCATCTACATAATCTGGATCAACATTTAGTACTGGCTCTGTATCTCCAACCACTGCTTGAGTCTTCTTAGCCTTCATGTCATTTTCATCTACTACTTCAATCTTTAAAGTATGTTGCCCTTTTGGTGCATTTATTATTCCTTCGTATGTTGACTCATCTCCAACTTCTATCTGTTGTTCTTCTCCATTATCCCAACTATATACTATATAACTAATTTTAGCTTCACTTGTTGCTATTAGTTTTACACCATTTGATACTGCTTCTAGTTTTATTTCTGGTATGTTTCCTACAGTATAAGTCTTTTCATAAGTTACTGTCTGACCATTTTCTTCAGTGATTGCAACAGTTAATGTATTTTTGCCTCCTATCAAATCTATGGTTTCTGATATATTTTTTCTGTTTTTGCCATCTATTATTGTTTCTTCTTCCTCATTCCATTTATATGCAATTTTTGTTATTGCTCTTATGTGTTTTACATTTATTTCTACAGTATTATCATCATCATTTCTGTTAATTTCTACTTGTGGTTTTACACTTGCTGCTACTACTTCATTTATCCTCTCTTTTGCATATACACTTCCACTTATCATGCAAATTCCTACTATCATTATACTTATAGCAAAAAAAGATGTTATTAAACCTACTGGTAATACTTTCTTTTCTTTTTTTACCTTTTTTGACTTTGTTTTTTCTTCCCCTGTAATTAATATCTGGTTCACTAAATCACCCCATATCTATTCTTTTTCGATTATATCATAAGCCTTTATTGTTGTAAATATTTATTTTTAAAAAAATGGGCAAAAAAAGAACCGACCCCAAATTGACCTTTGGTTTCGATTCTTTATTTTATTATAATACGTATTTCTTAATTAATACAATACCTATACCAGCAACAGCCAATAATCCTATTGTTAATGTAAAATATGTTTTTGCAGTACCAGTTGAAATAGCTAAAATTACTTTAGCAATGTCAATATCGTCTTCTCCATCTTTTTTATTATCAGGTGTTGAATCTCTATCTGGCACATCATATTCGTTGCTGTCATCAGAAATTTCTACTATATTTGTTTTTAAAGCTAAATTCTCTGCTCCATTTATCCATGTAAGTACTACTTCAACAGTTGCACTTTCTCCTGGTTGTAATAATTTTTTCTCTAATTGTTTTGTAGATATCACATTATCTCCCTCATCTGTCCAGTTTGGATTGTCTATAGCCTCAAATTTTAGTCCTTCTGGCACATAATCTTTAAGTTCTGTAGCATAACCTGGGATGTCTCCCTCGTTTGTTACAGTTATACAATATCCAAATTTTACAATTACATTATCTAGTTTCTTTTTATGTAATTCTACTTTTACAACTGGCTCTGGGTCTTCATGTCCATTGTATCCTGTTTGAGTTATTTTTTCTTGTCCATTTTCTTGTATTATTACTTTTGAAACAAATTTTAATATTGATAAATCGAAATATTCTACTTTAACATTTTCAATGTCTTGGTCATCTTCTCCTTCATTCCATTTATCTGTTTCTGAATCTTTATCATTGATTTTATTTCCATCTTCATCAGTATCATCAGATATTTGTGCATGATTTGTTATTATATAAGTATTTGAATTTGGGTCTTTTACTTTAAATGCTATTTTTATGTCCTTATAATATAATGTATTTCCATCAAATGCTTTTAATAAATTGTCTTTACTATTATCTTTTGATAAATATGTTGTTTTTACTTTTGAAGCTTGTTGTACATTTGTTGTTTCTTTTCCATTTTCATCATACATTTTCCACATATATTCAACATTTGTGGTTTCATCTGGTAAATATTCTAAAAATTCTGGTATATCGTCTGTTATTTCACTTGCATATCCATCTATCTCTCCTTCATTATATATTCTTAATGTATAAATTACTACATCTCCAACATGTAATGTTACAGGATCTTTTGTATGCTCATATGAAATTTTTCCATCTTCATTTTTTACTTGTGGCTCTCTTGTTGTTACTTCTTTTTCTTGTACTTTTGTTATGAATTTTCTTAATGCTAAATCAAATTCTTTTACATATACTTTTTCAAAGTCATCATCGTCTTCATTTCCTGGTATGTATTCATCTTTCTCTTTGTCTTTTTTATAATCTGGTAATTTTTCATCTTCTGGTAATTTCTCAGTTATATTATCAGATTTTGAATCAATATCTTGTGTAATTACTGTGTCTCCATATTTATATTCTGAAATCTCTGCTATATTTGTTATACTTTCATCTGGAATAGCATTTTCCGAAATTTTACATTCTATTTGCAAGTCTTCATAAGCTAATTTAGTTCCATCAAATTCACTAATTTCTTTGTTTGATAAACATGAAGTTGTCGCAATCCTTCCATTTTCTGATATTTGCCATCCATACTTTTTATTAATTGCACTATCTTCTACATATATTAAATATGGTGGTAAATAATCTTTTACTTCATTTGCATATCCAGCAACTTCACCTTCATTATATACTCTTATTGTATATATTACATTATCTCCAACTTTCAATGACACTGGAGTTTTTGGATGTTTATATATTGCTGTTGTTGATGTTCCATTTTTTAGTCCAGTAATATCAACATCTGGTTCTCTTGTGTATTTTCCTTTATTGTCTTTCATTTCTACTCCATTTACTGATATTATGAATTTTCTTAAGCTTAAATCAAATGTTTTAACATATATTTTTTCAAAATCGTCATCGTCTTGCTCACCTTTATAATAATATGTGCTATCTGCTAAATCATCTTTATTTGATGTATCTCCTTTATAATTTTCCATATTATCTTTGTTTACATTTGGCTTTGTTCCTGGTTCTGAATCTCTGTCTTCTCCCGCTTTTATAACTGACTTTTTATCTGTTGTATTATATGCTTCATTTATCCATGCCACATTTGTTAATATATTTTTATTTCCCACAACAGCCTTGTATACAACTTTACATTTTATTTCTATTGTTTCACTATCCAGATTTCCAGTCGCATATGCTTTTAAGTCTTTTGCTGAATTTCCTTCAGTGTTTACAATATCAAATGTTACTCTATTTGTTGAAGCTTCATAAGTTACAGTGTATGTGTTTTTATCTGCTCCTTTTGAATCTTTTGATGTTACTGTACTGCTTGGATTATATATTAATCCTGTTGGTAATTGGTCAATTATTTGGTTTGCATATCCGTCTTTATCGCCTTCATTATATATTGTTATTTGATATGTTACTATATCCCCTTCTTCTACTTTTATCGGGTCTTTTCTATGTTGGTATTCGGCTGTAGTACCTGTTTTTAAAGCTGCTTCCGATATTTTTGGTATTCTTGATGCTAGTCCTAATGTTGTCAAATCATTATTATTTATTCTTGTAATATATTTACGTAATGCCAAGTCAAATGCTTTATTAGGTGTATGTGTATTTGTTATTGTATAATTGTTTGCACTATTTTCTGTAATATTTCCTGTATATCCATCTGGTTCAACTTCTTCTAATACATAATTAATGTTATTTCCATTTTGTTTTGCTGGTAAATTCTCAAAAGTATGTGTCCAGTTGTTTTCAGCACTTAATGTTATTGTTGCTACTATTTGTTCTCCATTTTTAACATTTACCACAATCGATGTTGGTCTTATTTTATCTGCATCATTATCATCATTCCATACTTTATTTACTGTTATACTTATTTCATCTGTATCATGTGTATTTGTTATTGTATATTCTGGTGCAGATGTTGTTTGAATTTCTCCAGCAGTACTTGTTGTATTATTATTTTTTATTGATGTTGTATATCCATCTATTTTTGTATTTTCAATAATTGAGTATTCTATTTCATTTCCATTTGATTTTTCTGGTAAGTCTGTAAATGTATATTCCCATCCATTTGCTTCATTTAAATCTACTGTTTGTACAGGATTTTTTTCATCTCCATTTGCAATTAAGCTTACACTTACCTTATCTGGTCTTAATCCATCTTGGTTATTATTGTCTTCCCATATTTTTTTTACTTTTACACTTGTTTTTCCTGGTGTATATGTATTTGTAAGTGTAAATCCTCCTGCCATACTTCCTGTTGTTAATGATTTATATCCTGATGGAACACCACTTTCTTCTACTGTATATGTTATTTCTGTTCCATTTTCATATTTTGGTAAATTTGTGAATGTATATGTCCATTCATTTCCATTTCCTTCTAGTGTATGTCTTTGTTTTTCTGTGCCATTTGCTTTTAATATTAGTTCTATTGATGTTGGTCTTATTCCATCTTGATTATCATTGTCTACCCATACTTTTTTTACTGAAATATTTCTAACTTCTGGTGTATGTGTGTTTGTTATGGTAAATCCATTTGCCATGTCTCCTGTTTTGCTTGAATCATATCCTTGTGGCACTCCAGTTTCGTTTATAGTGTAAATTATTTCTACACCATTTGCATATTTAGGTAAATTTTCATATGTATATGTCCACTCATTTTCGTCTCCTTTTATTTGAACTTTTTTACCTTCAACCTCTTCTCCATCTGCAAATAATGTTATAGTTATATTTTTTGGTCTTATTCCATCTTGATTATTATTATCTTCCCATACTTTTTTTATTGGAATATTTATTGTTTCTGGTGTGTGTGTATTTGTTATTGTATATCCATCTGCCATACTTCCTGTTGTTTTTGATGTATATCCATCTATTGTTTCTATTTCTTTAACAGTGTAATTTATACTTGTTCCACCTGATTTCTTAGGTAAATTTCTAAAAGTATAATTCCAGTTATTGTTTTCATTTAATGTAGTTGTTTTTCCTTCTACTTCTGTTCCATTTGCTAATAATTGTATTGTTATATCTGTTAACCTTTTTCCGTCTTGATTATTATTATCTTCCCATACTTTTTTTACAGAAACATTAGTTGATTCTGGTTCTATAACCAATTTTTCAAAGTCATCATCATCTTGCTCGCCTTTATAATAATATGTTTTGTCTGTTAAGTCTTCATTGTTTTCTGTATTTCCTTTATATTTTTCCATATTATCTTTATTAACATTTGGAATTGTTTCTGGTTGAGAATCTCTGTCTGTTGTAGTTGATGTATTATTTTCAGTGTCATAAGCCCCACTTATCCATGCAACATTTGTTAGTGTTTTTTTGCTAGTTGTATCTGCTTCAGCTACTACTGTACATTTAATTTCTATTATTTCTTTATCTAATTTACCTTCTTGATATGCGTTCAAATCTTTTGCAACACCTGTTATATCAAGTGTTATTCTGTTTGTTTCAGAATTATAGTTTACATTGTATGTGTTTTTATTTGCTCCTGAAGCATTTTTAGAAATTATTGTTGCATCTCCTGAATATTTTAAGCCTGTTGGTAATTGATCAATTATTTGGCTTGCATATCCCGTTTTTTGCCCTTCATTGTAAATTGCTATTTGATATGTTACTACATCCCCTTGTACAACTTGCACAGGGTCTTTTCTGTGTTTATATGTTGCTGTGGTTCCATTTTGTAATGTATCTTCATATATATTGGGAACTCTTGTATTTGCTGTTGTTAGTGCTGTATCATTTACTTTTGTTATATATTTACGTAATGCTAAGTCAAATATCTTATGTGTATTTGTTATTATAAAGCCTGTTGTTGCATCTCCTGTTATTTCTTTTGTATATCCTGTTGGCAATGTTGGTTCTGATACTGTGTATGTTATTTTATTTCCATTTGAATATACTGGTAAGTTTGCAAATGTATATTTCCAACTGTTCGCATCATTTAATGTAGCTGTTTTTCCCTCAACTGCTGTTCCATTTGCTAATAAGTTTACATTTATTGAGTCTGGTCTTTTTCCATCTTGGTTATTGTTATCATTCCAAATTTTTTCAACTGAAACTTGAGTTATCTCTGGTGTATGTGTATTAGTAATCGTAAAGCCATTTACTGTTGTTTCATATCCCTCAATTTCAGATGCTTCTGCAACAGAATATGTTATTACATTTCCATTTTCCTTAACTGGCAAGTTGCTGAATGTATATGTCCAAGAATTATTTGGAGTTAAGCTTGCTGTATCTACAACTTGATTGTTTGCTAATAAATTTACACTTACTGAAGTTATCTTTTTTCTCAATCCATCTTGGTCATTATTATCATCCCAAGTTTTTGTTACTGTTATTGACGTTTGAGGCTCTACAACCAATTTCTCAAAATCATCATCATCTTGTTCTCCTGCATAATAATATGTACTATCTGTTAAATCTGTTTTGTTTGATGAGTTCCCTTTGTAGTTTTCCATACTATCTTTGTCCAAAGTTGGGTATGTCTGTGGTCTTGAGTCTCTATCATCCCCAATGTTTGTAATTTCTTTATTTGCATCTAAATCATATGCTTTAGATATCCATGCAACATTTGTCAATATTTTATCACTAGATGTATCTGGTGTTGCTGTAACTTCACAGGTAAATTCTAAAGTCTCATTATCTAATTTTCCAACTTCATATGCATTCAAAGCTGTTGCAGTTGTTGTTGTAAATATTATTTTATTGTTTTTTGAATCATATGTTACATTATATGTATTTTTATTTGATGTGATTGTTGTTTCTCCTGTATATTTCAAACCTGTTGGTAACTGATCTGTTATTTCACTTGCATAACCGTTTTTATTTCCTTCATTATATATAGTTATTTTATATGTAACAATATCTCCATTTTCTACAACTAAAGGATCTTTTCTATGTCTATATGTTGCAGTTGTTCCATTTTGTAATGTGTCTTCTGATATATTTGGAACTCTTGTATCTGCTATATCAGCCCCATTAAGTTTTGTTATATATTTACGTAATGCTAAATCAAATTCTTTTGGTATTGCTGTCAATTTCACACTATCTGTTTGTAATTCTTCTGACACCTCAAGTACTGGTTGCTCTGAATTAAGTGTAACTGAAGTATTTTCATTTTCTGTTCCTACTAACCATATCTTCTTAATTTTGGTGTTATAATTTATTGTTACATCTATGTCTATTTCTTTAGCAACAGTTCTAGGAATTGATATATAAAATCCATCTGCTCTTCCTGCTAGTGTAGTAATATCAGTTGTTCCTAATGATGTTCCATTTGCATCTGTAAATATATAATTTGATGAATTAATTTCAGCTCCAGTTACAGAATTTGTTATCTTTAATTTTATATCATAATTAAGGTCATTGTTTTTAGTTATTTTTATTGGTCCTGTTATATAATTGTCACCATTTCTATTAGAATCTATTTCATATTTGCCATCTGCATTTGATGTAAGTTCTGTTAAATTCATTTCTACTGGTTTTTTGTATCCATTAGAAGTATATTTATCTGCATTTTTTATTGCTGAATCTATCAAATAATTATATAAAATATTGGCTTGGTCATATCTTGCAGCCCCTTCTCCGGTTTTTGTAATCAACTAATTGAAGATATGTATTCCCATCATCATCTGTTATTGTTAACCAATCTGTTGCATTTGTTTTATCAAATGTTGCATCATTATCTAATTTTGCATTTGCGAAATACCAAATTACTGCTTGTTGGACAGCTTTTATATCTGTTTCAGTCAATGTTGTAGTCCATTCGAAGTTATAAATTTTATCAGAATAATCATAATTATCTGGTGATTTATAATAATATAAGTTTTCCTTTGAATCATACAATATTCCTAATTTTTTAAGTAATTGCTCTTTATCTGATTTACCTGGAATAAATGCATTATCTATTACCCACAATAATTCTTTATAAATTCCAGAAGTACTATCACTTAAAATTTCTGTTACAACTGTATTGGCATCACTACTTGCTCCCCCTAATAATTGCAATAATTTTTCTCTTTCTGTGTCTAAATCATATGATAAATTGTATTCTATTACTGTAGCTGAATTTTGATTCCAAGTTTCTCCATAATCGCCTTTTAAACAATATAATTCTTTCTGAATACTACTCTCATTATTTCTGTCTGTCGAGTCATAGTTTCTTAAATTCCATATACCTAATCCTCCACTTTTAGGGCTACCTAATCCATATCCATCTCCATTTGGATGGGTAGTATTTAATCCTACATATATAACTTCATTTCCAGCATAACTGACAATATGAAAAATTATATATGCTATTGTAAGTAAAATAACTCCAATAATTGCAATTTTTTTCTTCATCTTTCATCTACCTCTCTTTGGTTTATTTTTTTATATAAATTATATATTTTCTCGACAAAAAAATCAATGTTTATTTTTACTAAATTTTTGGGCAAATTAGGGTCGGTTCCTTTTTTGCCCAAGGGCAAAAAAAGAACCGACCCCAATTTTACCTTTGGTTTTCGGCTCTTAATTTATTTTTTTATATTACGAATTTCTTAATTAGTATAACTCCTACTAATACTACTGCTAATAGTCCTACTGTTAATGAAAAATATGTTTTTGCAATACCTGTTGTTATAGCTAGTATAACTTTTGCAATATCTATATCATCTTCACCTTCTTTTTTATTGTCTGGTGTTGAATCTCTGTCTGGCACATCATATTCATTTTTATCTTCAGATATTTCAGCTGTATTAGTTTTTAATGCTAAATTATCTGCTCCATTTATCCAAGTAAGTATAACTTCTACTGTTGCACTTTCTCCTGGTTGTAATAATGTATTTTCTAATTGCTTTGTAGATATTACATTATTTCCTTCGTCTTTCCATAGTGGATTATCAGATGCTTCAAATCTTAAACCTTCTGGAATGTAATCTGTAATTTCTGTTGCATATCCAGGAATGTCACCTTCATTTGTTATTGTTATTCCATAACCAAACTTAACAGTAACTTCATTTATTTTCTTTTTATGCAACTCTACTTTGACTACTGGCTCTGGATCTTCATGTCCATTATATCCTGTTTCTGTTATTTTTTCCTTTCCATCTTCTATAACGATTACTTTTGATACAAATTTTAATAATGCTAAATCGAAGTATTCTACTTTAACATTTTCTTCATCTTGATCATCTTCCCCATCATTCCATTCTCCTGGTTTTGAATCAATATCTTCTATAGGATTTCCATCTTTGTCACTATCATCAGATATTTGAGCATGGTTTGTAATAATTGTTGTATTTGAATTTGGATCTTTTACTTTAAATGCTATTTTTACATCTTGATAATTTATATTTGTACCGTCAAATGCTTTTAGTAATTTATCAGTACCATTGTCTTTTGATAAATATGCTGTTTTTACTTTAACTGCCTCTTCTGGATTTGTAGTTTCCTTTCCATCTTTATCATACATTTTCCACATATAATCAATATTTGTTTCTTCATCTGGTAAATATTCTAAATATTCAGGAATATCATCTTCTATTTCACTTGCATATCCATCTATATTTCCTTCATTGAATATTCTTAATGTATATATTATTGTGTCATCTACATGTACTGTTACAGGGTCTTTACTATGTTCATATGTAACTTTTCCATTATCTATTTTTACTTGTGGTACTCTTGATGTTACTTCTTTTCCCTCAACTTCTGTTATAAATTTTCTTAGTGCTAAATCAAAGTTTAATTTAGCATTTTCAACTTCATATTGAATCTTTTCTTCATTATAGCTATCTTTATTTATTGTTACTTCAATTATTCCACTATATTTCTGATATCCTGCTGGTGCTTCAATTTCTGCTACCCAATATTTTGTGCTTGCTTTGTCCGCATCATATTCATATGTTCCATTTGATGTTTTGTTGTTTTCATCAGATTTTGCATCTCCGCCATATTGTAAACCTATAAATTTCACTATACCCTTTTCATCTGATTCTGCTGTTGATATAACATTTTTGTTATTTTTAGCATCTTCTTCTGTTGCATAGATTCCAAATTTTGCTCCTGCTAATGAAACTTTTTGATTGTTTGCTACATAATATTTGTATAATGTTACACCACCTGTATGTACTTCTGGCTTTTCTGATTCTTTTACTACTTTGTTATCACTTGATGTATTTGTATATTCAAGTTTTGCTTGATTTTCTATTTGTTCTCCCATAGCTGCTAAAAGTTTTCCGTTTTCATCTTTAGCAAATGTTGTTTTAAATGTTACTTGAACTTTTTCTCCTGCATTATTCTTTATTTTGTCAGATGCTTGCATGCCATTATCTATATCTATAAATGTTAGTGTTAATGTTCCAGATTTTGTTTTATCTTGAACTCCTGTTGCATTTTCTGTATATGTTATTTTATAGTCTGTTCCTTCTGTTAATTTTGTGTTTCCTATTTTTACTGTAACATTTTCTTTTCCTTCAAATTTTAGTCTATAATCAATATCATCAATTATATCATAAAATTTATAGTCATCTACGTTCTTAGGTATTCCTGATTCTATTACCCAAGAATGAACTTCATCTGCATTATATCCTGAATCCTGATTTGTTACATCTTTTACACCTTTATGTATTTCTGGCTCTTTATAGTTTTTAACTTCAACATATATATTTCCATCATCATTCAAATATACATTTGCATCTTTTTTATTTGTAATATCATTTCCTTTTGAATCCACTACTGTATATTTAATGCTCTTTTCATATCCTGAGCCATCAGCTTTTATGCTTTTTGATACTGTTACTGTTATTGTTCCATCAAATTCGCAATATTCATCTGGTGCTTTTGTTTCTTTTATTACATACACATCATCTGTTAAATGGTCTGCATCTACAGGTACATTTTGTGCTATTGTCAATCTACCTGTTATTTCTTTTTCTTCTTTAACACCATTTGTTGTTATTTCAAATTTTGCTGTTGAGTTTAATTGTACTCCATCTTTATCTTCTTTAACTAAAACTAAATCATATTGTCCTGGTGTCCTTACTTTTATTCTTTCTAAATCTTCATCATCTTCAAATTCTCTGTCTGGATTTACAAAGTTATCTGGAGTTGAATCTATATCATCTATAGGGTTTCCATTTTCATCACTGTCATCTGCTATTTGGGCATAATTTACTAAAACTCTATCAGATGTTGCATTTTCTGTTACTTTACATAGTACTTGTGCATCTATATAATCAGGATTTTCTGGGTCTGTTGTACTTATTGCTCCGTCTTTTTTTAATGCATATAAAAGATTTGCTTTATAATTTGAATCTCCCTCTACTGCATTTAATTCTGCTCCTTGTCCTTTAGCAAACCATGTTGTTGATACTACTTGTCTTCCATCTTTGTCCATTCCATCTAAATTCCATTTTCCATTATATTCTTCATTGCCAACAACAAATTCTAATCCTATTGGTAATGTATCTTTTATTTTGCTTGCATATCCATTAACTTCGCCTTCGTTGTACACTCTAATTGTATATAATACATAATCACCTGGTTCTACAGTTAATGCTTCTTTATTATCTTCTTTATATGTTATTTTTCCTGTTTCTGGATTTATTGCTGTTACAACAGGTGCTCTTAAATATGTTCCATCAATATTTTTGTTATCTGTTACATATTCTCCATTTTCTATTGTTTGGTCTTTGCTTATTGCTGCAATATGTTTGAATAATGCTAAATCAAATATTTTTTCTTCTGGCATAATTACTAATTTTTCAAAGTCATCATCATCTTGCTCACCTTTATAAAAATTGTCTTTTTTTGATAGATCCTCATCATTTGATGAATCTCCTTTATATGTTTGCATGTTATTTTTATTTACATTTGGGAATGTTTCTGGTTGAGAATCTCTATCTACTGTAGTTGTGCCTTGTGCATCATAAGCTTCACTTATCCATGCAACATTAGTTAATATTATCTGATTTTTTGTATCAGCTTCTTGTGTTACTTTACATTTTATTTCAATTACTTCAGAATCTAAACTGCCTGCTGTATAAGCTTTTAATGTCTTTGCTGGATTTTCGGTTGTATTTACAATAGTAAGTAATATTTGATTTGTCATAGTATCATATGCTAATTTATAAGTGTTTTTTATGTTTCCAGATTTATCTTTAGAAACAACTGTTGATGAATTATTTGGTGAGTTAATTAAACCTGCTGGTAATTGATCAATTATTTTTGTAGCATACCCCTCTTTATTGCCTTCGTTATATATTGAAATGTTATATGTTACCTCATCATTATCCTTAACCACTACTGGATCTTTTCTATGTTTGTATGTTGCTGTTGTAGCTGTTTGTAGTGTTGTTTCATCAATATTTGGTATTCTAGTATCTTTCAAGTTTGTTCCATTTAATTGTGTTATGTATTTACGTAATGCTAAATCAAATTCATTTGGTTGTGCTTCAAATTCTGTTGGTATTTCTTTTGTTGCTCTTGTTACTTCTACTATTGGTTGTTCTGAATTTAATTCTATTGCATCTGCAGTTTCAGTTCCATCTAACCACAATGTCTTTTTTGTAGTTTCTTGTGTTGTATTTATTTTTATATTTACTTTTTCTATACCACTTCTTGATACAGTTATATAAAATCCTTCTGCTCTTCCAACTAAATCTTTTATGTTAGTTGTTTGAAGAGAATTTCCTCTACTATCTGTAAAAGTATATTGTATATCACTATTATCTTGATTTGTAACAGTTATTGATATTCCATCTGCTAAAGAGTCATTTTTATCTATAATTATTGGTCCTACCACATAGTTTGAATCTACTCTAGTTGCAGATAGTCTGTATTTTCCATTAGAGTTTTGGGTTAATCCTGTTGTATTTACAGTTACTCCTTTAGTTATTGTATAATTATTTTCTTCTGTATACTTACTAGCATTCTTTGAAGCTGCATCTACTAAATAATTATACAATATCTGTGCTTGTTCATTTCTAAGTGGGCCATTTTCTGTTTCTTCAAATTTATTAAAATCAGCTAATTGCTTGTATGTTGTACCATCAGATGTTATTGTTAACCAATCTGTTTTAGATTTTTGATTAAATACAGCATCATTTGTTGTATCTGTTAAATAATTTGTATAATACCAAATTACTGCTCTTTGCACAGCCTTTATATCTTCATCTGTAATTAAATTTGCTTCTGTATACCCATTTGCTGATGCAAGTGCACTATAATCATATCCCTCTATTGGAGTATAATAATACGCTTTTTCTGTAGAATCATAATTGATTCCTATACTGCTTAAAAACTCTTTTTTATCTGTCTGTCCTTTTATATATGCATTATCTAATATCCATAAAAGTTCTCTATAATATCCTGATTCAGATAACAATGTTTTTAGTATATCATTAACATCTTTTCCATTATCTACAATCTTATCTAATAAATTTTTTCTATCAGACTGTAAGTCATATGATAATTTGTATCCTACTATTGTATCTTTGTTTGTATTCCATGAGTCTCCGTAATTTGCTTTTATACAATATAAGTTTCTTTGTGTGTTACTAATATCATTTACATTGTTAGAATTATATGTTGTTATGTTCCATATATATGCATTTGTTGCTGGTTGTCCTGGTTCATTTGCTGTTGTTGGATTTCCTATTCCATATCCTATTCCATTAGTATCTAATTTTGTCAAATTAACATATATTGTCTCACTTGTATTAGCATAACTTATTATATAACTTAATAAAAATGCTACTATTGCCATTACTGCAATTATTATACAGAATCTTTTCTTTTTCATTTAATTCATCCTTTCTCATTTTTTGAGTTTAATACATTATTTATTATACTTCTTTTGAAGAATAAAATCAATATTTTTTCATATATTTTATAAGATTATTTTATATTTTTCATTTTGTGTTGGAGGATTTACTGTGAAATTTTATAAAGCTTTACTATGTTTATTTATAACGATTTTTTTATATGTTTTACCAGTTTTTGCTGATGATGAAGATTTTGAGAATTTTTCTGATATTTCTTCTGTAATTAATACTTCATCTGAAATTACTACAGAGCCCACCATAAATTCTAGGGCTGCTATAGTCTATGACCGCTTATCAGGTACTATTTTATATGGAAAAAATGAAAATGAAAAACGAAAAATGGCATCAACTACTAAAATTATGACAGCTATTATTGTAATAGAAAAAAGTAATTTAGATGACATTGTACTTGTTTCATCCAAAGCAGCAAGTACAGGAGGTTCACGCCTTGGCCTCCATACAAATGATAAAATATCTGTATTAAATTTACTATATGGTTTATTACTATGCTCTGGTAATGACGCTGCTGTTGCACTTGCTGAATATATTGGTGGAAGTGTTGATGGTTTTGCAGATTTAATGAATACAAAAGCTTCTGAATTAAATCTTACATCTACTCATTTTGTTACTCCTCATGGTCTTGACAATGAAGACCATTATACTACTGCATATGAACTTGCACTTATTACAAATTATGCCTTAAAAAATGAAGTTTTTCGTAATTTAGTTGGAACTAAAAATTATACTGTTTCTATTAATGGATATTCAAAAAACTTATCTAATACAAATGAACTTCTTGGTAATTTAGATGGTGTTTATGGTGTTAAAACTGGTTTTACAAATGGTGCAAATCGTTGTCTTGTAACTTCTATTAAACGTGGTAATATGGATTTGATTTGCATAGTTCTTGGTGCTGATACAAAAAAAGATAGAACTAAAGATAGCAATGAATTAATTAAATATGCTTTTAAAAATTTTGAAATGGTAAATATTAATGAAAAAATTTTGAATGAATTCTCAAATTGGAAAATATGTAACTCTTCTAGTTTTGCAATAAAAAAAGCTCTTTCTAATAATGTAGATGCTGTTTTAGAAAATTTACCATATAATTTTCTGCCAGTAAATTGTAATCATATTAATGATGTTAGCATATATATATATTGTAATACTACTTTTAAAGCCCCTTTACCTGCTAATTCTACCATAGGCTATCTTACTGTTAGTATTAATAACAAAAATGTATTAACACTAAATATTTATAATGCTAATCCTATTCTTAAAAAAAATTGTTTTGATTTTTATAATACTATGGTAAAAAATTATACATATCATTTAGAAGCTTTATTTTATTAAAATTATTTTTTATTTTCTTGACAAATACTAAATATTTTGATATTATAATAAAGCTAACATTCGCAGGTATAGTTTAGTGGTAAAACATAACCTTGCCAAGGTTAAGTTACGGGTCCGATTCCCGTTACCTGCTCCATATATTATTTTTATGGCGACATAGCCAAGTGGTAAGGCACGAGTCTGCAAAACTCTGATCCCCGGTTCAAATCCGGGTGTCGCCTCCATACGTAAAACGAGAAAATATTAAAATATTAATACTTTCTCGTTTCTATTTTTTTGCTCTGAATAATAAGAATTTAGTTTCTTTATTTTTGCTAATATATAATTATTAACAAACTCTTTTATTTTTTCTATAATATTCTGCAATAAGTTCATCAAGTTCAATACTTAGTTTATAAATAATACTATAATCTTTTCCTGTAACAATACTTTCATTTAATTTATCTCTTAATCTACAAATTTCATCATTTAACATGTAGCCTCTCTCCTTTTTTTACAATTATTTGTCTGTACATTTATAAATTAACATATTTTTACAGCTCAGTCAATAAAATATTTCATTTTTTTCAATTTTCGTATGACGTTTTTCCTTTAATTTAACCATTTTTCGGCAAATTGCTACATTTTATGAAATTATTCTATCTTTTTATTCATAATTTATATTACTTTTGTGTTACATTAATTCAAATAAATTACAATCATGCCCTTTTTATTACAGAAATAATCATCTTGTTATCATCAAACACTTCTTTTAATATTTGTTCGACATATTGTTCATTAATTGTAGATATTTCTTCTAAATAATCAAAACTATTTATTTCTTTAAAATAGTCTGCTAAAAACATTCTGGCAATATCTGATGTATCATTATATTCTTTTACATATTCTCCATATATTCTTTTCTTTATTCTGTTAAACTCTGAATTATCTATTGGTTGTTCTTTCATCTTTGCTACTGCCTCTTTAAATTTTTCATATACTTTTTCAGGCTCTGGAGATTTTCCTGTTATAAGAACATGTGCATATCCCCTAGCAAATTCATAATCAAGACTTGGAACAGTATATATTATTCCTTCATCATATAATTCTTTATATAATTTTGAGCTTTTACCAATTATCATATTTAACAATATTTCTATTGTGATATGTTTACGAACTCTTTCTTTTGTTTCTGCTAGCTTATCTTTTATACCTATTGTAAATAATGGTTGGCTTACATCCATATTTTGTTCTATTTTTTGTTTTACAATTTCTTCTTTTTCTTCTGGATATATCCTTTTAATTTCTCCATTTGCTTTTTTATCAATTAATCTCTTTTTTATTTCTTCTAATAATGTTTCTGGTTCAAAATCTCCACAAATTACCATTGCCATATTTGATGGATTATAAAATGTGTTATAACATTTATATAAAATGTCTTTATCTATATGACTTATTGTTTCTATTGTTCCTGTTATGTCCAGTTTTACAGGATGTTCATAATACATTGCTTCTAATGCATTCAAATACACTTTCCATTCTGGATAATCATCATACATCATTATTTCCTGACCGATTATTCCCTTTTCTTTTTCTACATTTTCATCTGTAAAATAAGGATGTTGCACATAATCCATTAATTCATCTAATGCTGGGTAAAAGTTCTCTGTACATTCAAACAAATATGCTGTATGGTCATTTGTTGTATATGCATTTGCATCTACTCCTAATGCTGTAAGTGCATCTAAACTATTTACTCCGTTTTCTTGTTCAAACATTTTATGCTCCAAAAAATGAGCCACGCCTTTTGGTACTTCTGTCTCTTTAGTTTCTCCTGGCACTACAAATTTACTGTCATTTGAACCATAATTTGTTCCCCATATAACATATTTTTTCTGAACACCCTTTTTAGGTATAATCATTACTGTTAACCCATTTTCAAGTTTTTCTACATATATTTTCTCTTGCACTTTTGAATTTTCTATAATTTTCATTTTAAATTTTAATTCCTCCTTACTTTTGTTTATATTTTCTAAAAATTATTTAATTAAGCAAAATCTTTTAAGAAATATATTGTATTTGCACTTACTGAGTTCGCAATTTTTACTATATCTTGTTTTGTTACCTTTTGAATTTTCTCTATATATTCTTCTAATGAGGTTTTTGCATCTGTTAATTCTTGTCCAAAGTAATATGTTATCTCAGTATCTTGTTCATCATTTATTCCTTTTATTCCAGATATTATACCCTTTTTAGCATTTTCTATATCTTTGTCAGAAAACATACCATTTTTCATGTCTTCTAGTTGTTTACGTATTATATTTATTGCCTTTTCATAATTTTTTATTTCAATTCCACATTTTATAAATATATTGCTTTTATATCTCACATAGCTTGAACTAGCCGAATATGCCAAACTTGCTTTTTCTCGTACTTCTTGAAACATTTTTGAATTTGCTGTTCCTCCTAAAATTGCATTATATACCATTACATCATATTGTTGTTTTTCATTATCCAAATGTAAATCTAATCCTATTGTTATTTTTCCTTGTGTTACATCCATCTCTTCTTTGATTTCTTTTTCTTGTACTGTTTCTTTTGGCTCTATTTTATTTATTTTATAATTTGGTTTTCTTTCTTGTAATTTTTGAATATTTATATTTTGTTCCACTATTTGTGTTACTCCATTTATATCTCCTGATACAAATATATCTATTTTACATTCTGAAATCATTTTTTTATAATACTCATATAACTTAATTGCTGTAATTGTATTTAAATCTTCAACATAACCATATTTATATAGCCCATATGGTTGTCCCTTATACATTTCTTCTACACATCTATCAAATGCATACCTTGCTTTATTATCAGTCTTTCCTTCTATTATTCTTTTAGCATTTTCTTTCTCCTGTTTTACATATTCTTCTTTAAATGCTCCATTTTCTACTAGGGGATCAAATACAATCTCAAGTATCTTTTCTATTGAAGTTTTCAACACATTTTCATCTTTTTGTGGAATAAACTTGTCATTTATTGATTCAATATAAAATTTTAATATGTGATTATCTCCTGTTTTATCTAGTCCACAGTCAAAGCTTGCCCCATACATTTCTTCCATTTCCTGACTTATTTGTGCTAATGTTGGCATATTTTTGCTTCCTCTTCTTAATACTGCTGATAATAATAAGTTTTCAGTAACATGTTCTCTTGTTATTGGCATACTTAGAAATACTGCTATTAAATTAGTTTTGAATTTATTTGTCTGTATCTCATGTATTTTTATTCCTTCTTTTATTTCTTTTTCTTTATATTGCATAATATCCTTCCTTTCCTTTGTTTTAAACTATTTTCCATTTTTCGCTATTATATAGTATAATATATTTTGAATTAATTATTCAAGCTTTTTTCAAAAAACATTTATAATTGCATAAAAAAAATCCCATGATAAATCATGGAATTTTTTTATTAAAATTTTCTTTTTCTAGCTGCCTCTGACTTTTTCTTTCTTTTTACACTTGGCTTTTCATAATGTTCTCTTTTGCGAACTTCTTGAAGAACCCCATTTCTTGCACATTGTCTCTTAAATCTTTTTAGTGCATCTTCTATATTTCCATTATTAACTTTAATTTCTGACATTAATATTCCCCTCCTTCCGGCGTTTAGAACACTGTATGTGGGATTTCGTTTGTTCTCATCCTATATACGCTAATTATTATACATTATTTAAACTTAGATTGTCAAGTCTTTTACAATATTTTCTAAATTAATGTTTTCTTTTAATTTATACTTTATATGGAATCACTTTATGTACTTTTAATGACTGAGGCACATCTATTATTCTCTGGTTTGAAGACCCTCTAAATTTTAAGTTTAAGTCTTTTCTGCTTTCTTCGAATTTTCCATCTACTAATACATCTATATATGACATTACTTCTTTAGTTTCTTCCCAATTATCAAACATATTTCCTACTATGTCTTTATCAAATGTATACCCTGTATAACACCATATGTCTTTTTCAGGGAATTTTTCCTTTACTTTTTTTAATAAAGGTAATAACCCTTGCTGATTTTGATATTCTAATGGCTCTCCTCCTAAAATTGAAAGGCCTGCTACATATGGATGATCTAATTCATTTATTATTTTATCTATATCCTCTTCTGTAAATTTTTTTCCATAATTAAAGTCCCATGCTTGTGGATTAAAACACCCATTGCAATGATGGTTGCATCCACTTACAAATAATGATACTCTAACTCCTCTACCATTTGCTACATCTGCTATTTTAATATCTGCATAATTCATTTTTGTTCCTCCATTACTTATTTCAAAATTTAAAGTCCATAATCTTCCAAAGTCTTATATTTACTGGCTCTTTCTCTTCCAAGTGCTGTATAGAATGCCCTTTTCAACTCATCAGTCTGGCTTTTTACATATGCATATATATCATCATATGTATTAACATTATTTTGCATAACTATGCTATTATATGATGGGTTGTAATCTTGAATTGGATAATAATAAAATGTTCTTCCAGAATCATTATTTGTTATCACATCTCTTCTAAAATCCAAATTCAGTCTTCCAGCACTTCCAACATCTTGAGCATAATTCCCTACTGCTATTGTTAATGTTCCATTATTACTAATGTTCCTGTCTCCAATTCTACAATATTCTTTTTTGTGATTTTCATCTTCACATAATATATAAATATTTTGTTCAAGTACAACCTCTTCGCTTTCTGAATTTGTTACTATTGAATATCCATTATATAATTTTCCACCTATTGGTAATCCTTGTAAGAAACTTATTAAAGATATATTATGTATAATATAATCCCATTCATTTTCCTTTAAATCAGGCATTTGAAACACATTATTTGCACCCGAATAATTGTTATAGTTTGCTATTGCTATTGCTAAATTTACTTCTATTTTATGTCTTATTACTGCTAATCTATGTTGATTAAAGCTTGATAATTCATTTTCTATATTGGGGCCTGTTGAATCGCTAAATTGAAATATTGGTGTTGTATTACCTTCCCAAACTTTTTTCCCTGAATTAACAGTGCCATCCTCATTAACCACTGTATCATATGCATCATCATATGTTAAATTGACTAAACCACTTTCATTTTTAAACCATTCTGTAAAATTATAAGCATCTTTATAATAATCTTTTGCTAGTGTATTTTTTTCTTCTATAAATTCTCTGTATTTTTCATATGTATCACTATCCTTTGCATTTTCGCATTGAACTGTTAAAGTATTCTCATTTAAACGAGCAATTACTTTTTCTTTACCTTGTTGTTTTTTGTCTAAATAGAATTTCATACCTTGTAACTTTATGTAAGAATATGTTGTTGAATTATCATATAATGGAATATGTTCTTTTAGTTGTTCTGTTTTAATTTCAACCCCATTATATGTCACTTCTCCTGTGTCACTAATATCAATGTTATCAATTAAATATCCATCTCTATTTACATATTCATTTCCTATCATACCTTGCACTGTTATATGGTTATCTAATGCATATGTTATTATTACATCTATATTATCTCCTTTTCTATATCTACAACTATAAGATATATATGGTTTTAATCCATATATGTTATCTCCGTTTCCATCTTTCGGTTTCTCTTTATCATATAATACATTCTCTTTTGAATCTGTTTTGTCAGTTCCATTAGGATTTTTTTGTGTTTCATATCTATAATTCATATTTTTATATGGTGAATAGATATAAAATCCGTCGTATAGTGTATATACTAATGCTGGTATATAACTGTTTAGATCATCTTGTGAATACCCATCGAGTGCAAATGTTGACATTACTGAATTTCTAAATGTTGAAACAGATGCTTCTAAATCTCTTACTCTTGAGTTATTTAAGTCACTTAATTTATTTTCTCCAGTGTTTATTTGAAATGCCCTTATGGCATCATATGTAGCTGATGAAAGTTTATTATCATATAATGTTTGGGCATTTATTGTTTGTATTTGATATTGCGTATATGCTGCAAGTATTATTGAAATTGGTAGTATTATTATTAAAAATACTATTGCCAAATCTTGTATTCTCATATGTATTCATCACTCTTTTCTCTTTATTTCATATATAATATAATTACTACATTTATCAAATTTTGTCAATAGATAAATTTGCCATTATCTTTTCTTATACAGCTGAAAGAGCGTATTTCTACGCTCTTTCAGACTGTTGACAAAGTATATAAAAATATTTTGTTCAACAGTCCTTCTTTTTATTTTTTGAAATAAATTATTTATTCTTAAAAAATTGGTCTAAAATTAATAATATGGAGCATTATTCACATACCTTTTCCTTCTTGATTGCTATATTTTTCATATTTTGTGCAGCACAAATCAGCCATGTATAATTTTGATTTTTCTCAATTCCTCTATACATAGCATATCTGTATCCATGATTATTTTTACTATCTGCAAAGCTTCTTTCAATTTTCTCTTTTCTTAATTTATATAATTGTTTACCTCTTTCAGATAATCTTCGTTCTCTTGCATTTTCATTTAACTCTTCACAAATTAATCTTCTTATTATTCTATATCCTTGGGTTCTACAACATTCATTTATATGCGGACATCCTTGACAATTTTCTCTATCTGAATAATATTTGTATCCATTTCTATCAACTCTTCCAGTATATAGTAATGTTACTCCTGTTTTAGGACATATGTAACAATCTTGTTCTTTATTATATTTAAATTCATATTTTCTTATGTTTGTATTTCCTTGTTGATATCTTCTATATGCAATTACTCCAAATATATTATTATCTTCAAAATATTTTTTTATGTCAGTTGTATCATAACCTGAATCTACACCAACTTCTTTTATATTAAATCCAAATTTGTTTTTTATATATTCCATTCTACTTATATATGGTTGCGAATCATGTACATTTCCTTTAGTAATATGACAATCAACAATTATATTACATTTGGAATCAACAGTTCTATGGTCTAAATACATAAATCCTTTTTCTTTATTATCTCTATGATAGTAACCACTTTCTGAATCTGTGTTACTAACTTTGATTTTCTTTTCTTCAATTTCCTCTTTGAATTTAAATTCTTTATATCCTTGATTCTTACGCTCTGCATTTATTTCTTTCTCTAACCATTCTTTTCTTTGTTTTACAACTTTTTGTACCTCTTCATGAAATTTATTCTTATTGGCATTTGCCTTTTTATGTGTTGAATCTGTAAAAAATGTTTCGCCACTTACTAAATTAAGATTAACAGCTTGTTCAACTATTTGAGTAAATATCTCTTCAAATATTGTTGTACCTTGAAACCTTCGTATGTAATTTTGACTGAATGTTGAATAATGTGGAGTAGATTTACCTAGAGGTATTCCTAAAAACCATCTATATTCTAAATCTACTTTAATTTTCTCGCATGTTTTTCTCATAGATTTAATACCATCTATTGTTTGGATAAATACTAATTTAAACAATACAACTGGGTCAACACAATTTCTTCCATTATTCTGGCAATACAAATCTTTTACCTTATCATAGATAAAAGTGAAATCAATGTACTTATCAATTTTTCTGTAAATACTTTCCTGTGGTACTAAATCTTCTAGACTGTACAATATGATTTCACTTTGTATATTTTCTATTTTATTAAACATATCTATCAACTCCTTATTCAACCAAAACAATTATATCATAAAGCAAGAAAAAATGCAGTCTTTTCCTAAGAAAATACTACATTTTATTGCCCTTTTATTGGTTGAATAAGGACACTATTATTTTACAACATTTTATAAAAAAAAGAAAGACTGTTAAACAAAATATTTTTATATACTTTGTCAACAGTCTGAAAGAGCGTATTTCTACGCTCTTTCTTCTATTACAAAAAATATATGCTCTATTGTAAATTTATTGTGAAATTTATTCTTTAAAAATTTCATCAAATTCTTTTCCTTCAATTTTTTCTTTTTCTAGCAATACTCCTGCAACTGCATGAAGTTTATCAACATGTTCACTTAAAATCTCTCTTGCTCTATTATATGCTTTATCAACTATTTTTTTAACCTCTTCATCAATTATTCCTGCTGTTTCTTCTGAATAATCTTTAGTTTGTGCAAAATCTCTGCCAAGAAATACCTCTCCTTGACCTCCTCCAAACATTATTGCTCCAACTCTGTCACTCATACCATATTTAGTAACCATGTTTCTTGCTATTTGTGATGCTCTTTCTATATCATTACTTGCACCTGTTGATATATCATTTAATATCAATGATTCAGCCACTCTACCACCTAATAGTGATACTATGTTTTCTTCCATTTCTGTTTTTGACATAAATGATTTATCTTCTGTTGGTCTATACATTGTATATCCACCAGCCATACCACGTGGTATTATTGATATTTGATGTACTGGGTCTTGGGTTGTTAAATATCTGCTCACAACAGCATGACCTGCTTCATGATATGCAACTAATCTATTTTCTTTTTCACTTCTTACTCTTGTTTTCTTTTCTGGTCCCATAGTTACTTTTACCATAGCATCTTCTATTTCTTTCATTCCGATTTCTTTGTAATTTCTCCTTGCTGCTAATAATGCTGCTTCATTTAATACATTTTCCAAGTCTGCCCCAGCAAAACCTGATGTGTTTTTTGCAATAACTTTTAAGTCAACATCTTCTGATATTCTTTTCTTACGTGCATGTACTTCTAGTATTTGTTCTCTTGCCTTAACATCTGGACTTGATACTACTATTTGTCTATCAAATCTTCCAGCTCTTAATAATGCTTTATCTAATACATCTGGTCTATTTGTTGCAGCTAATATTATTACACCCTCATTGTCTGAGAATCCATCCATTTCAACAAGTAACTGATTTAATGTTTGTTCTCTTTCATCATGTCCTCCTCCTAATCCTGCTCCTCTTTGTCTACCAACTGCATCAATCTCGTCTATAAATATAATACATGGTGCATTTTTCTTTGCTTGTTCAAACAAATCCCTTACTCTTGAAGCTCCTACACCGACAAACATTTCTACAAAGTCTGAACCACTTATTGTATAAAATGGTACTCCTGCTTCTCCTGCTACCGCTTTTGCTAATAATGTTTTACCTGTACCTGGTTGCCCAACTAATAATACACCTTTTGGAATTCTCGCTCCCATATCTGTGAATTTCTTTGGATTTTTCAAAAATTCTACTATTTCTTCTAATTCTTCTTTTTCTTCATCAACACCAGCAACATCATCAAATGTTACTCTATTTTTTTCTCCTGCATTTACAAGTCTTGCTTTGCTTTTTCCAAATGTCATATTTTTAGCTCCGCCTTGGTTTCCGCCACTCATCATCATAAACCAGAATATGAAGAAAATTATTAATAATCCAAATGGTGATACTAAACTTAATACTGTAATCCAAATTGATTCTTTTTCTTCATCTAATGAAATTTCCCCTGTCTTTAGGTATTCCTCCGTATATGACATAAAACTATCTAAGCTTGGTATATTAACTTCTTTCTCAGTTTTTGAATTTTTTAACTTAATTGTTGCTAAATTGCCATCTGCTGAAATCTTTATATTTTCAACTTCTTTATTTTCAATACTTGTTATTAACTCAGAATATGTCATTTTTGAGCTACTGTTTTCCATTATTGATGATAATATAACTATTACTATTACTGCCATTATCAACCATATTGCTAATGTCTTTATTCCTTTTTTCATTTAAGCCCTCCCATTTATTATTATACATTTGAAACTATAACATAACTTTTTATTTTTTTCAATAGTTTTTTTATGACTTTTTTGTGTCCTTTTTATTACGATTTTTATAGTTTTCTACGGATTAAAGTCCTTACTATATTTTTATAAAATTTATTTTTTTATCTTTAATTAGAATTTTTATGTTTTTATTTGGTGTTAGATATTTATTTCCTACATTATTACTACATAATTTGATTATATCTTCTATATGAATTTTTTCTATTCCCTGTGTAGATCCCATTAGTTGTTTTGTTGTTAGTAATATTAATTGACTTTTAATTATTTTTTCTTGTTCATTGAACTTTTTCAAATTTAATATTATTTGTCTATCTTCTTTTTCTATTAATATTTGCTGATATATTTTTTGCGTTTGCTTACTTATGTATTTAATTTCTTCAATAGCAACATCTGATAATCTACTTAATGTTTGAACTATATTAGGATTAAATTCTTGTTTTATGTATGGAATAACTATGTTGCGTATTTTATTTCTTGTATATTCGTTTTCAAAATTTGTTTTATCTATTCTTGGATTCAATTCATACTTTTCACAGTATTGCTCTATTTCACTGCGTTCACATTCTATCAGTGGTCGTATAAACTTATTATCTCTTATTGGCTCTATCCCTTTAAGTCCTGAAAGTCCACTTCCCCTAAGTAAATGCATTATTATTGTTTCAATTTTATCATTTATATTATGTGCTATTGCAATTTTATTTGAATTTGTTCTTTTCAATATTTCTTCAAAAAACTCATATCTGGCTTTTCTTCCAGCTTCTTCTGTTCCAATTTTTTTATCGTTTGCAATTTTAACTACATCTATTCTTTTTATGTGACATTTTATATTATTTTTGTTACAATAATCTTCAACATATTTTTCATCATCAATAGCTTCTTCTCTTATCATATGATTTATATGTGCTACATATATTTCGAATTTTATAATTTGCTCATCTTTTATTTCTTTTAAAATATTTAGCATTGATATTGAATCTGGTCCACCTGATACTCCTAAAACTATTTTATCTCCATCTTCTATCAAATTATATTTTCTTATTGTTTCTATTACTTTTTGTTTCATAAAATTTAATCCCTTCAAAATACTTGATTTAATTTATACTAATAAAATCTTAAAATATAAATTCTGAATGTAGTGACGAATATGATTGAAGAAACTTTAGAAATTCTTATGTGATTTTATGGAAAGAGTTCACGAGAGTGGAAGGGTGCCATAAAATGAATTAGAATTTCTTAAGTTTCGTAATGAGTCGAGGAACGAAATGAAGAATTTATATTTTAAGATCTTCAGGTATAGAATTAATCATCAAATCTTTTTTCTAAGTTTACAAATTTAGTATAATTACCCATCCATAGTAATTCAACAGTTCCAGTTGAACCACCTCTTTGTTTTGCAATTATCACTTCTGCAATATCTTTCTTCTCGCTTTCTTTATTATAATAATCATCTCTATATAAGAACATTACAATATCAGCATCTTGTTCTATTGCTCCAGATTCACGCAAGTCTGAAAGCATAGGTCTATGGTCAGGTCTTTGTTCTACAGCTCTTGATAACTGTGACAATGCTATTACTGGCACATTTATTTCTTTTGCTAAAATTTTTAAAGATCGACTTATCTCAGAAATCTCTTGTTCTCTACTTCCAATTCTTTTATTACTTCCTTGTACTAATTGTAAGTAATCTATTACAACTAATCCAATTTTTTTCTCCTTTTTAAGTTTTCTACATTTTGTCCTTATTTCCATTACCGAAATACCTGGTGTATCATCTATATAAATTTCTGATTCTGATAATGGTCCAATAGCACCAGCAAGTTTTATCCAATCATCTTCTTCTAATTTTCCTGTTCTAACTTTATTACTATCAACCATTGCCTCACTACATAAAATTCTGTTTACAAGCTGGTCTTTGGACATTTCCAAACTAAATATGGCAACAGGTGCATTTCCTCTTAATGCTGCATTTGTTGCTATATTTAACGCAAATGCTGTCTTACCCATAGCAGGTCTTGCTGCAACTAATATGAGTTCAGAGCCATGTAATCCTGCTGTTTTATAATCTAATTCTGAAAAACCTGTTGGTACACCTGTTATATGTTGTTTTCTGTTATATAATTCCTCTAATTTAGTAAAACTTTCTACTAATACATCTTTTATAGGCGAATATCCTTTTTGATTCTTGCTTTGCATTATATCAAAAATCTTTTTTTCTGCCCCATCCATTATATCTTCAACATCTTCTGTTGGATTATATCCAAGTTCGATTATCTCATTTGCTGTTCTTATTAGATTCCTTAGTATTGATTTTTCTTCTACAATTTTTATATATTTTTGAACATTTGCTGTTGTTGGTACTTTATCTGGTAAACTTGCTAAATATTCGTATCCGCCAACCTGCTCAAATTTATTCATAGATTCTAATTCATCTTTTAATGTAAGTATATCTATTGGTTCAGATTTATTATACAAATTAATTATTGCTTGATAAATCACTCTATTATCATCTCTATAAAATGCTTCTTCTTTTAAAACCTCAACTGCCGCATTTACTGCTTCACTATCTGCTAGCATACTTCCTAATACTGCTTGTTCAGCTTCTATATCATGTGGTGGTATTTTTCCCAATTCCATTTTTTCTCATTCCTTTTTTTAATGTATACATTATGCTTGAAAATTCGTTGCAACCAAAATTGTAATTATCCTTCAACCACTTATCCTCTTACGTCTACTTTTATAACTCCATAAACACCCTCATATAACTTTACATCTACATTATGAACTCCAAGTGTTTTTATTGTTTCTTTTAAGTCTATTTTTTTCTTATCAATTTTTATTTTATGTTGTTTTTCTAGATTTTCTGAAATATCTTTTGCTGATACACCACCAAAGATTTTCCCATTCTCTCCTGCTTTTACTTCAACTCTTACAGTTATCTTCATTAATTTTTCTGAAAGTTTTTGAGCGTCTTCTTTTTCGTTATTTTTTCTAAATTGTGTTGCATCTTTTTTTGCTTGTAGCTTACTTAGATTTTCTGTATTTGCTTCAACCGCTAAATTCTTTGGAAATAAGAAGTTACGTGCATATCCATCTGATGCATTTATTATTTCATCCTTTTTTCCTACTCCTTTTATATCTGCTTTTAATATTACTTTCATTTTTTCCTCCTTTTATTAAAAAAGTATATTTTTTATTTATTCTTTGTCACTAAAATATTCCTCAATCTTTTTAATAAGTTCTTCTTTTGCTTCATTAATTGTTATATTGTCTAATTGAGCTCCAGCAAGGGTAATGTGTCCACCCCCACCTAATTTTTCAAGTATCACTTGAACATTTACATCACCTATAGATCGTCCACTTATACAAATCTTCTCTCCCATTGTTCCTAATACAAATGAAGTCGTAATATTTTCTATAGTTAATAATTCATCTGCTGCTTTTGCACAAATTAAACTTGTATCATTTTCTTGAACTTCATATGACGATATTGCTATTGTTCCGCGTATTACCTCTGCTTTTCTAACTATTTCTGAAATTTTGTTATAACTGTTAAAGTCACTTTGAAACCACTTTTTTACTTTTATTATATCAACACCACATCTACGTAGATATGCTGCTGCCTCAAATGTTCTCACACCTGTTTTAAATGTGAAATTCTTTGTATCCATCATAATTCCAGCATAAAGTGCTTCTGCTTCTATTGTTGATAATTCTACTTCATTTTGAGTATATTGTATTAATTCTGTTACTAATTCAGAAGCTGAAGATGCATACACTTCTTGGAAAGTTAATATACTTTGATCTATAAAGTCTGTTCCTCTTCTATGATGGTCTATTACTACTATTTTATTAGTTTTTTCTAGTAGTTCAGGAGCTTCTACATATGATTTTTTATGTGTATCTACAACTATTAGCAATGTTTCTGAATCTATTTTAGTCTGAACATTTTCCCTATTTACCAATATATTTTTATATTCTTCTGGCATACCTTCTATAAATGATTTAATTGAAGCAGATTCACTATTAGCTAATATATATGCTTCTTTTTTTAAACTTGTTGCAATTCTATATACACCTAATGCTGAACCCATTGCATCTATATCCATATTTGAATGGCCCATTATAATTATTTTCTCACATTCAGACATTAATTCTTCTAATGCATGTGCAACTATTCTTGCTTTTACTTTTGTTCTTTTTTCAACCTCTTCAACTTTTCCACCAAAAAATTGGTACTTTCCTTCTTCTCTTATAACAGCTTGATCTCCACCTCTACCAAGTATTACATCCATTGCAGCAGAAGCTGATTTATATACATCTTTATCAGTCTCTCCTTCATTAGATATTGCAATACTTAATGTTAGCTGGATTTTATCTTTTCTTACTATATCTTTTACAGAATCTAATATTGCAAATTTGTTTTCCTTTATCTGTTCTAAATTACGCTGTTCAAATATATATATATATGTGTCTCTATCTTCTTTTATTAAAATTCCATTTGTCTCATTTACCCAATCATATATTGTACTTTCAAGTTTTGCCATTAACTGTGTTTTTTGTTCTGTGTCTACTCTTTGCATAACTTCTTCGTAATTATCAACCATTATTATTCCAACACATGTTTTTTTGTCCTCATTTTCTTTTTTTAGCTCATATTTTTCTGTTTCATCTATAAAGTACATAATTACCATATATTCTGCTATTTTTTTTCTTTCACTTTTCTTAGTCTTAGCAAACTCACATTGTACTTTATATCTTTTCTTTCCTATTTCAATGTTTTTTATTATTGATTTTCTTTTTTTGTCTTTATCAGTTTTTACCTCTGATTTTATTTCAATAATTATGTCACTTATATAATTGTTAATATCTATGTTTGCAAATTCTGTGATGAACTTTGAGCTTCTCCAAACTACATTTCCATCTGTTTCTATTATTATTAAAGGAAATGGTGCATTTATAAGGCTACTTTTAGCAGCCGAATCAACTGTTAATGTTAAATCTTGTAATTGTTCAGATATTTCACTCTTCCTCTTGTTATTAGCAAAGTATGTGTATCCTAATACTAATGCATATATTATAATTGATGGAATTATTAAACTCACTTTTAGATATGATACTATTACTAATAATAAAAATATTATTACTAAATATATTTTTGTTCTTGATACTAAATTATCAAATAATTTTCTACTATTTCCTGACATAGTATTTTCCTTTCTTAAGGCTTTTTTATTTTTTGCCTTTTTTTACTTTTTTAGTATACTTCTAAATAGCCATTTTGTCAAGTTTTTTGAGGTCAAACGGGGTCGGTTCTTTTTTTGCCCTTTACTAGATTGTTGCCTAAGGAGAATTTTTCCATTTCTTCTTTTATACAATATTTAATCTATCTGATAATTAGACATAAAAAATGAAGAGGGCTTTCCTATTCTTTTAGGACACCCTCTTTAATTAAATTATTTACTATTAGTATTTGTTATACAGGCTCAGCAATATTTTCTACTGTGTCATCAACATGTTTTTCATCTTCTCCCTCAACTTTAATTGTAACATCTTGATATCTCTTCATTCCTGTACCTGCTGGGATAAGTTTACCAATGATTACATTTTCCTTTAATCCTATTAAATTATCTTCTTTACCTTTAATAGCTGCTTCGGTCAATACTCTAGTTGTTTCTTGGAAAGAAGCTGCTGATAAAAAGCTGTCTGTTGCAAGTGATGCTTTTGTAATTCCAAGTAATACCCTTTTACCTGTTGCAAGACGTTTGCCCTCTTGTTCAGCTAGTTTATTTTTCTCTTCAAATTCATACATATCAACTAAAGAACCAGGGAACATGTCTGTGTCTCCACTATCTTCAACTCTCATCTTTCTAAGCATTTGTCTAGCAATTATTTCTATATGTTTATCATTTATATCTACACCTTGATTTCTATATACTTTCTGAACTTCAGAAATTACATATTCATATACACCTTCTGGTCCTTTTATAGCAAGTATTTCTGCGGGGTTTATTGAACCTTCTATAAGTGCTTGTGCTGCTTTTACCTGATCTCCATCTTTTACTTTTAATTTTGATCCAAATGGTATTGTGTATGTTTTAGAATCGTCTTTAGATGTAACAATAACTTCTTTTTTCTTCTTAGATTCAGAAATTTTAACTATACCATCTATTTCTGTAATTACTGCTAATCCCTTTGGTTTTCTAGCCTCAAAGATTTCTTCAACTCTAGGAAGACCTTGTGTGATATCTGCAACACCTGCAACACCACCAGAGTGAATAGTTCTCATGGTTAACTGTGTTCCAGGTTCACCTATTGATTGTGCTGCTATAATACCTATAGATTCACCTATTGAAACTTCTTCTCTTCTAGCTAGTCCCATACCATAGCATTTTTGACAAACTCCATGCTTACTTCTACATCCAATTACTGAACGTACTTCCACTTGTGTAATTCCGGCATCTACTATTTGTTTTGCCATATCTTTATTTATCATGGTATTTGTATCTACAATTAATTTTCCTGTTTCTGGATTTATAATATCATTTAATGGGAATCTTCCTTCTAGTCTTTCTTCTAATTTTTCAACCACTTGATTTCCGTCTTTAATGTCTTCTAGCATTAGCCCCTCATGTGTTCCACAGTCATGTTCTCTTACTATTATGTCTTGTGATACATCTACAAGTCTTCTTGTTAAGTATCCAGAGTCAGCAGTTCTTAGAGCTGTATCTGATAGACCTTTACGGGCACCATGTGAAGATATGAAATACTCTAAAGCATCTAAACCTTCACGGAAACATGATTTAATTGGTATTTCAACTGCTTTACCTGTTGTACTTGCCATAAGTCCACGCATACCTGCAATCTGTCTTAATTGGTTCATATTACCACGAGCTCCTGATTTAACCATCATGTATATTGGGTTCAAGTCATCAAAGTTCTCTTCCATTGCTTTACTTACATCATTTGTTGCTTTCTCCCAAATGTTTACAACTGTTTTATATCTTTCATCATCAGTTATTAAACCTCTTCTATATTGTTTTCTTATTTTTTCAACTTGTTCTTCTGCATCTGCTAATATTGCTTTCTTTGCAGCAGGTACTTCAACATCTGCAACAGAGAATGTAATACCAGCTAATGTAGAATACTTAAATCCTAATTCCTTGATGTAATCAATTACTTCTGCTGATTCTGTTAAACCATGTTTTTCAATTACTCTATCAATGATTGTTCCCATTGTTTTCTTCATTACTGGAAAATCAATTTCATATTGGAATGGGTCTTCATTTCTGTTTATAAAGCCTAAATCTTGTGGAATTCCTTGATTGAATATTATTCTACCAACACTTGTTTCAATTTTTTTAGATTTTATTTCACCATTTATTTCTTTAGTTATTCTTACAAATATTTTTGCATGTATTCCAACAGCTTCATTTTGGAATGCCATTAAAGCTTCTTCAGGATCTTTGAAATATTTTCCTTCTCCTAATTCTCCTTCTAATGTCATTGTCAAATAATAACTTCCTAAAATCATGTCTAGTCTTGGTACTGCTACTGGTTTACCATCTTGTGGTTTTAATAGGTTATTTGTTGCAAGCATTAAATATCTAGCTTCTGCTTGTGCTTCTGGTGTTAATGGTAAATGAACTGCCATTTGGTCACCGTCAAAGTCAGCATTAAATGCTTCACATACCAATGCATGTAATTTTATTGCTCTACCTTCTACTAAAACCGGTTCAAATGCTTGAATTCCAAGTCTATGTAATGTTGGAGCACGGTTAAGCATTACTGGATGATCTTTAATTACCTCTTCAAGTATTCCCCATACTTCTGGGCTTAATCTTTCTACCATTCTTTTTGCACTTTTTATATTATGTGCTAAATGTCTTCCAACTAATTCTCTCATTACAAATGGTTTGAATAATTCGATAGCCATTTCTTTTGGAAGTCCACATTGATATATTTTTAATTCTGGTCCTACAACTATTACTGAACGTCCTGAATAGTCAACACGTTTTCCTAATAAGTTTTGACGGAATCTACCTTGTTTTCCTTTTAATAAATCTGATAATGATTTAAGTGGTCTGTTTCCAGCTCCTGTAACAGGTCTTCCTCTTCTTGAATTGTCTATTAAAGCATCAACTGATTCTTGTAACATTCTTTTTTCATTTCTTACAATGATTTCTGGTGCCCCAAGTTCAAGTAATCTTTTTAATCTATTATTTCTGTTTATTACTCTTCTATATAAGTCATTTAAATCTGATGTTGCAAATCTACCACCATCTAATTGTACCATTGGTCTTAAATCTGGTGGAATTACTGGAACAACATTCATTACCATCCATTCTGGTCTATTTCCAGATTGTCTAAATGCTTCTACAGTATCTAATCTTTTTATTAATTTTGCTTTTCTTTGTTCGCTTGCATTTTCTAAGTCCTTTTCTATTGAAGCTGTTAATTTTTCTAAGTCTATTTCTTCTAATAGTTTTCTTATTGCTTCAGCTCCCATTTCTGCTTTAAATGATTTTCTACCATATTTTTCTTCTGCTTCATGATATTCTTTTTCATTTAAAATTTGGCATTTTTCTAATCCTGATGTTCCTTTATCTGTTACTATATATGAAGCAAAATATATTACTTTTTCAAGATTTCTTGGTGAGATATCTAGCATTAAAGCTATTCTACTTGGTATTCCTTTGAAATACCAAATATGTGCAACTGGTGCAGCAAGTTCAATATGTCCCATTCTTTCTCTTCTTACTTTTGCTTTTGTAACTTCAACACCACATCTGTCACAAACTATTCCTTTATATCTAACTCTTTTATATTTCCCACAGTGACACTCCCAGTCTTTTGTTGGTCCAAATATTTTTTCGCAAAATAGACCATCTTTTTCTGGCTTTAATGTCCTATAATTTATAGTCTCTGGTTTTTTTACTTCACCTTTTGACCATTCTCTTATTTTTTCATCTGATGCAATTCCTATTTTTATTTTGTTGAATATCTCTAATTCATCCATCTTTATTAGATGTCCCCCTTCTCTAATTTTTTGGGCATTTCAAAACAGTCCAAGAGGCTATCCCTCTGCTCTTGCAAACTTTTCCGTCGCCTCTTAGCCCTTTTCAAAATTCTATTCAATTAATTTTTTCTTAAATTAATGACGTAAGATGCCTGATTTAATTCATTTTATTCAATAATATCTTCATCATTATTAATATTGTCATTAGCTAAATCATTATCATAAATGCTTTCTTCATCTTCTAAATCTTCATCATCAAATAATTCATCACTATCTTCTTCATCAATCATATCTTCATTTTCTTCAGAATAACCGTCTTCTAGGTCTTCATGAATTAATACATCATCTTCTGTTAAAGTTTTTCCATCAGAAGTTTCTTCATAATCAATTGCATCTTCTATATGTTCTTTAAGCTCAAGTTCTTCATTTCTATCTGTATATAATTTAATGTCTAATCCTAATGCTTGAAGTTCTTTAACTAAAACCTTAAAACTTTCAGGAACTCCTGGTTCAGGAATATTTTCGCCTTTAACTATTGCCTCATATGCTTTTACACGTCCTATAGTATCATCAGATTTTACTGTTAAAATTTCTTGTAGTGTATAAGCTGCACCATATGCTTCAAGTGCCCAAACTTCCATCTCTCCAAAACGTTGTCCACCAAATTGAGCTTTACCTCCAAGTGGTTGTTGTGTTACAAGTGAGTATGGTCCTGTTGAACGTGCATGTATTTTATCATCAACTAAATGATGTAGTTTTAACATATACATTACACCTACTGTTATAGGACTTGCAAATGGCTCTCCTGTTCTTCCATCATAAAGAATTGATTTTCCATCTGGAGATAGTCCTGCTTCTTTTAATAATTCTTCAATTTCAACTTCTGAAGCACCATCAAATACTGGTGTTGATACTTTGTATCCTAAAGCTCTTGCAGCTCCACCCAAATGAACTTCTAGTACCTGTCCCAAGTTCATACGAGATGGTACACCCAATGGGTTTAATAATATATCTATCGGTGTTCCGTCAGGTAAAAATGGCATATCTTCTGTTGGTAATATTCTTGAAATTACACCTTTATTTCCGTGACGTCCAGCCATCTTATCTCCAACTGATATTTTTCTCTTTGTTGCAATATAACATCTTATTACTTGATTTACACCTGGTCCTAATTCTTCTGAATTGTCTCTAGTAAATATTTTTACATCAACTATTGTTCCTGCCTCACCATGTGGTACACGTAATGATGTATCTCTTACTTCTCTAGCTTTCTCTCCAAATATAGCACGAAGAAGTCTTTCTTCTGCTGTTAATTCAGTTTCTCCTTTAGGAGTTACCTTACCAACTAATATATCTCCTGGTCTAACTTCTGCACCAATTCTTATTATTCCATTTTCGTCCAAATCTTTTAATGCGTCATCACCAACATTTGGAATGTCTCTTGTAATTTCTTCTGCTCCTAATTTTGTGTCACGACATTCACAATCATATTCTTCAATATGTATTGATGTAAATACGTCTTCTTGTACTAATCTTTCATTTAATAATATGGCATCTTCGTAATTATATCCTTCCCATGTAGAAAATGCTATTAATACATTCTTTCCAAGTGCCATTTCTCCATCTTTTGTTGATGGTCCATCTGCAATGGCATCTCCTTTTTTAACCTCTTCTCCCTTTACAACTATAGGTTGTTGATTTATACAAGTTCCACCATTTGTTCTCTTAAATTTACGTAATTTATGTGTAACTGTTTTTCCATTTTTATATTTCATAGTAATACTGTTACCAGTAACTTTTTCTACAACTCCATCATCTTCAGCCAAAATTAATATTCCAGAGTCTTTTGCTGCCCTATATTCTATTCCTGTAGCTACTATTGGCGCTTCAGTAATCATTAGAGGAACCGCTTGACGTTGCATGTTTGCACCCATTAATGCTCTTTTTGCATCATCATGCTCTAAGAATGGTATCATTGCAGCTGCTATTGATACTAATTGTTTTGGTGATACATCTATATATTGTACTAACTCTTTATCAACCTCTGTTATTTCATTTTGATGTCTTACACGAATACGTTTATTAATAAATTCTCCATTTTCATCCATTGGCTCAGATGCTTGTGCTATTATGTAATTATCTTCTACATCTGCACTCATATATTCTACAATATCTGTTACCTTATGTGTCTCTGGATCTATTTTTCTATATGGAGTTTCTATAAATCCATACTCATTTATGTTTGCAAATGATGATAATGCTGAAATAAGTCCTATGTTTGGTCCTTCTGGAGATTCTATTGGGCATAATCTTCCATAATGTGTATAATGAATATCACGTACCTCAAATCCTGCTCTTTCTCTTGAAAGTCCTCCAGGTCCTAATGCTGAAATTCTTCTTTTATGTGTTAATTCTGAAAGTGGATTTGTTTGATCCATGAATTGTGACAACTGTGAACTTCCAAAGAATTCTCTTATTGATGACGTTATTGGTTTTGTATTTATTAATGTTTGTGGTGTTATAACATCTAAGTCTTGAATTGTCATTCTTTCACGAACTACTCTCTCTAGCCTTGTTAAACCAATTCTAAATTGATTTTGTAATAGTTCTCCTACACATCTTATTCTACGGTTTGCCAAATGGTCTATATCGTCTTTTTTTCCTAGTCCATGATACATATTTAATAAATAATTTACTGATGCAATCATATCTTCTGTTGTAATATGTTTTGGCACTAATTCATCATATCTTTCTTCTATTACTTTTACTAAATCTTTTTCTTCTGTATTATCTATTATATTTTTTAATACTTCATAATTTACTTCTTCTTTAAAATGTAATTTGCTTAAATCTACATTTGGTAATACTTTGTGGATATTAACTATTCCATTTCCTATTACTCTTACTCTTTGCTCTCCCAATTTAATATCTACAACATTTATTCCTGCATTTTGAATTTCTTCTGCAATTTCTGATGTAATTTTTTCTCCTGCGGCAATAAAAACCTCTCCTGTCTCTTTATCCATTATATCTTCAAATGCTATTTGGTTTTTTATTCTATTAGCTATGCTTAATTTTTGGTTGAATTTAAATCTTCCTACTTTTGCTAAATCATATCTTCTATTATCAAAAAATAAACCATTAAATAAACTTCTTGCAGCTTCTACTGTAGGTAATTCCCCTGGTCTTAATTTTTTGTATATTTCTATTAAAGATTCTTCTCCTGTTTTTATTGGGTCTTTTTGTATTGTAGTTTCTAGTAAATTCTCTTCTCCAAATAATGTTCTTATTTGATCGTCTGATTCAACTCCAATAGCCCTTAGTAATGTTGTAACAGGTATTTTTCTTGTTCTGTCCACACGTACCCAAAACATGTCATTTCCATCTGTTTCGTATTCTATCCATGCTCCTCTAAGTGGCATTACTGTAGATGTATATGTTTTCTTTCCTGTTTTTGTATCAAATACTTCATCATAATAACATCCAGGTGAACGAACTAACTGACTTACTACAACTCTTTCTGCACCATTTATAATAAATGTTCCACTTTCTGTCATTAATGGGAAATCGCCTAAATAGATTTCTTGTTCTTTGATTTCTCCTGATTCACGATTTATTAGTCTTACTTTTACATGTAATCTTGTTGAATATGTTGCATCTCTTTCTTTTGCTTCTTCTTCAGTGTATTTTGTTTTATCTTCCATGTAATAATCGAAAAATTCTAGAACTAAGTTTCCTGTATAGTCTATGATTGGTGAAATGTCTTTTAGTACTTCTCCAAGTCCTTCTTCTATAAACCAGTCATAAGAATCTTTTTGAACTTTGATTAGGTTTGGCATTTCAATATAATCCCCAACCTTTGAAAAGTTTTTGCGAGTAGTTCTTCCGAACTTAACTTCTTTGATTTTCAAATAAATCACTCCTTATTAAAATTTAAGCAGAGTAAATATATATTAGAAAAGTCCCCTCTTTAAATATAACTCCATAAAGCTCTAATTATTGTCTGCTTTTACAATTCTCTTTACTTTACTTAGTATATATCCAATTCTTACTTTTCTAATTTAAAAACATTTTATTGAAATAATTTTATAACATTCGCATTACCGCATAAATATACGATTAATATCATATCACATTTTTGTTGTATTTGTCAATGTTTTTACCTGTATCTTTTATTTTTTTAATATATATATTTTTTGTATAATATTTTCTTCTAAAATTATTGACTTTTTTATATGTTATAGTAAAATAGAATAAGTTTTATTTAAGGAGGAAAAGATGGCAAGTTTACCGTTAATCGTAAAATACCTATTAGTTTTCTTTGTATCAATGGTTCCAATAGTAGAATTAAGAGGTGCAATTCCTATAGCCGAAAGTCTTGGGCTAAATATATTTTTGTATTATCCAATAGCTATTATAGGAAATATGCTTCCAGTGCCTATTATTTATTTATTTGCACGAAAAGTTCTTGAATGGGGCAAAGATAAAAAATTAATAGGTAAATTTTTTACATGGTGTTTAGATAAAGGTGAAAAGGGCGGCGAAAAATTAAGAGCTTCTGCTGGAAACAGTGGTATATTCTTAGCTCTACTTATATTTGTAGGAATTCCTTTACCTGGCACTGGTGCTTGGACTGGTACTTTAGCTGCAAGTTTTTTAAAAATCGATTTTAAAACAAGTATATGTTCAATAACTCTAGGTGTTTTATTAGCTGGCATTATAATGTCATTAGGTAGCAAGATTGTTGCTGTCCTAGGATGGACTGGGGTATTTGCAATTATTGCAGTAATATTAGTCATATTACTGATATCAATTATAATAAAAAAGAAAAAATAAAAAATTATTATTAAAATCATATGCACCTATATCTGGGTGCATATTTATTTTTCTTTATGTTGTAAAATAATTGCATAAGGAGGAATTCTATGAATAAATTAAAAATACCTGAAAATCATAGTGGAATAAGTAAAACACTTCGATTACCAGAAAATATTGTAGAAGATGTACAAAACTTGGCTGATTTAAAAAATCTTTCTTTTAACAGAACTATTATTTCTTTACTTGAGTTCAGTTTGGAAAATCTTGATGATGCTGATAAAACAGTTCTAAAAAAAAACAAACATATAGAAAAAAATAAGTAAAACATTGTATTTTACATTAAAATTAATAAAAATTAAGATTTTCTAAAAAAGAAAATCTTAATTTTTATTTATAAGCTTAATTGTATTTTTGTATCATTGTCTAAGAACAAAATTATTTTATTTTCACCAATTTCTACTTGATATACTTGATTTAAATTTAATGATAAATATACTTCTTTAGTTTCATCTCTTAAATTTAGGGTATCATTTTGAATTTTATACATCATTTTTTCCATAAAAAATTGATTTATTAAAAATCCATTTTGTTGTATTCTTAAAGGCTTTTGTTGTTGTTTGTCTAAATATTTTTTTATTCTTACAATCATTTGATTTTCCATTTCTTTACCTCTTTCTAGTTATATTTTACCTTATAAAGGAACTTTTATACTTTTTCACCTCTTTTCTTGAGCACGGTAAAAACTTACAACCTGATTCGTGCTTATTTTTTCTTGATTGTAATTTAGCGACAAAAGCGACCTAAATTAATTTGATTTGAATTTATTATTCTAAAGCATCTATGCCTAAGAAATTGCATAGACAAAAAATCTCATGCCAAACACTTTTAGCATGAGAATATATTAACATTTTTTTATTTCTTTTTCAATACTTTTTAATGTCATTTCTTTTTATTTGTTATAAGATAATGGTTTATTTTACACTAATATAAAGAAAGACTTAAAATATAAGCTTTGAGTGAAATGACGAATGTGCATGGAGAAATTTTAGAAATTCTACGTAGATTTATGGAAAGAGTTCACGAGAGTGGAAGGGTGCCATAAAACAAGTTAGAATTTCTTAAATTTCGTAATAAACCGAGGAATGTAATGAAAAGCTTATATTTTAAGTCTCTCTTATAAAAGCATATCTAAATCATTATCCTGTAGCTTTTATTTAGTAACTTTGCTTTTAAACTCTATCCAATCATTTACAACAATTTTTAATACTGCTACAACTGGTACTGCCAAAAACATTCCTAGTACACCAAAATATGCTCCTCCTACTGTTACTGCAAAAATTACAAGTAATGGGCTTATTTCCAAAGAGTTACCTATTATTTTAGGATTTATTATATTCGAATCAATTTGTTGTAATATTATTACTACAATCGCCATAATAAGTGCTTTAGATATCCCCCCTGTTATAACTGTTATTAGTATGCTTATCGCAACAGCTATTATTGCTCCAAAATATGGTATTATATTAAATAATCCAATCATAAAGCCTAATAACACCGAATATTTAACTCCAATTATGCTCATAGCGATTGTTACTAAAATTCCAACTATAATTGCATCAATTAATTGACTACTTATAAATTTAAAAAATATCTTGTTTGTACTATCTATATATTTTTCGATTTTATCACATGTCTTTTTGTCAAATATAGCCATTGTTAACTTTTCGAAAAAATTAATAATTTGATTTCTCTGTAGTAATATATACACTGATACAACTATTGATACAAATATATTAAATATCCCACTTGCAACACCTAATGCACTTTTTACATATCCTGTTATCTTTTCAGTATTTATATATTGTTTTAAGTCTATATTTTGAATTGCCTCTCCAACATTTTTTATTACATCTTCTGCTTGCTGACTTTTTAGTATTGAATCTTCTGGTAGTGCATTTAATTTTTCTATAGCTGTATTCCAATACCATTGAAAATTGTTTACTAATTCCATTACACTTTCTAATACAACTGGCAATATTACATTAACTAACAAAATTATAACAAGTATAGCTAATATATATGTAATTAATACACTTAATCCCCTTGACTTATGTTTTAAAAATTTTCTTTTTGATTTTGTAAGTTTTTTTTCAATTCTTGAAGCAGGTATATATAGCAAATATGCTAATAATGCTCCTGCAAAAAAGGGTTTTATTACTCCAAAAAAATTTCCTATCGTTTCTCCTATTGCTGTAAAATTATCAAAAAATTTGTATACAATAATTATTGCTACTGCTAATAAAAAATAGTACATCCATTTCGAGAATTTTTTTTTCACTTCATCCACATTATTTTCCTCCTTAATGTTTCCTAAATTTCAATTTCTAGTCCAACAGGACAATGATCACTTCCAAATATTTCTGAATATATTGTAGCTTGTTTAATATTTTTTTCAATATCTTTAGATGTTATAAAATAATCAATTCTCCATCCAACATTTTTTTCTCTAGCTCGTCCCATATAAGACCACCAACTATACTCTTCTGTTTTTTCTGGATATAAATATCTAAAACTATCTGTAAAACCTGCTTGCAATAATTCAGTCATTTTGCTTCTTTCTTCATCTGTAAATCCTGCATTTCCTCTATTTGTTTTTGGATTTTTTAAATCAATTTCTTCATGTGCCACATTTAAGTCACCACATATTATTACTGGCTTTGTTTCATTTAATTTTAATAAATACTTTCGTATTTCATCTTCCCATATCATTCTATACTCTAATCTTTCTAGTTCTCTTTTGACATTTGGAGTATATATTGTTACAATATAAAACTCTTCATATTCTAATGTTATTACTCTTCCTTCTTTGTCATGCTCTTCTATTCCTATTCCATATGTTGCTTTTAATGGCTCCTTTTTAGTAAATATTGCTGTTCCAGAATAACCTTTTCGTTCTGCACTATTCCAATAGCTTTTATATCCTTTAAATTCTAATTCAACTTGTTCTGGTTGGCATTTTGTTTCTTGTATACAAAATATATCTGCATTTATTTGATTAAAGAAGTCAGAAAAGCCTTTCGTTAGGCAAGCTCTAATTCCATTCACATTCCATGATATTAGTTTCATATTTCACCTCTATTATCTTTATACAATATTATACTAGCATAGTTTAACATTTTTTTCAATATTTATAAAAAGGAATTAGATTATTCTAATTCCCATAAATTTTATTTTAATTGTTTCATAACTTCCTCTGCGAAGTTTTCTTCTTTTTTCTCGATTCCTTCGCCTTTTTCAAATCTTGCGAATTCTACAACTGAGGCATCTTTTAATATTTGAGAAACCTTCATACTTGGATCTTTAACAAATTCTTGATCAACTAAGCAGATTTCTTCATAGAATTTATTAATTCTACCCATAACTATTTTTTCAGCTATTGCTTCTGGTTTACCTTCATTCATTGTTTGTGCTTTTAAAATTTCTTTTTCTTTTTCTAATCTTTCAGCAGGTACTTGTTCTCTATTTACGAATTCAGGTCTTGCTGCTGCTATTTGCATACAAACATCTTTAGCTAACTCTTTATTTCCATTGTTCATATTAACTAAAACTGCTATTTTACCATCTCCATGAATATATTTTTCTATTAGTCCTTCTGTTGTTTCAAATCTTGCAAATCTTCTTATTGTCATATTTTCACCGATTGTTGCTATTTTGTCTATTAAAACTTCATTAACTGTTTTTCCTTCTACAAATAATGATGGCTCTGCTAGTAAATCTTCTACTGTTGCTGGATTATTTTTTACAACTTGTTCTGCAACATTCATTACAAATGTTTTGAATTCGTCATTTTTAGCAACAAAGTCAGTTTCTGAATTTACTTCAACTATTGCTCCTATTTTTCCATCTTCTGAAATATATGCTTCAACCATTCCTTCTGCTGCTACTCTTCCTGATTTTTTAGCTGCTTTTGCTATTCCTCTTTCACGTAAAAGTTCTGATGCTTTTTCTAAATCTCCATTTGTTTCTGTTAATACTTTTTTGCAGTCCATCATTCCTGCACCTGTTTTTTCTCTTAATTCTTTAACCAATGCTGCTGTAACCATCTATACATTCCTCCTTTTAGTTTTAAGAAGATATTTTTATCCTCTTTTTATAAAAAATAGAGTAGAGCAGTAGAGCCCCACTCTTTTATTAACATTTTATTATTCTTCTACTTTCTCTTCAGCTTGTTCTTCATTTTTGCTAACAACTTGTTCCATTGTTTCTGCTTCTTCTGAAACATCTTGTTCTTCTGTAGCTGGTTCAAAGCTTTCACCTTGTTTTCCTTCAATTACTGCATTTGCCATAACATCTGCTATTAATTTAACAGCTCTTATAGCATCATCATTTCCTGGAATTGGATAATCTAAGTCTTCTGGGTTACAATTTGTGTCTACAATTCCTACTACAGGTATATTTAATTTCTTAGCTTCTAATATTGCTATTCTTTCTTTTTTAGGATCTACTAAGAATATAACTCCTGGTAATTTATCCATTTCCTTAATTCCACCAAGGTTTTTTTCTAGTTTTTCCATTTCTTTTTTTAGTAATATTACTTCTTTTTTAGGTAATATTTCAAATGTTCCATCTTGTTCCATTGTTTCTAAGTCTTTTAATCTTTTAATTCTTTTTTGAATTGTGTCAAAGTTTGTTAGCATTCCTCCTAACCATCTTTGATCAACATAGTACATTCCACTCTTAATTGCTGCATCTTTCATGCATTCTTGAGCTTGTTTTTTTGTTCCTACAAATAGAACTGTTTTTCCTTCTTCTACTTGTTCTTTGATGAATTCATATGCTTCATCAATTTTCTTTGAAGCTTTTTGTAAATCAATTATATGGATTCCGTTTCTAGCTTGAAATATGTATTCAGCCATTCTTGGGTCCCATCTTCTTGTTTGATGTCCAAAGTGAACACCAGCTTCTAGTAATTGTTTCATTGCAACTACTGCCATTTTTATTCCTCCCTTTTTGTTATAACTTCCATAAAGTTTCATCATTTACATGGACCTTGATTGTATTAGATTTTCAAGGCACTTCCATATAAACTCCTCTCTATGTGTTTTTTACGCTAATTATTATACCATATTTTTCCGAAAAATCAAGCCTTTTATGAAACTTTTTTGCTATTTCGTTACAAATTAATGGTTTATTTAAAATTAATATAAAGAAAGACTTAAAATATAAGCTTTGAATAAAGTGACGAATGTGCATGGAGAAATTTTAGAAATTCTATGTAATTTTATGGAAAGAGTTCACGAGAGTGGAAGGGTGCCATAAAATGAATTAGAATTTCTTAAATTTCGTAATAAACCGAGGACTGTAATGAAAAGCTTATATTTTAAGTCTTTCTTATAAAAAAGTTAATCAAAACCATTAACCTGTAACCTATTTCACACAATTTTCTAACAATTTTATTTTTGTATTTTCACTTGTATCAATTTTTGCCATAACGCCTATTGGTATAACAGTCTTTTGTTCTATATGTCCAAAGTTCTCTGATTTTATAATTGGACCTTTAAACTCATTTTCTAATGTATCTAATAAAATCTGTTCTAAAGTTATTCCGCTTTCATGTGTATAATTTCCAATCCATATTCCTTTAACTTTATTAAACACTCCATTTTGTTTCATATAATATAAATAATTACTTACTAATGCAGGTCCTGTTTCAAATCCTAATTCTTCTAAAAATAATATTTTATCAGTAAAATCTATATTATATTTTCCAGCTACCATTGCTCTTGTTAAACTTAAATTTCCTCCAATTAATTTTCCTTCCGCAAAACCTTCTTGTATTGTTTTGTATCCAAATTCATTTTTTCCAAATTCCAGACTACCATCTATAAATCTTTTCAAAATTTCTTTTAAACTATAATTAGTTTCATCTGTAGCTATTGTTTTAAAATTTGTTCCACTAAAAGTCACTAAGTCTGTTTTCTCTGTTATCATATTTGTAAGTGAAGTAATATCACTATATCCACATATTATTTTAGGATTTTGTTTTATCACTTCAAAATCTAAATAATCAAATGTTGAATTACTATTTTCTCCACCTTTAGCACACCATATCATTTTTACATCTTTATTTTTAAATATTTCATTAATATCTTCAGCCTTTTCTTTTGCTGATGCACTATATCCATTTTTGTTCGAAAATAAGTTTTTTGAAAATTTAACTTTAAAGCCTAATTTTTCTATAATTTCTTTTGCTCTTTCTATTTCTTCTATATTTTCATTTATTATTGGATTAGATGGTGCTACAACTCCTATCATATCTCCTATTCTTAATTTTTCTGGTATTATCATTTTACACCTCTCTCAATTCAATTACAGCTGTTCCTAAACCATAACCTTCTTTTTCAACTCTAAAAGAATGAATTTGATCTGAATTACAAACACTGCAAATTCCACAATCTATTATATTTTCATTTTTTAATCCTTCTTTTCTCAAAATCATTCTGTTTATTTCAACTGTATCAATAGACCATCTATCTTCTCCTTGTATTGATACTATTAATTCATCAATATTATCTAAGTCTTTAAACTCATTGTAATATGGCTCTTGTACATCTTTATGAACTTTAAAATGACATTTTCTTATACTTGGACAAATACAACAAATTATATCTTTAGGATTACAATTATATTCTTTTTCCATTTTCTTAACAGCTTCTATTGAAATTCTCTGCAATGTACCTTTCCAACCAGAATGAACATTTGCTATTACTCTTTTTACAGGGTCAAAAAATAACATTAAAATACAATCAGCATTTGTTGTAGCTAAAGCAATATTCCTACTATTTGTCATCAATCCGTCAAGCTCATCATATTCACTTAAATTAAAATCTGGCTCATCCACATTTATTTTTGTATCAACTTTTTTTATATTTTTTGTATGTGCTTGATTTGGTTTAGCTATATTTATATAATTTATTCCGATTGAATCTGATAAATCCTTATAATCTTTTATAGCTTTATTATATTCTTCTGTTGATAGTCTTTGAGCATCTTTTGCTCTTGCTGTTCTATAATTTCTATCTAGTCCTATTGCATAAGCATGATTTATTATGTCACTATATTCTAGCAATTTTTTAAATTGCAAATATTCTATTCCATCTTTTTTTATATGAACTACATTTTCATTTGATAAATCTTTCAATTTTTATATCATCCTTTCAATTTCTTTCCCCTTCATAGATATTCCCTGTGGCAATTTTTTGTAAAATCTCATCTTTGCTCTTTTTATCAATGTAATTATATTTATTTTCACAACCACCCATATTGAAGCCACAAACACTTTTATAATCACAATACTTGCATGGTGTCTTTTTATCTTTATAATATGGTTTTAAATCTATACTTCCACCAAGAATTTCTTTAGATATTTGTTTCAATACTGTGTACATATATTTTTGCAAAATTTCAAATTGCTCTGCTGTTACACCACTTGTTTTCTTTTCACTCAAATTTCCTTCTTTGTCAATATATGCTGGTACAAGTGCAGATGCACCTTTTTCTAAATTTTTATCATGTAATTTTACTACTTTTACATCTGCTAAAATAAGTCCTTTCATTTTAAAGTTTGCTCGTATTTTTTCTTCTATTTCTTCTTGTTCCATTCTTTTGTCTGCTTTTATCATTTGTTCTAACATGCTAAAATATAATATTCCAGCAGGCATTAAGTCCTCTTCTTTACATGCTGCATCTAAATATGTTAATAACTGAATTTGCAGACCTGCATAGACTTCATTTAAGTCGATATTTTTTGCCGATGATTTATAGTCTATTATTCTTAAATATTTTCCATCTTCCCCTTGTGCTGTATCTATTCTATCTATTTTTCCTATTATTTCTATTTTCTTCCCATCTTCTAATGTTAATCTTATTGGTTTATATTTTCCTTTTTCTCCAAATTCTAATTCAGTTCCTAATACATCAAATCTACTTTGTACTATTGTTTCTATAATATATTTTAAAGCTTTTTTTATTATCTTTTTTAATCGTATAACTAATGCTCTATATTTTGCAGTTGATGTAAATATATAATTCTTATTTTGTCCTAACTTTTCATCTACTATTTTATTGATTATTTCAGATAATTCCTCTTCTGTAATTTCTTCTAATTGTTTTCCACTTTCTTTAACAGTTCCAAAAAATTCATCTATTACTTCATGTATAAATGTACCTGTATTTAAAGTTTGAATTTTTAATTCTTCTTGTGGCTTTATTTTTAATCCGTATTGTAAATAATATGAAAATGGGCAACTTCTATATCTTTCTAATTTTGATATACTTGTTACTAAAGTATTTCCATATAATTTATCTATATTCTCTTTTTCTATTTTTTCTGGTATATTTGTATAGTTTAGCCCTTTTAGACTTTGTGTTAATTTTTCATTCCATTCAATATCTTTTTTATAATAATTAAATATATAATACCAGATTTTATCTATATCTTCTTGTTCTTTTAATTTACTTATGTTGTTTATTAACTCTTCATATGTTGTTTTTTTATTTAATACTTCATCTCTGCTACTTATTATATCACTTTGTTCTTCAATCATAGGATAAATTTTCTTTATTTTATTTATTAGCATTGATGGTCTTAGTGCTTTTCCTTGCATATCTGATGATGAATATAATAAATACAATTTTTCTTCTGCTGTAGTAAATGCTTTATATATGTTAAAATTATCTTCATATAATTTTTCTATTGTTCCTTTTGCAAGTTCTATTCCATCTTGCATTAAAGCATCTCTGTCTGTGTCATTTAGAAATCCTTCGTCTTTATGAATACTTGGAAATTCTCCATCATTTAATCCTATTATAAATATTGCTTTTACTTTATGACTTCTTGACCTGTCTACGTCTCCCATGATTACTTGGTCTTGTGTTCCTGGTATTTTTGTTAAGTTACTATTTTTAAATCCAACTTTTAATATTTGAGCATATTTGTCTATTGTCATTTTGTCATCTTTAAATACTAATACTATTTCATCCAATACTTCTATTATTGTATTTAAACTACTTTCATATTCATTTGCCAAGTCTACTTGACCTATATTCTCTAATTCTTCTATTTTCATTTGAATTTTTTCTTGAATTTTTTGCTCAATTAAAAATTCAAATATTGATTTTGATATGTTTTCTACTGTTTTATTTTCATCAATTTTTACTTTTAATTTAATAAGAGGATTTACTAACTCTTTTCTTATATGCTCTAATCTATCTATTTCTGCATTTTCTTTTTCTTCTTTTTTTCCATATACAAATTCTTTTTTCCATTTATTTTGTTTTATGCCCCATTTTAAACAATACTTTTCAAGTTTAAAAATGTCGTCTTCTTCTAATCCTGAAAATCCTATTTTTATATAATTAAAAACTGCTTCATGTGACCAATTTTTTATAAATATTTCTAATATTGATAAAATGTATTGTATTAAAATATTTTGATTTAAATCTCTATTTTCATCTATAAATATTGGAATATCATATTTGTTAAATATTGCTCTTGCTAAACTTGAATATGTTGATATATTTTTAGTTATTATTGATATATCTCTATATCTATATCCTTCATCTCTTACTAATTTTAATATGTTTTTTGCTACTTCTTCTATTTCCGAAAATTGATTTTTGGCTAAAAATAATTGTATATTTTCTATATTTTTTTGATATTTTACGGCTTTGTTATTATATAAATTTTGTTCTAAATGTATTAATTCTTTATTTTTAAATCTATATGTATTTTCTAATTTTACTTCTTCTACTTTTGTATTACAGTTTTTTGCAACTTCTAATAATTTTTTTACTGTTCTTTCATTAGAATAAAATATATCTGTGTCTGGATTTTTTGCATCATGTATTTCATCTGTACAAATTATTACTGTTACTTGTTTTGCTATTTGTACTAATTTTTTTATAATTTCATATTCTTGACTTGTAAATCCTGCAAATTCGTCTATATATATTAATAGATTTTTAAACATATCTGTTTTTTCTATATTTTCTGCAAGTATTGTTAATAAATCTGTTTCATCTATATATTTTCCTGATAATTGTGCTTCAAAGTTTTCATATATTGTGCACATGTCTTTTAATTTATTTTTCAAATATATATCTTCTTGTTTTTCCATCTCTTGTTTTAATTGCTCTACACTTATTGCATGTTTTTTGAATTCTGTTATTGCTGTTTCTGCCATATCCACATTTTCATCAGTTTTTCCAAGGAATTTTAATTCTTTTTTATTATTGTTCAATATTGAATATATAAGCATAGCTTTTCCACATTTGCTTAAATTTGTTTCTGTTTTTCCGCCAATCTCATTTATTACTCTATAAGCCATTCTACTTAATGTAACTACCTCTGCATTTAGTACCGCTTCTGTATCTATTGCTTCCATTAATTTTTTTTCTGCAGTAAATGAGAATTGTTCTGGTGTTATTATTAATATTTTTTCTTCTTTTACCTTTTCCGCAATTTCTTTATAACAATATTCGCTTTTTCCTGTTCCTGCTCTCCCATATATTATTCTTAAACTCATCTGCATCCTCCATGAATTTTCTTACTAAAAGTTTGACAATACATATTTTTTGTAATATAATATTTATAGAAAATAAGGAACCACAAAATATGGTTACCAAATCAGTTTGTGAAAAGTCACACTTCTATTGGTTCGCAGAAGTGTGGTTTTCTTTTTTTAATTTTATAGTTAAAACTACAACATTCTGCATTCCTTATTTTCTTCCAGTATTATACATTATACCAATTTACTTGTCAATAATTTTATCAAACTTTTGTTTGTGTAGATATTTAATCACTCAAAGAAAGACTTGAACTATAAGCTTTGAATGAAGTGACGAATGTGCATGAAGAAATTTTAGAAATTCTATGCAGTTTTATGGAAAGAGTTCACGAGAGTGGAAGGGAGCCATAAAACAAGGTAGAATTTCTTAAATTTCGTAATAAACCGAGGAATGTAATAAAAAGTTTATAGTTCAAGTCTTTCTTTGAGTTAATTTAAAATAAAACATTAAATTACTGCAAATTTATATTTATTTTATATCAATAATGTAGTATAATATAAATAGAGGTATAATTATGGATAAAGAATTTTATGAAATAATAAAAGATTTAATACATAATCCAACTGTATTGGAAATGAAAAATTATAAACAGCATTATGATACATCATGTTATGATCATTGTATAGAAGTTGCATATTGGTCATATCGTTTCTGCAAAAAGCATAACCTAGACTATGTGGCAGCTGCAAGAGCTGGAATATTACATGATTTATTTTTATATAATTGGAGACATTCTAAAAAAATGTTAAATGGCTGGCACGCATTTGAGCATCCAAAAATTGCTTTGAAAAATGCATTAGCAATATCCAATTTAACTCAAAAAGAACAGGATATAATTCTGAAACATATGTGGCCAGTAACATTTTTTCAATTACCAAAATATAAAGAAAGTTATGTTATAACCATTACTGATAAAATAAGTGCATTAAAATCTTTTTATGAATATTATAAATCTCATTTATGGCAAAAGAAATTCCTTAGATATGCTTACATATTTTTTGCATTTACAATCTTTAAAATTAAGATATAATTATTAATATATAATTTTTATAATTGTATAATTCCTACATATTTGTAAATAATATGTAGGAATATTTTGTACATGGAAAGGATTATATATGAATAACACAAAAATCGGAAACAAAGAAGCAATAGCTTTATTATTAACAATAACCTTTAATCATATTATTTTAAATGTAACAAAATCAATTATTGATCTTACAGCTTCATCATCATTACTAAACATTTTATACATAAGTATAATATCAATTATTTTTACTTGCATAATTTGTTATTTTTTAAAAAAATTCCCAACATTTGATTTAATAGATATTTCAAATTATCTTGGTGGAAATTTATTAAAATGGATTATAGGTCTAGGATATATTGCATATTTTATATTTTTTGCTGGAATCTTATTACATCTATTTTCATATTTTTTACAAATTGTATATTTTCCTATGACAAAACTGTTTTATATAATTCTCTTATTTATACTAGGAACTGTTTTATCTTGTAGTATGAAACATAATGCTATATATAGAAGTTCTTTGATATTTCTTCCCTTCCTGATTATTAGTATATTACTTCTATTTTTTGCAAATATTTCTTATTACGAAGTAGAAAAAATTTATCCTATATTTGGTAATGGACTATATACAACATTTGTATCAGGCTTATGTAATATGTTTGCATTTCAAGCTCTTGCATATATTTACTTTATGCCTCCTATGTTAAAACAACCCGAACAAATAAAAAAAATTTCAATAACAGGTATTGTTTTATCTTGTATATTTTTATTAATAAGTATCGCCATAATATTATTCATGTTTAGTGGATTTGTTAAAACTGATGAATTAATGCCTTTATACTCTACTACAAAATATATTGAATTTGGCTCATTCTTTAGGAAACTTGACTCTATTTATTTACTTATTTGGATAATAACATTTATAGGCTATTTAAGTATTACTTTAAAATTTTCAAGTAATATCTTAAAAAAGCTTACAAATTCAGAAAATGAACTATTATATATTATTTTGCTAGCAATCTGCGTTCTTATTGTTAGTTTATTTTCAAAAAACTTTACAGTTTCCACATATTATTCAAATATTGTGTATAAATATGCATTTTTTATTTTAGTTATTGGAGCTAGCTTTTTAATATTATTTTTTGCTAGTTTAAAAAAAGCTTTAAGGAGGTGGATTAAATGAGTAAAAACACCATAAGCATTATAGCTTTCGTAATTTTATTAGTTATCTTTGCATGTGCGTTTTCAAGCTCTTATACTTCTCATAATATATCAAATCTAGCTTATGTTCTAGCTATTGGAATTGATGTTGGCGAACAAGCAAAAATGAAATTCTCCGCACAATTTACTAATTCTGATGCCTTTTCTCCTAGTAATGGTTCATCTGACGAGTCTAGTAATATTGTTCTTGTTTCTTGCGAGGCTGATTCAATTTATAATGGTCTTAATCTAATAAATAGCTATATTGGTAAAGAAGTTAATTTATCACATTGTAGTGTTGCAGTTTTCTCAGAGGACATAGCTAAACAGCGGCATTTCTTCTCAAATTTATAGCCTATTAAACAATGAAGAATTTAGACCCACCACTAATCTAGTTATTAGCAAATGTGATGCCTATGACTATTTAGATAATGTTAGGCCTAACTTCGAAAAATTGACTACTAATTATTATGATACTTTTTCAATAACCAATAAATTTACTGGCTATTTTTCAGATATTACTGTTGGAGAATTTTTTAATACACTTTCAAGTAATTCCTGTGATGGTACCGCTATTCTGAGTGGACTTGACAAAACCGCAAGACAAAAAGATGAATCTGGTTCTTCAGAAACAGGTGAAGAAACTATGCAAAATGATGTTACCAACCCAGAAGACTTAACTGCTGGAACTAGCACAATAGAAGGAAAACGTGGTAGTGAAAATATTGGAATTGCAGTTTTTGATGATGATAAACTATGTGGAGAACTAACTGCTATGGAAACAATCTGCCATTTACTTATTAATAATGATATTGATTCTTGTATTGTTTCTATAAATAATCCATTTAAAGATAATAAAGAAAATCCCGAAGAACTAATAGACTTAAGTTTAATTCCATCAAAAAAATCAAAAGTCTCTGTAAAAATTGAAAATGGAATTCCACACATATCAGTTAAAATTAATGTTCAAGCTTCTATATTAACTCTTGAAAACAATATGAATTACGAACAAAATGAAGTTCTTGAAGCCTTTTCTGATTCTACAAAAGATTATTTAGAAAAACAATTTATTAATTATTTTAATAAAATTTCAAAAGAATATAAAATAGATATTGATTGTTTTTGCAATAAAGCTTTAGCATATTTTCCTACAGAAAAAGAATGGGAAGAATATAACTGGTCAGAAAAAATTATGAATGCAGAATTTGACATTGATGTAAATATCAATACAATTTCTAGTATGTTATTGACTAAAACTTAAAATTCTATTTGGGGACTGTAAAAAGTCCCCTTAAAGCTATTTTTCCTTAAAGCCTTTCCCCAGCACCTCTCTTGCATTAGCAATTACAATAAAACTTTTTTCGTCAATTCTTTTTGTAATATCTTTAATTTTAGAAATATCTCCCCTAGAAGCAGCACATATCAAAACTAATTTATCTTTTTCTTTATACATTCCTTTTCCATAAAGACCTGTAACACCTCTTTTTACTTTATCTTCTATTGCTTTAGCAATTTCATCATTTTTTTCAGAAATAATAAATAATAATTTTGTATAATACACTCCCTCAAAAAATATATCAATTAATTGTCCATACAAATATATTGCAATCGCTGAATATAAACCTATTTCAATATGTTTAAAAAATATAACATTTAATGTAATAATTATAATATCAATCATTGTCAAATATTTACTCATAGATATATATGGGTTATATGTCTTTATAATATGTGCTATAAGTTCGGTCCCTCCTGTTGATGAATCAACTTTTAAAATTATGGCTGTCCCTATGCCAATTATTGCTCCACCATATATACAAGCTAAAAATCTATCTGTTGTAATTGGCGGATATCTATCCAATATATCTATAAATATTGATAAACTTACTGTTCCTATTAAAGATTTTATAAAAAATTCCCTTCCTAATCTATAACCTGCAAATAAGAATAATGGTATATTTAATACCATTATCATAACTCCCATTGGAATTTTTAACAAATAATATGTTATTGTTGCAACTCCTGAAAAACCTCCTGAAGATAATTGATTAGGTAATAAAAATGATGCTATCCCTACTGCCATTATTGCAGAACCAATAACTGTCCCTCCTCCATTTATTATTGCTTTTTTTACTTTTTTATCATTCATAAAAAATCACCCTTATTACAATTATTTGTAATATCAGGTGATTTTATACTAGATTACTATTTTATCTCCAGTTTCGGGATTATAATATTCTATTGTTTCTTGAGGTTTTACTTTTAATATCTCCTCAAAATTATACACATAATCAACTAAGTCTCCTCCTATTCCCGCTCTATTAAATTCAATTATTGCAGGTTCAACAGATTCTTCAAAATCGTGAGCTGTCATTTCATATGAATTACCTCGTGTTCGGCAATATGTTAAAGTCTGTTGAATAGAATCATCTTCCTTAGTATATACATCTATATAATAATTTAATATATAAAATTTATTAGCATCTTTGTTAGCAATTATTTTTGTTTTTTCAATCTCTTTTTCTATCTCTTTAACTTTGTTTTGTATTAATTCCTGACTAAATTTGTTCTCTTTGCCATCAATGTTATCTATATTTATATCTATAAAATAATTACTTCCTTTTTCATAATTTGTATATCTATATTCAAATGTGCCTCTTTCTGATAATGTATATAAATTCTTTAATCCTATATTATTTGTTTCAAAAATAGATTCTTCTGTTAAATATCTATTATATATGCAAATATAATCTGCATATTTTTTCATGTCTATAGTAATTATATTATCTTTTCCATGATAAATATAAATACACTTAGGTGAAAAGTTAAAATTCTTTATTTTTCCCTTTTCATAATCATTAATAAACATTTCAATGTCATCTTCTATTTCTCCATAATCTGCTACAACAAAGTTTCCTGCCAAGTTATCTTCTAAATTGTTTTGTATTAAGTTATAATATGCTGATTTTCTTAAAATATCTTTTATTGGAGCATTTATTGTAAATAATTTATCTATTGTTATTTCTTCCCCTGTTACTAAATCATAATTTAATCCTTTAGAATCTTGATAAAATCCATCTGCATCATCATCTATCTTTGCCACATATACCACCTCAAAAGATAAAGTATTTGCAAAATTCCCAATATTAATCATATCAACAGATACACTTATTACTTCGTTTAAGTCTTTAACTTTTTCCCTATAAAAATTTAGTGCAACTGTTTCTAGTTCTTTATTGATTTTATCTTGGATAATTTTATTCTTTAATCCATATATTTGACAATAATTTATTTCTATGTTTTCTTTTGTTGCTTTTTTTTCTTGAATAGTCAAGTCATTTTGGTTATATGTTCCTTTTAAGTCTATTCCTTTTTCTTCTTTTCCTTTTGTTTCTTCTACATTCGCAATATTACTGTCTTTTATAGAATCTTGATCAATTTCTATATTTTTATATAATATTAAACCTAATGTTGTTGATATACATATAATACAAAATATTATTACAAATATTACTTTAGCTTTAATAGTTTTGAACATAGCCTGCCTCCTTTGCTACGTTTTGTCCTCTTTCAGATTTCATAGCATTTAGTAATTTACGTGTATTACTATCTTGATTTTCATCTTTTCTTATAACAGCATAATATGCGGTTTGTAAATTATATAATCCTGTTTTTATATTATCATAATTTGGTGCTGTTCCATTAATTGATAATAACTTCATCGAATCTGTTGTATACATTGTTGTTGCATAATAATAATATGAATATCCTATTGCTGTTCTTTCATTATTATAATCTGATATAACATCAACTATATCTGTCGTATCTTTTACCACAGTTTCTGTTGTAGGGTTTATCATTTTTTTTCCTTTCATTACAAGTGAAACCATTCCTGATTGACTCCCTGAATTTTCTGGCCTTTGATATGCAATTATTTTCTCATTTTCTCCGCCTACTTCTTTCCAGTTTTTTATTTTACCTGAATAAATATCTTGTACCTGCTCTAGTGTTAAATTATCTACTGGATTTTCTTTATTTACAAAAAATACAAAAGCATCTTTTACTATTGGCACTATTTCTAATTCAACATTATTTTTTTCGGCTAATTCCTTTTCTTCATCTGATGGATATGTAACTAATATCAAATCGGTATCTCCATTTATTAGATTTACATATGCATTATGTGTTTTATTATGTGTTATTTCTACATCTTTAATATCTTGCCCTGTAAAATCTGCCTTAAACGCCTCAGCAAGTGGTAATGTAGCAGTTGAGCCATCTATTCTTGGATAATTCTCTTCTGAGAAAATTCTTTTTTGATTTTGTATAACTTTTTTCTCTTCTGGATCTATTATTGGTTTGGTTTTATCTTTTGTAAAATAAAAAAAACCTAAAATACACCCCAGAACTACTAATACCATTATAATTATTAATAACACATTTATTTTCCATTTGTTTCTCTCCATATACATTCTCCTTCTTTTTTATTAATAATCTTCTAAAAATTCAGGATATTTTTCTATAACCTTTAATTCTAGTTTTCCTGGTTTTATATTTTCGTCTTGCTTAACAATTAAGTCTAATGTATACATTTCTTTAAGTTTTTCAATGTTTTCTCTTTTGTGTCCTATTACATTATTAACATCTTGAGGATTTACTGTAACTTCTACTTTTTTCACTTTTACATTTAATTGTTTTATTTTTGCAACTATTGTATCATTCCATAATCCTGATTCTACAAGCTGTCTAAAGGCTGGATGATATGGTCCTGCAACAACTTCACTTCCTTCTATATTTGGATCTGTTATTTCATCTGTATTTTGCAACCCGACTCTAATCACTTCTATGCCCTTTTTATTAAACATGGAAACTAACTCTTTGCATGTTTCTACTGCTTGTACTAATGTTAAAGGAGTATATTTTTCCTCCATAAATTCTTTTTCTAATTTAGTATTTTTTATTACTAATACAGGATATATTCTAACCATTTTGGGCTTTAACTTTATTAGTTCTTTAGCAGTATTTATCTCATCTATTCTGGTACTTTCTGGTAGTCCTACCATCATTTGATGTCCTAATTTGAACCCACGCCATCTAATCATTTTAGAAGCTTTTTTTACATCTTCAAATGTATGACCTCTATTTGCTCTTTTTAATATGTAATCATTAGCTGACTGCACTCCTAACTCTATTGTTTCTACTTTATATTTTTTTAATCTCTTTAAAATTTTTTTATTTATATAATCTGGTCTGGTAGAAATTCGAATACTATCTATTTGACCTTGTTTTATATATTCATATGCAGTTTGTAAAAACTCTTCTTGTTTTTCTTCTTCTATTCCGGTAAAACTTCCTCCGAAAAATGCTACTTCTTTTTTTGCATCTTTATCTTTTATATTTTCTAGGTAAAAGTCTATTATCTTTTTTACATCTTCTTTTGTTATCATTTTTTGCTGTCCACTTATTGACCTTTGATTGCAAAATATGCAATCATTTGGACATCCCAAATGTGGTACAAATACTGGAATGATATAATGTTTTTTCATAAACTCACCTCACTTATTCTATATTTTCTAATGCCTTTCTGGCAGCTTCCATCTCTGCTGATTTTTTTGATTTTCCTACTCCTATTGCTAACTTTTTATGACAACATTCAACTTGTGCTTCAAATGTTTTGTCATGATCTGGACCTGTTTCTTTTAAAATAGTATATTTTATTTCAACCTCTCCATGCTTTTGCAATTTCTCTTGTAATACAGTTTTATAATCTTTTTGCCCTACATGTTTACTTGCAATTTCTATTGGCTCTTTTAGGTTTTCTATAATGAATTTTTGTGCCTCTTCTAACCCTGCATCTAAATATATTGCAGCAATCACTGCTTCTACACTATCTGCTAAAATAGCTGGTCTTACCTCTTTATTCATTGTCCTCTCAGATTTGCCAAGATATAAAAATTTGCTAAAATTATGTATTTGTGCTATTTTATATAAACTATTCTCGCATACAACTGCAGCTCTAACTTTAGTCATTTCTCCTTCTTTTAAATTTTGATAGTTTTGGTATAAATACATACTTGATACAAATTCTAATATACTATCACCTAAAAACTCTAGCTTCTCATTACTTTCTTCGTTGTGTTCATATGCATATGATGTGTGTGTCAATGCCTTTTTTAGCAGACCTTTGTCTTTAAAGATGTAATTGATGTCCTCTTCCAAATTTTTCATATTCTCCTCCAATTTTTTTATATTTATATTATATACTATTTTATGTTTTTTTCAAGTTTTTTTCAAGAAAAATGGAAATTAATAGTCCATATGATAGAAACATGTTATAAAATTCTTTTTTTAAAACAATAAAAGAACGAAATCTTTTTCGTTCTCCTTTTATTTTATACATTTTCTTTAATGTAGTCAACTACATCTCCTACTGTAACAACTTTTTCTGCATCGCTATCAGGAATTTCTATATCAAATTCTTCCTCTAATGCCATTACTAATTCTACTATATCTAAAGAATCTGCTCCTAAATCATCTATAAATGATGCTTCTAGTGTAACTGATGCTTCAGCTACTCCTAATTGCTCAACAATTATTCCTTTTACTTTTTCAAAAATCTCTTCTGAACTCATAACAAGTTCACCTCCTCTCATGTGCTAAATGATATCCGTCATTTAATAATCAAATTCCCTGTAACATTTATATTATATGTTACTATTTTTGTCAAGCATATTTATAATAATTTTTTATTTTTGTACTACCTATTCAGATATTGATTATTACCTCTATTTATTCAGATGTTTTTCTGCTTTTTTGCGTCTTTTTCAAATTCTTCTATCATCTTTTCTACTGCTTTATTTTCTACAAATTTTTCAGCTTGTTTTATAGTAAATTCAAAAAGTTCCTCATCACTACTTCCATGCGCTTTAACGACTGGTTTTTTTACACCTAAAAATAGTGCACCTCCATATGTCTTATAATCCATTGTTTTTTTGAACCTATTTATTGCAGGCAAACATGGTACTGTACATATTTTAGATATTATATTCTGTGTTAAGCTTTCTGATAATGTTTTTTTTACAAATCTTCCAAGTCCTTCTGTTGTTTTTAAAAATACATTTCCAGTAAATCCATCTGTTACTATTGCATCTATTTCTCCTGAAAAAGCATCTCTTCCTTCAACATTTCCAACAAAATTTATATCTAATTCCTTTGATTTTTCTTTTAATAATTGATAACTTTCTTTTACTAACTCATTTCCTTTTGTTTCTTCTGTTCCTATATTCAATAATCCTATTGCTGGATGTTTAATTCCAAATGTGTTTCTTAAATATATTGTTGACATTTGTGCAAACTGTAATAAATTGATTGGTTTGCAATTTGTATTTGAACCTGAATCTATTAATAATAATTGGCTCTTATATGCTGGTAATATCCCTGCTAATGCTGGTCTATCTATTCCTTTTATTCTGCCCACTAATAATGTTGCACCAGCTAATAATGCTCCTGAATTTCCAGCAGAAATAAATACATCTCCTTCTCCTTCTTTTAGCATTTTAAATCCAACTACCATTGATGAATCTTTTTTATGTTTTATTGCAACTGTTGGTTGGTCTTCCATTTCTATTGTCTCTGTTGCATTTTTTATTTTTATTCTTTCTGATATTTCTTCTACTTCTTTTCCTGAAAATTCTTTTATTTTGCTTCTAATTATTTCTTCTTTTCCTATTAATGTTACATCTGCTTTTATTTGGTTTATTGCTTTTATGGTTCCCTTTATGTTTGCATCTGGTGCATTATCTCCACCCATTGCATCTAGTAATATATTCATGTTATTTTCATTCCCTTTCTTTACCGTTAATGACAATTTTGCCCCTTTATTTGATGATTATTCATGATGTTTCTATTTTATTATTGTTTTATCAAAATTGCAATAGTTTTAATAAATTTACGCTCAAAAAAAGAATACCTTTTTAATATTTAATAGGTATTCTTTCATTTATTTCACTATCTTGGCTCTTCATCTTTAATTGATGGATTCATATAATTTGTTCTATCTGTTTTTTTCTTATCTATGTTATACTTCTTATAATATCTATCGAATCCTTCTTCATATGCAGCTTTTGATGCTTCTGCTGATTTTCGTTTATTTTCTAGTAATTTTTTTCTTGCCTCACTCATTCTATCATCTCTTACTCCAGCCATTCCTTTTTCTGCAACTTCTGATATATCATATCCATCCAAATCCTTTAACCTTCTTACAAAATCCTTATGTTTGTCAACAGGCTCCCTTTCTTCTTTTTTCTCTTTTTCTTCAGTTTTACCAACCTCATCGCTCTTTTGTTCTTCCTCTTTTGGTTCCTCTTCTTTTTCTTCTTTATTATTTGTTATTTTGTTTTTTATATTAACGAAAAAGTTTTTGATTTTTGCTAATCTAGGGTGTTTTTGTTCGAATTCACTTACTACCACCATTTCGCCTTTTTTTGTATCAGTTTTATCTCCACTTTCATATGTTGCTTTTCCTGAGTCTTGCTCACTTTGTGCCTCTAATGCCTTATCAGGTTTTTTATTAGCTTCTTTTAAAGCTTTCATCTTTTGAGCTTCTTTAGCTTTAGCAATTAGTTTCTTCATATCAATGTTATATTTTCCTGAATACCAATCAATGTTTTTATCTTCTTCTTTTATAGACTCAATGTTATATCCTTTAATTAATCTCTTAGCGAAAAAATTGTTTCTTGATAATTTCATACAAATTTTTCTGTAATTCTGCTTCAAGTCTTGTTCACTCATCTTTGAAATTTGGCTTGTTCTTGGTTTAAACTTGCTACTTAATTCTATGTATCTATCATTGTTGTTTCTAAGTTTATGCTTATAATTAGTTAATTCAACTTTATAAAATTTTTTATCTTTATCATCTAAACCTGGTTGTTTTAGTTTTTCCTCTGTTTCTTGTACTTTTAGCATTAACTCGTCTTTTTCAGCCTCTAATTCTCCCATTTCCATGTTCTTTTTATCTTCTGCTGCTCTTAACAATATTTCATTTTCTATTTCATTTTCTATTTCATTTCTTAAGTCCTTTAGCTCTTCTCGTAATTCAACTAAATGTTCTATTTTAGGTAAATTTGCTTTAATCTTATCTATTCTTTTTTGTTCTTTCATATATGTTTTAATATCAATTTCTTTATTGTCATATTTTGTTTTTAATTCTTCTAATTTTTTATCCAATCCTCCATTTTGATATTCTTCAAATTGTATCTCCCATTTTTCTTTTTTATCTTTCATTTATTACTCCTCCTTTATTCCTTATACTCTTTTATTATACTATACTTGGCATAATTTGTCAAATATTATGTCAATTTTTATTTTTGTAAAAAGCATAAAAGAAGCAAATCTATTTGCTTCTTTTCAGAGTAATTCACTTATTATGCAAGTATATCAGCAACAACACCTGAACCAACTGTTCTACCACCTTCACGAATAGCAAATCTTAGTCCTTTTTCAATAGCGATAGGTGTAATTAATTCGATTGTCATTGATACGTTGTCACCTGGCATAACCATTTCTGTTCCAGCAGGTAATTCAATAACACCTGTTACGTCTGTTGTTCTGAAATAGAATTGTGGTCTATATCCGTTGAAGAATGGAGTATGTCTTCCACCTTCATCTTTAGTTAAAACGTATACTTCTGATGTAAATTTTGTATGTGGATTAATTGTTCCTGGTTTACATAGTACTTGACCTCTTTCGATGTCTTTTCTATCAATTCCTCTTAATAATGTTCCAATATTATCTCCAGCTTCTGCTTGATCTAATAATTTTCTAAACATTTCTACACCTGTAACAACAGTTTTTCTTCTTTCTGCTGTTAAACCAATGATTTCAACTTCGTCAGAAACTTTAACAATTCCTCTTTCTACTCTACCTGTAGCTACAGTTCCACGTCCTGTAATTGTAAATACATCTTCTACTGGCATTAAGAATGGTTGGTCTATTGGTCTTTCTGGTGTTACAATATAACTATCAACTGCATCCATTAATTCTTTGATTGGAGCATAAACAGGATCATTAGGATCTGTTGATGTGCTCTCTAATACTTTTAATGAAGAACCTTTTATAATTGGAATTTCGTCTCCTGGGAAACCATATTCTGATAATAAGTCTCTAACTTCCATTTCAACTAATTCTAATAATTCTGGATCGTCTACCATATCACATTTATTTAAGTAAACAACGATGTATTTTACACCTACTTGTCTAGCTAATAAGATGTGTTCTCTTGTTTGTGGCATTGGTCCATCAGCTGCTGATACAACTAATATAGCACCATCCATTTGTGCTGCACCTGTAATCATGTTTTTAACATAGTCAGCATGTCCTGGGCAGTCTACGTGTGCGTAGTGTCTGTTATCTGTTTCATATTCTACGTGAGCTGTATTGATTGTGATTCCTCTTGCTTTTTCTTCTGGTGCACCATCAATTTCATCATAAGCTTCGAATTTAGCTTTTCCTAATAATGATAAATATTTTGTGATAGCAGCAGTTGTTGTTGTTTTTCCATGGTCAACGTGTCCGATTGTACCGATGTTAACGTGTGGCTTTGTTCTTTCAAATTTTGCTTTTGCCATTTTTTAATTCCTCCTTTAATTTGTAGGGTAACTCATAATTCTTAATATTATTCATATGAATAAATAATATCAAAGTTTACAGTATCTTCCCTTTATATTTAAAAATTTAATAACTATTTTTACGTATTTGCATTTTATAACATTTCTATTAAAAAAGCAAGTGTTTTTACAAATTTTGTTTATTAATCCTCTTTTTTAGTTCTTGATGCAATAATTGTCTCTAAAACTGATTTTGGAACTTCTTCATAATGAGATGGTTCCATAGAGTATGAACCTCTACCTTGTGTTTTTGAACGTAAATCTGTTGCATATCCAAACATCTCTGATAATGGTATAAATGAATGTATTTCTTGCATTCCATCATTAGCATCCATTCCTTCCATTCTACCACGTCTAGAGTTTACATCTCCTATAACATCTCCCATATATTCTTCTGGAACTGTTATTTCAACTTTCATAATTGGCTCTAAAATAACTGATTTAGCTTGTTTACATCCTTCTTTGAATGCCATAGATGCAGCAATCTTAAATGCCATTTCTGATGAGTCAACTTCGTGATAAGAACCATCAACTAATGATACTTTGAAGTCGATTACTGGATATCCAGCTAAGATACCGCTTTCAGCAGCTTCTCTCATTCCTTGTTCAATAGGTTTAATATATTCTTTTGGAACTGCTCCTCCAACAATTTTGCTTTCAAATTCAATTCCTTTTCCTGGTTCTAATGGTTCCATTTCAAACCAAACATCACCATATTGTCCTTTACCTCCAGATTGACGAATAAATTTACCTTGAACTCTTACTTTATTTCTAATTGTTTCTTTGTAAGCAACTTGTGGTTTACCTACATTACATTCAACTTTAAATTCTCTTTTTAATCTATCTACAATTATGTCTAAGTGTAACTCACCCATACCTGCAATAATTGTTTGACCTGTTTCTTGATTTGTGTATGCTTTAAATGTTGGATCCTCTTCAGCTAATTTTGCTAAAGCAATTCCCATTTTTTCTTGAGCTGCTTTATCTTTTGGCTCAATAGCAATATCAATAACTGGTTCTGGGAATTCCATTGATTCTAGAATTATAGGATGATCAGGATCACATAGAGTATTCCCTGTTGTTACATCTTTTAATCCTACTGCAGCTGCAATATCACCAGCATAGACTTTTTCTATGTCCTCTCTGTGATTTGAGTGCATCTGTAAAATTCTACCAACTCTTTCTTTCTTATCTTTACTAGAATTTAAAACTGTTGATCCTGTTTCTAACACTCCTGAATATACTCTAAAGAAGCATAATTTCCCTACGAATGGGTCTGTTGCAATTTTAAAAGCTAATGCTGCAAATGGTTCACTATCAGAAGTTTTAGCTTCTGTTGGTTCTCCATCTAATGTTTCACCTTTGATATGAGGTATGTCAAGTGGTGATGGCATATAATCTACTATTGCATTTAATAGTTCTTGTACACCTTTGTTTTTATATGAAGAACCACATGTTACAGGAACTATTGCGTTTGCTATTGTTCCTTTTCTAATTGCTCTTTTGATTTCTTCTTCAGATGGTTCTTCACCTTCTAAATATTTCATCATTAATTCTTCATCTTGCTCACAAGCTGCTTCTATCATAGCTGTTCTCCATTTTTTTGCCTCTTCTGCCATATCAGCTGGAATATCTGTTTCTTCAATTTCCTTACCCAAATCATCTTTATGGATAAAGGCTCTCATTTTTATTAAATCAACTATTCCTTGAAATTGATCTTCTGCACCGATTGGTAGTTGAATAGGCACTGGATTAGCACGTAATCTTGTTTTTAATTGTTCAACACATAACATAAAGTTTGCACCAACGATATCCATTTTATTTACATATACCATTCTTGGTACTTGGTATTTGTCAGCTTGTCTCCATACAGTTTCTGTTTGTGGTTGAACTCCACCTTTAGCTGCTAATACAGTAACAGCTCCATCTAAAACTCTTAGAGATCTTTGTACTTCTACTGTAAAATCTACGTGTCCTGGTGTATCAATAATATTGATTCTGTTATCTCTCCAGAAACATGTTGTTGCAGCAGATGTAATTGTTATACCTCTCTCTTGTTCTTGTTCCATCCAGTCCATTGTTGCTGCGCCTTCGTGAACTTCTCCTATTTTATGTGTTTTACCTGTATAGAATAATATTCTCTCTGTTGTTGTTGTTTTACCAGCATCAATGTGAGCCATTATTCCTATATTTCTTGTTCTCTCTAATGGGTATGCTCTTCCTGCCATATTTTATCCTCCTTTTTTGGACAAGATATACATTTAATTTTGATACTTTGTAAAATTAATGTATTCTTTATATATAAATCTCTAAATTTTGATTAAAAGTAGTAATATGTTCAATTTTAGTAGTTATCACAAGCCGAAGTCGTACACAAGTACGTCGAGGTTTGTGATAGATACTGAAATCGAACAGATTGCTGCTTTTAACAAAATTCTACCATTTGTAATGAGCAAAAGCCTTATTAGCCTCAGCCATTCTATGTGTGTCTTCTTTTTTCTTAAACGCTCCGCCGTTTCCATTAACAGCATCTATAATTTCAGCTGCTAATTTTTCAGCCATAGTTTTTTCATGTCTATTTCTAGCATAAGTTACTAGCCATCTTAATCCTAAAGTTTGTCTTCTCTCAGGTCTAATTTCTAATGGAACTTGATATGTAGCTCCACCCACTCTTCTCGCTTTAACTTCAAGAACTGGCATAATATTTTCTAATGCTGCTTCAAAAACTTCTAAAGGATTTTTTCCTTCTTTTTCCTTTATTATATCGAAAGCATCATATACTATATTTTGAGCAACTGATTTCTTACCATCTAACATTATGTTATTTATTAATTTTGTAACAACTTTGCTATTATATATTGGATCTGGTAATACATCTCTTTTTGCTATATATCCTCTTCTTGGCACTATTCTTCACTCCTTTTCTTTTTTGATATCTATAAGATATCTAAGTTACTCTGGAAAGTTTATTCTTTCCCGTATAGTGCTACATAATCTATTCTAAATTTAAGTACCTTAATTTAGCAAATTGTGTGCACTAATCTAAATAATTAAAAATTAAATAAATTAGGTATATTGTGCATTTTTGATATTTATTGCAAGATGAGGCTATACGTTTGTATGCCGAAGTTTGCAATAGATGTCGAAAATGTGCAAGATGCCTGATTTAGTTTATTTTTTAGGTCTTTTAGCTCCATATTTAGAACGAGCTTGCATTCTATCTTTTACTCCAGCTGTATCTAGTGTTCCTCTAATAATATGGTATCTAACACCTGGAAGGTCTTTTACTCTTCCTCCTCTAATTAGAACTACACTATGTTCTTGCAAATTATGTCCTATACCTGGAATATAAGATGTTACTTCATAACCGTTTGAAAGTCTAACTCTGGCAACTTTTCTTAAAGCTGAGTTTGGCTTTTTAGGTGTTACAGTTTTTACTACAGTACATACTCCTCTTTTTTGTGGTGCTCTATTATTTGTTAAAGTTTTAGTTTTTGAGTTCCATCCATGTTGTAAAGCTGGAGCTGTAGATTTTGCCTTTGAAGTTTGTCTTCCTTTTCTTACTAATTGATTAATTGTTGGCACTTAAATTTCACCTCTCTTCTTACTTTTAAATTTTTTGAGTCAAATTGCAACTACTGCAATTTTTAACAAATTAAAACCGCTCTGAACTGTTATTTTCTAACCAATTTCATCGCGGTTTATATTTTATCATCTTTCATTTATTATGTCAATATTTTTTATTATATTTTTATTAATATTTTCCTTCTGGTAATGCACCAACACTATTAGCATTAAATAGCCTTTTAAATATATATTTAATTCTACTAAATCCTGTAACTCCACCTACTATATCTATTTTTTCATTTTTAAGTGCATTTTTACATATTTTTGATATAATCGCCTTTTCTTTTTTGCTTAAATTAGTACCCATTAAATAAGAAAAATTATATGTAATAGGTGTTATATCATATGTTTCATTCTCATCTTTTTTAGAAAATGACATTGCATAATTATATATTAGAGTTCTTGCATCATAATTGTATTTTTGTGCAAATCTTTCTAATAAATAACATACAGTTGGATCTATTTTCTTTATTACTTTGTTATCCCACGCTTTATATTCTTCAACCACATAGTTTATTAAAATTTCTTTTATTTCTTCTCTACACTCTTTATCATTTAGTAAAACATTTCTAACCTCTAATGTTGGATATATTTTAAGTTCTTCCTCGTTGCTTGCTTGAGCCTTATACATTACCTCTCCGTCTTCAATCTTTGCTATTATGTTTAATAGAGTGACTTTTTCTTCAACTTTTTGAACTTTAACTTCTTCCTGTTTTTCTTCAAAAGTTATTATTTCTTGTTCATCATTTTTTTCTTCAATCTCACTTTTATTTATATCTTTTGTCTGTTCAGCAATGATTTCTTCCACTATTGCTCTTGCAAGTTCTTGAATTTCATCTACTTGTTGTAAATTCTTAGATTCTTCTATTTTATTAACTTGGATATTATTTGCTTCTTTTTCTTCTTTAATCATTTCTATATTTTTATCTAAATTATTATTTTCTATTGTTTCTGAAAATTCTACACTTGCATCAAATGGTTCTATATTTAATTCTTCTATTTTTATTTCTTGAATTGGTTGAAATTCTTCTACCTCAACATATTCGATTGGCTCAATTTCTTCAACTTGAATTTCTTCCATTAATGGTAATACAATAGCCTCTTCTTCAATGTTTGTTGTAATTTGCTCTAAATCTTCTGTTACTTCTTTTTTATCAAAATTAATAACATTGGTCCAACACCTATTTTTGAAGTCTCTTTTTATTTTTGCTAATTTAGTAAGTTCTGTTTCCATATCGCTAATTGATTGCTCTAATCTTTCAATTTTTGTTTTGTATGATAAACACTGCTTATCTTGAATCTTGTCTTCTCTTTGAGCATTTTCAGAAAGTTGTGGCATTCTTCCAAATCTTTCAAAAAATTCTTGCTTTTGTGTTTCATATTTTGCATTTCTTTCTTTTTGAAGTGAAATTTTTTCTTCTAGTTCATGTTGTTCTTCATCTATCTTACGAACTCTTCTTATTCCTTCAGTTATTAAATTATCTATTGTTAAATTTACTATTTTTTTTGTTTCATTAAATTTAGAATCGAGTTTATTTTGTAATTCTTGACTTTTAATACCTAGTTCAGAAATTTGTTTTCCAAGCATACCAATTTCGTTTTCATAATTATTCTTACTAATATTCTTTTTTTCATTTCTTTCTTGTGCTAGGTCTGTTCTCTCTTTTTCTATTTCTGCAATCTGTCCTTTTGTCTGATTTGATTCGTAAACAAAATTTTCTATTATTTTTTGTATTCCTTCTAATCCACTCATTCTCTAACATTATCAAGTATATGACTACTTAATAAACTCCTTTCTTTTGTTATATATTGCTTTATATTTCATATTCTAACATAATAGCTTTTTTTCTACAAGCATTTTTTGTAAAATTTTTTCTTTTTTTGACTAGATATATAGAAAAATTTCCATATTGTAAACAAAATGTAATAAAAAAGTAATGGAATTGTAACGCAAAATTCTTGAAAATATGCTAAAATATAATAAATTTTTGTATTTAGATATTCAAATACTTTAATGCAAATAAAAAATAGTAAACCTTTCATAACACACATTATGAAAAAATATAAAAGAAAGGAGTGTTATATATGGGAGATGATAGAAGAGTGGGTCCCTCAGACAGAAGAGTTGGAGATAGAAGGGGACCTTCAGGACAATTCCAAGATTCAACTGGTTCAAATACATCTATCAATAACAAATCATATATTAGTTCTACAGCTTTCATTATCACAATAGTAATCTTATTGGTTATTACTATTGGAGCTATTGTGTTAGCTTATGTAAAACTAAATAAAAAAATAGATGAATTTAGTAATGACGAAAGTTCCTATGTTGATAATCTAGAATCTAATTATACTTCTGAGGAAACTACTGATATTGACGCTGAAGATGATTCTGAAACTTATACCGAAGAAGAAACTGATTCAGATACAGCCTCAAATACGAATACAACTACAAATACAAACTCAACAGAAACAACAAACAATCAATAAAAACTACTTATGTTTTTGTTAAAAAGCAGGAAAGTTACTATATAGAAAACCACACATAAATTCAAAATTCATGTGTGGTTTTTTCTTCTAGTTCTTTTAAACTTCTATCTGCAAGTTTCCCATATCTTAATTTTTTATCTTTTATTTTTTTATCTAATACTGGCACTATTCCAAAATTTGCATTCATTGGTTGAAATTTATCATTTTCAGTTGATATATATTTTGCTAGCGCTCCTATTATTGTTGTATCGGGAAATATTACTTTCTGCTTACCACTATATTTCATGCAAGCATTTAAAGCTGCAACCATTCCTGATGAAATAGATTCTACATATCCTTCCACTCCTGTTATTTGTCCTGCAAAAAATATATTTGTATTACTTTTTAAATTATATGTATTATCTAATAATTGCGTTGAATTAATATATGTATTTCTATGCATTACTCCATATTTTACAAACTCGGCATTTTGTAATCCTGGTATCATACTAAATACTCTTTTTTGTTCACCATATCTTAAATTAGTTTGAAATCCTACAATGTTATATATTATTCCGTCTTTATCATCTTGTCTTAACTGTACAATAGCATATGGTCTCTTCCCTGTTCTTGGATCATCAAAACCAACCGGTTTTAATGGTCCATATCTCAATGTGTCAATACCTCTTTTAGCCATTACTTCAACAGGCATACATCCTTCAAATATTTCTCTTTTTTCAAACTCATGTAGTGTGGCTACCTCTGCATTTATTAACTCATTATAAAAACTTTCATATTCTTGTTTATTCATAGGAAGATTTATATAACTCGCAGTTTGACTATTAATCCTATTTTGCCATTGTTCTATTGTTTCATCTTTTTGTTTTTCTTGTTCATATCTATTTCCAAAAAAAGCAATGTTAAAATCTATACTATCTTTTGTTATAATAGGAGCAGCTGCATCATAAAAATATAATTTATCTTGTCCTGTTATTTGTGATATTTCTTCCGCCATCCCCTTTGATGTTAATGGTCCTGTTGCTACAATCACAATTCCATCTTCATACATTTTTTCTATATTTGTTACTTCTTCGTTAATTACTTCAATTAACGAATTTTTTTTAATTTCCTCTGTAACTCTTTTTGCAAATAATTCTCTATCTACTGCTAATGCTTGTCCAGCAGGTACCTTAGTTTCATCTGCTATTCTTATTAACAGGGAGTCTAAATATCTAAGTTCTTCTTTTAACAAACCACATGCATTTGTATGCAAATTTGATTTAAAAGAATTACTGCATACTACTTCTGCTAAATCTTTATTACTATGTGCCTCAGTAAATTTAACAGGTTTCATTTCATATAATTTCACTTTTATTCCTTTTTTTGCAATTTGGTATGCAGCTTCACAGCCTGCAAGGCCTCCTCCAATTACTACTATGTAATCTTTCATAATTAATTTCATCCCTTTCCTTAGGCATAAATTCGGTTTAAAAAGAGTTGAATCTTTACACAGTCAAAATCCAAAACATTCTTCAACTCTATTTACTTCTTTATAACATTTAAATGAAACTATTTTAGTTTATTCGAATAATTTCATAATATCTTCTTTAGAAAGTTTACTAATAAATGATGTTTTAGTGTCAAGCACATTATCTATAAGCTGTGATTTTTTTTGTTGCAAATCATAAATTTTTTCTTCAATAGAATTTTTAGTAATCAATTTATATACTTGAACATTATTTTTTTGTCCAATTCTATAAGCCCTATCAGTAGCTTGATTCTCTGCTGATGCATTCCACCAAGGGTCATAATGAATAACCATATCAGCACCAGTTAAATTAAGACCTGTGCCTCCCGCTTTAAGAGAAATTAGAAAAACTTTAACATCTTGCCTTTCATTAAACTCATCTACCATTCTAATTCTTTCGTCAACTTTAGTCGAACCTGTTAGTTTAAAATAGGTAATATAATTTTTATCTAATTCTTTTTCAATAAATTCGAACATTGAAGTATATCCAGAAAATAGCAAAATCTTATGTCCCGCTTCTGTCGCATCTTTTACAATTTCTATACACTGTTCTAATTTACTGCTCTTTTCTTCGTAATCTTTAATAAATAATCCTGGATGGCAACAAATTTGACGGAGTCTAGTAAGAGCTGCTAAAACTTGAATGTGACTCTTTTCAAACCCTTTTACATTTATGGTCTCAGCAATTTCACGTTTTGCTTGCATCAAATAATTTAAATAAATTTTTTCTTGTTCTTCTTTCATTTGATTATTTAAAATAGTTATTGTTTTTTCAGGCAATTCAGTTAAAACTTGTTTTTTAGTCCTTCTTAATATAAATGGCTCAATAAGCATTTTTAATTTTTTCATGGCCTTTTCATTATTGTCTTTCACTATTGGTATTTCATAATCTGTTTTAAATTTTTTGTATCCAAATAGATATCCTGGCATTATATAGTCAAAAATTGACCATAACTCTGCTAATGAATTTTCTATTGGTGTCCCTGTTAAAGCATATCTCGTATCTGCTAATATCTCTTTAACTGCTTTAGCATTTTGGGTACTACTATTTTTTAAATACTGTGCCTCATCTGTAATTGCAAATCTAAATTGATATTTTTTTTCTTTGTATATTTCTATATCTCTTTTTAATAAATCATATGATGTTATTACTAAATCATATTTTCCTATCTCTTCTATTTCTTCTGCACGTTCTTTAGCATTTCCTTTTATTACAAGTGTCTTTAATCTATTTGTGAACTTTTGAGCCTCATTTTGCCAATTTAATGTAAGTGAACTTGGACAAATTACTATAGATGCTCTTTTTTTCTCTTGCTCATCATTTTCTGCACAAGAAGTTTCTATATATCCAGCTATAATTGATAACATCTGAATGGTTTTTCCAAGCCCCATGTCATCTGCCAAAATACCACCAAATCCATAATTGTCTAAAGTTTTTAACCATTTATACCCTGTTTTTTGATAATTTCTTAATGTATTTTTCAAATTTGATGGTATTACAACATCATATTCACAATTTTCTTTATCTAATCCATTTATTAAATTTCTATATTCTGTATTTTTATTTATTTCAGTATTTGGAACAGTTTTTAATAATTGATTTAAATATAAACTTCTGTTGACAGGTAATCTCAGATTACCTGTTTCCAAATCTTTGTAACTTACATTCATTCCCGTAATTAATTTATCAATAAATTCTACATCTGAATTTTCTTCTAAATTTACAAAACTTCCGTCTTTCAATTTATGATATCTTCTCTTAAGTTCATAATCTTCCATAATCTCTTGCAATTCTTTGATGTCTATATTTAAATTATCTAAATTTATTGTTAATAAATTATTTTCTACTTTTACCCCTAAGTTTCCTATTTTTGGTTGCTTTATCTCTTTTGATTTAAATTTATCTGTTGCCATAACTTCAAATTTTTGCATGTATTCATTAATATCAATTAATAAAAAATTATAAATTTTTTCTTCGTCAGGTAATATGAAACATTCTTTTTGTGAGTAGTACATAAAACCAGTTTTTCGTAGTAAATTTAGGGCTCTATTTTCTTCTACAACATCACGTGGATATTTTATTTCTATTTTTTGCTGTAATGGATTAAATTCTTCTTCTCCATAACAAAATTTTGCTTCTGCTAATATATGTTCATTTTCATCATAATCTAAAAATAATTTTACTCCTAATTTTTTAGGTTTATATTTTTCTATTTGTCTCTCATCTATCCCCTTAAACTTTATACTATCTTTTAATTTTAAAAGCACTACTGAAAATAATTCTGGTAATTGTTCTTTTCCAAATACTAATTCTGTTATAAAATTGTCTTTTAACATTTTTAGTAACTTAAAAGTTGTTTGTTCGTACTTCTTATCACATCTATACAATCTATTTTCATATAATATATATTTATAAGATTTTCCATTTAAAATTTCAATTTCTCTCATAATATTTGTTTTTTTATTTAAAACAATTTCATATTCTTCTTTTCCTTTTTTCTTCATTATAAAATGTAAGTCTGGATTCTCATCTCTCAAATCAATCTGTTCATCTTTATACTCTTTTTGAAATGCTATTCGCTTTTCCTTTAATATATCAAATATTTGATCAATTCCAGTATTATTTAATAATATATATCCTTCATTCATGACTTGTCCATAATATCTATAATTTGAATTAGCATTCGAATTTATAAATCTTATAATCTCAGAATGTCTTAATATAAAATCCAACAATTCTTGGTCTTCTTCCTGGAACATCTCCTTTTTGTGAATAAATTCTAATTTATTACCATATCTATATTTTTCTCCTGTCATCATTCTGTCATAAAATTCAGTTAAATTTTTTAATTTGTACATCCTTTGGTTTCCAATTTTAAATTCTATTCTTAAATTATTTGTGTATCTATCATAAATAAGTTTTGGTTCTATTTTTATTTTTTCTTTTAATTCTTCTTGTATATTTGTTTGTTCTATTTCTTGCATCTCTTCTGCATAAAATTCATTTACTATTTGCTTAAAACTTCTGTACCTAGAATCTGATTTTAAGGTAGTAGGTATATTTACTACATTTGAGCCTCCTATCATTTTTTCATACTGACTATTTGTATCAAATTCTATAATTGTTGCTATTACATGCTTACACGCTGCATATCTCTTTTGATAGTCAGGACATTCACATGTCACGTCTATTATTTCTCCATCTTCTACACTTATATGAGTTTTATATATCTCTTGTCCAGTTACATTGCCTGTTACTTCAAAATTATTTTTATCATTATAATTAATTTTGGATATTTCGACTTTTCGCGTTTTTACGTATGTTCTAGCCTTTTGTACTCTATCACTTCCAGCATCAAAATATAATTCATTTATTACCTCATCATTTACTAACATAATTTCTCCTTGTCGTTTATTGGTTTATAATTATATACTAATTTTAACATTTTGACAATACCTTTTTTATATAATACTCTTACTTTGAATAGATTGAGCAAAATAAAAAACAGGTCTTCCCTGTTTTTTGTTCTTAATTTATATATCAAAAAAATATGTTGCTTCTAAGTCTGCTTCAAACATAAGCAAAGCTAATGGATATTTAGCATATGCAATTCCTATTGTACCATATTGTTCTTTTGGTTCGGTAAATCCCATATGCCAACGAATTGCATATTTTTCTTCACTTGTTAGCTTCATATATTCTGTAATCATCATAACTGATTTTTCTCCATGTCCATAAGGAATAGTATCATCTACAGTATAATATGGAACCTTTTCCCATACACCTAATGTATTTTTTGCATTTCTATAATCAACTTTATAAAAATTAGCTTTACATACATCATGTAATAATGCTACTATTTTTAATGTATCTTCTGATACTTCTATTTTTTTAGATGAATTTTTTACTTTTTCTACTAAAATTTCATACACTTTCATGCTATGTTCCACAAGCCCACCAGCATAATCACCATGAAATCTTGTACTTGCTGGAGCAGTAAAAAAATCTGTATTCTCTAAAAATTTTATAAAATCCTCTAATCCATCTCTCTTTATTGTTCTTAATATTTTCAAAAATTCTTCTTTCATTTTTATTTCATCCTTTTTTGTTTTTCTTTTATTACATTTATTACTGCTTCTGCTTCTTGTTCTATTGTCATTCCTGTTGAATCTATATATACAGCATCTGGTGCTTTGGTTAAAGGTGCTATCTCTCTTTCTGTTTCTAACCTATGTCGTTCTTTTATTCCTGCTAAAACCTCTTCATAAGTTGATGTTATACCTTTTTCTAAGTTTTGCTTATATCTCCTCATCGCTCTTTCTTCAACAGAACAATCTAAAAACACTTTAACATCAGCATTTGGAAATACTACTGTTCCAATATCTCTACCTTCCATTATGATATCACTATTTTTTCCCATTTGTCTTTGCATCGGTGTGATTTTTTCTCTAACTTCTTTAATTGCAGCAAATTTAGCTACTTGATTGTCAACCTCTGTTGTTCTAATATTTCTTGTTACATCTTTTCCATTTAAAAATACTAATTGCTGATCATTTTCCTTTTTTAATTCAATATTAATATGTTCTAATACTTTCTTAATTTTTTCTATTTCTGTATATTCTATATTTTGATTTATACATTCTAATGCAACACATCTATACATTGCTCCTGTATCTATGCTTACCAAATTAAGTCTTTGGGCAACTATTTTTGTTATTGTTCCTTTTCCACTTCCTGCTGTTCCATCAACAGCTACTATAAACCCCATAGTTTCTCCTCTCACAATTTTATAATTCTTTATTATAACAAAAAAATAAAACTTTTTATTTTTTTGTTAAAATAAATCCAGTTGATATAAATCTTGTCCTATGTGCTCCTGTACTATCTATCGGATCATTGATTATTTTTCCATCAACAACCATTGCACTTGATGTTCCACCATCTAAATTTGTTGCATTATAAGCTCCATATCTTCGCATTATTTCTATTAAATCATTCATATCAGCTCCTGGTTGTTTCACAGTCCTTCCATCTATTACTAAAAATAATACTATTCCATCTTTTCTTTGACCTATAGCTGTACGTGGTGCTGTTCCCCAACCACCATTTCCTAATACCTTTGAAGGCTTTCCATTTACAATTAAAAATGGTCCAAATGTTACACCATCTCTTATTTTCATTTCTTGAGCTTGTTTTACTGTCATCTTTCCTAATACAAGTTTATTATCTTCAGTAAATCCAATTAACCCTCCTGAGCCATTCCACGTTTTTGAAGTTATTAATTTTCCTCCTGAAAATGTTACTCCTAGTGGATTTGCACCATTACTATTAAAGTTAGGATCTTCAAACCCTCCACCATTTATAGCAATTGCTGCATCATTATCTTTCGCCATTTGTGTTAAGTATTGACCACTTGTTCCTAATTTTTTTGTATATACAGTCTTTACTCTTGATGGATCATATATTACTGCTAAATATCCACTATATCCTTTTCCTTCAATTTCTATTATTTTATAATCATCATTATTAGGATCTTTTTCTAGTACTGCTTTTTCATATTCATTAGCATATTCCTTCTGTTGTACCGTTTTATTTACTGTAATTGTATTTGTATTTGTTATTTCTCCTGTTTCTTCTACTCTGTTTCTTGCTAATACCTCTTGTATTGTTTCATCATCATAAAACCATGTTGCAAAATATTGATGTGTCATTGTTGTCATTGCTGTTGTAATTAGCCAATCTCTAAATCCTGAAAATGGCCCATATAGCAAAAATCCTCCTGATGATATTCCTATTATTGCTAATATTACAAATACTAATAATATTTTCTTCCAATTTCTTTTTTTCTTATCCTTTGTCTCTTTTCTTAATGCTTTTGGTATCTCATTTATTTCTTCATTTTTTCTCATTTTTTCATCTCCATCTTTTGATATCTTGTTTATTATAACAAGTTTTTTTATTTATAGCAACACTTATTTTAATTTTTTTATTATAATCACTATTCTTTAATAGAATACCTTAAAATATAAAAAAAGAGAATTTTTCATCTCTTTTTCTACCCTATATTTTCTTTAATTTTATTTGCTTTTTTTCTAATTCTTTGAATTGCTGTATCAACTGACTTAACTTTCGCATTTAATCTTTTAGCAATATCTGCATATGATTTTCCTTTTTCATATTCATGTAAAACCTGTAATTCAAAAACACTTAAGTTTTCTTTTATTTTATTTTCCATATTTTTAAAATATTCCCTATCTGCTACAATATCTGATGGATCATTTAATGCTTTTACATCCAGTATATCCATCTTATCCATATCCTCATTATCCTCATAAGCAGCAGAGTTTAAAGATATAGAAGAATTTAACGGGATATGCTTTTGCCTGTTGGAATTTTTAACTGCTGTTATTAATTGTCTTTCTATACACATATTTGCAAAAGTTTTAAATGAGTTCTGTTTCTGCATATCAAATGATTTTATTGCTTTGTATAGCCCTATCATACCTTCTTGTATTATATCCTCTTTTTCAGCCCCTATCATAAAAAACTTATTTGCCTTCATATTAACAACATCATTATATCTTTCCATTAAACAATTTAGTGCTAATTGATCATCATTTTTTATATTTTCTATTAACTTTTCGTCTGTTATTTGTGCATATTCATTTTCATTAATTGAAAACATATTTTTTTCCATTCTTATGTCTTATCCTCCTAATAAATCTATATTGATATTATATATGTAAATAGTCGCCCTGTCAAGGTTTTGGGCAATTTTTATTCTTCTATTTGAGTAATCTCAAATTCTTGATTCATTATATTTTTTGCAATTTTTTTAAACTCTTTCTCTGGTTTTGTTAAATAAATCCTTCCTTTTTTTATTGTTCCACTATTCTCTAATCTATTATCTTTTAAATATCTTTCTAAATAATTCGCAACTGCAATTCCTGTATTTATAAGTTCCACTTCATATTCTAATTCTTCTTTTATTATCTCTTGAAATATTGGATAATGCGTACAACCCAAAATTATTTTATCAATATGATTTGCCTTAAATATCTTCATATATTCTCTTATAGCTGCCTTCCCTTGTTCACTTTCTGCATTTCCGCTTTCTGCAATATTAGCAAGCATTGGACATGCTTTATTAACAACTTTTATAGTAGGTATTTCTTTCTTTAATGTTTTTTCCCATGCACCACTTTTTATGGTTCCTTCAGTCGCTATTACTCCCACCTCTTGATATCCCTGATTTTTTATATATTGAACGGTTGGTTCTATAATACCTATTATTGGAACATCAAATTTTTGTCTTAATATATCAATAGCCTGACTTGTAGCTGTTCCACACGCTACTATTACCACTTTAACTTGTTTTTGTATTAATATTTCAGTATTTTTTACCGCAAATTTAATTATTTCTTCTTTCTCTTTATTTCCATATGGAAAATTTCTGGTATCTCCTAAATATATAATATTTTCTTCTGGCATTTTTTTCTTTATCTCTTTAAAAACTGTTAATCCTCCAACTCCTGAATCGTATATTCCTATTGCTTTTTCATTCATCTTTTTATTTCCTTATTATTGTATTTAGATTTTTATATGGATTTTATCTATAAACCTTAACATTTATATTATACATTATATTAAATAAATATTCTATGGTATATTAACAATTCTATTCTTTTTTCATATTATATATTAATCTTGGCATAGCCAGAAGAAAGGAAGTTTTAAATATGGAAATGAATGAAAAAAGACCTGATATGCATCCTATAGTTGATGTAGATGGATTTATCGCTGATGGAAAACAATTTGACTTAGATATAACTCTTGCAAATGACCGTAGAAATGTTATATTTGGAGTTGTTAGAGATAATTTTAAAGAACCAGTTAAAGACGCAGTTGTAAAATTGGTAGAAGTAGAATTTAAATATGGAAAAAAAGAAATAAAACCTGTTTCTCATACTTTTACTGATAAAGAAGGCGAATTCGTTTTTGGGCCTCTTTGCGCAGACAAAAAATATGCTATTCAAATTTGGAAAGATGATGTTAAACACATCAAAATTTGTGTTAAAACTCGTACAGACTTAAACTGTTTAAAAGGTGTAGATATTGATTGTGGTCATAAGTGTGATCATGAAAAATGTGACAAATGTGACGAGCATAAAATTACACTTGGTCTTGAAGAAGAATAACTAATAAAGAAAAATCAAGAGGATTTATTTGAATTAATTTCCTCTTGATTTTTATTACATTATTCCCATCTTTTTAGCCCATTTCTTACCTGTTTTAGCAACTTTTTTTGTGCTCATGTTATTATCATTCCAAATCATCATAACACTGGTAGTTATTAAACCTCCAACTACTAAACCTTTTACAAATTTCATGTTCATTTTTTCTCCCTTCTTAACATTAAAAAATAATATCTTCTAATATATCCAAATTTCTTAATCCTAACTTTTAACTAAATTTAGTATTACTTTTTTTGCTCATTTTATACTCTTTAAATAATGTATATATTTCATGAATAACAATTATTACTAAAAAAATCCCAAATAATCTTCTTAATTTTTGAACTCCTATATTAACAGATATATTTGCACCTATAATCGCTCCTAGTGCTCCACCAATAGATACAAATATTGCTAATTTAGTGTCTATATTTTTATTTTTAAAATTGACAATTATTGCTGAAATCGCAGTTGGAATAAAATATATTAAATTTGTTGCTTGAGCTATATGTTGTTCTAATCCAATAAATGTGGTAAGCAAAAATATCAATATTGTTCCTCCACCCATTCCAATTCCACTAAATATTCCCGAAAACATTCCAATTAGTATTTCTGACATAGTCTCTCCTTTATAATTATATATTATAAAAATAACATTCTAAAAGAATAATATCCAATAAAAATTGTGAAAACTATTTTCAATATATAATCAGGTATCTTTTTCAAAATTTTTGCACCTAAATATCCTCCTCCGATTCCTCCTATTGCACATAAAGCTCCTATCTTCCAATCTATGTAATTATTTTTATAATAGAAAATACTGCTAACAATTACCATTACTAACATGCAGAATAATGATGTTGCTCTTGCTTTTTTAGGTTCTATTTTTAACATATATATAAATGCTGGTACAAGTATCATTCCTCCACCTGTTCCAAATAATCCACAAATTATTCCAGCTATTAATCCTAAAATCACTTTTTTTACCATTTATTATTCTCCTATTTAAAATGAGGTCGGTTCTTTTTTGCTTAAATATATTTCAATAAATATTATAAAATATATTTTTTCATTACATTCCTCGGCTCAATTCGAAGCTTAAGAAATTCTAACTTATTTTACTTTTTTATATTTTGCCCAAATTTGTAAATAGTATTCAAACGCAAAAAAATGTTTGGAAAAACTTGACTTTTAAAAAAATAAATTTTATAATATGAACAATGTATTAAAAAAGGAGACTATGTATGAATCAAGCAGAACCATTAGCATATAGAATGAGGCCAAAAACATTAGATGAATATGAAGGACAAGAACACGTAATTGGCCCTGGAAAAATCTTATATAGAACAATTAAAGCTGATAGATTATCAAGCATAATATTGTTTGGCCCACCAGGATGTGGAAAAACCTCTCTTGCAAAAGTAATAAGTGAAACAACAAAATATAAATTTTATAAAATAAATGCAGTAACAGCAGGAGTTGCTGATATAAAAAAAATAGTTGAAGAAACAAAAAATTTCATGATGAATCCAGCTGGAAAAAGTATATTATTTATAGACGAAATTCATAGATTTAATAAATTACAGCAAGATGCATTACTTCCATTTGTAGAAGATGGTACAATAATTTTAATTGGAGCAACAACAGAAAATCCATATTTTGAGGTTAATAAAGCTTTAATTTCAAGATCAATGGTAATAAAATTAAATCCATTAACTGAACAAAATATTTATAATATTTTAAAACGTTCTTTAACCAGTAAAGATGGACTTGGAGAATATAATATTAAGATAGAAGATACTACATTAAGAAAAATTGCTGATATTGCAAATGGTGATGTAAGAACTGCTTTAAATGGACTTGAAATTGCTGTGTTAACTACTAATATGGATTCAGATGGATATATACATATAACAGATGAAGTAATAAAAAATAGTGTCCAAAATAGAAAAGCACTATTTGATAAAAATGGAGATACTCATTATGATAATATAAGTGCATTTATAAAATCAATGAGAGGTTCTGATTCTGATGCAGTATTGTTTTATCTAGCACGTGCTCTAAATGGTGGCGAGGATCCTGTATTTCTTGCAAGACGAATTGTTATCTGTGCTTCTGAAGATGTAGGATTAGCAAATCCACAAGCACTTGTTGTCGCAACATCTGCAATGCAAGCAGTTCACATGATAGGAATGCCAGAAGCAAGAATCATACTTGCAGAAGCTGCTGTTTATGTTGCTAACTGCAAAAAATCAAATGCAACATATTTAGGTATAAATAAAGCTCTTGAAGATGTAGCAAATAAAGACACAGGAGAAATTCCTATGCATATACGTAATGCTCCAATAGAAAAAATGAAAGAACTTGGATATAGTGAAGGATACTTGTATCCTCATGATTTTCCTGGTCATTGGGTTGAGCAACAATATTTACCTGATAAAATGTTAGGAACAAAATATTATATAAAAGATGAAAATATAAATTTGTAGATTTATATTTATGAAAGGATGATTGTAAAATGTTTGCTTATATAAAAGGTTCTTTAGAAATGAAATGTAAAAACTATATTGTTATAGATGTTGTAGGAATAGGATATAAAGTTTTTATGTCTGAAAATGCTATAACTACCATTGGAGAAATAGGTGAAATCATAAAAGTACATACCTATTATAGAGTTCGAGAAGATGATATTAGTATTTTTGGATTCAACACATCAGAAGAACTTAGAATGTTTGAACTACTTTTAGGGGTTAGTGGAGTTGGTGCAAAGAGTGCATTAACTATGTTATCTTGTATTGAACCATCTGATTTTGCTATTGCTGTAATTTCTAACAACATAAAATTGTTAACTCAAGTTCCAGGAATTGGTGCAAAATCTGCCCAAAGAATTATTTTAGAATTAAAAGACAAACTTAAATCTGAACAGTCAGAACTAGATCAAGAAAAAATTGAAAATGCTAAATTACAATCTACTAAAACTGCTGAAAATGTCCAAGAAGCTCTTTCTGGACTTATGGTTCTTGGATATTCTAAAAAAGACATTGAAAAAGCTTTTGAACACCTTGCTGTTGAAGATTTATCTGTTGAAGATTTGATAAAAAATGGATTAATTTTGCTATCAAAATAGAGACGAGATTTTACAATCCTCGTCTCTAAAAAATTTCTACCTTATTTCCATATCCATCATTAAATGCATCTGCTCCTTCTATTGTTGTACCATCAAACTCAGCAAGTAATACAATTCCTTCCACGTCAGCACATTTAGTTTCTTCTAATCATTGTCAATTTTAACAAATTTGCTTAATAGTATTCCTACAAAATGTACTATTTTAGTTGAGTTTTTATTAGCAATTTCCTTACCAATAGCTTTACCTCCAACAGTTAAAGAAGCAACTGCTGCACTTATAACAAATTGTAAATCTGCTCCTAATTTTTCTGACATTTTAACGGCAATCATAGCACTTATCGACCCACTTAATACTCCACAAATATCTCCAATAACATCTGCACAAATATTTGCAACTTTTGCTGCGTTCTTTATCAATTTTATTGATGTCTTAGCACCATTAAGTTTCTTAGTTGCTTTTGCATGAAACTCTTCTTCATTCGCTACTGTAACTGCTACACCTATTATATCAAATATTATACCAATAGCTATTACTGCTATTAATATTATTATTGAAGATATTAAATTCAAATTAGTAACTCCATTTGTTGATATATATGAAAAACATATTGAAAGTATAAATGTTGTTATAAATACTTTTATAAACCACTTTATTTTCGAATGTTTTTCTTCTTTTTTTGTACTCATTTATTATTTTACTCTCCTTACGCAAAAGGCGACCAATGGTCGCTTTATAATTTTTATTTATTTAATGAAGATGGTAAAATCTAAGTAAATTTTACGGTTTAGGTCTAGTTGAATTTCTCTATCCTTTACTATACATTGCTGTATAGCTGTTTCCATTTAAAAGAACATCTACATATTTCAGTAGACACTAGATCGCCACTTAAATCCGCACCTTAATCCTCAGATTTCTATGCTTCTTTTTAAAGCAAACATTCTAGAAGTTTTCCTTGACATACTATGTTTATTGTTAGTCTTTTTTGCAACTGCAATTTCATAGTTAATTTAATCCCAATACATTCACTCAAGACAGGCTACTCTATGTATTTCGTGTCTTGGCACTCACCATAGGTTTCACTTAAAAATTTTTTTAAGTCTCAACGAAACAAGGGAATCCTGTATATGCCATTATACCATACCCTGGTTTCTTTCTACCCTACTCACACACAAAACTGGCATTTCGCGCATAAACAAGGAGCTTCATCGGTATGCCCTTTAGTGGATTTTTAGCCCCACCCTCTCAATAAATAGCACGACTAGAATAATGCACCATCGATATCTATTATACCAAATTTATCCAATTATTCAAGTTCCATTTTAAGTCTTCTTTTCGCTATAATTGATAATTTAGAGCAATGTCAGCTTATGTTCTATAGATTTTTAACTTTTTGTTCATTTTCTTTTGTTTTTTAAAGATTATTATAATACAGTTATATGTGTTTCTTTATTTCTTCATATATTTCTTCATGTATATCTTCTATTGTTCTTATTTTGTTGTTTCGTACACAGTGTATTTCAAACCAATTATAATCTTTTGCAACATCACATGCTGCATTATAAGCATCAACTAAATGATTTCTATCACTTTCATGTATGTCTTTTTTATTATCATGTGTAAATTTGTTTTCTCTATTAGCCATTAATTCTATTGATTTCTCAACTGGCATATTTAAGAAAAAAACTTCTGTTGGTACTGGTAATCCATATAAATTAAATTCAAAATCCCAAAGCCAATCCAAAAATTTTTTTCTTTCCTTTTTGTCTGATATTTTTCCAGCTTGATGTACCATATTAGCAGTTGTATATCTATCTGCTAACATTATTCCTCCATTATTATAGTATTCTTTATATTCTGTATTAAAAGTAGCATATCTATCTGCTGCAAAAAATGTTGAAGCTATATACGGACTTACTTCCTTTGCGTTTTTTCCAAATTCTCCTGATAAATACATTTTTACCAATGATGAACTTGGAGAATCATAATTAGGAAAACTTACTGTTTTATATTCTATTCCGTCTTTTGCTAATCTCTCTTGTAATTTTGTAAATTGTGTCTGTTTTCCACTTCCATCTGTTCCATCTATTACAAATAATTTGCCCATTTTTTCCCCCTTTAAATTTATTAAAAAATATATTTGTTTCTATATCTAAAAATAATTATATAGTTATTTTTTTTATTTGTAAAGAATAATAAATAATATTTGTCAATTTTCAGAATACAAAAAAAGAACTAGATAACTGGTTTCAAAAGCAATCTATCTAGTTCAATAAACGAATCTATAAAACATATAAATATATGATTTATGCTGTTATTTTAGCAAAAAGATTATTATAAGTCAATAAATTTCGACAAAATTCTTAAAATTTATTTTTCTTAAATATCCCTTTAATTATATTAAAAAATCTTTTTAAGAAACTAGGTTTTTCACTCAAAATCAAATCTGTTGATTCCTGGTCTTCTTCTATGTTGCTCAGCCTATTTCTTTTCTTTCTCTTCTTGTAAATATTCTCTATGTCATATTGTTCTTGCATTTCTTGTTCTATTCTTTTTAGCTCTTCCGCATCTTTTATTTGTAATTTCTCTTTTTCCTCTGGACTTGCTAAAAAGTCTCTATAAATCAACCCCAATATAACAATAGTTTCCTTTTTTAAATTTTGTTCTTCTAATGGTTCTTTTATATTTACTTTATAATTTGTATCTTTGTTTTCTGAAATGACTTTCCTAAACTGAACTGGTATTTTACTTAATAAATCAATCGGCATTAATTTTAGTACTTCATCAACTTCTGAAAAAGCCTCTTCATACTCTCTTTCCACATTTTCCTCCTATGTTATCCTATTTGTAATTCTTCTATATTATTTTTAATTAACTTTCTTGAATTCATTCGAGCTGCTTCTATTTGCAAAGCTGCTTGTCTTCTTTCTTCTGCATATTCTGGCTTGCAAAGTCCTTTCATACAATTCATCCAAGAATTATTACATTTTTGCAATATTGTTTCATCTCTTGTTAATTCTCCAAACTTGTCTCTTTTATATTTAACTACAAGTTCTTTGCAATATGCTGGTAACTCTTCCAAATATGTTCTTAATATTTTTTGACATTCTCTTGCCCTCTTTATCTTCCCATGTGATAGTGCTTCTTGTTGTGCATCTATAGCACCATAGCAAGCAAGAAGCTCTTGATCTAAAAAATTAGGATCTTTCTGTTCATTTTTTATATCTTTTTTATCATATTTTGCAGAAACCTCTTCCATTAATGCATCTTTTAATCTATTTAAATTATTATCTTCTGATATTTTTTCTAAATTTACTTCTAATTCTTTATACACTTGTTTATCTTCTTCAGAAATTTTAGAAAAATTAGGGTAATATTTTATTTTTATTAACTTTATTGCATTTACTATTTTCTTTACATTTTCACATGCTGTTAAATATTTAGCGTTTTCATCTATGTTTTCGTGCTCCATATATAGTTCTCCTTTGTTTATCATATACATCTTTATTATAGCAAAACTACTATTTTTTGTAAACAATTTTAAGAAAACTTTTTTTTCATATTTTTTCCACTTTTAATTATTTATTTTTAAAATAAGTTTTCCTTGTGTTATCTATTAGTTTAGCTTTTTCTTTACAATTAAAATAGAGCTAAATTAAGTCTTTTTCTTAAATCTAGCTCTTAAATCTTTTATTATATTCTTTATTTTACTCTTTATTCCAGTCTTTTCCGTCCACAACTCTTGTAACCATCATGGATGAAACAGTGTCTCCAACAACATTAAGCATTGTGGCAGGAGGATCTATTATTGTAGCAATTATAGTTAATATAGGTAATGCTGCTACAGGATATCCTAACATACTTATTATTAACATTTCTGAGATTGTTCCTCCACCTATTGGTACAGCTGTTATCAATAGATTTGCTAATAAGGCTACACCTAATACTCCCATTATATCTCCTGTAGTTGCTATACTTGTTCCAAATAAACAAACCAAAAACATAATCTTAAATACCGAACCAATTATAGAACCATCTTTGTGAAAACTTGTTCCTAATGGTATCGTAGTTTCAACAATGTCATCTGGTGCTCCCATTTTCTTACTACTTTCAATATTTACAGGTATAGAAGCTGCACTTGAACAGGTTGCTAGTGCTGTTAATGTGGGTGGTAAAACATTTCTCCAAAATACTTTTACACCCCTTTTGCCTCCTGCTATAAATGCATATATAGTATATATCACAAAATAATATGCTAATGCTATTATTATATACATCACAAATGTTTTTAAATAACCTACAACAATATTTTTTCCAAAACTTCCTATCAATGCTGCTGTATAACAACCTAATCCTATTGGAGCATAATACATTATAATTTTTACAATGTTGTTAACAACTTCATTGGCCGATAATAACAATTCTTTTACTGGTTTAGCTTTTTCTCCTGTCATATTTATTGCTAATCCACACATTATAGAAAATACTAATATTGCTATTATGTTATCTTTTGATAATAACTTACTAAAGTCATTTACTGTCAATAAACTTACTGTTCTGTCCATTATTGTCATATCTTCTTGATCATCTTCCATTTTCTCATTGCCTTCTAGTGATTGTCTAATTTGTTCCCCATCTTCTGGATTTACCAACCTTATAAAATATGTACTTGCAAAACCAATTAGCACAGCTATAATTGATGTTACTAGAAATATACATATTATTGTTATCATAATTTTCCCTAAACGTTTAGGGGTTTTCATTTTGGTAATTGATGTTGTTATTGTTAAAAATATGAGTGGAACAATTATAACTAATAAAAGATTTAAAAATATGTCTCCCAAAGGACTAAGTATAGTTGCTTTTTCTTGGAATATAATTCCTACAATCGCACCAACAATTATAGCAACCAATAAAATAATTGTTGATTTGTAATTTGATAAAAATTTTTTCATACTACTACCTCTCTTTTCATTAAAGGTAACTGAAAATATAATTATATTTTCAGAATTTGTTATATTATATATTATAATATTCCTCTTGACAATGGTTTATTAATAAAAAATATTTTACTTTAATTTTATTTTAAAAATTTTTACTGTGATTGAAAAATAAATTAGATAAGAGTAGAAAACTTTACAAGTTCTCTACTCCATTTATTAATTTTTTTTCTTATAATAATCTTGTATCCTCTGAACTGCTTTTTCTGTATTTTCCTTTGTTCCAAATCCTGTCAATCTAAAATATCCCTCTCCACTTGGTCCAAATCCGACTCCTGGAGTCCCAACCACTCCAATGTTTTCAAGAAGTTCATCAAAAAATTCCCACGATTTTTTTCCATTTGGCACTTTTAGCCATACATAAGGTGCGTTCTCCCCACCATAAGTCTCAAAGCCAATTTTATCTAATCCTTGTTTTATTATCTTACTATTCTTCATATAATATGTTATATTTTTAACAATTTCGCTCTGTGCTTCTTTAGTATAAACAGCCTCCGCCCCTCTTTGTGTTATATATGATACACCATTTGACTTTGTGCTTTGTCTCCTATTCCAAAGTTTATTTATTTGTACTGCTTTACCCGTTTCTGTATACCCAATTAATTCTTTAGGTACTACAGTATAACCACATCTTATCCCTGTAAATCCTGCTGATTTCGAATAACTTTTAAACTCTATTGCGACCTCTTTTGCACCCTCAATTTCATATATACTATGAGGAATATTCTCATCTTGAATATAGGCTTCATATGCACTATCATAAATAATAATAGATTTATTCTTTTTAGCATAATCAATCCATTTTTTTAATTCTGCTTTTGAAATTACAGTTCCTGTAGGATTATTGGGAAAACATAGATATATCATATCTACCTGTTTCTCAGGTAGCTGTGGAATAAAACCATTCTCAGAAGTCACTGGAATATATTTTATTCCTTGATATTCTCCATTTGTAAATACACCACTTCTTCCAGCCATAACATTTGTATCAAGATAGGATGGATATACTGGGTCTGTAATAGCTACTGTATTTTTAATATCAAAAATATCTACAATATTTCCTATATCTGTGCCTATTCCGTCAGAAATAAATATCTCATAATTTTCAAAGTCTATCATTCTTTTTTTATAATCATTTTCAATAATTTTTTCTTTCAAAAAGTCATATCCAACTTCTGGTCCATAACCTTTAAATGTATTCGAATCAAGCATTTCATCAATAGCTTTTTTCATTGCTTCTGCTACTTTTTCAGGTATTGGTCTTGTTACATCTCCAATTCCAAGTTTTATAATTTCTTTTTCTGGATGTTTTGATTGATATTCTCTTACTTTTTCTGATATTGTAACAAATAAATAGCTATCTTGTAATTTTAGAAAATTTTCATTAACCGTTATCATAATTTAATTCCCCCTCAAATATTGTTTCTGCTGGTCCTGTCATATATATATGGTTACTGGCCTTTTTCCATTCTATTTCAAGACTTCCTCCAAGTAAATGCACAGTTACCCTGTCTCCAACTAATTTTTTCAGATTGCAGGCCACCATCGTAGCACAAGCTCCCGTACCACAGGCCAAAGTTTCTCCAGCACCTCTCTCCCAAACTCTCATCTTAATATTATCTTCATCTAAAACATTTACAAATTCAATATTGGACTTCTTTGGAAAATGACTATCATTTTCTAATATTGGACCATATTTCTGAATTTCAAAAGAATCTAAGTCGTCAACAATTGTTATACTATGAGGGTTGCCCATAGAAATACAACTAAGTTTAAATTCCCTATCTGCTACATTAATTGTAATGTCTCTTGAAGTTGAATTTACTGGAATTTTTTCACACTCCAAAACGGGTTCGCCCATATCTACTGTAACATTTTTTACATGATTTCCTTCAATGTTAAGACTAATATACTTTATGCCTGCCAAAGTTTCAATGGAAATCTCTCTCTTGTTTGTAAGTCCTTTATCATAAACGAATTTACCAACACATCTTATTCCATTACCACACATCTCAGCTTCGGAACCATCACTATTAAAAATTCTCATTTTAAAATCTGCAACTTTACTATCTTCAATTAAAATAAGTCCATCACTTCCAATGCCAAAATGCCTATTACTAACAAAACGAGCCAAGGAAGATATATCATTAGTAGCTATCTTGCAATCACTCCAGTAAATATAAATATAATCATTCCCCAGCCCTTGCATCTTTGTAAAATTAATCATAAAAACTCCTTTTTAAATATTAATAAAACATACAAAAATAATTATTTTTATATGTTTTTTATTATATAAAATGATTTGCAGTTTGTCAATATTTTTGAGCTCAGCCTGTGAATAGCAAAATTTCCAGTTTATTATGCATGTATTCACTTAAAATTTTACTAGTACTTTACGATATCTAAATCTTTTATAGCTGGTTCATACAGATTCCTTCCCCTATAATCAAATCTACTTCCATGACATGGACAATCCCAAGTCTTGTCTGTATTATTCCAAGAAAGTAAACAGCCAAGATGTGAACAGTTTGGTTTTACCGCATATATTTTTCCATTTATATCTTTATAAACTCCAACATTACTACCATCTATTTCTATTATTGCACCATTTCCATTTTCTATTTTTTCAACATTCCATGAATCAATTTTGAATTTATTTAGTGCTATTGAATTTACCGTTTCCTTTAGCATATGTTCAACTTCCCATCTATTTTTTATAGGTTTCATTCTTGTAGCTGTAAAAATATCCTCAAATTCATTTATGCTTCCCATAATTTTGTCAGCCACAATGTTTGCTGCTACATTTGATAATGTAATTCCCCACTTTTTAAACCCTGTTCCAACATACAAGTTTTTCATCAAATTAGAAAATTCGCCAACATATGGAATTTTATCTAAACTAATACAATCTCTTGTATTCCATCTAAATAATACTTTACAATCTGAATACATCTCTTTAGCTTTTTTCTCTAACTGTTCATAATGTGATTCTTCTGGTATTGGTTCTCCTGTTTTATGTCCAGCCCCTCCAATCAAAAGTATCTCTTTTCCATTATAATTAGCCTTTCTAAATGAATATACAGGTTCTCTTATATTTATATACATGCCTTGTGGTAATTTACTATTAGTTTCTATTGCTATTAAATATGAAGTAGATTGATACATTTTTAGAAAATAAAATCCAGGCATATTTATAGTTGGAAAATGTGTTGCTAATACAACACATTTTGCTTTTATATTTCCTTTGTCAGTATATATCTTATAATTATCTCCATCTTTCTCAACATCTGTTACTGTTGTATAATTGTATATTTTATTTTGTTTTAAAATAGCATTTGCTAAACCTAACATATATTTTCTTGGATGAAATTGTGCTTGTCCATCAAATTCTATTGCTCCCTTTATTTTTAATGGTAATTCTATGTTTGTCACAAATTTTGCATCTTTGCCTAATTTATTAACTATTTCTACTTCTTTTTCTATTTCTATAACTTCATCTTGTTTAGTGGTATATACATATGATTTCTGAGTACTAAATTCACATTCTATCTTCTCTCTATCTATAATTTGTTGAATATTTCTTATTGCCTGCTCATTTGCTTTTAAATATTTTTTGGCATATTCTTCTCCATAATCTTCAACGAGATGTGTATAAAATAACTCGTGTTGACTCGTGATTTTTCCTGTTGTATTACCACTTACTTTTTTTCCTATTCCATCTCTTTCTAAAACTACAACTTTCTTTCCACATTGTGTTAAGTAATACGCTGTGGTTAGTCCAAACAGGCCTGCTCCTATTACACATACCTCTGTTTCTTCATCACTTTCTAATGATTTTAAATTAATTTCATCTTTCGTAGTTTTTATCCATAATGATTCCATGGCTCTCCTCCTTTTTTCTATTTTTTCCCAGCATGTTTTAATCTATACATATATTTAAATATAAATTAAGATTAGAATTTCTTAAATTTCATAATAAACCGAGGAATGTAATGAAAAAACTATATTTAAAGATATGTCTTGACTTATATACAATTTTATAGAATATTTTATTTAATCTATGGAAAAATTAAACATAAAGTGATATACTACAATAAAATATAAAAGCTTATATAGATAAATTAGCTTATACTTAAGAAAGGATGATAAAAATGGAAGAAAAATTATTTAACAAAAAGGAAATCGGGTGGTCTAAGATAGATACACGTGAAAAAGAAGCAATATATTCATATTGTAATGGATACATCAATTTTATGAACAAATCAAAAACTGAAAGAGAAGCTGTAGTTACAGCAAAAGCAATAGCTGAATCAAATGGTTTTAGAGATATTTCAACTTATGAAAATCTAAAACCTGGTGATAAAGTATATTTTATTAATAGAGAAAAAAGCATGTATTTAGCTGTTATTGGTACAGAACCATTAGAAAAAGGAATTCAAATAGTTGGAGCACATATAGATTCTCCAAGATTAGACTTAAAGCCAAATCCTTTATATGAAGATTCAGGCTTTGCATATTTTAAAACACATTATTATGGAGGAATCAAAAAATATCAATGGACTACAATTCCTCTAAGTTTACATGGTGTAATAGTTAAAGCAAATGGAGAAAAAATTACTATAAACATTGGAGAAGATGAAAATGATCCAATATTTACAATTACAGATTTACTACCACATTTAGCTCAAGATCAAATGGAGAAAAAATTAAAAAATGGTATTGATGGCGAAGATTTAGCAGTTTTACTTGGAAGCATTCCTTATGATGATGAAAAATGTAATGAAAAAATCAAATTAAATATTTTAAATATCTTAAATCAAAAATACAATATTACAGAAGCTGACTTTTTAAGTTCAGAAATTGAAGTTGTTCCTGCATTTAAAGCACGTTCTTTAGGATTTGATGGAAGCATGGTTGCTGCATATGGTCAAGATGACAAAATATGTGCATATACTTCTTTATCTGCTATGATGAGCTTAGAAAATGTTAGAACGACAGCTGTATGTATTCTTTCTGACAAAGAAGAAATTGGAAGCATGGGTAACACAGGTATGGAATCACATATGTTTGATTATTTCGTTTCTGAATTATTAAATAAAACTGGAGAAAATAGGCCTAATTTATTAGATAAAGTATTCTGTTTCTCTAAAATGCTTTCTGCAGATGTTGACGCTGGCTATGATCCACTTTATGGAAGTGTATCTGACAAAAACAATGCTGCATTTTTAGGACGTGGTATTGGACTTAACAAATACACAGGTGCTCGTGGAAAATCTGGTGCTTCTGATGCTAATGCAGAATTTGTTGCATGGGTTAGAAAAGTATTAGAAAAAAATGATATTAGATATCAAATTTCTGAACTTGGAAAAGTTGATGTTGGCGGTGGAGGTACAATAGCTTACATTTTAGCCAACAAAGGTGTTGATGTTATAGATTGCGGTGTCCCAGTTCTTTCTATGCATGCCCCTTATGAAGTAACAAGTAAATTTGATATTTATTCTGCATATAAAACTTATAAAGCTTTTTGGGAAGAATAACAATATTAACCTTCATTTAAAACTTAGTCACATAAACTATTATGTGCACATACCTTTTAAATGAAGGTTATTTTATTATAATTTATTTTTTTTCAATTCAATTTCACATTCTTCTCTTATATTTTCAATTCTCTCATTTATTTTATCAATATCTACTCCACAAAATTCTTTTGTATCTGAAATTCCATATTTTTGTTTTATTTCTATAATTCTTTTTACACTTCTATTTATTCTGCTCTCTTTTATTTTTCCTGTTGTTGTTAAATTTATAATTCTATCTAAAACCTTTTGTTCTTCATCTTTGTTAAATCTAAAAACTATTACATCATTTCCAGCCTCAAATGCCTTTTTTACAGCTAAACTAGGTCCATATAAAAACTTTATAGCTCTCATCTTTAAATCATCTGTTATTATTAAACCCTTATATCTATATTTTCTCCTTAAATATTTTGTTATGAATTTTCTTGATAATGATGCTGGATATATTCCAGTAATATTTTTTATTAATAAGTGACCAACTAATATTGCATCTGCACCATTTTTTATTGCTTGTCCAAATGGGTACATGTCTTCTTTTTCTAATATTTCTATTTTCTTATTTATTATTGGTAACATATAATGAGAATCTTGGTTTGTTGCACCATGACCTGGAAAATGTTTTATAACAGAAATTACTCCTTGTTTTTGCAGTTCTTCCATTACAGCAATTCCACATCTCGCAATTTCCTCTATATCATCTCCAAAACATCTATCTCCTATTCCATGTTTATCATTAAATCTTTTTACGTCCAATACTGGTGCGAAATTCAAATTATAGCCTGATTTATTAAGTACTTCCCCTGTAATCTGTGCTGCTTTTCTTGTTAACACCTCTCCTCCAACCTCTGCAACCTTATTAGCTGGTGGCAAATTTTTTATCTCTCTAGGCATTCTATTTACTCGTCCGCCCTCTTGGTCTATTGCTATAAATAATGGTATTTTGTTTTCTTTATTTAAGTATTTTAATTCTCTAATTAAATTTAACATGTCTTGATAGGTTGCAAAGTTTCTTCTATATAATATTATCCCTCCAATTTTGTAATTTCTTATCATGTTTTTTATTCTGTCTGTTATATAATTAGTGTCTATGCCTATCATTACCATTTGTCCTATTTTTTCTTTTATTGATAATTCTTCTATTTCCATATTAACTCCATTATATTGTTTTTTTTATTTTAACACAATGATTTCTAAAATACAATTATTAATATATAAAATAGTTTCAGAATAAGAAAAATAAATATAAAATTCCCATTTAGAATGGGAGTTTTATATTTATTCAAAATCTTCTATTATTTGATTAAGTTCTTCTTTTCCGTAGATTTCCAATCCATTTTGCATATTAATTAAATCAGTTTCAGTCAGATATTCGCTAGGAATACTTGTTTTTTCATAGATACTTTCAGTTCCATCCTTATTTACAATATAAACAACAACTTTTCCATCTTCAATTTTTAATTTAAAATGTTCTCCACATGTATCGTCAAATTCCTTATATAGCGTTATTTTTCCTTGTTCAAAACCAATTACCTTCCAATCAGAATAATATGCCTCTACGTCCTTTTTAGTCATATTTACAAGTTCTTGTGGTAGCTCTACATATTCGTTTACAGTATGCTCACATTTAGTATAATATTTCTTTAAAATTAATATTGCATTTGCTGCAACTTTTTCTTCTGTTGAAACTACAGTCGTTGTATTCTGCTCATTTATATACTCTTCTGTACACTCATCTTCTATTACTTCTGATACATAAGTATTTGATTCTGGAATCTTATTTCCATCTTTTTTATTATATATTATTATATTAGTGATAATTGCTATGATAATTATTGATAATATAATTGATATTATTATTTTTATACTATTCCTCATATCAAATCACATCCTTCCTCAAAATATAATTTACTTTTATTTTATTATTTACTCTAAATGTAATTTCTATACAAAAAAGACTAATTATGTTAAATAATCAGTCCAAAAATTTTTTTATATCTATTCTTCCTTTTCTATCAACTTTAATACTTATTTCTCCATTCACATCAGTCCTATAAATTATTGTTCCTAATTGTTGTAATCTATTCAAAACCTCAGAGTCTGGATGTTTAAATTTATTATTTTTTCCCACACCTATAAGTGCTATTTTAGGTTGTACTTTTTTTACAAACTCCTGTATTGATGACGTCTTAGAACCATGATGTGCAACTTTTAATATATCAGTCTCTAACAAGTTATTGCTTATGTTTTTCAATAATTTCTCCTCTGCAATTTTCTCAATATCTCCTGTAAATAGCATAGAAAATTTTTTATATTCTAGTTTTGCAACAACAGAATTATTATTTAAAACATTTTCTTCAATTAATTCATTTGTTGGAAACAAAATTCTGATTTTTAAATCCCTCTCTATATTTATGATATCTCCTTTTTCTACTACTATTATTGGAATCATCTTCTTTTTAGAAATTTCTAATAATTTATCATATTGTTCTTTACTATCTCCTTGTTTTCCAATAATTATTTTTTTTACATTTATTTCTTCTAAAATACTTAAGACTCCGTCCGAATATGATCTTGATCAAAATGACTAATTATAACATAATCTATTTTTCTTATCTTTCTAGCTAATAAATATGGAATTAATGTATTTTTTCCTACATCATATGTAGCACTTCCACCTCCATCAATCAAAATTGTTTTATGATTAGGAGCTATTATTAATGTGCTATCCCCTTGTCCTACATCTATAAAATAAATTTTTAAATTGTACGGAATTTTATTAATAAAAAATACCGTAATAGCTACAATTATTAATATAACTACACATTTAGATAAATATGGTCTAAGTTTATATTTAACTAAATATATTATATTTTTAATTCTTTTTTGTGTTGGATTACAATTTTTAGCATGAAATATATTATATAAATATCTAAAAACACAAATTATTATATAATATAAAGTTAATTGATAAAAATCTGGCGTTACAACCTTTAAATTACCGAAATTAATTTTTGAAATTAAAATTACTCCATAAACAGGAATCTCTATCAGCTTAGCAATTACAGTACTTGCATCTAGTGAAATCATAGATATTAAGATTTGAATAAATCCACCTATTACAATTATTCCAATTATATAACTTAGCAATAAATTTGTTAACAAAAACCCTATTCCTACTGAATTGAAATTTAATGCCATTATTGGACCAATTACAATTTGTGCCGAAATTGATACTGAAACTATTTTTATTATACTTTCACATTTCTTTTGAATTTTAATAAATATATATTTCCATTTTCTATTTCTTATTTTTATATTTTTTATAATTCTTTCTACAGTAGATTTAAAATAAATTATCCCCAATGTTCCACCATATGTTAACAAAAAACTTATTCCCGTAATACTATATGGATTATTTATTAGAGTTATTAGAACAGAAATTGAAATATTATTCAGTGTATCACTCTTTCTATATACAACAAATGACATACATGTTAGAATTCCCATTATACTTGCTCTTACAACAGATACACTAAATCCAGTAATAAACATATAAATTATTAAAACTATACTTGCAATAATTTTGCTTTTTCTTTTTCCTATAAGTTTTTGAGTTGTAGTTGTAACTACCATTATAATATAGGAAATATGCATTCCTGATATGGCAAGTACATGTGAGATATTGCTATCCGAAAAGTCTAGCTTTGTGTTGTCATCTATTTCATCTGTATATCCTAACATTATTCCCATTATAATTTTAGACATTTTCTCACTGTATGTATTTTTTATATTGTCTTTAATCTTTAAAAAAATTTTATTTGAGGTCTGCATTAGCAAATTTGCTTTGTTCGTTTCCAGTACTTCAATCTCTTTAATTTTTACTGTTCCATATATTTTTAATGTTTTTAAATATTCTTTATAATCAAATCCTTTGTAATTTCTTTTCTTTGATGGTTCTATAAATGTCCCTTTTATTGCAACTTTATCCCCATATTCTATCTTTTTATTTTTACTAACATTAATATATAAATTTGTATTTTTTAATTTACCTTCATTTATATGTATTTTATATCTATTGTAATATTCTTCTTCCTTTTTATTGCTAGTTACAATAGCAGTCAAAGATATTTCATTTATATCTTTGTATAAATTTTCATATTTATTATTATTAAATTTGACTATAGTATTTGAAATAAATGATGATATGACTATTGTTAAAATGATATTTAATTTAACTATTAATTTGATATATCTAAAATATCTTTTGATTGAAAACATTCTAAATTTCTTTTGATGATATGGAAATTTGACTATAATATATGTTGCTAATAGTAAAAAATAAAATGGAACTATACTTATTTTCAAGTATAGCCCCCATAATATACCTATAGCATAACCAATCACTATTATAAAAATTGGTCTATTCAATTAAATTACTCTCCTTGCTCCTACATATCTTGATTTATAATAACTTGATGATAATGATGTTATTTTTACACCTTCACTTGGATTTGACGCATGTATAAAATTGTTGTCTCCAATATATATTCCAACATGACCTATTGCAGTATTGGCTGTATTGTTAAATATCAATATATCTCCTAACTGCAAATTATTCTTCTCTACCGCAGTTCCATTTTTTGCTTGATCTTTTGATGTTCTACTTAATGATATTCCAAAATGTTTATATACATATGACGTAAATCCTGAACAATCAAAACCTGTTGATGGTGTTCCTCCCCCTGGCACATATCTATATCCTAAATATTGTTTTGCATATTCTACTACAGCTGTTTTTTCAGTTGTTTCTGTATCTGTAGGTTTAGATGTTTCTTCAGTTTCTGTTGTCTCTTGTCCTTCCATAGGTGTAATATTCTCTGCCTTTATTGAATTACCACCTCTTGATGTTGTTTCTATAGTTTTAGTATCAGAAATGTATTTTGATGATACATATCCTTTTTTTCCATTAAGATTAATTTGATACCATCCATCAACTTTTCCTATTATTTCTACCTTATCATTTCTTGATAAACTATCAATTTCGTCACTTGATGTTGTTGGCTCTTTTCTTACTATTAATCCCTCTGCATTTACATATCCTGATTTATTTATGTTTGTTATTTTCTCATTTTGAGTTTGTTCTTCATTAGAAGTAGTTTGTTGTTTTTGCTCATCATTTTTAGTTGATATCTCCTGTGTTTTTTCATCTGTTATCTGTTGTTGTGGTTCTCTAACATTCTCTTCATTAGTTGTTGTCTTTAACAATCCAATTCTTACCCAGCCTATTTCTTTATCATTCTCAACTCTACACCAATCATTTAGTACTTCTATAACTTTTATATCCCCACTTATAGTTGCTCTAGTTCTTGAATTCACAAGTGGTAATGCTTTTATTATTGTTTCTTTTTCAAGTACATATTTTTCATCTTCTTTTATTTCTGTTGTTTCCACCGTCTTCGTTGTTGGTTCAACATCAACTTGTTGCAAATCTTGAGTTGCTTCTATATTAGTTTCAGTAGTTGTGTCTGCTGAATCCTCTGCTGTATTGTTTTCTGAAGTTGTCTCTGCTGGAGTTTCTTTTTGACTTTGAGTATTTTTCTTGTCTTCCTCTACATTAACAAGAGTTTCACTTACATACCCAGTTATTGTTTCTCCATTTATTTTTGTCTTTATTTTGTACCAACCATTTTCTTGTTCTAATATTTCTACTTCTTTATTTTTATCTAATTGTTCTAATATTGTTGAGTTTGTGTTTGGCTCTTTTCTTAGTCTTACTGTTTCAGAATTTATTTTTCCAGTTGTTGCTTCTACCTTTATGCTCAATATTCCCATTATTGTTATCATTAGTACCATTATTGCTAATTCTTTAACTTTCATATTCTATCCATTTCTTGAAGTCCAAACTGACCTCTTTATATTTTATTCTTTATGCATAAAAGTATATACTTAAATTTAAAAAAAGTCAATTATTTTTGACTTTTTTCATAAATCTTTTTCTTAATTACGATTCAAGAAGTTTCTTCCAATATTCAATGATTTTTTCTCTGTCATAATCCTGTTTTTCAACATTTTCTTTTAATACTTCTTTTAACGAAATGATGTCATTTATCCTATTTTCATAACTCTCATTAATATTATTCATATCTAATATTATTCCATTTATTTGGTCTTTAATCTGTTTTTCAACCCCATAAAAATTAGAAACAATACAAGGAACTCCTAGAATAAGAGCTTCTGAAATCACTAAACAACATGCCTCTCTATCTGTTAATAAAACTAAATAATCCATATTTTTAATATAAGGAAAAACATTTTCTCTATACCCTAAAAAATGAATATGTTCATTTCCTTTAAACCAACTTTGTATTTCTTCTGAAGTTTCTTTTTTAAATGCTGTTCCTAATACAAACCAATCATATAATATATTTTTCTTTTCAAATGCATCACATAACCATTTCATTCTTTTAAACCCTTTATCTTTAGCGATACGAGCAACAGTAACTATATTTAATCTCCTTTTGTCGATTTTAAATTGTATTGATTCATCTGATTTTTCTATAATTTCTTTTACATCCAAATAATTATCTATTACTTCACATTTATTCTCTAATTTTGGATATTTTAAAATAATGTCTCTTTTTACACTTTCACTTACACAAATATACTTTTCTATCTTTTCTATCAAATCTTCAGGAAAGGTTAAATCAGGATATGTTTCAAATAATAATATATGTCCCCAAAAATAATAATGCTCTGCTCTTACTTTTTTACCAAATTTAGCAAAAGTTTCCTGCCTAGGATGATAACATATTATACATTTGTCTACTGTAATAAAATCAATTTTATTCAAATTAACTACTTCCGCATATTTTGCAATTTCTTTCAAAACATCATCTGTTGATTTTTCTTCATCATAAGCAACAATTATATCAAAATTCTGATATAATTTTTTTATTAATTTTAATATACTATGTTCTGTACCTCCTGAAAAAAATAGTTTATAATAAAAAAGTATTCTTTTATTCATATATTAATCCTTACCCCTTTTTATATTCGCTTTTATTTTTCTTGTCATTGTATATTCGCACTTCACAATTTTTTAACGTTAGTTTTTCTAAATGCTCAAAATCCATAGTCTCTGGCATTCCATTAAAATAACATTCTATTGGCTGCGAAACAGCCCCATGTGTTACTAATACAATCTTTTTATCTTTATACTTTTCTGTAATTTCATCTAAAAAATTATATATTCTCTTAAATAGTGATTGTATTGGTTCAATATTTTCTATATTATAGTTTTTATTATAATCTAACATCATTTTTATGTTCCAGTTTTCTCTATTTTGATGTCCTTCCATATCTCCAAAAGATCTTTCTATAATACGCTCCTCAACTGTAATTGGAATATCTGTAACTTGACTAATATACTCTGCAGTTTGAATAGTTCTTTGCAATGGAGACACTAATATCATATCTATATCTATGTCTTTAAATCTTAATGCTATTTCTTGAGCCTGTTTTTTACCTGTTTCATTTAATGGAATATCTATGTGTCCTTGAAAAACTTGTTTGATATTATAGTCTGTTTGCCCATGTCTTACTACATATATTTCCATACATCCTTCCCCTCTCTAATATTTACATTATCATCTTTTTTCTTTTTAATATAGCTCTCATTACCTCTGTAGACATTTTTTCTAATGCTTTCCAATCTTTTGAGTTATTTTCTAGTTTTCCTATCATTACTTCTTTAGTACTATATCCCATATTAACTACATCAAGCAAGATTCCTATATCTACTCCATAGTCTTTTTCGAATTCAATTTTATCAAATACTTCTTTTTTACCAGCAATCATTCCACTTAGTGGTTGTGAATATCCTTGAAAATCTGGAAATAATAATTTTAACAATGGCTTTGCAACTAATTCAGTGACTCTTCCGCCATCTCTTTCAAATGTAGCTTTTACAAAATCCTTGTCCTCTTCGATTATCGGTTTAATTAACCTATATATTACATCTTCTGTATAGCTTGAAATATCAGCATCCAAAAATACTACAATATCTCCTTTAACTTCTTTCATTCCATCTTCCATAGCATATCCTTTTCCCTGATTGTGGCACTTAACTATTTTCGCCCCCTCTTTTAATGCTATTTCTTCTGTTTTATCAGTACTTAGGTTGTCCACTACTATTATTTCTTCCACATATTCACATTTTTTAGCTATATTTATTACTATTGCTATATCTTTTTCTTCATTAAAAGCTGGTATAACTACACTTACTCTTTTCATTACAACACCTTTCTCTTTCTAATACTTTAAAAAAGATTATATCATAAAGTCAACATAATTTCAAGTTTTTTTACTTTAAAACCATATTCTTAATAATTTGAATAATAATAGATACACAGCTATATTTTTATAATACAACTGTGTATCTATTGCGTTACATGTTCTTTTCTACTAATGGTAATATTTGTTTTTTCCTAGAAACTACTCCTGGCATAATTGCAATATTATTTTTTATTTCATAGGTATTTGAAATTGCATCTGTTCTATCTCCTAAAACAATCGCTTCAGAGTTGCTATTTATTATATCTGTTATAACAAATACGAATAAACTCAATCCTTTTGCTAAGATTTCTTTATTTATTTCTTGTTCAATTTTCTCTTTTCTTTTTAATACATCTGGAATACTTACAGTATTTACTTGTGCTATAACATATTTTATATCTTCTTTCTCAATTTTTTTAGCATCTAAATGTATTAATTCTTCCTCTGTATACCTATCTAAGTCTGTCCCAGCTTTTAACATTTCTAGCCCATATTTTTCAATATCAATATTTGCAATCTTAGCTAACTCTGTAACTACTTTTTTATCTTTTTCAGTTGTTGTTGGTGACTTTAATAATAATGTGTCTGATATTATTGCACTTAGCATTAATCCTGCAATTTGTGGTTCTATTTCTAAATTATTTGATTTATATAATTCAAATAATAATGTTGATGTACAACCTACTGGTTGAGCATAATAAAATAATGGTTCTGATGTTTCAAAATTATTTATTCTGTGATGATCCACAACTGCTACAATTTTTGCATTTTCTATTCCTTTAACTGATTGTGAAAACTCATTATGATCAACTAAAATTACTGGTTGTCCTTGTTCAATTTCTTCTATGTATTTAGGTTCATCTACCCCTATGTGTTTTAGTGCATATTTTGTCTCTTCATTTATTTCTCCTAGTCTACAAGCTATTACATCTTCTTTTCCTAATTTTTTTTGTAAATCTGCCATTACTAAACTTGAACAGATTGAATCTGTATCAGGACTTTTGTGTCCAAATATTAATATTTTATCCATTTCTATCTTCTCCTTTTTATAAATGGGCAATTTGGGGTCGGTTCCGTTTTTGCCCTTTTTATTTTTTTATTTTTGTTAAAATTTTTTCTAACTCTTCTTTATTAAAATTATATTTCTTATTACAGAATTGACATTGAATCTCTGCTTTTCCATCTTCTTTTATTAGTTCTATTAGTTGTTCTTCTCCAAGTGTCATTAATCCATTTTCAAACCTTTCTTTATTACATTCACATTTATATGCAGGAGTTATTAAAGTATCTATAATCTTTACATTTTCATCTCCTGTTACCCTTTTAGCTATTTCTTTTAAGCTTAAATTATTATCTAACATCTTAGAAATTGCTCCAGCTTTAAATATTGATTGTTCAACTTTTGATATTTCTTCTTGTGTCGCATCTGGCATTGGAGAAATTATGTATCCGCCACTAGAACGTACACCATTTTTATCTACTAAAACTCCCAACGCCACTGCAGTTTGCCTCTGTTCTGATGTTTGGAAATAATTTGCAAAATCTTCTGCAATCTCTCCTGATGTTAACGGACTTATTCCTATATATGGTTCTTTTAAACCAATATCTTTTATTACATTTATAAATCCTTGATTCCCAACTGCTCCACCTACATCTAATTTATTAAATTCATTTAATGGTAAATCTGCGTGTGGATTTGTAATATATGCTTTGATATGTGGCATATTATTTGATACTACTACCATTTTTCCTATAGGACCATTTCCTTTTACTTGTATAGTCAATTTATCAGTTTTATTTTTCATTTCAGAACCAATTAAAGCAGTTATTGTCAATACTCTTCCTAATGCAGCAGTAGCAAGAGGACTAAGATCATGAATTTTTCTTGCTTCTTCAACTAAATTGGTTGTTGATATACATGCTATTGATATTTTGCCATCATATGCTAAAAACTTTACAATTTGGTCTTTCATATTTAATTTCACTCCTTTACCTTTTCTTTTTCCAATTCAGCTGTACAATGTGGACATCTTATAGCATGATATTTAATTTCTGATAAACAATAAGGACAAATCTTTGTTTCTGGCTCTTCTTTTTTTTGCTCTTCTTTGTGTTTTTTTATTTTTCCTTTTTTGTCAAATCTTACTGCAACCTCTTCTCCAAGTTCTTTTATTTTGTTTAATTTATTTAGATATTTTATAGCTAAAAAGATTGAAAATGCAATTATTAAAAAATCTACTATCGTTGTTATAAAATTTCCATATTTGATTGAGGCATTTCCTACTGTTAAAACCATATCTGTAAAGTCAACTTTACCTGTAAGTATTGATATTGCTGGCATTATTATATCATTCACTAAAGAATTAACTATTTTTTGAAACGCTCCTCCTATTACAACACCTATTGCCATATCCATTATATTACCCTTTAATGCAAATTCTCTAAATTCTTTTAACATACTTACAGTTCTCCTTATCTAATACATTTTAATTGTTTTTTTACTTATTATCTATCATTTTAGGTTTACTTTCCTTTTCTTTTATAAAATTTCTATATCCTATTGCAATGGCCGAAATTATCATAAGCAAAAATGATAAAGCTTTCCATATTCCGCTATCCAATAGAATTATCGCAAACATTCCTAGTGAAGCACTTAAACCATATAAAATCAACACTGCTTGTCTTTGAGTAAAACCTTTTTCAACTAATCTATGATGTAAGTGACCTTTGTCTGGCTTAAATACTGCTTTTATTGATTTACCTTTTGCAATTCTCCTGATAATAGCAAATAATACATCAAATATTGGTAATCCTAGAACTATTACTGGTAAAACAATTACTGCTATTGTATATGTTTTGGCTACACCCAAAATTGATACTACTGCCAGCATAAATCCCAAAAAATTTGAACCTGTATCACCTATAAATGTTTTGGCAGGTGAAAAGTTATATGGCAAAAATCCAACTAAAGCTCCACTCATTGCAGTAACAATTACTGTTGCTATCATTGGTGAATCATTCATTAGAAATATTATTAATAATGACATACAAGATATTAAAGATATTCCTGATGATAATCCATCTAATCCATCAATTAAATTTATTGCATTTGTGACACCTATTATCCACATAATTGTAATAATTGTGGAAAATACATTATTTAAACCTATTCTATATAAAAATGGTATATCTAAGTGTTGTATTTTTATACCAAATGATACTACTATTACTGCTGCAATAAATTGCCCTAAGAGCTGTTGCCACCATTTAAGTGTTTTAGTATCATCTAAAACACCAGTAATTGAAATAGCTACTATTCCAAGCAATACTCCTAATAGTTTCTTTCCATATTCTTGCTCTGCAAATAAATCTATACTATTCTCGATACTCATTACTACTAATAAATAAACCATAGATACTAAGAATCCCAATATTACTGCTGGTCCTCCAAATTTGGGCATCTTTTTAGTATGCATTCTTCTTTTGTCTTTTGGTACATCTACTGCACCAATTTTCTTAGCGATTTTTATAGTATATGGTGTTGCCATAAATGATACTATAAATGCTAAAATAAATGCTATTGCTATATTCCCCCACATCTATACTTGGCCTCCATTATTTCATATTCTCATTTTCTATTTCTTCTATCATTTTTACTCTTTCTTCATGCCTTCCCCCTTGAAATTCTGTAGCTATCCACATTCTAACAATTCTTATTGCTTTGTTTGTATCTATATAATCTGCCCCTAGTGCTAACATGTTTGCATCATTATGCATTCTTGAAAACTTGGCCTCTTCTTCGTCATTACACTTGGCACATCTTATTCCTTTGAATTTATTAGCTACTATGCTCATGCCTATTCCTGAGCGACATACTACAATTCCTTTATTACATTCTTTATTTTCTATCTCTAATGCTACCGCTTTCGCTATTTCTGGGTAATTAACATTTTCTTCATTAAATGTTCCACAATCAATATATTCAATTTCCTTTTCTTCTAAGTATTTCTTTATCTCTTCTTTTAACTTATATCCACCATGATCACTACCTATTGCTATCATTTTATCACTTACCTTCCATATACTAACAGCCTTCGACTGTTTTTATTAATATACCATAATATCTCTCTAAGTGCAAGATTTTTCGCAAAACTTACATATTATATCACCATTATTATAAAATTTTTATCAGAAGTCTTGTCAAATCAAAACTTCTGTGTTATAATTATTTCCGTTATAGTTTATTATTTACTAAGAGGAGGTGCATCATTCATGCCAAATATCAAATCAGCAAAGAAGAGAGTTAAAATTATTGAAAAGAAAACATTAAAAAATAATATGATAAAAACTGGATATAAATCAGCTGTTAAGAAATTTGAAGAAGCTGTAAAATCAGGCAATTTAGAAGAAGCTAAAGTTCTATTTTCTGAAGCTACTAAAAAAATTGACCAAGCTTGCACAAAAGGTGTAATTGTTAAAAACACAGCTGCTAGAAAAAAATCTAGTTTGTCAAAAAAATTAAATGCCGCTATGGCATAAAAATAAGAGGGTTTCTATTTAAGATACCCTCTTTTATTAACTAATTATTACTATATTGTCTTAAATCAATACCATATGTTTTATAAGCCCAATCATAATAGTTCCAAGTTTCTAGTGTTTCTGGTTTTCCATAATCTACCCCATATGTTTCAACTGTAATTTTAGAGATTATTACATCATTAACAGGTGTGCTTACTTCTGTTTGTGTACTTTCTTCTGTTGATTCTGTATTTGTTTCATCTCCACTGCTAGAAGCTTTTACTTCAACTTTTTCAATATTATGAACAATATCCATTCCTTCTATTACTTTTCCAAATGGTGCATAGTTTCCATCTAATGAAGAATTATCTGCTGTCATTATAAAAAATTGAGAACCTGCTGAATTATAGCTTTCTGTTGTTAGTGATGGTGAATATTGCTGTGTATAATCAGCTCTAGCCATTGATATTACTCCTTCTTTATGTTTTAATGTATTTTTAGTATAGTCATTTGATAAAAATTCACCTTTTATACAATAGTTTCTATCTTCATCTTCACTTACTTGTATTCCTAAATCACTTAATTTTGGAGAACCTGTTCCATCTCCATTTGAATCTCCACCTTGTATCATAAATCCTTCTACTACTCTATGGAATTTTAATCCATCATAAAAACCATTTTGTGCAAGTGCAATAAAATTCGAAACCGTTTGTGGCGCCATTTCTGGGTATAATTCAAGTTTTATTGTTCCAAAATCTTGAACTTCCATTGTGACTATTGGATTTTTTACCTCCATTGTTGCTTTTTTATAGTACCCATAAGATACTCCTGCTATTAATGCTATTATTAAAATTAATACTATTATTGTAATAATGTTTGATGTTTTTTTCATTTTATTCTTCCTTTCTTTTATTTTATATCAATATATTGTCAAACGCGAATTGTTCTTGCATTTTCTTTAATGTCTGTTTTATTGTCTTAGCCCTTACTTCTCCAATTCCCTCGACATTATCTAAATCGCTTATTTCTGCGATTAATATATGTTGAAACGATTTAAATGATTTTACTAAATTTTCTACTATTGAATTTGGCATTCTCGGTACTTTATTTAGTATTCTATATCCTTTAGGATATACCGCCAGATCTTCAAAATTTTCTGAACTTTCATACCCTAGATTTTTAGCTATTAGTTGTTCTTTTATTAAATCTTCATGTCCTAATTTTGATAATTGTTCTAATATTTGATCTGCTGGAATTTCATTTACTTGATAGTCTTTTATTAATTGAAGTTCTTCTTTCTCTACTCCTCCAATCAATTCTTCTAGTTGCATATTTACTAATCTGCCATCATCACCAAGTTCATATATTTCTTTCTTGATTTCTTCTACTATTTTCATTACCATTTCTGCTCTTTGTATTACTGTTAATACATTGTCAAGTGTTACTATATCATTAAACTCATATTCATTTAAAATGCTCAATTTACTGTCATATACTTTTCTATACTTTTCAAGAGTTTGTATAGCTTGATTAGCCTTGTTTAATACCGCTTCTGTGTCTTCTAATATATATCTATTATTTTCTTTAAATACAGTTATTATATTTCTTCTTTGCGATATGCTTATTACTAGCTCGCCTGTTTGTTTAGCAGTTCTTTCAGCAGTTCTATGCCTTGTTCCTGTTTCAACTGTCGGAATTTGATATGATGGAATTAATTGCGCATTTGCAAATAATATTTTTTTCATGTCTCCACTTAAAACTATTGCACCATCCATCTTGGCTAATTCATACAATTTTGATGATGTGTAATCCTCATTTATAAAAAAGCCTCCATCTACTATTTCCTCGATAACCTCTTGTCTATCTGTTATCAGTAATAATGCACCTGTTTTTGCTTTTAATATATTGTCTAAACCTTCTCTTATTGGCGTTCCCGGAGCAATTTTTTTCAAGATTTCCGCAATCGGGTCTTCTTTAATTGAAGTCATTATTAGTATCATCCCTTTCTGATGCTGTAAATTTATTTAATTCCTAACCTTTTTAATGCTTCCCCTATATTCTTGACCCCTATTATATCTAATTTATACTCATCTTTCAAGCCCTTTTTATTATTTTCTGGAATTATACATGTTTTAAATCCTAATTTTTCTGCTTCTTTCAACCTTTTTTCTATCAAATTAATTCTTCTTACCTCTCCTGTTAAGCCAACCTCCCCCATTACAACTGTTGATTGTGGAATCGGTATATTTCTATATGCTGATGCAACTGTTGCAATAATTCCTAAATCAACTGCTGGTTCTGAAAGTTTCATGCCTCCTGCTATGTTTAAATAAACATCTTGATTTCCAAGAGATAAGCTCGCTCTTTTTTCAATAACAGCCATTAGTACTGATAATCTATTATAATCAAAACCATTTGCAGTTCTTTTTGGTAATCCAAAAACAGTCTGAGATGTTAATGCTTGTATTTCTACAAGTATTGGTCTTGTTCCTTCAATGCTTGCTACAATACATGAACCTGATGGATTATCCTCTCTTTCAGTTATTAATATATCAGAAGGATTTGTAACTTCACACATACCTTCTTGCCTCATTTCAAACATTCCAATTTCATTTGTTGACCCGAATCTATTTTTAACAGCTCTCAAAATTCTATATGTATTATATCTTTCTCCTTCTAAATAAAGAACTGTGTCTACCATATGTTCTAATACTCTAGGCCCTGCAATGTTTCCCTCTTTAGTTACATGACCAATAATTATCGTTGTTATTTGTTGTGCTTTACATATTCTCATAATTTGTGAAGTAATTTCTCTTACTTGACTTACGCTTCCTGCTGCTGCTGATATCTCATCTGAATACATCGTTTGGATAGAATCTATTATTACGAGTTTTGGCTTCATATCTGAAATTGCATCTTTTACAATATCTATATCAGTTTCTCCCAAAAACATCAACTCATCATTTTTTACTTCTAATCTATCAGCTCTTAATTTTATTTGCTCAGCTGATTCCTCTCCAGATACATACAGTACTTTTCCATCTCCTTGTACCTTTTCACATAATTGTAAAATTAACGTTGATTTCCCTATCCCTGGTTCTCCTCCAAGAAGTATTAATGAACCTTTTACTAGACCTCCACCTAAAACTCTATCTAATTCTAAATATCCAGTAGAAGTTCTATTTGCTTCTTGTCCTACATAACTATTTAGCGGTTTTGGTGTATTATTTATCTTTATTTCAATTTTATTTGTTTCTGTATATTTTTCTATTTTTTGTTCGTAAAATGTATTCCAACTATTACATGCTGGGCACTTTCCTAGCCATTTGGGTGATTCATTTCCACATTCACTGCATACAAATACTGTTTTTGCTTTTGCCATGTGCTATCTCCTCTCGTTTTATTTGCTTCCTTTTCCTAAGTATAATATCATACTTTATATAGAATTACAACTTTTGGAATTTATTTCCTTTGATTTTCGCGTTTTCTCATGTTATGATATTTATAAGATAAATTATTTTAAATTTTATGGAGCTTTATCACTCCAATGGAGGTTAGTTATGAACAAATTTTTTTTAGAGCTCAAAAACCTAGATAAAGATACATATAAAATAATAAAGTATGGACTATTGTTTTCTGGTTTAGTTTGCCTATCAGCCATATGCATTTTACTAATATATATTTTCTTAGGTATTAGTTTTTTTTACCATTTAGGTTTAATTTTAATAAAGTCTAGTTTTACATTTGCTGTTGAATTTATTGTCTGCGGAGTTATTGTTGATTTTATAAAAAATAAAGGGATTTGAAATGGGATTTTTTTAGTCCCATTTTTTTCTTGTTGACTTTTTTTATTTTTATGTTTAAAATATCTTTATAATTTATTAATTATTGCATATATTAAGGAAGGTGGTGATATTATGGAAACATACAATGATGATAATGCTATTCATACTGTAGATACAAATCAAGTCCTTACAAATACATTTTTTAGAATGTTTTTAGGTCTACTTGCAAGTGCCTTGACAGCTTTCTACGTTTATAAATCAGGGTTATATGTATCTATTCTTAATAATGGTAGTTATATTGCATTGGCTATCGCGGAAATCGCTGTTGTTATAATTTTTTCTTTATTATTTAAAAAACTTTCACCAGCTGCTGTTACAATTTTGTTTTTTACTTATGCATTTATAAATGGCCTTACATTATCCGTTATTTTTGTTGCTTATGAAATGAGTTCTATTACCTATGCTTTTGCAGGAACAGCTGTATTATTTGGCATTTTATCTTTAATTGGCTATAAAACTGATAAAGATATTTCAAATTGGGGTACAATTTTGACTACAGCTCTTCTAGTTGGTATTATTTTAACTGTTATTAATATTTTTGTTGGTAGTACTATGCTAGATATTGCTTTGGATTGGGCTATTTTACTTATTTTCTTCGGTTTGACTATTTATGATATGAATAAAATTAAAATTATGCAACAGGCTGGCTTTTGCGAAGATGAAAAATTGTATATATATGGTGCAATGGAATTGTATTTAGATTTTATCAATATTTTTCTTCGTATTTTGTCTTTGTTTGCAAAACGTAGAGATTAATTTTGAAAGATTTTGATTTTTTTTCAAAAAAGCCTTGAATTTGTTCTTAAAATGTGCTATTATATATAAGCATTTGAAAAACAAATATTTATCGAGGCGTAGCGCAGTTGGTAGCGCGCGTGGTTTGGGACCATGAGGTCGCAGGTTCGATCCCTGTCGCCTCGA
>CAKOYQ010000002.1 GCA_934130935.1 uncultured Clostridia bacterium | reverse complement strand
GTAACAGAAAATGACGTAGAAAAATATACAACAGAAATAACAGGAAGTGTAGCAGAAGGATTTGTAATAACAAATACACATACACCAGAATTAGTAAATGAAACAGGAAGAATAGAAGTAAGCAAGGATTGGAAAGATGCAAATGACCAAGATGGATATAGACCAGAAGAGATATATGTAAATTTATTAACAGATGGAAAAGTAAAAACAACAGTAGAAGTAAAAGCAGATGAACAAGGAAATTGGTCATATGTATTTGAGAACTTACCAAAATTCGAAAATGGAAAAGAAATAGTATATACAGTAACAGAAAATGACGTAGAAAAATATACAACAGAAATAACAGGAAGTGTAGCAGAAGGATTTGTAATAACAAATACTCATACACCAACAACAAAAAATGTAGTACTAACAAAGATTTGGGATGACAATGGTAATGAATTAAAGAAGAGACCAGGAAGTGTTACATTTAGAATAAACAATAAAAACTATGTTTTATCAGCATTAAAAGATGAAGATAAAACAACATTAAATGAATGGACATTAACAGTGAAATTACCAATAAACAATACAGATACTGTATCTGAAGTACCAGTAAAAGGATATACTACAATATATGGTGAAGATGGATTAACAGTAACAAATCAAATAATGCAACCAGGTAAAGTAACTATAAACTCATTAAAGCAATCATCTGAAAAAATAAATGCACCAATGGATGTAGTATTCGTACTAGATACATCAAACAGTATGAGTGAAAAAAGTAGTAGATATGACGAAAATAATAAAGCACAAAACATGGTAAATGCAGTTAACAATACAATATCAAATATAATGTCATTAAATCCAGATAGTAGAGTTGGTATAGTAGGATATGCAGGATGGAAAGAGAATAATAATAATGATCATTCAGAACATCCATCAGTTATAGTTCCGCTTGATAATTATAAAACAATAAAAGGAAATTATATAAGCTTATCAGGAAATGTAATAAATGTAAATGATTCAATAACAAAAGGAGAATCTAGAACAATAACAGGAGGAACTTATACACAAGCAGGAATTAAACTTGGAGCAGAGCAACTAATAAAAGGTTCAGAAAGTAAGACATATACAGGTAAAACTAAAGATGGTTTAGACTATACAACAACACGTGTACCAATGTTAGTATTAGTAACTGATGGTGTTCCAACATATTATATCAAAGCAGATAATGCTCAGATAGTGGAAGGTAATGGATGGCAACCAGGAATAAATGTAAAAGGTGATGGACAGGAAACGAATGTAACATCTGATTATTATTACTGGACAATAAGAACAGCTAAATATTATAAAGATGAAGTAACAAAAGCTTATTATGGTGAAAATTCTAAAAATACATCAAAAGTATTTACAATAGGAATTGGATTAAATAATAATAATAGAGCAAAAGTAATGTTAAATCCAAATAAAGATACTATAGATGCACAGCTACGAAGAAATGATGGATTGTATATAAAACTACAAGAAAATGACAATAATCCATATAAATATGATTATGCAGAAGCATCAACAACAACAGCTGTTACAAGTGGTGAATTAGAAGAATTTTTAGAAGAATCAATATTTGGTAGTTTGCCAAATCTACCAACAATAAGAACAATTACTGCTGAAGAAACAACATCAAGAAAGATATATTTGCCTAATATAGATACAAATAAAGAATTTAAATTAATAATAGGTACGAATACTTATAATACATTTAAAGAAGCAAGTGCCTATATTAAAGGAGATGCAACATCAGGTTATTATGTGGACTTAACATCAGTGTCAAAAACTGCAACTGTAGAAGTTAGTTATTGGGAAATATTTACTGGAACTAATAGTTAACAATTATTGATAATAAAAGAGAATTTCGAAAGAAATTCTCTTTTTAAAGTGTAATTAATTTATGGGTATAATCTAAATTGCCAATAGAATCATATTCATAAGCTAGATTGTAAACATTAGTAGCCCAAATATCTTTTTCCATCATCATTTTTAAATTTTTATTAGAACAATTATCCATAAATTTTTTAACAGAAAAAATAATGTCTAATTTTTTTGAATGTTTAGAAACTTCACTAAGAATATTTTTGCCATTTTCATTAAAACCTAAAACTCTTATATATGGTTTAGCATTTATAGAAGTTTCCATATCTTTTTTTGTTATTCCAAGAATTGCATACAAAAGAATACGCTGTAATCTAGTTTGAGTATATCTTTTGGTATTAATAATTGATAATAATTCAGAAATGCTGTTACATTTATTTGCAGCAGATTTTATTGCAAATTCAAGGCCTTCTGAAACATCAGGAAGATTTGAAATTTCATCAGTTGACATTTTTCGTAGAGAATAAAGAATTATTTTATCAAAATCTGAAATACTTTTTACGACATTTCCATTTTTTATACTATCTTCTAAAAGATTATAAGATGGTTCAGGCATAAATTTTTGCAATAGAGAAATATCAAATGCAGATTGACAAATATTTCTTATAGAAGATCCACTGGCAAACCTTGAATCAACAGGAATTGCTCCATCATTATATCCAGAACCTTCTCTTTTTATAGTAATAGGTTGGATATTGCTTTTTTGCCTTTTTAAGGATTTTAAGTATTCTACACCTAGAATATTATTAGGAGTAGACAATATATTGGCAAATCTACGAACATCATTTAGGTACATCATTAAAGCTCTCTCACGAGCTTTTGGAAAAGATACACCTCTTGCAAGTTCATGAGACAATAAAGTTTTATATTCAGAAGGTTCATATGCTAGGACATTTGCAATATCATCTAAAATAGATATATTATTACATTCACTACCAAATGAAATGTAGTCAACAATACCAAGAGAATCCAGGATTTTGATGGCTCCTGAAGCAAAGTTTTCAGCACTTGAAAGAGTATAAAGAGTAGGCAATTCTAGTACCAAATCAATTCCATTTTCAATAGCCATTTGAGCTTTAGTCCATTTATCAACAATAGATACATCGCCTCTTTGAGTAAAATTACCGCTCATTACTACTATGGAATAGTCCGAATTTGTGATTTTTTTTGACTGAATTAAATGGTGAAAATGACCATTATGAAAAGGATTGTATTCAGCTACAATTCCTAGAATATTACTCATGAAAACCTCCTAAAATATTGAAAATTTTTAAATTTATTGGTATAATCTTATCACAAAACATATAAAAAACAAATAGATATAAGTAAAAAAACAAAAAAGTTTTAATGGAGGCTATAATGGAAGAAAAAGTTATAATTTATACAGATGGTGCATGTTCGGGAAATCCTGGACCAGGCGGATGGGGAGCAATACTTATGTATAAAAGTGCAAAAAAAGAAATTTCAGGTGGAATGAAAAACACAACTAATAATATAATGGAAATTACAGCAGTAATAGAGGCACTTAAATGTTTAAAAGTTGAAAGTGATGTTCAAGTTTATAGTGATAGTGCATATACTGTTAATGCTTTTAAACAAGGGTGGATTTATAATTGGATGAAAAATGGATGGAAAACAGCCAATAAAGAACCTGTAAAAAATAAAGAACTTTGGCAAGAATTGTATGATTTGACTAAAAAGCATAAAGTTGAGTTTATAAAAGTTAAAGGACATGCTGATAATGAATTTAATAATAGATGTGATGAAATGGCACGAAATGAAATTTTGAAGTTATAATAAATGTATAAAATCCCAAGAATTGTATAAAATAATATAAATTTTATGCAAAGGGTGATAAGATGAAAAAGAAAATAATTGGATTTATATCAATAATGTTATTAGTAATTTTATTTATAACAATATTAGCAGTTCAAAATAATGAAGTACTTGCATTATCAAAATACGGTTCAAGAGGAAGCGAAGTAAGGACAATACAAGATAAATTAAAAAGATGGGGATATTACACTGGAAGTGTTGATGGAATATATGGAAGTTTAACAGTATCAGCAGTAAAAAAATTTCAACAGAAAAATGGATTAGCTGTTGATGGGATTGCAGGAACTAAAACATTAACAGCAATGGGAATAACGAGTGGTTCATCATCAAGTGGATCGTCAAGTAATAATTCGTCAAATTTGAATTTGTTGGCAAGAGTAATATATGGAGAAGCAAGGGGAGAACCATATACAGGACAAGTTGCTGTTGGAGCAGTAATTTTGAATAGAGTAAAGAGTAGTAAGTTTCCAAATACAATATCAGGAGTAGTATACCAAAGTGGTGCATTTGATGCGGTAGCAGATGGACAAGTAAATTTGAATCCAGATAGCACAGCAAAAAAGGCGGCACAGGATGCTTTAAATGGTTGGGATCCATCTTATGGTGCAATATATTATTTTAATCCAAGTACAGCAACTAATAAATGGATTTGGTCAAGACCACTTACAGTAACAATCGGAAAACATAGATTTTGTAAATAAAAAGGATTTCTAATTTTAGAAATCCTTTTTATTTACAAAATTTATCTTTTTAATCTAATTAAAATCGCAATACCTAATAAAATAAGTAAAACGCCAACAACAATCAAAGCAATACATAGAATATTAGTTAATTCTAAATCAAAATCAGAAGTAGTAACTGTTGAAGACAATGTTGAAGAAGTGGAATTAGTAGAAGAAGTATTATTACCTAAATTCATATCTACAGCAGCAAAAGCATAAGAAAAATTAGAAAGTATAATTAAAGCTACTGATAAAACAATAAAAAATTTCAAAAGTTTTGACATTTGTATATCCCTCCTATAGAATGTATAATTTTTACAATTCAATATTTCTTAAACTATAATACCAAAACAAGAAAAAAAAGTCAATAATAAAAGAATATTATATAAAAAAAAAAGGTAATTATATAATAAAAAAAGAGCAAAAACCATTGACTTTAAAGCAAAAAAGTTATAAAATTATGTCAAATGTTAAAACATTTTGTAGCATTGAAAATTCATCTATTGAAAGGGGTGTAAAAAGATGGAATTTGAGAGTATAAAAAAAATTGTAGAAGCTGAAAAAAAGGCCGAAAACATTAAACAAGCTGCAAGACAAGAAGCCCAAATTATAATGGATCAAGCTGAAAATTCAAGAGAGAAAAACAGATTGTACTTTAAAGGGCAATTAGAAAACAAAGAAAATGAATTAAAGAAAGAGCAAGCAGAAGAAAATGCAAAAAGAATTGCAAAGATACAAGCAGAAAAAACTGAAATGCTTCAAAAATTAAAAGATACTTTACAGGAGAATGTAACTGAAGCAGTAGATAAAATATTTGCAAAAGTTATAAAAATTTAGAAATAAATAATAAAAAAACCTTAAGACGGAAAGGGTGAAAAAAAGCAAATGTCAATTGCAAAAATGAATAAAGTGACAATAATAGGAACAAAAGATAAAGAAGAAGAAATACTAAAAAAATTAATGAAACAAGGCTTCTTTCAAATAGAGGATATGTCACATCTTGTTGAAGATGAAGAATTTAAAGAAATTTTTAATAAAGAAGAAAAAAATGATGAAATATCAAAAATCAATCAAAAATTGGTAAAGATTGAGAAAGCAATTTCAAATATTCGCAAATATTATAAAGTAAAAAAATCAATGTTTGCAGAAAAAGAAATTTACAAAGAACTTTCTGAAAAAATTGCAGAGAGCTCATTTTTCGATGTTGAAAAAGTAAATACACTATCAGAAACAATAGAAGAAAATAAGACAAAAATAGAAGAACTAGAAACATTAAAAAAGGAATTAGAGCCTTGGGTAAGTTTTTCTATATCAACAAACTTAAAAGATATAAATTACATAAAAATAATTTTAGGTACAATCGATTTAAAATACAAGAAAGAACAAATTGAAAATATATTAGATAAGGAAAAAGTAGATTATTCAATAAATGTAATAAACAAAGATAAAGCAAAAATGTATGTGGCTATAACTACTAAAAGTGAAAATGCTACACAAATAAAAAGAGCTTTAAGACAACTCAAATTTGATGAAAAGAACATTGAATTAGAAAATGAAACAATAGAAGAAAAAATTGAAAAAATAAAAAATTATATAACAGAATTAGAAAAACAAATACAATCTGACACAGAAAAAATAAAGCCAGAACAAATTAAAATATTTGAAAATTTATATGACTATTATTTAAGTAGAAGAGATTTAAGAATTGCACAAAGAAATATAGTTACAACAAAAAATACATTTTATTTAGAAGGCTGGATGCCAGAAGGTTGTAAGATAGAAAATAATAAAGAATTTATAATTAAGGTAAGAGAAGAACAAGAAAATGATGATGTACCAGTATTAGTAAAGAACAACAAAATAGTGGAGCCATTTCAATCAATAACAAATATGTACAGTGTTCCAAATAAACATGAATTAGATCCAAATCCAATTATGTCTATTTTCTATATAATATTTTTTGGTCTAATGCTTAGTGATGCTGGATATGGATTATTATTAACATTAGGATGCTTATTTATGATTAAAAAGAAAAAATATGCTAGAGGTGAAGGAAATTTAATAAAATTATTGGCATATTGTGGAGTATCAGCTATAGCATGGGGACTTTTCTTTGGAAGTTGCTTTGGAAATATATTTCCACTAAAGGCAGTAATAGATCCATTAAAAGATGTAATGCCACTAATGGGACTAGCATTGCTTTTTGGAATAATACACATTTATGTTGGAATGTTTATGAAATTAATACAATTAATAAAAGAAAAAAAGGTTTTAGATGCTATATTTGACGTAGTATTATGGTATTTACTTTTAACAGGTGTATTTTTATTAGTTATACCAATCGTAGCAGGAGACATAGGAATATGGTCTGAAATAGGTAAATATTTAGCAATAGTAGGAGCAATAGGATTAGTATTAACTGGAGGACGACATGAGAAAAACATTATCAAGAAAATTATAAAAGGAATAACAGGTTTATATGATATAACAGGATATTTTTCAGATGTTTTATCATACTCAAGATTAATGGCATTATGTTTATCAACTGGAGTTATAGCACAAGTTGTAAACTTATTAGCAGAGTTAGTTGGTCCAGTTCCAGCAATTTTTGTAGGAATAATAGGACATGGATTTAACTTAGCAAATAGTGCGTTAGGTTCATATGTTCACACAAGTAGATTACAATATGTAGAATTTTTTGGGAAATTCTATGAAGGTGGAGGAAAAGAATTCACACCATTTAAATATAAAAACAAATATACAAAATTTAAGGAGGAATTTTAATTATGGAATTTTTAGCAGGATTAGCAGATGGTAAATTTTTAGCAATTTTAGGAGCTTCAATAGCAATTATATTCGCTGGTATAGGATCAGCAAAAGGAACTTCAATAGCAGGACAAGCAGCAGCAGGAGCAGTATCAGAAGATTCAAGTAAATTTGGTAAATTATTAGTATTACAATTATTACCAGGTACACAAGGACTTTATGGTTTTATTATAGCATTCTTAATATTATCAAAGGCAGGATTATTAGGAGGTGCAGTTACTTTAACAACAGCACAAGGATTCCAATTATTAGCATCAGGATTAGCTATAGGAATTACAGGATATGTATCTGGAGTATTCCAAGGTAAAGCTGCAGCAGCAGGTGTAGGAGTTGTAGCTAAAAATGCAGACGATTTAGGAAAAGCTATTACATTGGCAGCTATTGTTGAAACATATGCATTGTTAGGACTATTAATTTCATTCTTAGCTTACAATGGAGTTGTAGTTGGATAAAAACCAGGAAAGGAGAATGAATAGTGGAAGAAGAAGTTATCTTAAATAAAATTATTGAAGAAGCTCAAAATGAAGCTAATTTAATAATTGCAAGAGCACAAGAGACAGCAAAAAAAATAGAAGAAGAAAATTCAAATAAAGCTGCAAAAGAAGCACAAGATCAATTTGAAATAGTAAGGGCAAAAATAACTAAAAATTCGGTTTCAGAAATAGAAAAAGTTGAATTTGAGGCTAGAAGTGCAGAATTAGTTGAAAGAAAAAGAATTATAGAAATTGTAAAAGAAAAAGTAAAACAAAAAATAAAAGATTTAGATGATAATACATATGTAAAATTAGTAGATCAAAAACTAAGTAAATATAAAGATGAGAAAGACATAGAAGTAATATTACCTAAAAAATGCTATGAAGAGATTAAAAGGAAAGCTTCAAGTTATGAAATGCAAGTTTTAGATAAAACTGATGAATTTGAGTCAGGTGTTATTATAAGACAAGGAAAAATAGAATATAACTATGATTTTGAAGAAAATATGAAATTTATGGATGAAGAAATAGAAAAAGAAATTGATACTATTTTATTTAGCTAGAACAGGGAGGTATTTATGGAAAAAATATATCCGTATGCGGTATCAAAGATAAAAGCAAAAGAGAATCGATTATTGACGAAAGCAAATTTAGAACAATTAGCTTCTGAAAAAGATATAGGAAGAATAGTATCAGTTTTAAGAGAAAAAGAGTATGATTTTGACATAGTTCAAAGATATGAAGATTATGAATTAGTTTTAAAAAACGCAGAAGAAAATCTTTACAAATTAATAAAAGAAATAATAGATGAAAGTGATTTTGTAGAGATATTTTTAAGTCAAAATGATTACTATAATGTAAAGCTTATACTAAAATCAAAGATTCAAAAAAAAGAATATAAAGATAGTTTAATTGATAGTGGAACTATTTCAAAAACAGAAATAGACGAAATAATGATAAATGAAGAATATGATAAATTAGAAAATAATATGAAAGAAGCTATCGAACAAGCAATCGAACTATATGAAAAAAGCAAGATGCCATTTGTAATAGATTCTATATTAGATAAGGCATGTTTTGGCAAAATGAAGGAATTAGCTAAAAAAATAAAAAATGAATATATATCAAAATATATTGAAAAATTAATAGATATAACAAATATAAAAACATTTTTCAGAGTAAGAAAGATATATAAAAAATCATCAATATTTGAGATTTCGTATATAGAAGGAGGAAAAATCAATTTAAAAACTTTTATTGAAAACTTAAACGAAGATGATCAAAATTTAAAATATAAATTTATGGGATTTTCTGATACTATAGAGCAAGCATTATATAATTATGAAAAATTAGACAAATTTTGCGATAATTATATAATGAGCTATATGAAAGAAGCTAAGCTAAAAGCACTTACAATAGAACCTGTAGTAGCATATATATATGCAAAACAAACAGAATTTAAGAATATCAGAATTATTTTTACTGGTAAACTAAATAACATAAGTAATGAAAAAATAAAAGAAAGGTTAAGGGAAAGTTATGTATAAAATAGCAGTAGTAGGAGATAAAGAGTCAATACTGGGTTTTTCTGCTATAGGAATGGATATGTATCCTGCATATGAAGAGAATGATATAAAACAAATCATTCCGAAATTAATAGAAGAAGATTATGCGATTATATATATAACAGAAAATGTAAGTATAAAAGCTGAAAAATATTTAGAAAAAATGAAAAAAAATAAGATTCCAGCAATAATAACAATACCAAGCAATACAGGAAGCCTAAAATATGGAGAAAAGAGAATAAAAGATATGGTTCAAAAAGCTGTTGGAATAGAAATTAATTTTAAGGAAGATAATTCTTAAAAACAAGAAAGGGATGAAAGCATTGAAACAAGGTATCATAACAAAAGTATCAGGACCACTTGTCATAGCAAAAGGAATGGAAGATGCAAATATGTTTGACGTAGTAAAAGTATCTAGCAAGAACTTGATTGGTGAAATCATTGAAATGAATGGAGGAAATGCGTCAATACAAGTATATGAAGAAACATCTGGTGTAGGACCTGGAGAAAAAATAATCCAAACAGGAATGCCTCTTAGTGTTGAATTAGGTCCTGGAATGTTAACTTCTATATATGATGGAATTCAAAGACCTCTTGAAAAAATATATGAAAATACAGGTAAAAATATTGAAAGAGGAATTGAAGTAAGTAGCATAGATAAAGAAAGAAAATGGACATTTGTTCCTAAGAAAAATGTAGGGGATACAGTAAAATCAGGAGACATTATAGGTGGAGTTCAAGAGACAAAAGTAATTGAATGTAAAATAATGGTTCCAGTAGGAATTGAAGGAATAATTAAAGAGATAAAATCTGGAGATTATACTGTATGTGAGACTATATGTGTAATTGAAGACAAAAAAGGTAAATTACATGAAGTACAAATGATGCAAAAGTGGCCAGTAAGAAGACCAAGACCAGTAAACAAAAAATTAAATCCTGATGACATGTTAGTAACAGGACAAAGAGTAATAGACACATTTTTCCCAATTACAAAAGGTGGAACATGTGCAATACCAGGGGCATTTGGAAGTGGAAAAACAGTTATTCAACATCAACTTGCAAAATGGGCAGATGCAGATATAATAATTTATGTAGGATGTGGAGAACGTGGAAATGAAATGACAGAAGTTTTAACAGAATTTCCTCATTTAATAGATCCAAAAACAAAAGACTCATTAATGAATAGAACAGTATTAATTGCTAATACATCAGATATGCCTGTTGCTGCAAGAGAAGCTTCAATATATACAGGAATAACAATCGCAGAATTTTATAGAGATATGGGATATGATGTAGCACTTATGGCAGATTCTACATCAAGATGGGCAGAAGCTTTAAGAGAAATGAGTGGCAGACTAGAAGAAATGCCTGGAGAAGAAGGATATCCAGCTTATTTAAGCTCAAGAGTCGCAGAATTCTATGAAAGAGCAGGTAAGGTAGAATGTTTAGGAAATGATGAAAGAACAGGTACACTTACAGTAATAGGAGCTGTATCACCAGCTGGTGGAGATATTTCAGAGCCTGTTAGTCAAAGTTCACTTAGAATAGTAAAAGTATTCTGGGGATTAGACGCATCATTAGCAGCAAAAAGACATTTCCCATCAATTAACTGGCTTACAAGTTACTCATTATATAAAGAACAAGCTGAAACATGGGAAAGAGAAAATATCAGTGATGATTTTGTAAAATTAAAGAATGAGGCTATGGTTATACTACAAGAAGAAGCAAAGTTGCAAGAAATAGTTCAATTAGTAGGAATTGATGCTGTTTCTACTAAAGATAGGGTAACATTAGAAGTTGCAAGAATTTTGAGAGAAGATTATTTAGCACAAGATGCTTTTGATGATGTTGATTGTTATACATCAAGTCATAAACAAGAAAGAATTCTAAAAATGATATTCAAATTCTATGACAAAGTTACTAAAGCTACAGAAGCAGGAGTAAATGTTGAGGAATATATAAGATTACCATATGTATCAAGAATAGGTAAAGCTAAATTTATTGAAGAAGCTAAAGCTGATACAGAATTTGATGATATAGAAAAAGCTATGAGTATTGAAACAGAAGCAATAATAGAAAAAGGAGGTCTAGCAGAATGATAAAAGAATATAAAACAATAAAAGAGACAGCAGGACCTTTGATGTTAGTTGAAAATGTTGAAAATGTTAAATATGATGAGATTGGTGAAATAAAACTTCAAAACGGAGAAATAAGAAGATGCAAAGTCTTAGAAGTAACAGAACAAGCGGCATTAGTTCAATTATTTGAAAGTAGTTCAGGAATAAACTTAAAGGAGTCAAAAGTTAGATTTTTAGGAAAGGGCTTAGAATTTGGAGTATCTAAAAACATTTTAGGAAGAGTATTTGACGGAATGGGAAAACCAATAGATGGAATGCCAAATGTAATTGCAGATAAAAAAATTGATATAAATGGAAAACCAATAAATCCAGCAGCAAGAATATTTCCATCAGAATTTATACAAACAGGAGTATCTTCAATAGATGGATTAAATACATTGGTTATAGGACAGAAATTACCTATATTCTCAGGGTCAGGACTTCCACATGCAGAGCTTGCTGTACAAATAGCTAGACAAGCAAAAGTGTTAAAAGAAGATTCAAAATTTGCTGTTGTATTTGCTGCAATAGGAATTTCATTTGAAGATGCAGAATTTTTTATAAATAGCTTAAAAGAAACTGGAGCAATAAATAGATCAGTTATGTTTATAAACTTGGCTAATGACCCAGCTGTAGAGCGTGTATCAACTCCTCGTATGGCATTAACAGCAGCTGAATACTTAGCTTATGAACAAGGAATGCAAGTTTTAGTAATAATGACAGATATGACAAACTATGCAGAAGCTTTACGTGAAATTTCAGCAGCAAGAAAAGAAATACCTGGAAGAAGAGCATATCCTGGATATTTATATACAGATTTAGCTACTATATATGAGCGTGCTGGAAAAATAAAAGGTAATGAAGGATCTGTAACTATGATTCCTATTCTAACAATGCCAGAAGATGATAAGACACACCCAGTACCAGATTTAACTGGATATATAACAGAAGGACAAATAGTATTAAGCAGAGATTTAAGTAAAAGAGGAATGACACCACCTGTTGATGTATTACTTTCTCTATCTCGTTTGAAAAATGAAGGTATTGGAAAGAATAAAACAAGAGAAGATCATTCTGGAGTATTAAATCAATTATTTGCATCATATGCTCGTGGTAAAGATGCTAAAGAATTAATGGCAATTCTTGGAGAGAGTGCTCTTTCAGAATTGGATAGAGTTTATGCTAAATTTGCAGATGATTTCGAAAAAGAATTCATAGATCAAGGTTTTGAAACTGATAGAACTATAGAAGAAACTTTAAATATAGGCTGGAAGTTGTTATCTGACTTACCAAAGCAAGAGCTTAAACGTATTAAAGACATATATATTGATAAATATTATATAGAGAAATAAATTTTATTATATAATAATGTAACTAAGAAGGGAATGATATAATGGCTATATTAAATGTAAATCTAACTCGTATAGAAAGTATCAATATGAAAAAGTCTTTGAAAACAGCTCAAAAGGGTCATAAACTATTAAAGGATAAATTAGATGAACTTATAAAAAAATTGCTAGAGCTTGTTCAAGAGAATCAAGTGCTTCGTAAAAAAACTGATAAGATGTTAGAAAACGCATATCAAAATTTTATGCTTGCAAAAGCTGTTATTGGAGAAGAGTATATTGAAGAGGCTTTGATTATCCCAAAGAAATCAGTTTCTTTGGAAATTGGCGAAACAAGTGTTATGAGTGTTAAGATTCCTAAGTTTGGTTTTGACAGAAATGATGAAGAAGTAGAAGATAAGGTACTTTATGGTTTTGCATATACTACTTCTGAGCTAGACAAGGCTATTGAAAGCTTTTCTGAGGTTTCTGAATCTCTTTTAGAACTTGCTCAAAATGAGAAGGCAATTGAGCTTATTTCAGCAGAAATTGAGAAGACTAGAAGAAGAGTTAATGCTATAGAAAATGTAACAATTCCTAATTATATTGATACTATAAAATATATCCAATTAAAATTAGCTGAAGACGAGAGAGCATCTACATCTAGGCTTATGAAAATTAAGGAAATGTTAATTAAATAAATATTTGTTAGGGCAAAAATGGGACAATTCTATTTTGCCCTATTTCTTTTGGTTAATGTGAATTTTTTTATATAGATTGCAAATGTTACAATCAGTACAAATTTTAGTACGATTTTCAAAAATAAGTTGTAATGTATTTATAAAGTCTAAATTAGTAGATGATGAAACAAGATGTAAGTGAATTGTTTTAGGTAATAAATTTAATAAGGTATTTAAAACATAGTCATTATTTGAAAAAGAAACATCTGACAAATATTTTGCTTTTAGGGCATTTTTATTAACATCAATAATTTCTAAATGTTCATCTAATAAAATAATATTATCTCCAAAAGCAACTAAATGAACAACAATAGGAGAGGGAATCTGTGAATTTACATATAGTCTTAAAAGAGATACAAATTCAAGATATTCTCTTTCAATAATAAATTCATTTACAGAGAAATCTATTAAATTTTCTAAAAGATTTCTGTAATCTTTTAATCTAAAATTTATAAAACCAGTAATTACAATAGAATGATGTTTTGTTATATATTCATAAAATGTGTCAAAAAGTATTATTTGCCTATTAGTAAATGAAAACTCATCATCATCACAGATGTTTTCATTACATAATTCTAAAATTTTGGCAAGTTCTGTATTGTCAAAATAAAAGTAATTATTAGAAAGTATATTTTCTATAAAATCATGTTCAAAATAGTCAATAACTAAGTAAGAAAAAATAGTTGCAAGTTTAGTGTAAAAGAGTTCCTTATCAATTCCTGTATAATGAATTATTATGTTTTTGTATGATTTGAATTCATTCATAGAGTACGAGATGTTTAACATGTTAAAACTTGAGAACTCGTTTTTAAGATATGATAAAATTTCTTCATTGTTTGTTTTTATACATAATGAACTCATAAACAACTCCTTTTTAGATTCTCGTTTTGTATAGTATTTGCTAAAATAAAAAATATATACAATAACTAAAATATAATATTCTATAAATGGAGAAAATGAAACTTGGACTCTGATGTTTAAATTAATAGAGAGAAAAGTAATATATCATTTTACTGTTCTATTATTAAATAAAAAGCACTGAGTATAATGTACTCAATGCTTTGAAATTATAATTTTGTATAAATATGATAATCAATATCAGGAAAGATACAATCTTTTATTTGAATATCTTCTAAAAATGTTTCATCAATTTTATTATTTTTAATTTCATAATACAATTTTGTGAAGCGACCAATATGATCTTTGATACGTTTTTTTGCATAATCAACCATTGTACCATTTGTAATAATAAATAACCAACAACTTGTTTGAGCTTGAAGTAATTCACGAGCAGCTTGATTAAGAGCATCTTTTATAATTCCTTCTGCATCAGGATATGATGTTGCAAGTTCAACCATTCTATCGCCAGCTTTATGTAAGTGACGATGTACATAATCATTTGTTGGATTTAACCATACACCACTATAGCCATTTGCACCCCAACTTGAACGACAAGGAGCACAAACTTGCATTTCTGGATATTTATCAATATATTCAGAAGGGGTAATTAATTCGAAATTACACTCATCATAATAAATTTTCTTAAATAAAATGTATAACCAATATGGACCCTCATACCACCAATGACCATATAATTCTGCATCATAAGGACATAAAATAATAGGTGGTTTTTCCATGTAATCAGAAATATTTGAAATTTGTTCTGTACGAGAATTCATAAAATGCCCTGCTTGTCTCTCTGCAGAATCTTTTGCCCATTGAACATCATAATAATCTTTTTGTTCTGTTTTTCCTGTAATTCTATAATATTTAATACCAGTGTGAACACGAACACCATTATGAGCAATATATGGTTTTATATAGTCATAATCGGCCTCATAACCAATATCTCTGTAAAATTCTCTATAATTAAAATCTCCTGGATATCCATCAATAGAACTCCAAACTTGTTGAGAAGATTTCATATCACGACCAAAACAAACAAGTCCGCCAGGGGAAACAATAGGGGAACAAGTTCCATAAATAGGAGTAGGGTCAGCATATAAAATCCCATGAGATTCTAAAATTGCATATTCAATTCCAAATTCTTTAAGAAATTTATCAGCTTCTGGAACATAACCACATTCAGGCAACCAAATTCCACGAGGCTTTCTACCAAAATATTTTTCATATGTTTGTACACCAACAGCTATTTGAGCTCGTATAGTTTCTTCTGTAACATATAAGATAGGGAAATATCCATGTGTTGCACCACAAGTTATAATTTCCAGAACTCCAATATCTTGGAAATGTTTGAATTGTTCTATTATATTACATTTCCAAACATCTCTAAAAAGATGCAAATCATCTGAATATCTATCATAATAATAGTGAGAAAGTCTATTAACTCTTTCATCATATTTTGTACGTTCAATTTCCTTTTCTGATAATTCAATTAGTTTTTCTAAATAATTTATATATTTTGTTTGTAATAGTTTGTTGTCAAACATTGAAAGTAAAGTAGGGGTTATTGACATTGTTATTCTAAAGTTAACACCTTCATCAACTAATTTTTTAAAGTTTTTTAATAATGGTATATATGTTTCTGAAATTGCTTCATATAACCATGATTCTTCAAGATAATCATCACTTTCTGGATGATGTATAAATGGAAGATGTGCATGTAATACGAAACTTACATAACCTTTTTTTTGCATATAATTTCTCCTTTTACTAAAGGGCAATTTGGGGTCGGTTCCGTTTTTGCCCTTTTTATTAAAATAAAGTCGTAGATTAAAAATTTCTACGACATTAGTAGTTAAAACATTCTTGATGACATACTTCCTGATGATGGGTTTCCACCAGAAGAAGGATTATTTGTAATTCTGTCAAATAGTGAAATATCTTCATTTTGATAAATTCCAACATAAATATTTTCTAATAACTTTTCACTGATATAAGGGATATTTTGAACCCTTTTCATTGCAGGTAAACGTTTTACAATTTCGTATAATGAAATTGATTTTTCATTATGATTTTTTACATTTCTGATTTTAATAGTATTATTTTCATTTGTATTGAATAATACATGATCATTTGGAGATTCAATCCCATTAGATGTTGATACATGAATATAATCTGTATGAATTTTTTCTTGAATTTCTTTTGTAGCCTCTTCATTATAATAGTTAGGGCGTCTTCCAAGTTCAACTCTATAATCACATTTACTATCATTTATATGTAAATACCAACTGTTTGCAAAATCGTTTATTGGAATTTCGAAACTGTAATGCATTGTGTCATTGTGTACAATTAAAACAGGTCTTGTTATATTGAAGAAATTTTCTCCATATTGTTTTATATAATTTTCTCTATCAGAATCTGATATGTCCCAATACACAAACAATGTTTCTGGTGTTTGATATAGTATTTTTACTATTGTTTCATTATATCTATATGGTAAATCATAATATTCTACAACTTCTGCAAGAGGGGTAACCTTTTTTTCTTTTTTAGATGCTGTTTTCTTTTTTACAGATTTATTTACAACAGTTTTCTTTGCAACAGTTTTTTTAGCAACTGATGATTTTTTAGCTTTTGCAGTGGTTTTGCTTTTTGAGTCTGTTGCTACTAAATTTGTTTTTACAGAGCTTTTTTTAGCTGTAGATTTTGATTTTGTAGTCTTTTTTGGTACATCTTTAGATGTTACATTCTTTTTGAATTTTTCTTCATTAATTTCTTTAGTTTTTGATGGCATTTCTTATCCTCCTACGTAAAAGACATTATTTTCTATATAGTATACCAAAATGAAAATAAATTCAAGTGAAATCGTAAAAAAAGTTAAAAAAAATAATAAAAAAATCATTAAAATATATTGACAAAAATAACCAGACAATGTATAATTATACATGTTACAAGAAGAAGTTATCCACTTCTCACCTTATCCTAGTGGAAAAAGGTTAGAAAAATTTAGATTTATATAAATAATATATCTATATTTGTGTGGAATTGACTTGTAGCGAGTCAATTTTTTATTTATTTTAGGAGGTGTTTTATATAAAACAAGAATTACCTATAAATGGTCAAATACGTGCAAAAGAAGTACAACTAATCAGTGACACTGGAGAAAAATTAGGAATGGTTCCATTAGCAAGAGCATTAGAAATAGCTGGAGACAAAAAATTAGATTTAGTATTAGTATCACCAAATTCACAAGTACCAGTATGTAAAATAATGAATTATGGAAAATACAAATTTGAACAATCTAAAAAAGAGAAAGAAGCTAAGAAAAAACAAAAAACTCAAGAAACAAAGGAACTAAGAATAACTCCAAATATAGAGGAACATGATTTTGGTTTTAAAGCTAAAAATGCAAGAAAATTTTTAGAGGATGGCAACAAAGTAAAAATTACAGTAAGATTTAGAGGAAGAGAATTAAATAACACAAAAATGGGAGAAACTGTATTAAACCAATTTATATCTAATTTAGAAGATATATCTGTAGTCGAAAAAAAGCCAAAACTAGAAGGAAAAAACATGTTCATTATACTAGCTAAAAAAGCCAACTAAAGAATTCGAAAAATGTAATTCTATAAATATAGGCTTAATATAAATAAAACAATCGAAAGGAGCGAAAAGCTATGCCAAAATTAAAAACAAACAAAGCTGCAAAGAAAAGATATTCTTTAACAGCAACAGGAAAAGTAAAAAGAACAAAAGCTAATAGAAGACATTTATTAGCCAATAAAACAAAAAGACAAAAATTATCAAGCAGACGCCCAGGAGCATATGCAGATAAGACATGTGAAAATACAATAAAGAAATTATTACCATATGGTAACTAAAAAATAGTTTAGGGAGGGAAAAGAAATGGCAAGAGTAAAATCAGCAATGACAACAAGAGCAAGACATAAAAAAGTATTAAAACAAGCAAAAGGATATTATGGTGCAAAACATTATAGATTTAGAAATGCTAATCAAGCAGTACTAAAATCATTATCATATGCATATGTTGGAAGAAAAGATAGAAAGAGTAATTTTAGAAAATTATGGATAGCTAGAATAAATGCCGCTGCAAGAATGAATGGAACAACATATAGCAAACTAATTGCAGGATTAAAAAAAGCTAATGTAACAATAAACAGAAAAATGTTAGCAGAAGTTGCAGTAAATGATCCAAAAGCATTTACAGAAATAGCTGAAATAGCAAAAAAAGCATAGAAATTAATAACAAAAAATATATAAAATGAAGGGAGGTCTTTGTTTTGAATAATATTCAAAATAAGGACTCTTTTCGTTTTTAAATTTAAAATAAAATGAGCTGGTGCAAGGAGGAATAAAATGAACATAGGGATAGATATAGATGGAGTATTGACAGATTTAGAAAAAGCTATAATAGATTTTGGGACTAAAATGAGTGTAGAAGAGAAATGGCCAATAAAAATAGATGTGAGTAAATATTGGGAAGTAGAAGCTTTAGAATGGACGCAAGAGCAAGCAGATAAATTTTGGAATAAATATTTAGTGGAATATGTTGTAGAAAGCAAACCAAGAATGTTTTCTAAAGAAATTATAGAAATATTGAAAAAAGAGGAAAATAATATTTATATAATCACAGCAAGAAATGAATATGGAATGCCACCAGAATATTATGGGAAGATGCAGGAATTGACAAGAGAATGGCTAAAGAATCAAGATATAAAATATGATAAATTGATATTTGCAAGAGATAGCGAGAAATTGCATCAGTGTATTGAAAATAATGTAGAAATAATGATAGAAGATAGTCCTAATAATATAGAAGATATATCTAAAAAAATTAAAGTTATAAAATTTGATTGTCAATATAATAAACAAGTGAATGGAGAGAACATTATTACTGCATATAGTTGGTATCATATATATGATATTATAAAAAAATTTAATAAAGAAGGGGGAAAATAGTATGGCTAAAATATTTGAAGATGTTTCAAGAACATTTAATGAATTTTTACTAATACCAAATTTAACTGATGAAAGGTGTATACCTACAAATGTATCATTAAAAACGCCAATAGTAAAATATAAAAAAGGAGAGGAACCTAAATACTATGCAAATGTACCAATGGTATCAGCAATAATGCAATCAGTATCAGGAGAGGAAATGGGAATTGCACTAGCTCGTGAAGGAGGAATTGCATTTATATATGGTTCACAACCAATAGAAGCTCAAGCAGAAATGGTATATCATGTTAAAAAACATAAAGCTGGATTTGTAATAAGTGATTCAAATGTAAAAAGTGGAACGACATTAAAAGATGTTATAGATTTAGTAGAAAAAACGGGCCATTCTACAGTAATGATTACAGAAGATGGGACAGCAAATGGAAAATTTTTAGGGCTTGTTACAGATAAAGATTATAGAATTTCTAAAGATGATATAAATACACCAATAGATAATTTTATGACACCAAAAGAAAAAGTTGTCTGGGCAGAAGAAGGAATAACACTTGCAGAGGCGAATGATGTAATTTGGGAGAATAAAAAAGAATGTTTACCAATTCTAAGTAAAGATGGAAATTTGAAATTTTTAGTATTTAGAAAAGATTATGAAGAAAGAAAGCATAATCCACATTCATTATTAGATGAAAATAAAAGATATATAGTAGGTGCAGGAATAAACACAAGAGATTACGAAAAAAGAATACCAGCTTTGGTTGATGCTGGAGTTGATTTGCTTTGTATAGATTCGTCAGATGGATATTCTGTGTGGCAGAAAAATACAATTAAGTATGTAAGAGAAAAATATGGTGATAATGTAAAAATTGGTGCAGGGAATGTTGTAGATAAAGAGGGATTTAGATATTTAGCAGATTCTGGAGCAGATTTTATTAAAGTAGGTGTAGGTGGAGGCTCAATTTGTATAACAAGAGAAACTAAAGGAATTGGACGTGGTCAAGCTAGTAGTCTAATTGATGTTGTACAAGCTCGTGATGAATATTTTGAAGAAACAGGGGTATATATTCCAATATGTTCAGATGGAGGAATTGTACATGATCATCATATAACAATAGCTTTAGCTCTCGGAGCTGATTTTGTAATGATGGGACGTTATTTTGCGAGATTTGATGAGAGTCCAACAAGAGTTGTTAAAATAAATAATAATTATGTAAAAGAATATTGGGGAGAAGGATCAAATAGAGCTAGGAACTGGCAAAGATATGATATGGGAGGTTCGCAAAAACTTTCTTTTGAAGAAGGAGTAGATTCTTATATTCCATATGCGGGTTCATTAAAAGACAATTTAGAAATTACTGTTTCTAAAATAAAATCTACAATGTGTAATTGTGGTGCTATTACAATTCCAGAGTTGCATGAAAAGGCTAGATTAACGTTGGTTTCTAATGTTAGTATTCAAGAGGGTAGTGCTCATGATGTAATATTAAAAGAGATTGATAAACAATATAAATAAAAAAGAATGAAATTGTTTTTGCAGAGTTTAAATGTTTTTCTAAAAATATTGATTTTTATGTAAATCTATGATATAATACGTTTGTCAAAAAAGTTGAAATGTTAACCACACACAAACTCCCTTGTAAGGGAGGAAACAACGAGAGGAGTATAAAAAATGTCCAAAAAAGAAACATATAATGTAAACCATCTGAAAAATGTAGCTGATGTTCTTCGGCTGCATAGGATGAAAACTCCAGCGCTCATCCAATTGGAGTTTGAAAATTTTGAAGGTCTGGAAAAGGCCATCAAAAAATTGGATACTAAACAAAGAAAAAGTCTGGAGAAGTTTTTTGGCTTATTAAGCCAAGAAACTTCTAGATACGAACAATATTGTGTTGTTCGTAAAAACGAAGACGGATATGACGAGGTGTTTTGGAAAAAAATGCCTCCGAAAGATCTCTGGAAAATGCAACAACAAGGGTTTGCAGCAGTGAGCAAGCTTCAGGACGTGGAATTCACGTATTTATATGACGATGAAGTGAAAACTTTCTGCGATAAATTATTGCAGAAAGTCCAGTGTGTAAACGAGGATATCATTTTTAATTTAAAAATGATTTTAGTCTTTAACTGCGTAATTAGGGGAGGACCTAATCTTTACGTTGATGAAGATGGCATGATGCCAAAAGAGAAAGAAGCCGAAAACAACTTTGACCAAGTTGCTGTGTTATACAGGTTTTGGGAAGAAGTACGAGGAAACTCGTACAAGGTAAAACTCGATTTGGTCCAGGAATTTCTGGATTTACTTCCGGAAAAACAAGTACGAGAGATTTTTTGGGGGCTTGGAATCAGTATTCCTCAAAAATTAATAAATGTGGGATGCGGCAAAGTTGAGGAAAAACCCTTTTGGTCTTTTAAGGACGTTAGAAGGCTAAAAAAGAAAATTTTCCCCAAAGGACCGTGGAAAATCACGGAAGAAGCCATTATGGGGAAGAAAGTGACCCTCTATGGATTGAGAACAATCTATAGAAAAAACAGGGAGAATTGGAAGAGTGATTATTCACTCTATCTTCCTGTGGAAGATATTATGCTTCCGACTGGTGAGCGGGTGAAACAATACAGTTTTGCCACTAAGCCGGAGAATATTAATGCCACTAACACATTTAGTGACTTTGGCGAGTTGCTTACGCTCAAATACTGGGCAGACCATGGCTTGCTGTAATAATACTCCAACTGATAAAAAAATCTGGGCGATTGCTCAGATTTTTTTTACCTAGGAAAGTATTTAGTTCATATTATTAAGAAATTATTCTTTTTTCATTTTAGGCTTAGAAATTAAAGACGCAATATATCCGAAAAATACAGCTGCGGCAATTCCGCCAGCAGATGCAGCAACACCACCCGTAAAAGCACCAACAATACCAGATTCTTTAACTCCCTTAATAGCACCTTTTGCTAAATTATATCCGAAGCCAGTTAATGGAACAGTTGCTCCAGCACCTGCAAAATCTACTAAATATTGATATAAGCCAAGTCCTCCTAAGATAGCACCAGTTGTAACAAAAATAACCAAAATTCTAGCAGGAGTTAGTTTTGTTTTATCAATTAAAACTTGGCCAATAATACAAATAATACCTCCAGTAATAAAACATTTTAATATACCAATCCAAGATATACTTTGTAACCAATCCACACGAACACCTCCTACACTTCAATACTAATTGCATGTGCAATTCCAGGAATAGATTCACCTTGTTGAGAAGAGGTTGAATTTGTAAGAGCACCAGTTGCAATCAGTAATAATCTTTTTATTTTTTTATCTTTTAATTGTTTAAAAAAGAAACCAGAGAAAACAGTTGCACAACATCCACAACCACTACCACCAGAGTGAGTATCTTGTTTTTCTTTATCAAACATCATAACACCACAATCATTATAATTAGATTTAATATTATAACCTTTTTCTTGAGCTAAATCTATTAAGATATCTTTACCAACATGTCCTAAATCACCAGTTATAATTGCATCATAATATGAAGGGGCACGACCAGTATCTTTAAAATGGCAAATTAAAGTATCTAGTGCAGCAGGAGCCATTGCGGCACCCATATTGTTAGCATCTTTAATTCCCATATCAATAATTTTTCCAGAAGTGATATGTGTAACAAATGGTCCAGTTCCAGAATTAGAAAGAATAGCAGCACCAGCACCAGTAACAGTCCATTGTGATGTAGGTGGTCTTTGGTTTCCTAATTCTAATGGAAATCTGAATTGTTTTTCAGCACTACAAAAATGGCTAGAAGCGGCACATATAACATTTTTGGCACATGCTTCTGTAATAATAGAACCAAGACTAAGGCCTTCAACAAAAGTTGAACAAGCACCAAATATTCCTAAAAATGGAATATTTAAATCTCTTAAACCAAAGCTTGAAGAAATACATTGATTTAATAAATCTCCAGCAAAACAATATTCAATATCAGTTATAGAAATCCCAGATTTTGCTATAGCCATATTAACAGTTTCTCTAATAATTTTACTTTCAGACTTTTCCCAAGTCTTTTCACCCCAAAATTCATCTTCTAAACATTGATCAAAATATTTGGCAAGAGGACCATCAGCTTCTTTTGGACCAACAATTGAAGCCACTTCTGTAATAACTGGTGGGGTGTCAAATTTTATTGTTTGCTTTCCTAATTTTTGCATATAAACCTCCATTCGAGCAATAATGCTCTAAATATAAATATTTCTAAGGGCAAAAACGGAACCGACCCCAAATTGCCCTAAACTAAAGTAATAGCTTGAGTATTAAAAATTAAATATACAAGTCCAACAATAATAGAAGTTGAAATACCAAAGACAAGGACTGGACCTGCAACAGTAAACATTTTACTACCAACTCCCATAACATAACCTTCGGATTTATATTCCATAGCAGGTGAGACAATGGAATTTGCAAAACCAGTGATAGGAACTAGAGAGCCAGCACCAGCAAATTTACCGATTTTATTAAAGATATTAAGACCTGTTAAAAATGCACTAATAGCAATTAAGATAATAGAAACTATAGTGCCAGAAGTTTCTTGCGAAAGACCTCTATATTTACATATATCCATAATTATTTGACCTATTGAACAAATTAATCCGCCTACCCAAAATGCATTAAAACAGTTTTTTAAAATAGGAGAATTAGGAGATTTTTGATCAACATAATTTTGGTAATCTTTTTTAGAATCTAATGGTTTCATGAGTAACCTCCTCGTAATTTATTATCAACAGTATTTCCTGAAAAAAGAAAATTATGCAAATTAATATTACAAAAATGTTACAAAAAAGACAATTAGATGACATTTTTTTTAAAAATATTGACTTTTTAATCAAAACATATAAAATATAATAAGTATAATTGTTTGTATACATTTATGAAAGGAAAGAAGATTTATTATGAGAAGAGAAGATGGAAAAACAAGTTTAGAAATAATATTAATACTTGTTATAACAATAATTATAGTAGGAGTGATAGTTGCAATGGTATATGAAAAGCCAAAAAAACAAGAAAACACGACAAACACCATAAATACTACACAAAATACTACAGATGTACAGAGTTCTATAAATGACAATCAAAATTCTTTAGAGATGAAAAATCCTGAGAGACCTGTAAATATACAAAACGAAGAATGATAATTAAGTAAAAAATGCAACAGGCATATACTAATGTATATGTCTGTTGTAATATAAAACCAAAGAAAGGAAAGAGATTAAAATGAATATATTTTTATATGTAATTTTATTTTTAATAGGTGCTATAGTAGGAAGTTTTTGGCAAAGAGCAATATACAGAATTCCAAGAAATATAAGTATGATGAAAAAAGGGGTAACATATATAGAACCAGAAAGTAAATCAAAATTTTTAAAAAGATTAGTACACTTAATTTATCCATTATTAGGCGGAATTTCATTTGTTATATTTGGAAAAATACTAGAAATAGATACAAATAGTCTAAAAATATCATCTGTAATAATGTATTTATTCACAATTTTATATTTAACTACATTAGTAATAATAGCAGGGATAGATCAAAAAAGTATAAAAATAGAGAAAAAAATGACCACAAGTGGGATAATAATATCATTAATATATATTGTATACTTATATATAGTGGATCCATCTAGTATATATTTTAATACAGTATGTTTAGCTGTATATTTAATTTTATTAACAATAGATACAATTCTTCTTAGAAAATATGCAGAGAACAGCTACACCATTGGAATACTAATGTTATTAAATATTATATTAGTGTTTTCAGAAACAGAGATATTTGCATATACAATGGTAATGACAGCGATAGAAATAATTATATATATGTTAATATTACAATTAAATAAAAAGAAAAATGGAAATAAGAAAATTAGGCTTGATAAAGTCCCTGTGGGGTATTTTATTTCAGTTAGTAATATAGCAATTTTATTTTTATTAGCACTTTTAAAATATATTAAAATTTAAGCAATTCAATTTTGAAGGGATTGATGTCAAATATGAAAATAGGTATAGATATAGGTGGGAGTCATATTGGAATAGGGCTAGTTAAAAATGGCTCTATTATTTTAAAAGAAGAAAAATTTATTGTAGAGAAAAATAATGCAAAGGAATTAATAGAATTATTTATAATAGAAACGGTTTTGGATATGATGGCAGAACATGAAATAGAGAGTATAGGAATTGCAGTTCCTGGAACTATATCAGAAAACAAAATTATTAAGTCAGTAAATTTAGATTTAGAAAATTATGACCTAGTAGGTAAATTAAAAGAAAAACTAGATTTAAATATAAAATTAAAAAATGATGCAAAATGTGCAGCACTAGCAGAACAAAAATATGGTGAATTGGAACCATATAAAAACAGTGTGTTTTTATGTATAGGAACAGGAGTAGGAGGTGCAGTAATTTACAATAATAAATTATTAGAGCCTACAAATTTTCCGGGTTTTGAATTTAGTCATACAATTATACATAAAAATGGGAAACTATGTAATTGTGGGAAAAGAGGATGTTTTGAAACATATGCGAGCTTAAAAAAATTTAAGAAAGAGATAGCAGAAGAATTTAATTTAAATACAATAGATGGTGGAATTATAAGAGATTTTATAAGAAAGAATCCTGATAATTTAACATTAAAATATATGATAAATAAATATATAGAAGATTTAGGAATTGGTATTTCTAATATTATTAATATATTTGAACCTGATGCCATATGTATAGGTGGGAGTTTTGCTGAATATAAAGATATATTGTATGAACCGCTAAAGAAGGCTTTATTGCAAGGAAACTTGCTATTTAACCAGAGATGTGATATAATAATAAAACTTGCAAAATTAAAAAATGATGCAGGAATAATTGGAGCTACACTAATATAAAGTGTTATAAATACATAATTAATCGGAAGCGGGATATAAATATATGGATAATAATAAAAATAGTAATAAAAATAGTAATAAAAAAAGGGTATCTTTCTTTACATTACGGTTGTAAAGTAAATCAATATGAAACAAATGCAATGACACAAAAATTTAAAGAAGCAGGATATGAAATTGTAAATATGAATGACGAGGTGTCAGATATTTGTATAGTAAATACATGTACAGTAACAAATATGTCTGATAGAAAGTCAAGACAAGCTTTAAGGAAAGTAAAAGAAAAAAATAAGAATTCAATAATAGTTGCAGTTGGGTGTTATGCACAAGTTGCAAAACAAGAATTAGAAAAAATGCCAGAAATAGATGTTGTTCTTGGAAATGAAGAGAAAAAAGATGTTGTACAATATGTTGAAAATTTTATAAAAAATAACTGTAACGTAACAGAAAACAATGTTAACCAGCCACAAAGAGATTTAGGTATTGAAAAAAAGAAGATTGTAGAGATAGAAGACATTTCTGCACAAAAAGAATTTAAAGATATGGGGCAAATTACATATACAGAAAAAACTAGAGCTGTAATAAAAGTACAAGATGGGTGTAATCAATTTTGTTCATATTGTATAATACCATATGCAAGAGGCAGAGTAAGAAGTAGAAATCAAGAAAGTATTATTAAAGAAATAATTCAAATAGCTAAAAAAGGTATAAAAGAAGTAGTAATTACAGGAATACATGTAGCATCATATGGAAGAGATTTTGAGAATGAAAATGGACTAATAGAGCTATTAGAAAAAATAAATGCTATTGATGGTATATCACGTATTAGATTAGGTTCATTAGAACCTAAAATTATCACAGAAGAATTTATGGAGAGATTAGTTAAATTAGAAAAAATATGTCATCATTTTCACTTATCTTTACAAAGTGGATGTGATGAAACACTAAAAAGAATGAATAGAAAATATACAGTTTCAGAGATAGAAGATATAATAGCAATGTTGCGTAAATATTATAATGATGTAATTTTAACAACAGACATAATTGTAGGGTTTCCAGGAGAAACTGATGAGGAATTTAATAAAACATATGAATTTTTGAAAAATGCAAAATTATATAAAATGCATGTATTTCAATATTCACCAAGAAAAGGCACTAGAGCTGCTATTATGCAAAATCAAATAGATGGAAAAATAAAAGAGACTAGAAGTAAAAAATTAATAGAACTTTCAAATAAAAATCAAATGAAATACAATGAAAAATTAATAGGAAAAAATGTTGAAGTGCTGTTTGAAGATAAAGAGATTGAAAATGGAATAACCTATTATAAAGGACATACACAAAATTATATTTTGGTTAAATATAAAACAAATGAAAATCTAGAAAATACTTTTAAGAATATAAAAATTTTAGACCGGGTCATTTTTGCCTATAAACAACTGAAAAAATAAGATAAAATTATATGACTGAAAAAAGAAGGGATTGAGAAAGTATATGAAAGATGTAGAATTATTAGCACCAGCTGGTTCATTTGAAAAGGCAAAAATAGCTTTTCTTTATGGGGCAGATGCAGTATATTGTGGAACATCATCATTATCTTTAAGAACAAGAGCAGACATGCAAGATGATGATTTGATAAATACAATAAAATATGCACATAGCATAGGTAGAAAAGTTTATGTAACATTAAATATATTTGCATGGGATGAAAAATATGAAGAAATAATAGAAATGGCAAAAAAAATAGAACAACTAAAGCCTGATGGAATCATTGCAGCAGATGGAGGAGTAATTGAAGTTTTAAAGCAATATGCTCCAAGTATACCAATAAATGTGAGTACACAAGCAAATATTGTAAGTTTACATGATTGTAACTTCTGGTATAAAAATGGTGCCAAAAGAATGATATTAGCAAGAGAAATGAATAAAAAACAGTTAAAATATATAATGGATAATAAACCAGAAGATATGGAAATAGAAATTTTTATACATGGTGCAATATGTTTTGCATATTCAGGTAGATGTTTTTTAAGTGACTTTTTAGCATGTAGAAGTGCTAATTTAGGAGATTGTGCACAAAGTTGTAGATGGTCATATAATTTATATGCAGAAGAAAAGAACACACCAGGACAATTTATGCCAATAGAAACAAATGAATATGGAACAAGTATATTTTCTTCAAAAGACTTATGTCTAATTAATGAACTTCCAGAAATAATAGATATGGGAGTTGACAGTTTAAAAATAGAAGGACGTTTAAAGACAGAATATTATGTTGCAAGTATTGTAAATATATATAGAAATGCAATAGATGATTATAAAAAAGATCCAACACATTATGATGCAGAAAAATATATGAAAGAGATAGAAAAAATAAAGACAAGAGAACTAACAACATTTTATTTTAATGATAGAAAAAACACAGATATTCAAGAATATGATGGACATCAATATAATGAAAAATACCAATTTGGTGGAAAGATTGTAGGATATGATGGAGAAAAAGCAATTATAGATATTCGTAACAGATTACAAGTTGGAGATACTTTAGAGATTTTGGTTCCAAATCAACTTGAGACTGTTGAATTTGAAATTGATAAATTATGGGACTTTGACACTAATACAGAAATTGATGCTGTTAGCCCAGGTGTTAAAGATCAAAAAGTAAAAATGATACTTCCATTTGAGTGTAAAAAAGATTGGATTATTAGGAGAAAAAAATAATGAAAAATATAAAAGATTATGATTTGTTAGCACTAAAAGAAGAGTTTGTTCAAATTGGAGAAAAGCCATTTAGGGCAGAGCAAGTATTTAAATGGTTATATGAATCAAAAGTTACAAGTTTTGATGAGATGACAAATTTATCATTAGAATTAAGAGAAAAATTAAAACAAAATTATGAAATGCATAATTTTAAAATATTAAAAAAACAAGAGTCATTAGATGGAACAAAAAAATATTTGTTTGATGTGTTAGATGGAAATGCCATAGAGACAGTATTGATGAGTTATCATCATGGATATAGTATTTGTGTATCATCACAAATAGGATGTAAAATGGGATGTAAATTTTGTGCATCAACAGGAATCGATTTTATAAGAAATTTAAGTTCAGGAGAAATTGTTGAACAAATTCTCGCAGTTGAAAGAGATAATGGAATAAAAATTTCGAATGTAGTATTTATGGGGATAGGGGAACCATTAAATAACTATAATAATGTAGTAAATGCAATTAGAATAATAAATAATCCAAAGGGAATAAATATAGGAGCAAGACACATAAGTGTTTCAACCAGTGGGCTAGTTCCAGGAATTTATAGACTTGCAGATGAAAATATTCAATGTACATTGTCAATATCACTACATGCAACTAATGATGAGAAGAGAAGTAGCATGATGCCTGTTAATAATGCATTTCCGATAAAAGAATTAATACAAGCTTGTAAAGATTATATTGCAAAAACAAATAGGAGAATATCATTTGAATATGCATTGGCAAAAGATAATAATGATAATTTAGAGGATGCAAAAGAATTGGTACATCTTTTAAAAGGAATGTTATGTCATGTGAATTTGATACCAATTAATAAAATTGAGAATGGGGCTTATTCTAAAAGTTCAAATGAAAATATTATGAAATTTAGAGATTATTTAAATGCTCATGGAATTGTTGCTACAATTAGAAGGGAATTGGGCTCAGATATTGATGCGGCTTGTGGGCAGTTGAGAAGAAAGAATTTAGAAGTGTGAAGAAAAAAGAATTAAAGAACCATATTTATCTTTCACAAATGTTAAAAAAACAATTGAAAAATATAATAAGTTATGATATAACATAAAAAAGAAAGATTCGAGGTGAAACGATGGTAATAGCTTATGCAAAATCTGATATTGGAAAAGCTAGAGAAATGAACCAAGATGCATATTATATATCTGATTCGTCAAGTGAAGTCAAACTGTATTTATTAGCAGATGGCATGGGAGGATACAAAGGTGGAGAGATTGCGAGCAGTTTGGCAATAAAATGCACGAGGAGTTATATAGAGAATAATTTTAAAGAAACACCAAAAGACAAAGAGAATTTAATACAATTAGTAGCAAGTAGTATGGAATATGCCAATATGGTAATATATGAAAAGGCAAAAGAAAATAAAGAACTTGAAGGAATGGGTACTACTTTAGAAGTTTGTTTAATATATAATAATAAGGCATATATTGGTCATATAGGTGACAGTAGGATATATAGAATAAGAAAAGATTTTATAAGAAAATTAACGCAAGACCATAGTTATGTTCAAAAATTAGTAAAAGATGGAACAATAACAAAAGAGGAAGCAGAAAAGCATCCAAAAAAAAATATGTTGATGAAAGCACTTGGGTGTAATGCATTTGTTGAACCTGATGTATCAGTAAAAGGATTTTTAAGAGATGATATTTTACTAATTTCATCAGATGGATTAACAAACATGGTAAAACAAGAAGATATATTTAAAATTGCAAAAGGAAATATTGAAAAAGCACCTATCAGACTTGTAGACTTAGCAAATGAAAATGGTGGGTTAGATAATATAACAGTTGTAGTAATTAAAAACATATAACCTATAAGGAGAGATATTAAAATGGATTTAAAAGGTAGATTGTTGGGGAATAGATATGAGATTATTGAAAAAATTGGTAGTGGAGGAATGGCAACAGTATATAAGGCAAAATGTCATGTATTAAATAGATATGTGGCAGTTAAGATATTAAGAGATGAATTCACAACAGATGAAGAGTTTATAAAGAGGTTTGAGGTAGAAGCACAATCAGCAGCAAGTATAACCCATCCTAATATTGTTTCTGTATATGATGTAGGTGTTGATGGAAATCTATATTATATAGTAATGGAATTAGTAAAAGGAAAAACTTTAAAAGAAATTATAATAGAAGAAAAGGGTCCACTACCATGGAAATGGTCTGTTAATATAGCTACTCAAATAGCGTCAGCATTAGAGATTGCACACAGAAACCACATAATACATAGAGATATAAAACCACATAATATTATAATTACAGAAGACGGAGTTGCAAAAGTAACAGATTTTGGAATAGCAAAAGCAGTTTCAAACTCTACTATTACAGCATTTGGGACAACAATAGGCTCTGTACATTATTTTTCTCCTGAACATGCAAGAGGGGGATTTACTGATGAAAAATCAGATTTATACTCATTAGGAGTTGTAATGTATGAAATGCTAACAGGAAAAGTCCCTTTTGATGCAGATACTCCTGTTTCAGTGGCTTTAAAACATATGCAAGAAGAGCCGAAACCACCTATTGAAGTAAATCCTAATATTCCATCTGCTGTTAATGATATTATAATGAAAGCATTAAGGAAAGATGTAAATTTGCGATATCAAAATGCAACAGCGATGTTATTAGATTTAAAAAGAGCTTTGAAAGAACCAAATGGTGATTTTGTTGATAATAACGATTACCAAGGAGATTTTCCAACTCAAAGAATTACAACACTTGGAGCAGAAGCGGACAGAAGTTCAAATAAAAATCCAAAAAATGGGAAGAAACCTAATAAATTTATAGAATTTGTAAAAGAACATAAGGTAGCATCTGCAATCATTGGACTAATATTATTATTTGTTATTACAATAGGAACAACTATTGGAGTATCAAATGCTACAAGACCTAAAGATGTGGCTATTCCAAATTTAGTTGGAAAAACAGTTGATGAAGCAAAGAAAATATTAGAAGAAAATAAATTAACATATGTTGAAGATGAATCAGTGTATAATACAGAATATGAAGCTGGTCAAATAATATCTCAAACACCTCCTTTTGTTGAAGGTAGAAAAATTAAACAAAAAACAGAGGTAAAAGTTGTAGTAAGTTTAGGAACTGAAAAAACTAAAGTTCCTAAATTAAAAGGATTGACCAAAGAAGAAGCAGAAGAAGCTGCTGATGATGCTAAAATTAAGCTTGAGTATGTAGAAGAAATAAGCAAAACTGTAGAAGCTGGAATAATAATAAAACAAGATGTAGATTCTGATACAGAAGTAAATGCAGGAGATACAGTAAAAGTTTATATAAGTATTGGTACAGGAATAAAACAAGTTGTTGTAACATCAGTTCTATATCAAGATGAAGCAACTGCAAAACAAAATCTTGAAGGAATTGGATTAAAGGTAACTGTTGAATATGATGAAGATAAAACTAGAGGAAATGGTGTTGTTTTAAAACAAAGTATATCTTCTGGCGAAAAAGTTGATGAAGGCAGTGCAATTACTATAACAGTTAATAAGCTAGTAGAAACTAAGACTGGAACAGTAACAATAAATGTAAAAGAAATAACAGGATATAAAGATAAAATACCAGATAAAGATGATGATGGAAACGAAGTTGAAAAGGACAATGAACCTAAAGATGTAAGTTTTAAAGTTACAGTTAATGGTGAGCAAATAACTAGAAATAATGAAACAGTAAAAGAGAATGAAACTGCTAAGACAGTAAATGTTAGTGGGCAAGGAAATATTCAAATAAAAATAACTATAGATGGAGCAACTACTTCATATACAATGGATTTAGATAAGACCACAACTTTATCAATACCATAAGTTTAAGTTATTGCTAAAAATAGAATTTAACCCTATATATAGGTTTTTTGAACCAATATATAGGGTTTGAATTTTGAAATTGAGATTTAAAAATTAAGAATTAACAGCCATATTTTTTTCTAAAATTGAAACTCTAGTAATAGTATCGTCTAATGAATCATGTAATCTACATAATTGATTTTCAAAAATTAGTTCCTTGTCATCATGTGTTGTGTTTGCTTCAAATAAAGTTTCAAAATTTTCAAGAGTATTTATATCTGATTTAAAGAAAAGTCTATTTATTGAACCTACCTCGTTAGAAAGAGTATCAAATTTTGATTCTAATTTTTCAAGTCTATGTTCGATTCGTTCAAATCTTTTATCAATCTTTTCGAAATGTTTATCAACTTGTTCAAACCTTTTATCAATTTGAGTACAAATATTTTTTAATTCTTTTAAAATTAAATTAAACTTGGTTTCTAAATCCATATTATCACCTCCGATTCTTTAAAGACTTTAAAAATAAGAGTAAAAAATAATAAATAATAAAATAAATAATGAAAAAATACAATAATAGTATACAGCCAAGTAGAGTAATTGTCAAGAAAAATTCTAAAATAAAATTTATTAATTTCGGTTTTTATAATAGTAGCAATATAGTTTAGTTAGTAATGACTAATATAAATTAATGCATAAAATGCGTAGACATATAAGCTTTTCATTTCATTCTTCGGTTTATTACAAAATTTAAGAAATTCTAATTTATTTTATGGCACCCTTCCACTCTCGTGAACTCTTTCCATAAAATTGCATAGAATTTCTAAAATTTTTCCATGCACATTCATCATTCCATTCAAAGCTTATATGTCTACGCATTTTATATATTAATTTATATTACATATTACCTAGTAACTATTTTAAAAAGAAAAATTTCTAAATATTGTATTTTTGTAAAAACTGTGATATAGTTAAGAAAAAATAAAAAAAGGAGAGCTATGCAAGGAATAATAATAGGAAACATATCTAATACATATAAAATAGAGACAAAAGAAGGACTATATGAAGCATATGCAAGAGGAAGATTTAAAAATGAAGAGATTACGCCATTGGTAGGAGATAGAGTAGAAATACAAATAACAGATCAAGAAAAAAAATTAGCAATAATAGAAAAAATTGAACCGAGAACAAATGAAATAAAAAGACCTAAAATTGCAAATATAGATCAGATAGTGTTTATCATATCAACGAAGAATCCAAAACCAGATTTGTTAATGTTAGATAAACAATTAGCATATGCAGAAAAGATGGGCATAGATTCAATAATAGTAATAAATAAAATTGATTTACAGGACACCTATAGAGAAATAGAAGAATTATACAAAAAAGCTGGTTACAACATAATAATTACAAGTGCAAAGCAAGGTCAGGGCATAGATGAGTTAAAAAAACAATTAAAAAATAAAATAAGTGTATTTTCAGGAAATTCAGGAGTAGGAAAATCAAGTATAATAAATGTACTGTTTGAAACTAACAAAACACGAGAAGGAGAAATAAGTAAAAAGAATAAAAAAGGAAAAAATACAACAACTGATACAAAATTATATGAATTAGAAAAAGATACATATATAGCAGATACACCAGGATTTTCAAGTTTTGAAATAAGCGAAATTGAAAGTGCTAATTTAAGTGAAATGTTTAAAGAATTTAATTCAGAAATTCAAAAATGCGAATTTGTTCGGATGTACTCATATAAAAGAACAGAATTGTGGGATAAAGAAAGCAATTAAAGATGGGAAGATTTCACAAGAAAGATATGATAGATATTGTACTATTTATGAAGAGTTAAAAGATAAAGAAAAACATAGATGGTAAGAGGAGGATATTGTAATGATAGAAGTATCAACGTCGATATTGAATGTAGAAAAAGGAAAAGAAGCAGAAACATTTTTAGCTTTAGAAAAGTCAAAAACAGACTATTTTCATATAGATGTAATGGATGGAGAATTTGTAGAAAAGAACACATACCAAAATATGCTTGAATATAGTAGTTATATTAGAAGAATATCAAATTTACCGATGGATATACATTTAATGGTAAAAGATATCGAAACAGGAATTGAAGCTTTTTCAGCAATGGAACCTAATATCATAACATTTCATTTAGAAGCATGTAAAAACAAAGAAGAAGTTATGAGAAATATTAACTTAATAAAAGAAAAGGGGTCAAGAGTTGGCATAGCAGTAAAACCAGAAACTGTAATTGAAAGTGTCTATGAATATCTACCATATATTCATATGTGTTTAGTAATGACAGTTGAACCAGGTAAAGGTGGGCAGACATTAATAACAGATATGTTATCAAAAATATCAGAATTGAAAACATATATTGAAAAGAAAAATATAGAAATAGATATTGAAGTTGATGGAGGAATCAATTTAAAAACAGCACAAAGAGTTAAAGATGCAGGCGCAAACGTTTTAGTGGCAGGAACAGCAATCTTAATGGCATCTGATTATAAGGTTATTATTGATGAACTAAAAGGAATTTCTTAGTTAATTACTTTTTAAAAGTATAAAAGGTTTATAGGTTCACCCATTAAAAACCTAAATTTTGTACAAGGGAAAGTGAAGATTATGTTGAATTTAAAACTTAATTTAAAAAACACAGGAGTAGACCAAAAAGCAGTTATGAAATACAAAGAAAAAGTAGAACAGATTCATCAAGAATTACATAAAAGAGCAAATGATGAGAAAGATTTTGTTGGATGGCTTGAATTACCAACAAATTATGACAAAGAAGAATTTGAAAGAATAAAAGCATCAGCAAAAAGAATCCAAGAAGATTCAGAAGTACTTATTGTTATTGGAATTGGTGGCTCATATTTAGGGGCAAGGGCTGTAATAGAAAGCTTAACAAATACATTTGACAATATGCTACCAGAAGAAAAGAGAAAACATCCACAAATATTATATGTAGGAAATAATTTAAGTCCAAATTATATCAATGACTTAATTGAGGTACTTGGAACAAAAGATTTTTCAGTAAATGTAATATCAAAATCTGGAACTACAACAGAGCCAGCTCTTGCATTTAGGATTTTTAGAGAAATGTTAGAAAATAGATATGGAATAGAAGAGGCAAGAAGTAGAATTTATGTTACAACAGATAAAGAAAGAGGAGCATTAAAAACACTTGCTAATTCAGAAGGGTATGAAACATTTGTAATTCCAGACAATGTTGGAGGAAGATATTCAGTTTTAACAGCTGTTGGTTTATTACCAATTTCAGTAGCTGGAATAGATATAGATAAATTGATGGAAGGTGCAAGAACTGCCCAAACAAAATACGAAGATTCAAACCTAAAATATAATGCATGCTATCAATATGCAATAGTCAGAAATATTTTATATAAATTATATAAAAATACAGAAATATTAGTAAATTATGAACCTAAAATGCACTATTTTACAGAATGGTGGAAGCAACTATATGGAGAAAGTGAGGGAAAAGACCAACTTGGAATATTTCCTGCAGGTGTTGATTTTACTACAGATTTACATTCAATGGGGCAATATATTCAAGAAGGAAGAAGAAACCTATTTGAAACAGTAATAAGAATAGAGAAATCAAATTCAGATATTAAAATTAGAGAAGATGAAGATAATTTAGATGGACTAAATTATTTGTCTGGCAAAAGCTTGGATTATATAAATAAAAAAGCTATGGAGGGAACGATTGATGCACATGTATCTGGTGACGTGCCTAATATAGTAATAGAATTACCTGCTTTAACAGAGGAAACTATTGGACATTTGATTTACTTTTTTGAAAAAGCTTGTGCCATGTCAGGGATGATTCTTGGTGTAAATCCATTTAATCAGCCAGGTGTTGAAAAATATAAGAAGAACATGTTTAAATTATTAGAAAAACCAGGATATTAATGGAAGGAGCAGCAATGTTTGTAGAGAATGAATATACAATAAAATTATCAGATATAGACAAAAATAATAAAGCAACAAATAAAGCAATATTAAGTTATTTAGAAGATGTTGGTGGAAAGCACTCTAATATAGCTGGATTTGGAATACTTGATATTCCTCGTACACATTTAACATGGTTAATATTAGAGTGGAATGTACAAGTTATAAGAAGGCCCAATTATGCTGAAAGAATAAAAGTTATAACATGGTCAAGAAACTCAATTAAATGTTATGCATATCGTGACTTTGAAATACATGATGAACAAGGAAATGTAATAGTACTTGCAGCTTCAAAATGGGTTTTAGTAGATACAGAAAAAAGAAAAATAGCGAGAATAGAGCCAGATTTACTTGAAAGTTATGAGCCAGAGTTAAATAAGTTTGCATTTAGTAATGAGGAATTTGAGAAAATACAAGTACCAAAAGAATATGAACTAGAGAAAGAATATACTGCAAGAAAATCAGATATAGATGTAAATAATCATATGCATAATTTAAATTATATTGACTTAGCAAATGAAACATTGCCAGATAAAGTTTATAAACAGGGGCAACTAAATAATGTTAGAATTACATATAAGAGAGAAATTAAATTGGGAGAGGTAGTCAAATGCAAGTATAGTTTTATTGATGGAAAACATTTTGTGATTGTCAAGAATAGTGATGAAAGTATATTACATGCTTTGATTGAACTATATTAATTTAGAGGAGGGAAAATTGGGCCAGATACATAGTTACTTTTTAAAATAGGTAAATTATGTACCCGACCCCAAATGTCCCATATTTTTTAATATTTTCAATAGTCTATAACCACTAAAACTAAAATTAATAATTTCGCTAATAAAAATAGAAATGATATATCCACTAAAGCCCAAAATAGGAACTAAGAAATAAATAAAAGCAATACTGATAAAGCAATCAATAACATTAACAACCATTACATCAACTTGAGCATCTAGCCCTTTTAAAATACTGTCAATAACAATATCTAAGTACATAACAATAACCAAAGGAGAAAGGATACGCAAATATTTTGCAATTTCAGATTTATGATAAATAAAATTACTTAGTTCATCTGAGTAAACAAAAATTAATATAGCTACAATTATCGAAAAAATAAAAGTGCAAATCAAGATAAATGATGAAACACTTTTTATTTTTTTATATTTTTCTTGTGTGTAATATCTTGAAAATTCAGGAATAAGTAAACTACTAAAACTAGCAATTAGGCTTACAGGGAACATTATAATAGGCATTGCCATTCCATTAACAATTCCATAAGATATAAGTGAATTTGATGAGTTCATTCCACTTTTTTGCAAACTTGATGGAATAATCAGTTGCTTTATTGTTGATAAACCAGAACGTAAATAAGATGTTAATGCAACTGGTATTGCAATGCGCAAAATACGTTTATTATAGCTATCTAAATCTTTATATCTTGACTCGATAAGTGTCCCATGTTCATCTCGAATGTATAAAAAATACAAATGTATAAATGATGTGATTTCTGAAATCACATCAGCTAAGATAAGAGAATAGCATGCATAATTTATTCCATCAGGCATGAAAGATTTTAGAAGAATAGCTGTACATGCAATTTTTACAAATTCTTCAAAGAATTTTGCAAAAGCATTTTTGTAGACACGCCTTACAGCTGTAAAATAACCATTTATAGCTGATGACATCGAGATGAAAGGAAGAGCTAAACAAATTAAATATATTACATTTTTACTAATTCGATTGTGTAAACAATGAACTGTTATAAAATCAGCAGACATTAGAAATATAAGACTTGCACAAATACTAAAAACAAGACTAAAAAATATACATCTTCGAGCAGCTTTTTTGGCACCAATTTCATTTTGACATGCAAGTTCTTCAGCGACTATTCGTGTTGCAGATATATTTATACCTGCTGATGCAAGTGTTATCCCAAACATATATACAGACATTACAAGTGAAAAAACACCAACAGCCTCTTCTCCAATAGTGTTGGAAATATATATACTAAAAAACATTTGTATTATCTGCAATAATACAGTACTAACAAATAAAATTATAGTATTTAATATAAATATTTTTAATACTTTCAATAGATTAATTCCTTTCTTTTAATTCTTTTAAATATCAATAAATGGCTCCCATAACTAAATATATAAAAGCATTGCAAAAATAGAACATGTTTGATATAATTTGAAGAAGAAAAAAGCTTTATGAAAGGAAAAATAGTATAAATGAAAAAGGAATTGCAACAGGAAAATATAGATAATATATCATTAGTAAGACCAGAATTAGAAGATAGGAAAGAAGAAAGATTAGAAACTTCGTTAAGACCACAAACACTAAATGAATATATTGGGCAGACAAAAGTAAAAGAAAATATGAAAATATATATAGAAGCGGCAAAAAAAAGAGGCGAACCACTTGATCATTGTTTATTTTATGGACCACCTGGACTTGGAAAAACAACAATAGCAAATATTATTGCAAATGAAATGAAATCAAACATAAAAATAACATCTGGTCCAGCAATAGAAAAACCAGGAGATTTAGCAGCAATATTGACAAGCTTGTCAGAACATGATGTATTATTTATAGATGAAATTCATAGATTAAGCAAAAATGTAGAGGAGATTTTATATCCTGCATTAGAAGATTACACATTAGATATTGTTATAGGAACTGGCCCAAGTGCGAAATCAATTAGAATTGATCTTCCTAAATTTACTTTAATAGGAGCAACAACAAAAGCTGGGTCATTAACAACACCATTAAGGGATAGGTTTGGAATTATTAATAAATTAGAATTGTATTCGCCAGAAGACTTAAAGGTAATTATAAAAAGATCAGCAAAAATATTGGGGGTAGAAATTGAAGATGAATCTGCAATGGAGATTGCAAGAAGAGCTAGAGGGACTCCTAGAATTGCAAATAGATTATTAAAAAGAGTTAGAGATTATGCAGTTGTTTTAAGTGATGGAAAAATTAATTTAAAAATAGCAAAACATGCGTTAAATCAATTAGAGATAGATGAGCTTGGGCTAGATGAGGTTGATAGAAGAATTTTAGATGTTATGATAAATCAATATCAAGGAAGACCTGTAGGAATTGAGGCAATTTCGGTTTCGTTGGGGGAGGAAATCGATACTATTGAAGATGTGTATGAACCTTATTTGATTCAAATAGGATTTATATCAAGAACCCCAAGAGGTAGAATGGTAATGCCATCAGCGTATCAACATTTAGGATATCCATATTTGGGATGAGGAATAGAAAGAATGTAGCAAAGGGGAGAAAAAAATGAAATTATTATTGCATACATGCTGTGCTCCATGCAGTGTATATTGTATAAAGAGTTTAAGAGAAGAAGGCATAGAGCCTACTGTATATTGGTATAATCCAAATATTCATCCATATATGGAATATAAAGCTAGAAGAGATACTTTAAAAGAATATACAAAAAATATACGGTATAAATGCTATATTTGAAGAAAATTATGGATTAAGGGAATTTTGTAAAAATGTAGTAGATGATTTAGAAAATAGATGTGTTAAATATTGTTATAGAGTTCGTCTTGAGCAAACTGCAAAATATGCAAAAGAAAATGGATATGATACATTTTCTACTACATTATTAATTAGTCCTTATCAAAATCATGATGCCCTTAAGCAAATCGGAGAAGAAATGGCACAAAAATATAATTTAACATTTTTGTATAGAGATTTTCGTCCAGGGTTTAGAGAGGGACAAAATGAAGCAAGAGAACTTGGTTTATATATGCAAAAATATTGTGGGTGTGTGTTTAGCATGCCGATTCCAAATGATAACCACAATAAAGTTGAACTAAAATTGCCAGAAAACTTTGAATTTTTACCTGTTGAACGAAGTGTTGTTATAAGAAAAGAAAGAGAAAATAAGGAACAATATATGAGTTTATTGCTTAAGGCAGACCCGAGTGAAAAGTTGATTAGACAGTATTTAGTGTATGGCGATTTATTTGTTTTAACTTATAAAAATGAAGTTGCCTGTGTTGCTGTTATAACTAAAGTAGATGATGATACATGTGAATTAAAAAATATTGCGACAGAAGAAAAATATAGAGGCAAAGGTTATGCAAAAAAAATGATAAAATATTTATGTGATAACTATAAACAAAAATATAATAATATGTTAGTTGGAACAACAGAGAATAATATTCCTTTCTATGTAAAACAAGGTTTTGATAAATATGAGAAAACAATAAAAAATTTCTTTATTGATAATTATGAAAAAGAATTATGGGATGGAAATTTACACTGTATAGATATGTACTATTATTCAAAGGATCTAATAGAATGAAACAATTTTGTTTTAACTCATAATTGGAATTGGAGGAAAAATGTCTTTAATAAGTGTAAAAAATTTAACATTTGGATATAGCGGAAGTTATAATAATATATTTGAAAATATTTCTTTTAATATAGATACTGATTGGAAACTCGGACTAATTGGAAGGAATGGAAAAGGAAAAACAACATTTTTGAAATTATTGCAAGGAGAATATGAATATAAAGGAACAATATCAAGAAATGTTGATGTTGATTATTTCCCTTTTGAAGTTGTAGATAAAGATAGAATGTCAATAGAAATAGTAAATGAAATTGCTCCAAATGTTGAAGAATGGAAAATTATAAAAGAATTGAATTTGCTTAATACTGATACAGAAATATTATATAGAAACTTTAATTTATTAAGTGGTGGAGAACAAATAAAGATACTTTTAATAAGTTTATTTTTAAAAGAAAATAATTTTTTACTTATAGATGAGCCTACTAATCATTTAGATATTGAAACAAGAAATAATTTAGTTAATTATTTAGAAAAGAAAAAGGGATTTATCTTAGTATCTCACGATAGAAATTTTTTAGATAAAGTTGTAAATCATATAATTGCTATAAATAATACTAATATTGAAATTAGGCAAGGTAATTTTTCATCTTGGAAAGAAAATAAGGATAGACAAGATAATTTTGAAATAATGAAAAATGAAAAGTTACAAAAAGATATAAATAGGCTTGAAATTGCCTCTAAAAATTCTGCAAAATGGTCAAATGAAGCAGAAAAGAGAAAAAGTAAAAAATACAATTCAGAAACTACAATAGACAAAGGATATGTAGGACATAAGGCTTCAAAGATGATGAAAAGTTCAAAAGTTATGGAACAAAGAACAAGAAAAGCAATAGATGAAAAAGCTAATTTATTAAGAAATATAGATAGAAATGAAGATTTAAAAATTATTCCTTTAGAAAGCAATAAAAATACGTTAGTTTTAATAAATAAATTGCAGATAAAGTACAATGAACAAGTAATATTCAAACCTATTTCATTTGAAGTAAATAATGGAGATAGAGTTGCAATAATAGGTAAAAATGGAATTGGAAAGTCAAGCATACTAAAACTTATGATAGGAAAAGAAATGCAATATAATGGAGAATTTAAAAAAATAAATAATTTGAAAATATCTTATGTATCACAAGGTGCAGAAGATTTAAAAGGAAATTTAAAAAACTTTGGTAATGATAATAAAATAGATGAAAGCATATTTAAAGCAATGTTAATAAAGATGGGATTATCAAAATCAGATTTTGATACCAATATACAAGATATGAGTGAAGGACAAAAGAAAAAGATTTTAATTGCAAAAAGTATATCAGAACAAGCTAATATTTATATATGGGATGAGCCTTTGAATTATATTGATATATTAACAAGAATACAGATAGAAGGTACTATTTTAAATTACAAACCTACTCTTGTTTTTGTAGAGCATGATGAAATATTTATTGAAAAAGTAGCAACAAAAATTATAAATTTAGAGAGATGTAAGTCTTGAATTAAGTGAATGGAATATGGGGTTTAAATGGAAAAAATTAAATGCAAAGAATGTGGAAAAGAGTTATCTAAAAAAGCAGAAATATGTCCTAACTGTGGAATTAGAGTAAAGAAAAAATCATTAATAGCTCAAATTGGAGTGGTTTTTTTAGGTATATTTTTATTTATATTTATAGTAGCAATAGTTGCTGGTATAATTGAATTTGTTGAAAAAGAGAAAAAGAATATAATTAAAGGAACATATGCTGGTACATGGATATTACAGACAGAGCAAGATGTATATTATACTATTGAAAATACTGATTATACAACAAATGAAAAAACTTACACAAAAAAGAAAATTATATTAGATAAAGAGTTGATAGTAAAAAAAGAAAATATATATTATGGTATGGGGCGTAAAAATTGTGTACATAAGGAACATTTTGTAAATGGAAAATTGCTTGAAAGATGTCCTGATTTAGAACCAAAAATTTTTCTAAGTCAAATGTATGATGATATATTTGGAATTGAGTTTTTAGATGAGGATGGACATTCTATAATTCTTTGCTTTAAATATAAAGAAAATAGAATAGAACAAATAAGTGCTGAAAATATTGCTACAGGTCAAGGAAATCCTAACGGCTACTCATTAAATGGAGGAATAGATGAAACATTAGGAATTGTATATACAAAGAAATAAGAAAAACAAATAATAATTTATTTATCATTAAGATTGGAGAGAGCAAAATGGAAAAATTTGAATTGAGTGAACTGTTAAATGGCAGACCAGAAAAGATAGAAAATGAAAAAGAAAAAAATTGTTATGATATTTTAGATAGTTTAAATATTGAATACCAAAGAGTGGAATATAACTTTTTTCCAAAGGAATTCGAGGACTTGAAATTGATAGATAAAACTTTACAAGTTAATGGAATAAAAAATTTAATATTTAGAACTAAAAACAAAGAACAATTTTATTTTATCATTATACCTAGAGAAGAAAGATTTGATGAAAAGGCATTTAGAAATAAATATGAGTTGCCTAAGATAACAATGGCAAAAAGTGAAGATTTAGCAATCCTATTAAAAACACATTCTGGTGCGGTTAGTATTATGGAACTTATTAATGATAATGACAATAAAATAAAATTATTTATAGATGAAAAGATATTAAATACAGATTATTTTAGATTTCATCCTAACGAGAACAAATCAACAATAAGAATTAGTATGAGGGATTTTAAAAATAAACTTATTCCTTATTTGAAACACGGTATAAATATTTTATAAAAATGAAGGTCAGTATTTTGGGGAAAATTATATGGAGAAAGAGATTATTTTTGTGACACATAACATAGGAAAAATAAAATCAGCTGAAAGACATTTTGAAAATTTAAAATTTAAAACATTCAATTATGAATTAGATGAACCTAGGAGTGATGATATAAAAGAGATAGCAACTGCAAAAGTAAAACAAGCGTATGAAATAGTAGAAAGGCCTTGTATTTCATTAGATGCAGACTTTAGGATTGATGAATTAAATGGTTTTCCGAGAGCATTTGTGAATTTTTCATTAGATACAATAGGAATACAGGGAATTTTAAAATTAATGGAAAATAAGAATAATAGAACATGTGCATTTAATGAATGTCTAGCATATCATGATGGAAAAGAGATTTATTATTTCTATGGGAATCATCCTGGTAATTTGTCAAATAAAATTCAGGGACAAGATAGAAAAGAAAAATGGTCTGATTTATGGTATATCTTTATGCCTAAAGGTTTTAATAAAACATTAGCAGAGATGAGTGAACAAGAAAGAAATAATAGAAAAGTTATAGATGGTTCTTATTCGGCTATGGAAAAATTTGCAGAATGGTACAAAATGCAAAATTAAGATATAATAAGAAAATTTTAATAAATTAGGAGGGTAAGTATATGAATAAATTAAAAACAGGAATATCACTAATAATTTTAGGCAATATATTATATTTAGCTTATATATTTTTTACAGGAAATGAAACAAGCAATTTTGGAGATTTTAGTAGAGGGATTCTACTTGGTATATCTATTGGAATTAATCTTGTAGGTATTATTTTAACAGTTATTTATATATTTAAAGAAAACGATTAATTTTTTTTAAAATAAAAAGTTGCATAAGAAGAGAGGAAAAAATAGAACAATGAAATATGAGGGGAAAATAAAAATAAAAACATTAATCGCGGCAGGATTATTAGCTTTTAATTTATCGGGGCGTAATAGAGAAATTCAAGGTTACAAAAACATTGAAACCCAAAAGACGAGTAATGTAGACACGCAAATAGAAGTTGAAAAATTTAAAGAATGTGAACAAAAACTAAAAGAGGGATTTGAAACACATAATCTTAGTTTAAACGCAGAAGATGATGAGTTAATTTCAGATATTACAATAGATGGAACAGATGTTAATGTGAAACTAGAAAATGGGAACGAGCTATCTGGTACTTTATATGACTTAAAAATATCTGATATAACATTGGAAAATTTATATATATATGATTTAAAATATACTGATGATATATATAATGTAAATACAAAATATAAAGATTATGCGGAAAAAGGATATAAATCAGCTTGGGAGGCTCTAGTAGATGATTATGAACAACATAAAAAACTAGAATTACAGCTTCATAACTGTTCGGTTTTTAATGAATATAAAAAAGGAGAAATTGAAGATATTAGCTATAATGGTAGAGGTTTAGATTATACAGAATGTAGAAAAATATGGCTGAATAGAGAAGAGTTAGAGGAATATGAGTTTATAGAAATGCCAAACTTAGAAACATTAATATTAGTAGAACCAAAGCTCTTTCTCCTAGATGAAGAAACTATATCTATATGTTCTAATACGGTAAAAAATATTATTATTGATGGACAAATTGGCGTTGATTATATAGATAAATTTGATTTTACAGCCTGTCCTAAATTGGAAAGAGTATCTATTGTTGGAGATTCTCAAGAAACAGATTTAGACGGATTAAAAGGACTTAAAAATTTAAAGGAATTAGCTTTTGGGGTACCTCCTTATAGATATGACATAAATAGATTAATTGATAAAGATTTTCAAGCAAGAATAGACCTTATTTCTACTCCACTTTCATCAGATGATAGTAGTTTAGCTTATGGTCACAACTGTATTATATCAGACATAAGTGCAATTAATGGAACTAATATAGAAATGCTAAATATAAGTTTTTTAGAATGTATTAGTTCTGATATGTTATTAGAAACAGTAAAATCATTACCTAATTTAAAGAAAATAGTGGGATTTGAAGTAAATAATGCAGGAATGTGTTCAGACGAGTTAATAAAATATTGCAATGAACATGGGATTCAACATCCTTTTACAGAGAGAAGTTTAGAGGTAAAACATAAAATAGAAGAAATTGTCTCAGACACCATAACAGAAGATATGAGTGAAGAGGAAAAAATTAAAGCTTTAAGTGAGTATATTGTAAATCATATGGAATATGATTATGATTTAACTGGTAATGTAGAAGGAAAAGCAGAGGATATAAAAAAAGGTTGGGGAGAAAGCTTATATTATAGTGTAATAGAAGGAAAAGGTGTATGCCAAGGATATTCTACATATGCACAAAATCTATTTAATGAAGCACATATTAAAGCATATAGAAGCGAAGGATATGCACATACATGGAATCTAGTACAAATTGGTGATGAATATTATTTTGTGGACTTAACAAATATAGATGGATTAATTGGTGAACAGCAATCAGTATCATTTGATGATTATAATCTTGAACCATATTACTTAGTTCCAGTTGAAGATTCAGAAGAATTTTTCAGTGCATATATGCTACCAATAGAAGCAGAAAGACAGTATTATGGAGGAGAGCTAAGAGTAGAAAGAATGGGGAATTATATAATAAAAGTAGATATGCAAAATATAGATGAAAAAGAATTATCAAAGTTTTGCGGCATGATAGGAATATTAAGTGCTTTAGGACTTGCAAAAAGAACAAAAAAAGATAAGAGAATAGAAGAGAAAAACGAAGGAATCAAAATTCATTCATTAAAAGAGTTACTAAAAGTTTTGAGAAGAGAACAAAAAGTGGAGCAATTAAAGCGTAAGAGAAAAGAATTTAAAGAAGCAAGAGACCAAAATATAGAAATAAAAAAATTAGAAGAGAAAATTAATCAAAAGACGGTTAAAGAAACAAACATAAAATAGTAGAGATTTTAAATTTCAGGGAAGGTATAAAAATGGAAAAAGTAAAAGAAATAAATAAAGGAAAGAACTTAAAATACTACATATTAACAATGGGATGTCAGTTGAATGAAAATGATTCAGAAAAATTATGTGGAATGGTAGAAGAAATGGGATACCAGCCAACAGATGATTACAAAGAAGCGGATTTAGTAATATTTAATACTTGTTGTGTAAGAGAAAATGCAGAAGACAAGTTATTTGGAAAATTAGGAGAACTAAAAAGAGTAAAAGAAACAAGAGGAACAATAATAGCGATAGGTGGATGTATGATGCAGGAAAAGCATATAACAGATAAAATACATGAAAGTTATTCATATACAGACATTATATTTGGAACTCATACATTGCAAAACTTTCCAGAGGATTTATATAGAGTATTAAAAACTAAAAAGAAACAACAAGATATATTGGATATAGATGGAGAGGTATATGAGGGGCTTCCAATAAAAAGAACAAGCAATATAAAAGCATCTGTAACAATAATGTATGGGTGTAACAACTTCTGTACATATTGTATAGTGCCATATGTACGTGGAAGAGAAAGAAGTAGACATCCAAAAGATATATTAGCAGAAGTAGAAGAACTTGCAAAAGAGGGATACAAAGAAATTACACTATTAGGTCAAAATGTAAATTCATATTTAAGAGCAGAAGAATGGAAAGAAGAAGGCAAAGAATATAAAGGGATAAATTCATTTGCAACTCTATTAAGAGCAATAAATAAAATTGACGGAATAGAAAGAATTAGATTTGTATCTCCACATCCAAAGGACTTTACAGATGATGTAATAGATGTAATTGCAGAATGTGAAAAGGTTTGCAAATTAGTACATTTGCCACTTCAATCAGGAAGCACAAATGTATTAAAATTAATGAACAGAAAATATACAAAAGAACAATACTTAGAATTAGTAGAAAAAATGAAAAAGAGAATACCAAACTTAACACTTTCAACAGATATAATAGTAGGATTTGCAGGAGAAACAGAAGAGGATTTTGAAGACACATTAGATGTTGTAAGAAAGGTATGTTTTGAACAAGTATATATGTTTATATATTCAAGAAGAGTTGGAACGCCAGGGGACAAAATGGAAAATCAAATTCCGGAAGATATCAAACATAAGAGATTTGACAGATTAAAAGAACTGGTAGAAAGTCAAATTGCAGAAAATAATCAAAAATATATAGGAACAATTCAAAAAGTATTAGTAGAAGGAACAAGCAAAAATAATCCTGATTTTTTAACAGGAAGAACAGATAGCAACAAAGTAGTAATTTTTGAAGGAAGTCCAGAGCTAAAAGATAAGATTATAGATTTAAAAATAGTTTCAGAACATATGTGGTATTTAAAAGGAGAAATATAAAATGGCACAAACAATAGCAGAAATAGAAGATAGATCAGTAATATCACCAATGATGCAAAAATATATAGAAACAAAAGAAGCAAATAAAGATTGCATATTATTTTACAGATTAGGCGATTTCTACGAAATGTTTTTTGAAGATGCACTAATAGCTGCAAGAGAACTAGAAATAACATTAACAGGAAAAGACTGTGGATTACCAGAAAGAGCACCAATGGCAGGAATTCCACATCATGCAGCAGAAGTGTATGCAGAGAAATTAATAGAAAAGGGATATAAAGTTGCTATTTGTGAGCAGTTAGAAGACCCTAAAACCACTAAAGGCCTTGTAAAAAGAGGAGTAATAAGAATACTTACTCCTGGAACAATAGTAGAAAGTAATTTGCTAGAAGAAAAGAAAAACAATTATATAATGAGTATTTGCAAAAGTGGAATTTATTTTGGAATAAGTGTATGTGATATCTCAACAGGAGAATTTTATAGTAGTGAAATCAAAAGCGAGAACAATTTTGCATTATTATTAGATGAAATAGCAAGATTTGCACCATCAGAAATAATTGCAAATTCAATGATGTTTGAATGTCAAGAAGAAATGAATAAAATTCGCGAGAGATTTTCAATTTATATGAGCAGATTTAGTGATAAATTTTTTACAGATGATGTGGGAGATCTAGCATTAGATTATAATATAATTGAAAATAAAAAAGAAGTAACAAATCTAAAAGAAAAGTCACTAGCTGTAAAATCAATAAATGCATTGTTAGAATACTTAAACGAAACTCAAATGACAAGTTTGGAACACATAAATACAATAACAATTTACAATTTATCAAAATATATGGCATTAGACATAAATGCAAGAAGAAATTTAGAAATAACAGAAAAGATGAGAGATAAAAGCAAAAAAGGAACTTTGCTTTGGGTATTAGACAAAACATCAACATCAATGGGAGGACGTTTATTAAGAAGATGGTTAAATGATCCGCTTTTAGAGGTTAAAGATATTCAAGAAAGGCTAGACGCTGTAAAAGAATTAAAAGATAATATGATGCTTAGAGGAGAAATTACAGATACTCTAAAAAAAGTATATGATATAGAACGTCTTGCAGGCAAAATGACATATGGCAATGCAAATGCAAGAGACATGATAACATTAAAAAATTCACTAGAAAGATTACCAGAAGTAAAAAGTGTTTTGGAAATGTGCCAATCACATAAATTAAAAGAGTTATATGAAAACCTGGATGAATTAAAAGATGTATTTGCATTAATAGAAAAATCAATTATAGAAGATCCACCTATGACAATAAAAGACGGTGGAATAATCAAGCTAGGATATGATGAAGAAATAGATACATTAAAAAGAGCTTCAACAGAAGGAAAAACTTGGCTTGCAAAACTGGAAGCAGATGAGAAAGAAAAGACTGGAATTAAAACTTTAAAAGTCGGATACAACAAAGTATTTGGATATTATATAGAAGTTTCAAAATCATTTGTATCTCAAGTACCAGAAAGATTTATCAGAAAACAAACACTAACAACTGGAGAAAGATACATAACAGAAGAACTAAAAACAATCGAAAATCAAATTTTAGGTGCTGAAGAAAAGGTAGTAAATCTTGAATATAATGCATTTGTAGAAATAAGAACAGAAATTGCTAAAAATATAAAAAGATTGCAGAAAACTGCAAATATAGTGTCAACATTAGATGTGTTATCTTCATTTGCACAAGTTGCAGAAGATATGAATTATTGCATGCCTGTTGTAAAAGATGATGGAATTATCAATATTAAAGAAGGAAGACACCCTGTAATTGAGAAAATGATAGGAAACGGAAATTTTGTTCCAAATGATACATATCTTGATAAAGATGGAGATAGATTAGCTATAATTACTGGACCTAATATGGCAGGTAAATCTACATATATGAGACAAGTAGCATTAATTACATTAATGGCACAAGTTGGAAGCTTTGTACCAGCAACAGAAGCACAAATTGGAGTAGTTGATAAAATCTTTACAAGAGTTGGTGCATCTGATGATTTAAGCATGGGACAAAGTACGTTTATGGTAGAAATGATGGAAGTTGCAACTATTCTAAAAGAGGCAACAGAAAACAGTTTGGTTATATTAGATGAAATAGGAAGAGGAACTTCAACATATGATGGACTTTCTATTGCATGGGCTGTTGCAGAATATATTGCAAATAAAGAAAAATGTGGTGCTAAAACATTATTTGCTACACATTATCATGAATTGATAGAACTTGCAGACAAGCAAGAAGGTATAAAAAACTATTCCATTGCAGTAAAAGAAAAAGGCGAAGATATTATTTTTCTAAGAAAAATAGTTGAAGGTGGAACAGATGAAAGTTATGGTATCCACGTTGCTCGTCTTGCAGGTGTTCCAAAGGTTGTTACTAAAAGAGCTGATGAAATCCTAACAAGTTTGGAAAGAAAGAGTATGTTTTCTGGCAAGAAACAGGAAAAGGAGAATAAAAAGGTTGTTGAAGGTCAATTTGATATGTTTAATTTTAAATTGGCTGAGATTGCACATGAAATTGATAAGGTTGATTTGAATGAACTTACTCCTATAGATGCCCTTAATACTTTGGTTAAGATTAAAGAAAAAATGAAATAAAAATATACAGACAAAAGCACTATTTTATGGTGAAAAAAGTTACCATAAAATAGTGTTTTGCTTATCATAGAGCATACAAATCAAGGTTTTACAAGTAAAAACTTGCATGTTATGTAAAATTATGGTATAATAGATATGAATAGAAGGAGGGTGATAATAATGAAAAATATTTATAAAAAAATAATTATTAAAATAAGTATCCTAATGTTGTTTGTACTTGCTTTTTCTAATTATAGTTATGCAAACAATGAATTATCACTTAATAATGCTCCAAGGAAATCTTTTACTGTAGATTCTGATAAATTTGCAGATGTTACAGTAACAATTAAAGATGGAAACGGGATTAATTCAGTAAGACTTTATAGTGTAAATTCTGAATGGAAAAATGCAAAAAAAATTAATTTCTCTAGTTCTAATACTAGCGATAACAAGATGCATATTTATACATTATCACATAAGAATTTGTTAAAAGGAAAAACAAAATGCTTTTATATAAAAATTACAGATGGTAGTGGAAATATTCAGTATTCTAGATTTAGAGTTTCTGCAAGAACAAAAACAGTAAACAAAAAGAAAATTAAATATTATGCTATAGATGATGCGCCAAGAGTAAAAGGATTTAATGTTAGCGGAAATAAAATGTCTTTTATTGTAAGAGATGCAGGGGGAAGTAAGTATGCTAAAATACTAGATTTAAATAATAATAATAAACAAATTGATTATTTTACTAATTTGAAAAAAGGAGATGCTACAGTACAAATAAATATTAGTAAATACAAAGCAGTAAATGGCCGATACAAATTAAAAATTATAACAGAAGATAGATATGAAGTAAAAGCTACAAGAACCATATCATTCAAGTTAAATTCTAACTCAAAACCAAGAGAAGAAACAAAAGAGATAGAAGTAACTGGAGTAAAAATAAATAAAACAAAATTAGACATGAAAGAAAAAGATGAGCAGAAATTAACAGCGACAGTGCAACCTGAAAATGCAACTAATAAAACAGTGACATGGAGCTCATCAAACACAAAAGTTGCAACAGTAGATAAAAATGGAAAAGTAAAAGCTATATCTAATGGAACAGCAGTAATAACCGCAACAGCGGTAAATGGAAAAACTACTACGTGTAAAGTAACAGTAAGTAAAGTAGAATTAGAAATAAAAAGTGATGCTGAAGAATGGTTAAAAACTTGTGAAGATATGGCAAAAAAACTAAATGGTAAATTTAGATATTATAATTATAAGAGCAATCCACAAAGCTATCAAGCAGCAATGAAAAATAAAAATTATAGATGTAATTGTGCAGAATATGTTTCATATTGTTTACAAGAGTATGGTATTCTAAAAGAAGGACAAAGTTTTTATAGTAATAGTAATGGAAATATGGTATTTAAATCAACTGCAAAAAGGAATACAACAAGTAAAAATTTAAAGAAATATGCTAATGTAATAACTGTAAATAAGAGATTGAAAGATTATTATGACAAATTACAACCAGGTGACATATGTTGCTATGCAAAACATGTAAATATATTTGTTGGACAAGATTCAGATGGTTCACTAATTTGGGATGATGCAGGACCTAGTGCTACAGAAAATAAGAGAGTTGGAAGTAAATTTAAAAAAATACAAAATCGTAAAAGAAGTTCTTATTCTAAAACAAGTAAAAAGGTAATTAAAAAAATAATTAGAATAGACTTTAGCAAAGTAAAATAAGCATGAAATACATTATAAAGGAACACCAACAGTATAAAAACTGTTTAAAGGTGTTCCTTTTTCATTTAAGTTACAATTTTAGATAAAAAAAAGAGGTAAAAAAGTCATGTTTTTCCTGTCAAATGTCCTCAAAACCTTGACATAAAGTATGAAATGTGAGAGAATAAAAACATTAAATCGAGGAAAAGTGAGAAAATTATGGAAATACAAAAAATGAAAGCAATAATAGAAGCGATATTGTTTGCAGCAGGTAGAGTTGTAAGTCAAGAAGAGTTAATGATAGCATTGGAAATAGATAAAAAACAGTTAGAAGAATTAATGGACACTATAAGAAAAGATTATGATATGAGAGGGATTGAAATAATCAAAGTAGAAAATGGATATCAATTATGTACTAAAAAAGAGTATTACGAATACATAGTCCCTATTTTAGACAAAAGGGCAAAGCCAAACTTATCAACAGCAGCACTAGAAACACTTGCAATAATTGCATATAACCAAAGAACAACAAGAGCAGAAATAGAAGCAATAAGGGGAGTTAACAGTGATGGAACAATATATAAGTTATTAGACTATGGGCTAATTGAAGATGCTGGAAAAGCAGATTTACCTGGGAAACCAACAACTTATAAAACAACATTAGAATTTTTAAAAATGTTCGGTTATGAATCATTATCTGATTTACCAGAATTGCCTAAGTATAAACTTGATGCAAATAGACAAATTGTAATAGATGAGTTAATAGAGGCTCCTATGCCCGCAAGGGAAGAACATGAACTAAACCAAAATTAAAAGAATAACATTTAAAAATAGAAATATAGTCTCTATTTAAAGAAATAGGAGGAAATGAAAATGAGATTATCACAAACAGGAATGGGAACAATAAAATTAAATAATTTGGATGATATGTATCCAGGACAAAGTATATTATTACAGACAGGACAATTAGTACAATATGGTGCTGGCATATTTGCATATAATACAATACCATTATTAGTAAGAAGAAAAATAGAACAGATAATAGTAAATACCTTAAATAAATATGGATGTATAGAGGTATTGCTACCTACATTACAACCAGATACAATTTGGAAAAACTCTGGAAGATATGACCAATATGTACAAGATGGGACAATGTTAATAACAGAATCAAATAAAGGAATATTTTGTTTAGCACCTACAGGAGAAGAGGCGATGTTAGAGTTTGCAAGAGAAAAACTAAAATCATATAAAAATTTACCAACAACATTTTATCAGATTGGAGAAAAATGTAGAAATGAAATAAGAACAAGAGGTTATTTATTAAGAGGAAAGACATTTTCAATGTTAGATGCATATAGTTTTGATAAAGATGTAGAAGGAATGGAAAAGTCATATAAAAATGTTAGAACAGCATTTTTAGAAATATTTGAAGAGATAGGATTAAAAGTAATTCCTATAGTTGCAGATAATGGTGCTATGGGAGGAAAAAAATCAGAGGAATTCATGTTAATTTCAGAACAAGGAGAAGATAAAATTTTATATGATGAGAATACAGGAATAGGCTTAAATACAGAAATACTAGAAAGAGAAGACTATAAAGAATATCTTAAAGAAGAATATGGAATAGAAGATATATCTAATTTTAAAGAAATACGAACAATGGAATTAGGTCATATATTCCAATTAGAAACAAGATATTCGGAAATGATGAATGGGAAGTATATAAACCAAGAAGGAAAAGAGTCATTGTATTATATGGGATGCTATGGAATTGGTGTAAGCAGAACACTAGCGGCTTTATATGAACAATGTGTTGTAAAAAATACAAAAGGAGAGCCATGTGGCTTTGTATTACCTAATAGAATCGCTCCATATATGGTTCAAATAATACCAAAAATGGAAAATTCAGAGAAAGTAAAAATTGCAGAAGAATTATATAATAGCCCAACATTAAAGGCACTGGGAGTAATATTGGATGATAGAGAAAATATTACAATGGGTGCTAAGATTAAAGATACAAAAATATTAGGAACACCATATATGTTAGTAATTGGTGATAAAATAGATAATGACAAACTTGAACTTGAAGACAATGCAACAGGAGAAAAGTTTATTGGTACTAGAGAAGAAATTTTGGGCAAAATACTTGAACTAAAAATTAATTGAGAAATTAATACTGAATTTTAATATTAAGAAAATATTAATAAAAACTGTTGTAAAATTAACTAAAAATTGATATACTATAAAAGGAAAAAATTTATCTAAAGGAGGATAAAAATATGGAAGAAAGTCAAGAAGAGAAAAAAGAAGAAATATTAGAAATCGAAGAAAATTCAGATGGACTAAATGATGGAATAAAAATTTCAAATGATGTTGTTGCTGTAATAGCAGGTGTTGCTGTATCAGAAGTACAAGGAGTAGCAAGTATGGCTGGTGGATTTGCAGGAGGAATATCAGAAGTTCTAAGTGGAAAGAAAAATCTATCAAAAGGAATAAAGGTAGATACAGATGAAAAAGAAGTAAAAATAGATGTTAATATTATAGTAGAATATGGTTCAAGAATTCCAGATGTAGCATTTGAAATACAGAACAGAGTAAAAAAATCTGTAGAAAATATGACAGGTTTAAAAGTTGCAGAAGTAAATGTTCATGTTCAGGGAGTAAAAACAGAAAGAGAAGAAAGTAACCATGAAGAAAATGAAGAAACAACGGAAGAATAAGAAAAAATAAAGCTTATTTGTACCAAGAGAGGAAGAATTAAGATGAAACTTTTAGAAAGATTTGCATTGGTAATATATTCATATATAATAATATTATTATCAGTAGTATTAAGTTTGTTAATATTTAATTGGATAGATTTTAATGTAGTTACAGATATGGTATATGCATTATTAACAGGAGAAATATCATCAAAAATAACATTAGGAGTAAGTGTTGTATTTATATTACTATCAATAAAATGCATCTTTTTTGATGAGAAATCTAAAGAAAAAGCAAAAGAAACACAAGGAATATTATTAAAAAATGAGAATGGACAATTAATGATTTCCAAAGAAACAATAGATAACGTGGTAAGAAATGCAGTGATAGGTTTTGATAATGTAAAAGAATGTAATACAAGAATAGATGTAAATAGTGAAAATCAGCTAAGAATAACATTATTTTTAACTGTAAATGAAAATGTTGTTATAAAAGAACTTGCAAGCAATTTACAGACAAAAATAAAAGAAGAAGTAAAAAAAGTATCAGACCTAGACGTTCAGGAAGTAAATGTTAAAGTAACAAGTTTACAAGAAATCAAAAAAAGTAAAGAATAGGATGATAGAAAAATGGAAAGTTTTAAGGAGTTTTTATCTAAATATTTAGGAGCAATAATTGGAGTTGCAGTTGCGATATTAATATTATGTACAAAATTATATGAATTAGTTATAGCGATTGTTTTATTAATAATGGGAGCAGTTGTTGGAAACTACATTCAAAAAAATAAAGACGAAGTAAAAAGTAAATTGAAAAATCTTATAGACAGATTATAATTTAATGAGAGGAGGAAATGTTAGCAATTTGTGCTAACATAAACTATCAAAATGAAAAGATCAGCTATTAGAGAGCTAACATTTAGATTAATATATAGTTTAGAAATTCAGAGAACAGATGATTTAGAAGAACAAATTGAATTATATATACAATGTAATGAAGTAGAAGATAATGAAGCAAAAGAATACATAAAAGATGCAATAATAGGTATAAGAGAAAATATTAATGAAATACAGGGATTAATAGAAAAGAATCTAAAAGCTGATTGGAAAATTGACAGAATATCAAAAATAGATTTAAGTTTATTAAAACTTGCTATATATGAAATAAAATATAAAAAAATACCATATAAAGTTGCAATAAATGAGAGTTTAGAATTGGCAAAAAAATATGGAGAAGAGGCATCTAAAAATTTCATAAATGGGATTTTAGCAAGTGTAGTTAAAGAATTAGATAATTAATAAGGAGATAAACTAATGAAATATAATGCAGTAACAGTAACACAATTAAATAAATACTTGAAAGACAAATTTGATGAAGACGAAAATTTAGGTGCAATATTAGTAAAAGGAGAAATCTCCAATTTTAAGAACCATTACACAGGACATCTATATTTTACATTAAAAGACGAAAATTCGTTAATAAAATGTATTATGTTTAAAAGCTATGCTGAAAGGCTAGCTTTTAAACCAAAAGATGGAATGAAAGTAATGGTTTTTGGCAGTGTATCTGTATTTGAAAGAGATGGAGTATATCAAATATATGCAAAAACAATGATGGAAGACGGAATGGGAGACTTACATGAACAATTTGAAAAATTAAAAGCTAAATTGGAAAAAGAAGGATTGTTTAATGAGTTACATAAAAAGCCAATTCCACTATATCCAAAAGTAGTAGGGGTATTAACTTCACAAACGGGAGCTGTAATAAGAGATATAATAAATGTATCAACAAGAAGAAATCCTAATGTATATATACGATTATTACCTGTACCTGTGCAAGGGCCAGGAGCAGCAGAACAGATAGCAGAAAAAATAAAAATAATGAATGAAAAAAAACTAGCAGATGTACTAATAATTGGTAGAGGTGGAGGATCTCTTGAAGATTTATGGCCATTTAACGAAGAAATTGTTGCTAGAGCAATATATGAATCAGAATTGCCTGTAATTTCAGCAGTTGGACATGAAACTGATTTTACAATAGCAGACTTTGTAGCAGATTTACGTGCACCTACACCATCAGCAGCTGCGGAACTTGCTGTGCCAGATGTATATGAGTTAAAACAAAAAATTAATAACTATCAAAATAGATGTAGAATATCATTAAAAAAACAAGTTGAACTTATGAGACTAAGGTATGAAAAATGTATGAAATCAAGAGTATTTACAGATCCATTACGAAAACAGCGAGATTTAAATGTATTACTAGATTCTTATGTTCAAAGATTAGAAACAAAAATTAAGAATATTCAAAAAAATAATTATACATCATATATAGAATTAGTAACCAAATTAGACACATTAAGCCCATTAAAAACTTTAACAAGAGGATATTCATTAACAGAGAAAGATGGTAAAATAATAAAAAATGCAACAGAATTAAAAAGTAAAGATAAAGTAAGATTGGTATTTTTTAATGGAGAAAAAAATGCAGAGATTTGTTAATCAGGCTTGATTTCAAAAGAAAGGAAATAAAGAATGAAAAAGAAAAAAGAACAAAAAATATTAACATTAATAATCATTTTGGCAATAATAGCATTAACTGTATTAATTTGGTCAATAATATATGACGCAGAAATAAAACGAAACAAGATAGCTGTTGAAAGTATCAAAATACCTGAAGTAAAAGCAAAAGAAGAGGTTGTGGAGCCAGTTGAAGAAGAAAAAACTGTTACTTCAGAGGAGGTAACCAACGAATATATAGGAGAAGAAGAAAAAGAAGATTCCAAAGAAGAAATAATAATTCAAAACAAAGATGAGAAAGCCATAGAGTTAGCTAAAAAAGAATGGGGAGAAGATGATACAGTAACATTTAATATTGAAAAGAAAAATGGGGCTAAATATTACATTGCAGTAAAAAAAGATGCAATGGTAGTTGAATGGTACGAGGTTGATACTGAAAGTTGGAAAATTAGCGAATATTAAAATAGTAAAGGAGAAAAAAACATGAATTTTGAAGAGGCAATGAAAAAACTTGAAAAAATAGTAACAGAATTAGAGAGCGGAAATTTTAATCTTGATGAGTCTGTACTAAAATTTGAAGAAGGAATTAAAATAGCTAAACAATGTAATAATATGCTAGAAAATGCAGAGAAAAAAATAACAATTCTCTTAGAAAAAGATGGAGAATTAAAAGAAAATAATTTTGATGTTGAATAAGCAAAGGAAGGTAAATTATAAAATGAATAACATTCAAAAAATAGTAACAAATAAGTATTTATACATACCATTTTTAGTATGGCTTTGCATACAAATTTTTAAAGTAATATATGAATTAATTACGACTAAAAAGTTTAATTTTAGAAGAATAATTGGAGCTGGAGGAATGCCAAGTTCTCATTCAGCAGTAGTAACAACTTTGGCGACACTACTAGGTAAATATGAAGGGTATGATACCACAATTTTTGCAATGTCAGTGGTATTTGCATTGATTGTTATGTATGATGCAGCAGGAGTTAGGAGAGCGGCTGGAGAACAAGCACATTTATTAAATAGAATTGTTGAAACACCAGAACTTTCAAGTGTTGATGTTCAAGAAAGATTGGTTGAAGTTTTAGGCCATACACCATTGCAAGTTCTAGTAGGAGCAACTATTGGAATTATAGTTGGGTTACTTGCATAAGTGAAAAACGTTATAGTATAACATGAAAACAAAAGGAGGTAATGAAATTGACAGATATTCAAATTGCTAGGAATGTACAGCTTAAGAAAATTACGGAAATTGCAAATGAAATAGATATAACAGAAGATGACTTAGAATTATATGGAAAATATAAAGCTAAAATATCAAATGAAGTTAATTCAAAACTACAAAAAAAGCCAAATGGAAAATTAATATTAGTAACTGCAATGAGTCCAACACCATTAGGAGAAGGAAAAACTACAATATCAATATCAATAGCTGATGGGTTAAGAAGGATTGGAAAAAAATCAATATTAGCATTAAGAGAGCCTTCACTTGGACCTGTATTTGGAATAAAAGGAGGAGCAACAGGTGGTGGGTATGCACAAGTTGCTCCAATGGAAGATATTAATTTGCATTTTACAGGAGATATACATGCTATAACTTCTGCAAATAATTTATTATCAGCAATGATAGATAATCACATTTATTATGGAAATGAATTGGAAATTGAAAAAGTAGTATGGAAAAGATGCATGGATTTAAATGATAGACAATTAAGAAAAGTAACTACAGGATTATCAGGAGAAAGTAAAATTGTTCCAAGAGAAGATAGTTTTGACATAACAGTTGCTTCAGAAGTAATGGCAATTTTATGTTTGGCAACAGATATGAAAGACTTAAAGAAAAGGTTAGGAAACATAATTATAGGATATAATAAAAAACAAAAACCTATATTTGCGAGAGATTTAAAAGCAGAAGGAGCAATGGCAGTCTTATTAAAAGATGCAATAAAACCAAATTTAGTACAAAGTTTGGAACATACTCCAGCATTGATACATGGAGGGCCATTTGCCAATATTGCACATGGTTGTAATTCTGTTATAGCAACTAAAAAGGCATTAAAATTAGCAGACTATGTAGTTACAGAAGCAGGGTTTGGTGCAGATTTAGGAGCTGAAAAATTTTTAGATATAAAATGCCGAGATAAAGAGATAAGACCAGATGTTATTGTTTGTGTTGCAACAATAAAAGCTTTAAAATATCATGGTGGAGCACCAAAAGAAGATATTCAACAAGAAAATATGAACTACCTAGAAAAAGGAATGAGCAACTTATATAAACATATTGAAAATATAAAAGTGAAATTTGGGCTAAATATTATTGTTGCAATAAATAAATATAATACAGATACATTAAGGGAACTTGAATTTGTTCAAGATGAATTGTCAAAAAGAAAAGTACCTTCAAGTATAGTGGAAAGTTGGGCAAAAGGAGGAGAAGGAGCGAAAGACATTTCTAATCAAATTGTTGAAATAGCAAAACAAAAAAATAATTTTAAATATATATATGATTTAGAAGAAGATATAGTTGAGAAAATCAATAAAATTGCCATGGAAATTTACGGAGCAAAAAGAGTTGTATATTCAGATGAAATAATTGAAAAGATTAAAAAAATAGAAGAAATGGGATATAAAAATTTACCAGTATGCATTGCTAAAACTCAATATTCATTTTCAGATAATGCAAAAGATTTAGAATGTAATGATTCATTTGAAATTAATATTAGAGATGTAGAATTAAAGGCTGGAGCAGGATTTGTAGTAGTATTAGCAGGAAAAATTATGACAATGCCAGGTTTGCCTAAAGTCCCAGCAGCAGAGAATATTAATATTGATGAAAATGGAGAAATTGAAGGAATTTTTTAGATTTGGAAACAATGTGTACATAATAGTTTCAAAGCTATGATTTGAATAATAATATAAAACTTTGAAATACTAATAAAAAGGAGTTTTTGTATATCAAATAAACAAAAACGTCAAAAAAGTATTTTAAGGAGGTTTTATGTATAATTTTAGAACAGACCTAGCACTTGAAAGAAGAGATATATATCAAAAAATAAATAAATTGCAAAAAATAGATGGAGTAGAAAGCACAGAAGAAGAGATTGACAATAATTTAAAGGTATCAAGAGTAAAGATTACAGATATAAATGGAGAAAAAGCATTAGGTAAGCCAATAGGAAATTATGTAACAGTAGATGTAAAAAAATTAAAATTGGCAGGAGAAGATGAGATTCAAAAAACATCACAAGTTTTATCAGAGGAACTAAAAAAGATATTAGACCTTCATACTAATAAACAAGAAGATGTATTGATAGTAGGCCTTGGAAATATTTATGTAACTCCAGATTCACTTGGACCAAAAGTAATAAATGAGATAGATGTAACAAGACACATAATAAAATATTTACCACAATATATAGAAGAAGGGGCAAGACCTGTTAGTGCAATTTCACCAGGTGTTCTTGGAACGACGGGAATTGAAACAGTCGAGATACTAAAAGGGATAGTAGATAATATTCATCCTAAATTGTTAATAGTAATTGATGCATTGGCTTCAAGAAGTATTGAGAGAATAAGTAGTACAATTCAAATTTCAGATACAGGAATTGTACCAGGAGCAGGTGTTGGGAATACAAGACAGGAAATAAGTAAAAAAACTCTAGGAGTTCCTGTTATAGCCATTGGAATTCCTACAGTTGTTGAACTTGCAACACTTGTGTCAGATGGAATTGATATTTTTATTGATAGATTACAAGAAAAAGCAGAATCAAATGATTTTTTAAATAAATTACAACAAAATGACAAATATGAGGAAGTAAAAGAAGCTTTAAATGTTGGGGAATATAATATGATTGTAACACCTAAAGAAATTGATGATTTGATTGAGAATATGAAAGACATAGTTGCAAGAGGGATAAATTTTGCTATTTAAAGAAAAATTAATGTAATTAAGAAATAATTAATAAAAAAATATAGTAAAAATTACAATACAATGTTATAATTAGACCATATAAATATATGGTCTATATTTGTACTAGTTGACTTGAAAAATAATAATGTATTACTACTAATTAGTGAAAGGAGAAAAAAATGCCTGAAAGAATTGAAATTACAAAAATGAAACAGAATTCAAATAATAGAGAATATGTAATGGAAAACGTAAAAAAAGAAGGAGAACTATTAGAGTTTGCAAGTGAAGAACTAAGAGATGATAAAGAAATAGTATTAGAGGCAATACATAATAATCCAGAAGCATTGGAATTTGCAAGTGATAGATTAAAAGGAGATCGACAAGTTGCATATGATTCTGTTAGCAAAGTAGGATGGACATATTGCTATATAAAAGATGATCTTATAGAAGATAAAGAATTATTAATTGCTGGACTAAAAGTATCAGGCCAAATACTATATTTTGCTTCACAAAATATGAGGGATGATAAAGAAGTTGTAATGGAAGCTGTGAATAATAAACCAATTATAATAAAATATGCAAGTAACAGACTTAGAGAAGATAAGGAAATAGGATTAGTGGCTATGAAAGCAAATAAAAATTGCTATGAATTTTTGGGTCCGAATTTAAAAAAAGATAATGATGTATTAGAGGTATTAAATAAGTAGTAATTTTAAATTAATGTAGGGCAAAAATGGAACCGACCCCAAATTGCCCTAGGAGGGAGAAAAGATAATGAAATTTTTAAAAAAGATCAATAAAGGATTATTATTAACAATAATATTATTGGTAGTGTTAGTAATTTACTTTAAAAGTGTAGAAAGGCAGAGGGAAGCAAATAAACCAGAGATTAAAAAGGCATGTGAGGAATTTATTGCTTTTACAGATAAATATGTGGTATTACCAGAAGATATGCAAACATTTACTGGTAAGATATCAAAAGAAGATGAAGAGAAATTAAAGAAACAATTAAAAGAGGAATTAGAGAAGTACATGATAAAAGATGATGAAAGCATTGAAATGCAGTCTAAATATTTATTTGATGAATTAAATAAAAGTTATAATACAGAGAATCAGCTAAAAACTGGGAATAAAAGAATTATGACAAAAATATTGGGATATCAATTTGAAGGAAATCAAGTAACTGTACAGTTTAATTCATCAGTTGAAATGAATTATAAATACATAGAAGATGATATAGAAAAAGAAAAAAAGGATATACTTTCAGGAACAAAAGATGAAATAACTTTACAAAAATATAATGGACAATGGAAAGTTGTATATTCAAATATGCAATTTGATAATAATGATAATATGTATTATGATGATCAGTTAATAACATATTAGAGAGGAGGAGAAGAATGGCAAAAACAGTATTAGAATTAAAAAATGTTAATAAAACATATGGGAAAAGAAAAGTAATTGATAATATTAGTCTTGAAGTAAAAGAGGGCGAAATTTATGGTTTTTTGGGCCCAAATGGTTCTGGAAAAACTACTACTATAAAAATGATTTTAAGGCTTATAAGTAGTGATTCTGGAGAAATAAAAGTTAATGGATATGATGTTAAAAAACAATTTGAAAAGGCAATGGAATGTATAGGGGCAATAGTAGAAAATCCAGATATGTATAAATATATGTCTGGAATCGATAATTTAAGATTACATGCAAGAATAAGAAATATAGATGAACAAAGGGTTAATGAAGTTTTAGGAATGGTAGACTTAAAAGATAGAAAAAAGGAAAAAGTGAGTAAATATTCTTTAGGAATGAAACAAAGACTAGGATTAGCATTGACATTGCTACATAAACCAAAAGTTTTAATATTAGATGAACCAACAAATGGCTTAGATCCAGCAGGTATCAAAAAATTAAGAGATATTTTAAAAGAAATAGCACATAAAGAAAATGTTGCAGTATTTGTATCATCACATATATTATCAGAAATGCAATTAATGTGTGATAAAGTTGCTGTTATAGACAGTGGAAAAATAGTTAAAATTGAAGACATGTCTGATGAGACAAATGAAATAGAAGTTGTAGATATAAGAGTAGAGGATATTGAGAAGTCAATTCAAACAATAAAAGAAAGATTTGGGATAGAAGCAACTAAGAAAGAACATAGTATAGAAATTAATATATCTACAGAAAGTTTGCCAGAAGTTGTAAAAGAATTGGCAATGGCAGATGTAAAGATAAGAGCTGTTATACCAAAAGAACATAATTTAGAAGACATATTTTTTGATGCAACAAAAGGGGGAGAATAGTATGAAAATATTTAAATTGTTTATAAATGAAAATATAAAAACATGGAAAAAAGTCTCTACAAAAGTGTTATTAATAGCCATACTTTTATCTTTAGTTGGTGTGCTTGCACTTACTAAATTTACGCAACATTTAGATGAAAAAAATAAAGGTGTAGTAGTTGCAGAAGATAATAGTAATGCATACTTGAAACAAGAAATAGAATATTTGAAGGAAGAATTAAAAAATGATGATTTAGAAGAGCAAAGCAGAAGAAATTTACAAGCTCAATTACAAAGATATGAGTTATATTTAGAATATAATATAAATATGTATGCCAATACATGGAAAAAAGATATTGTGGAAAAAATAGTGGAATTAAAACAAAATAAAAATGATAATCAAGCAGAAAAGTTTATAAATATCTTAAAAGAAGATAACTATTCAGGATATGTACAAATACAAAAACAATTTTTGCAAGAAAAATTAAACAATCAGGAAATAGAACAGCAAGAATTTGATGATGAAAATTTACTATTAGAACTAAAAGATAAATATGGGACAGGAGATAATGATGTAAGTTCATGGAAAACAACCATAATCAAAGAGATTGAACAAGGTAAAAAAAGTATAAGAACTGGAATTAATCAAAATACAGGAAAAGTATTAACAGTTGAAGAGAAGAAAAAACTAGAAGATATGATAATAATAGACATATATAGATTAGAACACGATATAGAACCAATAGAGCAAGGCTCATACGACAATTATAAGATAAGATTTGAATCATTATCATCTATGTTTATAGTTGCGGTAATATCAATAGTTGTAATAATAATAGCTGGTGGAACAATATCATCAGAAATATCTTCAGGAACAATTAAATTTTGGGCATTAACGCCAAATAAAAGATGGAAGATAATTACTGCAAAATTATTATCAATATTATTTTACATAACAGTAGTAATAGTAATAATGGCATTATTAAGTGCAATAGTTGCAAATGTATTTTTTCAAGAAAAAGGTTCAATATATTTGTATACTAAAAATGGAGAGGTAAAACAAATTGGAAATACATTATATACCATAGAATTATATTTAGCAAAAGGGATACCAGTAGTTATGTTTGCATTATTTGCAGCAATGCTTTCAACAATTACAAGAAATACAGGTGTTTCTGTAAGCTTAAGTATGGCTTTATATATGGGAGAGGGCATAGCTATGTTAATTATAAACCAATTTATAAAAAAAGATTGGATAAGGTTTGTGCCATTTAATAATTTAGACATAGCAGATAAAATATTTAATAAATCAACAAGTGCAATACAACTAATGGCAAATGGAAGTGATAGTTTTGCAACTTCAACATCTTTAGGATTTTCACTTGGGGTTTTGGGAGTTTGTGCAATCCTTATGCTTGTAACAATGTATGACAGCTTTAATAAAAGAGATATAATATAAAATATTAGAAGGGGAAAAATAATGGCAAGCTTTACAATACATATAGCAGTAGCTAATGAATACTATAAAAAAAATAAAAATGAAATTAAAGATTATAAAGATTTTATTGATGGAACAATAGCACCAGATTTAAGTACAGATAAGAATATAAGTCATTATGGAATATGGAATAAACATAATTCACATATAGATTTTGGTATGTTTTTTAAAGATTCAAAAGTAGATATGTTATCTGATTTTTGGAAAGGATATTTTTTGCATTTAGTTACTGATCATTTCTTTTATAATTATTATTTTAAACAAGAATATGTTACATCAGTAAATGAAAATAAAAGTTTATATGAAGATTTTTACATTTTAAATTCAAACTTGATTAATGATTATAAAATTGAATTTATAGATAGTATAAAAAAATTTATGGATACTAAAAAAGGAAAATGTGAATATCTTGATTATAATAAGATTAAGAAATTTATTGAAGAAATTTCTAATAAAAAAATTAATGAATATATAATAATGTTAAATAATCATTAATTATGATTTTAAATTTATAAAAGATAATGTTTCACAAAATTAATAAATTTTACCAAAAATATTGCAAAAAAAAGCAATTAATAGTATAATATAAAAGGTGGAAAAATATAATATATCAAGAAACAATAAATGTTTCACAAATATGTATAGACAAAATGAATACAAAAAATGAAAAATGGAGATAAATAAAGGAAAAGAGAGAGGTAAGAAATGGAGTATTTGTATATACTAAAGCAAGTATTGGTTTATATTTTAACTGCATATTGGTGTTATCAAACTGTAATAAGTGTATGTTCACTAATAAAACTAAAAGATAAACCATATATAATAAATAAAAATCATAAATTTATGGCAATAGTACCTGCACATAATGAAGAAACAGTTGTAAGAAATTTAATTGAGAGTTTAAAAAATCAAACATATGATAAAAATTTATATGATATATATGTAATTGCAGATAACTGTACAGATAATACTGCAAAAGTAGCAAGAGATGCTGGAGCTATAGTATTAGAAAGATTTGATCCAGAGCATAAAACAAAAGGATTTGCATTACAATGGTTTTTAAAACAAAAAATTAAAGAAAATGCAGATTATGATGCATTCTTCGTATTTGATGCAGATAATATTGTTGACAAAGATTTTATAGTAAACATGAACAAAAAACTATGTCAAGGAGAAGATGTAGTTCAAGGATATAGAGATATCAAAAATCCAACAGATAACTGGATAACAGCAGGATACGCATTATTCTACTGGACAATGCACAGATTATATCATTTAGCAAGATATAATATAGGATTATCACCATTATTAAATGGAACAGGATTTATGGTAAAATTTGATGTAGTAAAACCAAATGGATGGGAAACAGAAACATTAACAGAAGATATTGAATTTTCATTAAGAAGAATAATAAAAGGAAAAAAATTAGGTTGGGCAACAGATGCAATAGTATATGATGAACAACCAACATCATTTAAACAATCATGGTCACAAAGAAGTAGATGGACAGTAGGACATATGCAATGTATAAAGAAATATACTAAGCAATTATTTGACAGTGTAAAAGAGCATAAAACTTTAATGAATTTTGATGGTTTTCTATATATTGTAGGAACAACACCAATGCTAATAATAACAATGGCATTATTGATAATTAATTGTGCAATGTATGCAGGTCAAGCGATGACAAATATAGAATTGGTAATTAATATATTAAGATATCTAGTTCCAACATTATTTTTACCAATCGGAACAGCATTACTTGCAATGTTTTTAGATAAAAAGCCAATAAAGCCTATGTTGAAAGGATTGTTATGTTATCCATTGTTTATGGGAACATGGGTAATAATTAATATTAAATGCTTATTTAAAAGAGAAACAACATGGGAAAAGATAAATCATGTTAGAGATATAAAGATTACAGAAGTTAAAGAGGTACCAGAGAAGATTTAATTAAAATTTTAGGATATCCTAAAATATAAGGCACGAATAGTCGTGCCTTTATCATGATATAAGCGATATAAAAAATATAGAATCTCATAATTAAAAGGAGAAAAAGATGTCATTCGAAAAAATAAAAGTATATGCATTTGTTGGACCATCTGGAACTGGAAAGAGTTATAGAGCCCAAATGGTAGCAAGTGAAAAAGAAATACATTTTATAATAGATGATGGATTATTAATAAAAGACAATAAAATAATTGCAGGAGAGTCAGCAAAAAAAGCACCAACTAAAATAGAGACAGTAAAACATGCATTATTTTTTGAAGAATCGGAAAAAAAACCGATAGAAGAAGCACTAAAAAAGTATAAACCATCAAAAATTTTGATATTAGGAACATCAGATGGAATGGTGCAAAAAATTGCAGCAAATTTAGCATTACCAGAGATATCTGATACTACTTATATAAATGAAGTTGCAACAGAAGAAGAAATACAAACAGCAAAGCAGATGCGTATGACAGAAGGAAAACATGTAATACCAGTACCTACATTTGAACTAAAAAAAGATTTTTCTGGGTACTTATTAGATCCACTTCAAATATTTAAGTCAAAAGGTAAAGGACAAAAACCATATATATCAGAAAAAACTATTATAAGACCAACTTTTAGTTATTTAGGAAAATTCACAATTTCAGACACAGTGTTTAGACAAATAGTTGAATATATAGCAGAGAGAATGCCATCAATATATAAAGTTGTGAGGACAAGAGCAACAAGTACAGAAGTCGGTCCTAGCATATATATGGAAGTTACTGTAATGTATGGATATAACATACAAGAAGTTTTGAAGGAATTTAAAGAAAAAGCTAGAAAAGAAATAGAAAATTTAACTGCGATGAATGTTATTTCAATGGATATAGTAGCTAAAAATGTATATATACCAAATAAAGAATAATAAAGAGGTAATAAATGAATATATTTAAACAAATAATTAGAGTGATTGTTAGAACTGCAATACGTTTGTATTTTATAGTAGTACATAGAGTGAAGGTTATAGGTACAGAAAATATACCTAAAGATAAAAAAGAACCATTGATTTATTGTGGAAATCATAGAACATATAAAGATCCACCATTGATAGTGGTTACAGCCAAAAGGCATGTTAGATTCTTGGCAAAAGAAGAGTTAAAGAAAAATCCATTTTTCGCATTCTTAGGCGTTGTTTTTGGTGGTATTTATGTAAAGAGGGATTCAAAAGATGTATCAGCGTTAAAAACAACACTTAAAGCATTGAAAAATGGTGAAAGTATAGCGTTGTTTCCAGAGGGAACTAGAAATGGTATGGAAAAAGGAGAAAAAACAAAAGATGGTGCTGCATTTTTTGCTGTAAGAACAGGAGCCAGGGTTATTCCTGTTGGAATAAGTGGAGGAGAAAAGCCATTTCAAAAGATGACAATAAAGTATGGAGAACCAATGGATTTTAGCAATAGAGGCAGAGATGAATTAGATGAAATTACAGATGAAATAATGAAAAAAATAATCGAATTAACAAAATAATGTTTTATGTATAAATAAAAGGAGAAGTAAAAATGAATAACCAAAAAATAAGAAATATAGCAATTATTGCACACGTAGACCATGGAAAAACTACATTAGTAGATGCATTATTAAGACAAAGTCATGTATTTAGAGAAAATGAACAAGTAGCAGAAAGAGTAATGGACTCTAATGATCAAGAAAAAGAAAGAGGAATAACTATACTTGCTAAAAATACAGCAGTAAAATTTAATGATGTAAAAATTAACATAGTTGATACTCCAGGACATGCAGATTTTGGAGGAGAGGTTGAAAGAGTATTAAAAACAGTTGATGGAGTACTTTTATTAGTAGATGCATTTGAAGGAGCAATGCCACAAACTAGAGAGGTATTGAAAAAATCATTAGCACTAAATTTAAAACCTATTGTAGTAATAAATAAAATCGATAGACCTGGTGCAGAACCACAAAAAGTATTAGATCAGGTAATGGAATTGTTTATAGAATTAGACGCAAATGACGACCAATTAGATTTTCCAGTGGTATATGCATCTGCAAAAAATGGAACTGCAAAATTAGAGCTAAATGACCCAGATGGAGATTTAACATGTTTATTTGAAACAATAATAAATACAATAAAAGCACCAGAATGTGATGAGGAAGGTCCAGCACAAATGTTAGTTTCTAATATAGACTATGATGACTATGTTGGAAGAATAGCTGTAGGAAGATTAGAAAGAGGACATATGAAAGTTGGAATGCCTGTGAGTATTTGTGAAAAAGAAGACAAAATTTCACAAGGAAGAATTGCAAAAGTTTATACACATATGGGATTAAAAAAAGTTGAAGTTGAAGAGGCTACTGCTGGGGATATAATAGAAATATCAGGAATTCCTAATATTCATATAGGTGATACAATTTGTGATTTCAATAATCCAGAAAAAATACCATTTGTAGATATTGATGAACCAACAGTATCTATGACATTTAGTGTAAATAATGGACCATTTGCAGGTAGAGAAGGACAATTTATTACATCAAGACATTTAAGAGACAGATTATTTAAGGAATTAGATAGAAATGTAAGTTTAAGAGTAGAAGAAACAGCTTCACCAGATTCATTCATAGTATCAGGTAGAGGAGAATTACATTTGTCAGTTTTAATTGAGACAATGAGAAGAGAAGGGTATGAACTTTTAGTTTCAAGACCAAAAGTAATTATAAAAGAAATTGATGGTGTAAAATGTGAGCCTATTGAAAGGTTGGTTGTAAATATTCCTGATGAATCAGTTGGAACAGTAATTGAAAAGTTAGGAAGAAGAAAAGGCGAAATGGTTAATATGGAACCAGCTGAAGTAGGACATACAAAAATAGAATTCAAAATTCCAGCAAGAGGGCTAATAGGATATAGAACAGAATTTCTTACAGATACTAAAGGCGAGGGAATTATGAATAGTATATTTGATTCATATGAGCCATTTAAAGGGGAAGTTGTTGCACGTGTTAGAGGAACGATTGTAGCATTTGAAAATGGAACATCTATAACATATGGTCTATATAATGCACAAGATAAAGGAGAACTATTTATAGGACCTGGTGTTGACGTGTATGAAGGAATGATTGTAGGATTAAATTCAAGAGGAGAAGATTTGGCTATTAATGTATGTAAAGAAAAACATTTAACAAATACTAGAGCTTCTGGTTCAGATGATGCTTTAAGGTTGGTTCCACCAATCCAAATGTCACTTGAAAAAGCTATTGAATTTATTCAAGATGATGAGCTTGTTGAAGTTACGCCAAAATCTATCAGATTAAGAAAAAAAATATTAGATAATAAGGAAAGAGAAAGAGCAGCAAGAAACGCAAATAAAGCATAATTAATATGCCAGTACAGTTATATGAGTACTGGCATTAATTTTAAGGAGCAATGAGAAAATGAACAAAGAAGAGTTGAGAAAAATAAAGCAAAAGGCACTAGAGGAACATATTCCAATAATTATGGATGATACATTAGAAGTGGTAGATAAAATATTAAAAGAAGTAAAACCTACAAAAATATTAGAGATAGGAACAGCTGTGGGATATTCGGCAATGTGTTTTTCAGAATATTTGCAAGAAGGTGGAAGAATAGACACAATAGAAAGAGATGAAGAAAGAATTGCTGAAGCAAAAATAAATATAAAAAATGTTGGTGTTGAACACAAAATAAAAATATATGAAGGTGATGCAGTTGAAATTTTACCAACATTAGATGAAAAATATGATGTTGTATTTATAGATGCTGCAAAGGGAAAATATCCGTTTTTCTTAAAAGAAGCTTTAAGAATGATAAAACCAACAGGAGTTATATTGGCTGATAATATTTTATATAAAGGATATGTTATGAGCGATTATAATAAACATAAACAGCGTACAGCTGTAAGAAATTTACGTGAATACATAAAAGAAGTTACTGAAAAGCCTGACATCGAAACTGAAATCTTAGATGTCGGAGATGGATTGGCAATAAGTAGAATTAAAAAAAAATTACTCAAATAGAAGTCATAAAACCAAAGAATTCAGCTCAATGAGAGCTGAATTCTTTGGTTTTGTATACCATGTTAGTCTAGTTGGACTCATGGTAGAGAGTGTTTCTATTCTCATTCATGATGTTCTTTCAACAACATGAGGAGAAATATGTCTGGACAGAATATGTGCAGGCACAGTAAGACCGTCCAAATCGAGGTCGGGAAATTCTGGACCTTCAAAGAAGACCAATCCGTCACTATAATCACGGATTTCAAAAATTCCAGAAACCAGTTCTTCGTGCAGCCTTTTATAGTCATCATGAGAGGCTGCACCGATTTCGGCCATACGATGCATAGCTGATGTACGAGCTTGGAATTCAAACTTGAAACCAGCAAGGTTTTTTGATGTAGCATCAACTTCCAATGTGCATTGCCAAGTTTGATATCCTGAGGGCTTTGGATAACGGACATAGTCTTTTACGTATGTCATATTAAAATGGTAGTTATCCAAAAAATCGGTGACGAACAAACTATCCAGTTGCTCACCACCATATCGAAAATTGGTGGAATTTTTTACCCATTTTCTGAATTCTTTAAATTCAGAGGAATCAGAGTTCGTAAGAATCGCGATAACAATTCGTACGAATTCCAACAATGTCTCATTCGAATCATCAGAAATGATAACTCGAATTCCGAACCGGTCTCGAATAACTGGAGGGGTAATAATATTTTCATTGAGTTGTTCAACTGACTTAATGAGAATTTTATTTAACTCACTGGTAAGCCCCTTCCTTCGAGAAGTTACCTTTACGTCATAACGACATAAAGATTCATTTTGCCACAGGATGATATAGCGAAGTACATCAATTATGTGGCTTACCATAGTTGTCGAGACCATAGTTAATCTTCGGTGTCTTACTGTCATTTGTAATGACGACAGAAAAAGATCAAAGATTTTTCTGTCACTGACACTCAATTCGTGAGCGTGAGCTTTGACGAAAAATTCGTTTAAATTCTCGACAATAGCCAAAACATCGGGTTGCCGAAGATTCAGTTTCCCGTCTCTGATAGTTTTTGCTATTGCCCTATCAAAGGCATCAGCTAGGAAATTCCTTAAATTTTCAGAAATCCCCATTAAAACATTCTCTCCTTTCTACAACTTTATATTAATATTATATCATAAAAATTGCGAAAAAGTATATAAAATAATAAAAAAATGTTTTTATTACTTTTGTTTGAATTTATTAACATATATTAAGATTGAAAATATAATAGATATAGAAGTATTTATGCTTATTACAAGTGCAATAAAAACATATTACTTCATGAATAAATATTATAAGGGGGAAATGTATATGGAAGACGAAGAGGAATTAATAGAAAATACAGAATTGGTAGAATATACAGATGAAAGTATAGATGACGAATTAGAGATGGAAGGAGTGGAAGAATAATGACCAAATTACCTTTTAGTGGAGAATTTAAGGTAACATGTGAATATGGTAGAAGAGGAAATGCTTGGAAATCAGGAGTTCACTCAGCAATGGACTTAGTAGGAATTACAAACAAAAAAGTATATTCAATATGTAATGGTGTAATCGAAAGAGCTGGATATGACAAAGGAGGATTCGGGAACTATGTAAGAATTAAAGAGGATGAAACTGAGAATAGAATTTATTTAGCACATTTAGAGAAAATCTATGTTAAGGTAGGCCAAAGAGTAAGTTATACAACTGTAGTTGGCTTAATGGGAAGTACAGGGAATAGCACAGGACCTCATACACATGTGGAAATAAGAAAATTCAAAAATGGTGTAGCAGTAAGCAAATTAAATCCAGCAACATACATGGGAATACCAAATAAGGTTGGAACATATAATAGTGTTAATTATCAAATAAATGCACAAACACCAGCTTCAACAGCACAGTCAGCTGTTTTAAAAACTCTAGCAAGAAATACTAATTTAAGAAGTGAACCAAATACTAGGTCAAATGCAACATTATATTTAGCAGATACAACTCTATATGTGTTGGAATCTGCAGTTGCACAATCTGACGGATATACTTGGGATAAAGTTCGTATTAGGGTAAATGGAAAAGAAGGTTATATGATAAATAAAAACTATAAATAATGTATGAGCAAAAAAAGCACCACATAATGTTTTGCCGAACTATGTGGTGTTTTATAACAATTTATACGGTATATTTTTCATATTAAAATATTGTAAAAAAATGATTAATTAATTTCTTGCTTTTTTTGTAATTATATATTATAATGTGTTACATGCTTCCATAGCTCAGTTGGTAGAGTGCAGCCTTGGTAAGGCTGAGGTCACGGGTTCAATTCCCGTTGGAAGCTCCATAATGCGTTATTTGGGCAAATAAGGAATAAAAAAACAACATATCTTTAAAATAAAATTTTAAGAAAACACTTGATTTTATGCCAAAAATTGGGTATAATATATAAGAACATAAAGAGAAATAGAAGAGTAGGAGCAAATCCTACTCTTCTATCATGAGAGAGAAATATTTTCAAAGACATAGTTCATTAATAATAATGAAGAACAAAAAAGGGGAGGGCTTATGGCAAAAATAGAGGAAAAAGTAGAAAAATTGATTCAAGATAAAGTAAAAAATATAGGATATAGCTTATATGATGTAGAATATGTCAAAGAAGGAGCGAATTACTACTTAAGAATTTATATAGATAGTCCAAAGGGAATAGATTTAAGTGATTGCGAAAAAGTAAGTAATGAAATAAATGATATATTAGATGAAGCAGATTACATAAAAGAACAATATTTTTTAGAGGTATCATCACCAGGGATAGAGAGAGTATTAAGAAAAGATAAACATTTAAAACAAAATATAGAAAATAGAGTTGAAGTAAAGTTATTTAAAAAGGATGAAAAAGAAAATAAAAGTTATATAGGAATTTTAAAAAAATTTGATACAGAAACAGTAACAATAGAAACAACCAAAGAAATAACAATAGAAAGAAAAAATATAGCTTTACTAAAAACTGTATATAATTGGGAAGAATTAGAAAAATAAAACAGTTATTATTTTTTAAATTAGTTAAAACCTAAAGAAAGGAAGATATAAAAAATGAAAGCAATAGATAATAAAGAATTAATATTAGCATTAGAGGATTTAGAAAAAGAAAAAGGAATAAAAAAGGAAGAGTTATTAGAATCAATAAGGACAGCACTAATAACTGCATATAAAAGAAATTTTGATGCATTAGAAAATGTAGATGTAAAAATGGATGAACAAACAGGAGCGACACATGTATATGCTGTAAAAGAAGTAATGGAAAGAGCAAATGATGATGCACTAGAGATAAGTTTAGAAGATGCAAGAAAAATTAACAAAGATTTAAATATAGGAGATAATGTAGAAGTAGAAATAGTACCAAGAGATTTTGGAAGAATAGCCGCACAAACAGCAAAACAGGTAATAATACAAAAATTAAGAGAAACAGAAAGAGACATGGTATTTAATGAATATAATGAAAGAAAAGGAGAAATAGTTTCAGGATTAATACAAAAAGCTGATAAACACATTGTTGTAATGGATTTGGGAAAACTTGAAGGAATAATGTTACCAAAAGATCAAATACCAACAGAACATTATCATGTAAATGACAAAATAAAAGGATATGTTGTAGATGTAGAAAGAGGAGAAAAGGGTGTTCCACAAGCTATAGTGTCAAGAACGCATCCTGATTTTGTAAGAAAATTATTGGAATTTGAAATACCAGAAATATATGAAGGATTAATTGAAATAAAAAGTGTATCAAGAGATCCAGGATTAAGAAGCAAGGTAGCAGTATATTCACCAGACGAAAATATAGACCCAGTAGGTTCATGTGTTGGACAAAAAGGAATTCGTATTCAAAATGTAATAAATGAACTAAATGGAGAAAAAATAGATGTAATTGAATGGAATGCAGATCCAAGTATATTTATAGCTTCAGCACTATTACCAGCACAAATAATGGCAGTAGATATAAAAGAAGAAGAGAAATTTGCACAAGTGATAGTTCCAGATGAACAATTATCATTAGCAATAGGAAAAGCAGGACAAAATGCAAGATTGGCAGCTAAATTGACAGCATGGAAAATAGATATAAAATCAGAATCTCAATTTAGAGAAATGCTAGCAAAAAAAGCAGAAGAATCAGAATCTGCTGTTGATACAGAAACAAATAAAGAAAACTAGGAGGGAATAGTGAAAAATATACCACAAAGAACATGTACTGTGTGTAGAAAACAAAAAAATAAAAATGAACTTTTAAGAATAGTTAAAAATAAAGAAAATATTATTAATGTAGACGAAAATGGAAAAGAACCAGGACGTGGAGCATATATTTGTTATGATAGGGAATGTTTAGAAAAAGCTGAGAAAACTAAAAAGCTAGAAAAAGTTTTAAATGTGAAAATTAAAGATGATATATATATAAAAATAAGAGATGTTATCGAAAAGAAAATAGGGGGTGATGTTATTGGGTAAGATAAAATTATATGATATAGCAAAAGAATTAAACTTAACCAGTAAAGAAGTATTAGAGATAGCAAAAGATTTGAAAATAAATGTAAAAAGTCATTTGAGTTCTGTAGAAGAAAGTGAAGCTCAAAAAATAAAAGAAAGAATTAAAAATCTAAAAACAAAAAAAGAAGAAAAAAAATTAGCAAGTGATAAAACAAAAACTGAAAAAAATGATTCGCCAGTTATTATAAGAAGAGAGGTTATAATATCTGATGATACTAATAAGCAAAAAGAGCAAGTAAAAAAAGAAGAAAAAAAAGATAATAATATAGGATTTGTTGAAAGAAAACAAAATAAAAATTATAACATTGTTTATAGAAATAAGCCAGCTAAGCCAATGACTGTAGATGAATTGTTTGGAATAAAGAAAGAAGTGAAAAAAGAAGAGCCTGTTGAAGCTCCAAAAATTGAAAAAAAGGTAGAAGTAAAAGAAAAGAAAATGGATGTTGAAATGAAGAAAGAAGAAATAACAGAAAATCAAGTAGAAAAGCAAGAAAAGAAAATAATAGAAAATCAGACAGAAAAGCCAGTAGAAAAAATAGTTGAAAAACCAATAGAGAAAAAGCCACAAGAAAATAGATTTAATTCAAATAACAGGGATTTTAGAGCTAATAATAGAGAAGGCCAAAATGGTTATAGAGGAAATAACTCTAATGGTAATTTTTCAAATAGAAATAAATTTAATAATGATAGAAATCAAAACAATGGTAATCGTACATTTGATAGAAATTCTTCAAATAATGGAAACAGACCTAGATTTGATAAAAACAGACCAAACAATAATAGTGGATTTGACAATAGAAATAGACAAGGCGGAAATCCAAGATTTGGTGGAAATCAGAGATTTGGTGGAAATAGACCATTAGACGAAAAAGGAATTGAAAGAAATATCAAAGATATAATGGGCGCTGAAAATGTAGAAAAAGAGACAACAAGAGAATATAACAAATCTATAGATAAACAGAAACAAAATAGCAGATTTGATGATAATAAAAATAAAAAATCAAGTAAATCAAGAAGAAATAACCAAAATGGTGATATAAATGAACATAAATTAAAAGGTCTAAAGAGAACAGATAGTTTATCAAATATGTTTGATGATCAAGAAGGCGGAATGTTAGATTATTATGATTTAACAACACAAAGAGGTAAAAAAGGAAAGAAAAAATTGAATAAAAATGATGAAAATCGTGTAAAACAAAAAATCTTCAAGTTAGAAGAAATTACAATTCCTGAAACAATAACAGTAAAAGACTTTGCTGCAGAGTTAAAGAAAACAACAGCAGAAGTAATCAAAAAATTACTTGGATATGGTGTAATGGCAACAATAAATAATGAAATTGATTTTGATACAGCATCATTAATAGCAGATGAATTTGGAGTAAAGGTAAATAAAAAGGAAACAATAACAGAAGAAGATATTTTATTTGATGATTCAGAAGATTCAGCAGAAGAACTAGAAACACGTCCACCAGTAGTTGTAGTAATGGGACACGTAGATCATGGTAAAACATCATTATTAGATGCTGTTAAGCAAACAAATGTAATAGAAGGAGAAGCTGGAGGAATTACACAACATATAGGTGCATATAAAGTTAAAATCAATGACAGAGAAATTACATTTTTAGATACACCAGGACATGAAGCATTTACAGCAATGAGAGCCAGAGGAGCACAAATAACAGATATAGCTATACTTGTAGTAGCCGCAAATGATGGTGTAATGCCACAAACTATAGAGGCAATAAATCATGCTAAATCTGCTGGAATTCCAATAATTGTAGCTATAAATAAAATAGATTTACCAGATGCAAATATAGATAAAGTTAAACAAGAATTAATGACATATGAATTAGTTCCAGAAGAATGGGGCGGAGACACAATATTTGTGCCGATTTCTGCTAAAAAACATGCAAATATAGATCAATTACTAGAGATGGTATTATTAGAAGCAGATGTGTTAGAACTAAAAGCAAATCCAAATAAACAAGCAAAAGGAGTAGTAATAGAAGCAAGACTTGATAAAGGAAGAGGAGCAATAGCATCAATGCTTGTACAAAGAGGAACACTTGATGTTGGAGACACAATAGTTGTAGGATCTGCAATAGGAAGAATAAGAAGCATGACAGATGAAAAGGGCAAAAAGGTAAAAAAAGCTGGACCATCAACACCAGTAGAAATAATGGGATTAACAGAAGTGCCACAAGCAGGAGATATATTCTATGAAGTAAAAGACGAAAAAACAGCAAAACATTTAATTGAAAAGAGAAAACGTCAAGAAAGAGAAAAAAATATAAATGCTATGAGTAAAGTAACATTAGACAATTTATTTAGTCAAATGGAAGCTGGAGACTTGAAAGTACTTAATTTAATAGTAAAAGCAGATGTTCAAGGGTCTGTAGAGGCAATTAAACAATCAATGGAGAAATTGTCAAATGAAGAAGTTAAAGTAAAAGTTATTCATGCTGCTGCTGGAGCAGTAACAGAGTCAGATGTAACACTTGCAAAAGTTTCTAATGCAATAATAATAGCATTTAATGTACGTCCAATACCGTCAGCAAGAGACATGGCAGAGAAAGAAGAAGTAGAAATAAAACAATATTCAGTAATTTATCAAGCAATAGATGATGTTCAAGCAGCTATGAAGGGAATGCTTGCACCAAAATTTGAAGAACATGTAATAGGAAATGCAGAGGTAAGGCAAACATTTAAGATATCAAATGTTGGGACTATTGCTGGTGCATATGTTATAGAAGGAAAGCTTGAAAGAAACGCTGGTGTTAGAGTTTTACGTGATAATGTTGTTATACATGAGGGTAAACTTGCATCTTTAAAAAGATTTAAAGATGATGCTAAAGAAGTTGCTAAAGGCTATGAATGTGGTATTCAAATTGAAAAATATAATGATATTAAAGAGGGAGATATCATAGAAGCATATATTCTTGAGGAAATTAAGAGATAGCACAGCAGGGCAAAATGGGGTCGGTTCTATTTTTGCCTTAGACTTAAAGAGAGGGCAAAAATAGAACCGACCCCATTTTGCCCTTTTTTAGTAAGGAGGAAAAAATGCCAAAGAATAATAATCGCCAAGGAAGAATTGACGAAGAATATAGAAAAGAACTTAGTCAAATAATTAGTTACGAGTTAAAAGAGCCTAGTGTAACAGGAATGATTAGTGTGACTAGAGTAAAAGTGACACCAGATTTGAAATATGCAAAAGTATCAGTAAGTATTTTGAATTCTAAAAATGTGCAAGATACTTTAGCAGGTTTAAAGAAATCATCTGGATACTTACGATCAGAATTAGCAAAAAGAATAAATTTAAGAAATACACCAGAATTGGTATTTGAATTAGATAAATCACTAGAATATGGTGCAAAGATTGAAAATATTATAAATGAACTAAATAGAAAATAAATAAAAGATTAGAGAATATTGTACGAATATAAGGGAGGAAAAAATGACATTAGATAATATAATAGAAGAGATAAAAAAAGCACAAACCATAGTTATATTAACACATGAATCACCAGATGGAGATGCTGTAGCAAGTTCACTAGCAATGATGCATGCATTAGATCAACTAGGAAAAAGAGCAGATGTTGTAATACCAGAATATCCAAAAAATCTGAAGTTTCTACCAGGAATAGAAAGAATAGTAACAGAAGGAAAGAAAGAACCTTATGAGTTGGCTATATCAGTGGATTGTACAGATCTAAAAAGATTAGTTGGTTCAAAGGAATATTTTGAACCAGCTAAAAAGACAATACAAATAGATCATCATTCAGTAAATGCAATGTTTGCAGATTTAAATTATGTAGATCCAGTTGCACCAGCATGTTCTCAAATTTTAATTGCAATTTTTGAATACTACGAAATACCTATAACAAAAGAAATTGCAACTTGTATATTAACTGGAATGGTAACTGATACAGGTGGATTTCAATGGGGTGGAGTAGTACCAGAAACATTTGAATTTGCAGCAGAGTTAATAAGAAAAGGAGCAAAATTAAAAGAGATTTGTAAAATAGCAGTAAGAAATAAAAGTAAAGCACATTGTGAATTAGAAAAAGTTGTTTACAATAGATTAGAATTTTTAGAAGATGGAAAAATAGCTATGGCTTATTTGACATTAGATGACTATAAAAGAGCAAAAGCAGAAGTAGGAGATGATGATGGACTAGCCGAAATGATGAGAGATATAGAGGGTGTTGAAGTTGCAGTACTTCTAAAAGAAAAAGAAGGAGTAAATGGATTTAAAGGTTCTTTGCGTTCACATGAAACAGTAAATGTATCTGACATATGCATGTTGCTTGGAGGTGGAGGACACAGAGGAGCAGCAGGATGCTTTATAAGTGGAAATATTAAACAAGCAAAAAGTAAGGCTATAAAAGCGATAAAACAGGGATTAGAAGAATATGAATGGAATAATAGTTATAAATAAATCTAAAGGTTGTACATCACACGATATAGTAAAAAGGGCAAAGAGAATTTTGAATGAAAAAGTTGGACATACTGGCACTTTAGATCCTAATGCAACAGGAGTATTACCTTTACTTGTAGGGAAAGGAACACAAATTTCCAAATACATAATAAATCATGATAAAACATATGAAGCAATATTACAACTTGGAACGAAGACAGATACAGCAGATGGAGAAGGTAATATTCTTGAAACTGGAGAAGTATCTGAAGAAAGTTTACAACAAATAAATATAGACAAAGTGTTTAAATCTTTGATTGGAAAGCAGAATCAGGTTCCACCAATGTATTCAGCAATAAAAGTAAATGGAAAAAAACTTTATGAATATGCAAGAAGAGGAGAGCATGTAGAAATACAACCAAGAACAATAGAAATATATAATATAGAACTTATAAGGACTGATTTGCAAAACAAAACAATAGAATTTAGAGTATATTGTTCTAAAGGAACTTATATAAGAACATTGTGTGAAAACATAGCCGAAAGGCTTCATACAATAGGTTATATGAAAGAATTAAATAGAATCAAAGTTGGAGAATTTAAAATAGAAGATTCAATAAGAATAGAAGAACTTGAAAAAAACATACATAATAATTTTATTACTATTGAAGAATATTTTGATAAGAGCAAAAGTATCGAATTAGATAATAAAAGGTTACAGTTATTTTTGAATGGAGTTCAATTAACATGGAAATTAGAAGATGGAGTTTACAAAATTTATAGTGACAGCCAATTTATAGGAATAGGAACTATTAAAAATAGCTTGCTTAAAAGGGATATAATATTGTAAAATAAGGAGGACGAAAGTATGGAAAAGTTTTATATAACAACACCAATATATTACCTAAGTGGAAAATTTCATATAGGAACAGCATATACAACAACATTAGCTGACACAGTAAAAAGATATAAGCAATTAAAAGGATATGACGTCTACATGCTTACAGGAACAGATGAACATGGACAAAAAATAGAAACAGTTGCAAAAGAAAGAAAAAAAACACCACAAGAGCATGTAGATGAGATGGCACAAATGGCAAAAGACCTATGGAAATTAATGAATATAAAATATGATTATTTTATAAGAACAACTGAACAAAGACATGAAAATGCAGTTCAAGATATATTTGAATTTTTCTTGAAAAAAGGAGACATTTATAAAGGGGAATATGAGGGATGGTATTGTATGCCATGTGAAACATATTTTACAGAAACACAGTTAGTTGATGGAAAATGTCCAGATTGCGGAAGAGAAGTAAAATTAATGAAAGAGGAAGCATATTTCTTTAATATGAAAAAATATGCGGACAAGCTATTAAAATATTATAATGAACATCCAGATTTCATTCAACCTGAATATAGAAAAACAGAGATGATAAATAATTTTATAAAACCAGGACTTGAAGATTTATGTGTAACAAGAACATCATTTGATTGGGGAATAAAAGTTAAAAGTGATCCTAAACATGTGATATATGTATGGTTAGATGCATTAACCAATTATTTAACAGCATTAGGGTATATGCAAGAAGATGATAGTTTATTTAAAAAGTACTGGCCAGCTGATTTACAAATAATTGGAAAAGACATAGCAAGATTTCACCTAATATATTGGCCAATATTCTTAATGGCACTAGACTTGCCATTACCTAAAAAGATATTAGTTCATAATTGGATAATGATGAAAGATGGTAAAATGTCAAAATCTAAGGGAAATGTTGTATATCCAGAAAAATTAATAAGTAGATATGGACTTGATGCAACAAGATATTTTTTATTAAGAGAGATGCCGATATCACAAGATGGATTGTATACACCAGAAAGCTTTGTTGAAAGATATAATTTTGACTTATGCAATGATTTAGGAAATCTTGTAAATAGAACAGTTTCAATGATTAACAAATATTTTAATGGAAATGTGCCTGAATATAACGGGACACCAAATGACGTAGATAAAGAATTTGAAGACTTTACAAATAAACAAACTGCAAAAGTTGAAGAATTAATAGAAAAATATGAAATGGCAAATGCATTGCAAGAACTATGGGCAATTATTGCAAGGACAAATAAATATATAGATGAAACTCGCCCATGGGAACTTTCTAAAAATGAAGAAACAGAAAAATTATCATCAAGTATGTATCATTTAATTGAAAATATCAGAAAAATAGGAATAGTGTTATTGCCATTTATGGAGGAAACAGCAAAAGATTTATTAAATCAAATAGGAATACCATCAGAATTACAAACATGGAAAAGTTTAGATAAATATAATCAATTAAAAAGTATTAAAGTAATTGAAAAAGGAAAACCACTATTCATGAGAAAAAATATGGAAGAAGAGTTAGAATATTTAAGAAACTAGAATATAAATAAAAGGTGAAAAAATGGATTTGATATCTATAAGAAGAAAATATATAAATAAAAGAAACTCAATAATAATAGCTTTTTTATTAGTACTTTTAATTATGTTTATGATTGTAATTAGGGAAATAAATAGAAATAAAAAGATTCAAGAGTTTTATGTTTCTTATGAGGACCAAATAGAGCATGTTAAAGGAGATAAACAAGCGAATACAGAGAAGCAAAAAGCAGAAGAAGAGGCAAATAAAATGGCCAAATTACCGCAGTTAACTGAAGAAGCAAAAAATAATTTAGCAAATATATATCACTCAGAAAATAAAAGAGTATTTTTAACTTTTGATGATGGGCCATCACAAACAGTAACACCTGTAATTTTAGATACATTAAAACGAGAGAATATCAAGGCAACATTTTTCTTACTGGGAAGTAGAGTAGAATTAAGCCCAGACATTGTAAAAAGAGAATATGAAGAAGGACACTATTTAGCTAGTCACGGTTATTCTCACGTGTATTCACAAATATATGCTTCACCACAAAGTGTATTAGATGAATATAACAAAAGTATAATTTTAATAAAAAATGCTATAGGAGTTCAGGAATATGAGCCACATTTGTTCAGATTTCCAGGAGGATATATAGGAGGAAAATACGCTAAAGTAAAACAAAGTGCTGCTCAAATATTAGATCAAAATGGAATTTTGCATGTTGATTGGAATGCTTTAACATCAGATTCTGCTGGTGCTAAAACTATTGAAGAATTTATTGCAGAACTCGAAAAAACCGTTCCAAAACATAATAGTGTTGTTGTTCTAATGCATGATGCAGGAAATAAGACTGCAACAGCAGAGGCATTACCAACAATTATTCAATATTTTAGAGAACGAGGATTCGAATTTGAAAATTTTTATAGCATAATTAAATAGAGCTAATAAGTATTTTTAAAAAAGTATTGCAAAATGGAAAAATTATGATATAATATAAAAGTTAAAAGCGACAAGAAAGGAAGATTATAATGAATTGTAAAGTAGAGAAAACAGAAAAGGCAAATGAAGTTAAATTAGAAATTACAATAGAAGCGGAAAAATTTGAAAATGCTATGAAAAAAGTATATTTCCAAAATGCGAAATATTTCAATATACCAGGGTTCAGAAAAGGAAAAGCACCAATGAATATAGTAGAAAAATATTATGGGGCACAAATTTTTTATGAAGACGCATTTAATGATGTTGCTACTGAAGGATATGAAGAAGCTTTAAAAGAAAATAAAATAGACGCTGTAAGCAGACCAGAAGTAGATATTGTTCAAATGGAAAAAGGAAAAGATTTGATTTTTACAGCAGTAGTACAAACAAAGCCAGAAGTACAACTTGGAAAATATAAAGGAGTAGAAATCCCAAAGGTAGAATATACAGTTGAAGAAGGAGATATTGAACATGAATTAGGACACATGCAAGAACATAATTCAAGATTAATTACAGTAGATGATAGACCATTAGCTAATGGAGATACTGCAATAATAGATTTTGAGGGATTTGTTGATGGAGTGGCATTTGATGGTGGAAAAGCAGAAAGCCATGAATTAGAAATTGGAAGTGGAGCATTTGTTCCAGGGTTTGAAGACCAATTAGTAGGTATGAACATTGATGAAGATAAAGAAATAAAAGTAACATTTCCAAAAGAATATTTTTCAAAAGATTTAGCTGGAAAAGAAGCTATATTTAAAGTAAAGTTGCATGAAATCAAGAAAAAGGAATTACCAGAACTAGATGATGAGTTTGCGAAAGATGTAAGTGAATTCGATACACTTGATGAATTAAAAAAGAGCATTAAAGAAAAATTAGAAAAAAATAACGAACAAAGAATAAAATATGAAACAGAAGATGCAACAATGAAAGCTATATGTGCAGAAGCAAAATTAGATATTCCATCAGGAATGATAGATTTAGAAATTGATAATATGTTAAGAGATTTTGAACAAAGACTATCATATCAAGGATTAAATTTAGAGCAATATCTAAAAATGGTAGGTAGAACAGAAGAAGAAATGAGAAAAGAATATGAGCCACAAGCTATAGAAGCAATAAAATCAAGACTTGTACTAGAAGCTATAATAAAAGCAGAAAAAATAGAAGCAAGTGAAGAAGAAGTAAATGCAAAAATGGAAGAAATGGCTAAAAACTATGGAAAAAAAGTAGAAGAACTAAGTAAAAATGAAAACTTAAAAAACTACTTAGAAGAAGGAATAAAGTCAGAAAAAGCATTAGAATTTATAGTAAAGAATGCAAAACATATTGAAAATAAAAAGGAAACAAAAAAAGAAACAAAAAAGAGTAGTAAGAAATAGCTGAAAAGGGCAAATTGGTGTCGGTTCTCTTTTTGCCCTTTATGGGTAAAATAGTGTCGATTCCTATTTTCCCTTTTAATTATTTTAATAAAAATAGAAAAAATCCGATTTAATCGGTAAAATAAAAAGGAGGAAGAAATATGTTAGAAAAAGCTAGTTTAGTACCATATGTAATTGAGCAAACAAGCAAAGGAGAAAGGTCATATGACATATTCTCAAGATTATTAAAAGACAGAATAATTTTTTTAGGAGAGGATGTAAATCCAACATCAGCTAGTTTGATAATTGCACAATTATTATTTTTAGAATCAGAAGATCCAGACAAAGAAATATTTTTATATATAAATTCACCAGGTGGATCAATAACAGATGGAATGGGTATTGTAGACACAATGAATTATATTAAATGTCCAGTATCAACAATATGTGTTGGATTAGCTGCAAGTTTTGGAGCAGTATTACTAGCAAATGGCGAGAAAGGTAAGAGGTTTGCAACACCAAATTCAGAAATATTGATACATCAACCATTAATAGGAGGTCAAGGTGGAGGAATTTCTGGTCAAGCAACAGAAATAAAAATTCATGCAGATCACATGATAAGAACAAGAGAAAAACTAAATAAATTATTAAGTGAAAAAACAGGGCAATCAATAGAAACAATTGAAAGAGATACAGAAAGAGATCACTATATGACAGCACAAGAAGCATTAGAATATGGATTGATTGATGGAATTATGGATAAAAGAATCTAGTAAGTTAAATTAAAAAAGGAGAAAAGCATATGGCAAAAAACGATACACCAAAAGGTGTAAAATGTTCATTTTGTGGTAAAACACAAGACAGTGTTAGAAAAATAGTTGCTGGTCCAGGAGTATATATATGTAATGAATGTATAGAGTTGTGTAATGAAATAATTGAAAGCGAATATTATGAAGAGGACAATGACACATATACACTAGCTGGATTGGAAAAAATACCAAGTCCGAAAGAAATAAAAGAAATTCTTGATCAATATGTAATAGGTCAAGATGAAGCTAAAAAAACATTATCAGTAGCAGTATATAATCATTATAAAAGAATTGCTAATGAAGAAGAAATGGAATCTAAACATGAGCAAAATGATGATGATATAGAAATACAAAAAAGTAATATTTTATTATTAGGACCAACAGGATGTGGAAAAACCCTTTTAGCAAGCACATTAGCAAAAATTTTAAATGTACCATTTGCAATAGCAGATGCTACAACACTTACAGAAGCTGGATATGTTGGAGAAGATGTTGAAAATATACTTTTAAAATTAATCCAAGCAGCAGATGGGGATATAGAAAAAGCTGAAAAAGGAATAATATATATAGATGAAATAGATAAAATAACAAGGAAATCAGAAAATCCGTCAATAACCAGAGATGTAAGTGGAGAAGGAGTACAACAAGCTTTACTAAAAATAGTAGAAGGGACAATAGCATCAGTTCCACCACAAGGAGGGAGAAAACATCCACAACAGGAATTGTTGCAAATAGATACATCAAATATATTATTTATATGTGGTGGTGCTTTTGAAGGACTAGAAAATATAATTAAAGATAGAATGGGTAAAAAATCAATGGGATTTGGAGCAGAAATCCAAAGCAAAAAAGATATTGATAGATATAAAGTATTTGAACAAATTTTACCGCAAGATTTATTAAAATTTGGTATGATACCTGAATTTATAGGAAGATTACCAATAATTGCATCTTTGAAAGAACTAGACAAAGAAGCATTAATAAAAATAACTACAGAACCTAAAAATGCTTTAGTAAAACAATATAAAAAATTGCTACAAATGGATGATGTAGAATTGGTATTTGAACAAGAAGCATTAGAAGCGATTGTTGATAAAGCCATAGAAAGAAAGACAGGAGCTAGAGGCTTGCGTTCTATAATTGAAGATATTATGAGAGATATTATGTTTGATATACCATCAAATGAAAAAATAGAAAAATGCATTATTACTAAAGATACAGTGCTAAATAATGTTGGACCTAAAATAATTGAAAATCCTAATAAAATTAAAAGGGACAGAAGAGAAAGAATGACGACTGTTGAACAAAAAGAAACAGCATAATCATATAAATAATAAAAGACTCCATGTAATTGTTTTACATAGAGTCTTTTAAATATAGTAAAACTATCTATTGTTATTTTTTTGGCTGTTATTATTGTTGTTGTTGTTTTCATTATTTCTGTTATTATTTTTATTTTGTTTATTATTTTTTTCTGACATAGAAGAACACCTCCATTTCAAATTTACAAAATTATTTTACCCTAATAGTGGATAAATATACAAAATTATTGTAATTCAAGCTTAAAAGTTATATAATAAAAAATATATATGGAGGGAAAAGTAAAATGAGAAATATAGTAATAGGAATAGAAGGGACTGTTGGAGCAGGTAAAACATCTATATGTAGAGAATTATTAAAACAAATAGAAAATTCAATAATATTACATGGTGGAGAAATATATAGAGCAATAGTATATGGAATGATGAAAAATAAAATAGAAAATACAGAAAAACTTGATGCCTTTGAGATAATGAAAAGACTAGGAATAGAGATTAAAATAGAAAATAAAGAAACAGTTATATACATGAAAGGGAAAAAAATAGCTGAAAAGGAATTACAATCAAAACAAGCTTCTATGGCTGTATCAAAAGTAAGTAATGTGGCAGATAATACTAAGTTATATGAATTTGGGAGAAAGTTAATAGATGAATATAGAGAAAAATATAATATAATATTATCTTCAAGAGACATAGTAAAAATGTATCCAAATGTTACTCAACATTTTTTTATTGATGCATCATTAGAAGAAAGAACAAATAGAAAATATATGCAATATAATAAAGAAATACCAAAAGAGCAAATAGAGGAAATGATAAAATCAAGAGATGATTTACAAGAAAAGTCTGGATATTATAGAATATATCCACAAACCAAAATTTTAGATGTAACTAATTGTAAAAGCCCAAAAGATGCGGCTCAAATGGTATTACAAAATATTGGGGAGGTAGTTACAAATGGAATATAAGAATAAAGAGTTAGAAGATTTTGAAAGTAAATTGAAAAATCAAAAAATTGCTGTTATAGGACTAGGAGTTAGCAATATTCCATTAATAGATTATTTATATCAAAAGAATGCTAATGTGACAGTATTTGATGATAGAGAAGAAGAAAAATTAGAACAAAATGTAATAAACAAAATTAAGGATTATGGTTTTAAATTTTATTTAGGAAAAGGAAATTTAAATAATTTAAAAGGATTTGATTTAATATTTAGATCTCCAAGTTGTTTGCCAACTAAGCCAGAATTGATAGAAGAAAAAAATAGAGGGGCAATAGTTACAACAGAAATTGAGCAACTCATAAAAATGGCACCATGTAAAATTATAGGAGTTACAGGAAGTGATGGAAAAACGACAACTACAACATTGACATATGAGATTCTAAAAAATGCAGGGTATAAAGTATATTTAGGTGGAAATATAGGAATACCATTATTTACTAAATTGAGCGAAATAGAACCTGATGATATTATTGTATTAGAATTAAGTAGTTTTCAATTAATGGGTATGGAAATTAGCCCAGAAATAGCAGGGATTACAAATATAACTCCAAATCATTTAAATATACATAAAGATTATCAAGAATATATAGATGCAAAGAAAAATATATTTAAATACCAAGACGAAAATGGAGTATTGGTTTTAAATGCTGACAATGATATTACAAATTCTTGTAGAGACGAAGCAAATGGAAAAGTAATAATGTTTAGCAGTACCAAAAAACTTGAAAACGGTTTTATAGTGGATAATGGAATAATAAAAGAATGTGAAGACGGAATTAGGAGACATATAATTGATACTAAAGACTTGAAATTAAAAGGAGAACATAACTTTCAAAATATTTGTACAGCTTTAGCTTTGACAAAAGGACTGGTAGATATTGATAAAGCAGTAGATACAATAAAAGAATTCTCAGGTGTTCATCATAGACTTGAATTAGTTCGAGTAATTGATGGTGTTGAATGGTATAACGATTCTGCAAGTACAAGTCCAACAAGAGGAATTTCAGCTTTGAATGCATTTGATAATAAAGAAATTGTGTTAATAGCTGGAGGGGCTGATAAAAATTTAGATTACACACCAATAGGAAGACCTATAGTAGAAAATGTTAGATGCTTAATTCTAATTGGGCAAACAGCTAATAAAATATATGAAGCTGTAAAAAAAGAATTAGAACTACAAAATAAAAATTTAGACATACATATGTGTGAATCATTTAAACAAAGTTTAGATTTAGCTAAAAGAGTTGCTAAATCAGGTCAAATAGTTTTGTTTTCTCCTGCTAGTACTAGTTTTGATATGTTTAAAGACATGTATGATAGAGGAGACAGATTCAAAGAAGAGGTTATGAAATTTTAAGGAACCAATTATAAATTAAGAACATATAATGTATTATTAGATTTAGGGGCTTTAAGTCTCGAGAAAGGAAGAAATAAGATGAATGATTCATTATATGAAGATTATATGAGAAGCGTATTAGGCTATCAAGGAATGAATAATTATCCAAATACATATAACATGAATTATGATAATTATGAAAGATATGATTCTTATACAATGCCTGCAATGGCACCGATGGCATCTAATCAACCAATGTCTGCAATGAGTAACATACAAATGCAAGAATTAGAAAATTGTTATCCTGATATATACAGAATTGTATATCCTATGGTACAAAAAGCTTGTGAGCAAAATACAAGACCAATTACTAGAGAATTAATCGACATAATGACGAATGAAATATATTCTGTAATTGAAGACAATGAACTTACACAAACACGAGGAAAAGAAGAGAATAAAATAAAAGATGAAAAAACAACAAATACAAGGAGTGATGATAGGCAACCAATAAGAAATCAAGGACTGAATGATTTGATAAGAATTTTACTGTTAAGAGAATTATTATTAAGACCAGGTTTTCCTGGATTTAGACCACCAAGACCACCTCGTCCGCCAATGAGACCACCGATGAGACCACCAATGAGACCTCAACCAAGAGGGGATATTAAATATAATAGAGAATATCTTTCTTCTTTAGATGATGGATATGATTTATATGAGTATTAAAATAAAAAGGCATGACTTATTATATTAGGTCATGTTTTTTATATATCAACTAATTATATACAAATTGTAAAAAAAATGTTATAATAATTATTAAAGTAAAGGAGGAAGATAGATGCCAGGATATGCAGTACATTTAGCGATTGCACAAGAATATTTAAGAAAACATAATAAAGAAAAATCGCAAGATTTTATATTAGGTTCAATAGAGCCTGATTTTACTAATGATAAATCTAAAACACATTATGGAGAATCACCAGCATATACAAACTTAAAAAAATATTTAAAAAATAATAAAATAGATACAGACTTTAAACAAGGGTATTTTTTACATCTTGTTACAGATTATTTATTTTACAATTATTATTTAGAAGAGATAAAAAAACCTCAAATTTATTATGATTATGATATGACAAATAAAACTATTATTGAAAAATATAAAGTTATCTTACCGGAAAAAGTAAAATCTAAAGTTTTTTTTAAGGATGGAACTCCACAAATATTAACATTACAATTAGCATACAGAGTAATTGATGAAATTTCAGAATTAACATTAGAAGAAATAGAAAAAGAAGTCATGAATAATTCAGACAAATGGAATTATTATAAAAAGTTGGTATAAGGAGGGAAAAAGTATGATAGCATATACAACAGGTGTTTTTGATATTTTAAGAGCGAAAGATTTACAGGAATTAGATAAAAAAATTCAATTAAGCAAAGAAGAAGGGATAGAGAATTTTGGAGTAGGTATATATGAAGATGAATTATGTGAAAATTTAGGATTTAGTACACCATTAAAAAGCCTAGAAGATAGAATGAACATAATGAGATATATTACAGGAGTAGACTTTGTATTTCCTGTAAAAAGTTTACATGAAGATATATTAAAAGAATCTGTTAGAGAAGGATATAGAAATTATCAAGAAGGAAAAAATAAAAAAAAGAAAATGAAAGAAAAGAAATATGAATTGGGATATGCACCAGGAACATATGATTTATTTCATGCGGGACATTTGGAAAATCTTATATTAGCGTCAAATGAATGTGAGAGATTAGTTGTAGGAGTAAAATCAGATGATTTGGTTCAGAAACATAAAAACAAAAAACCAATAATTTCAGATAATGAGAGAATGGAAATCTTAAGACATTTTAGATTTGTGAATGATGCATATATATATTATACTAGAGAACTTAAAATAGCGGCAGAATGGTTTAAAGAAAAATATGGAAAACAATTTGATGCTGTATTTTATGGTTCAGATTTAAGAAAAGATTTTTCAGATAATACAGAATTTAATATTATTTTTACACCTAGAAATAAAGAAACAATGAAGACAAGGTCTACTTCTGCATATAGAAAATTACACTTTGATAAAATAGAAGGAAAGTTTACAACAGGACCAAATCCTAAAACATCACCATTAAAGATTGCTAAAAAAAAGAAAGAAGAAACCCAAATAAAATAGGGAGGTATTTATGATAGATTTACATTTGCACACAACTAATAATAAATTAGTGTTACCAAATTATGAACATTGTATATTAAATACAATAACATCAATATTAAAACATTATAATGTAGAAACAAATCACAAATCATTAGAAAAACTAGACAAGGAATTACAAAAAAAATACAAAAATGTAGTATTCATAATATTAGATGGAATGGGAGAACATATATTAACTCCAATATCTCCAAATGGATATTTTAAACAAAATGAGCTAATATGTTAAGTCATAAAGAATCATATAAAGGGGAAAATTTTAAAGGTGCGAAAATAGATGTATTTAAAGAGGTAGTAGATTATACACCAATATTTGAGCAAATTGAAAAAGCATCACCAGATGTTAAAGCATATGAATTAACACCAACATATTCAGATAAAAGATCTAAAAGAAGTATTAGAGCAGATAGTATAGATGAAATAATTCTAAATATAGAAATGTTATGTGACAACCCAGGTAAAAAATTTATTTTAGCATATTGTGATAATCCAGATGGATTATTACATAAATTTGGAACAGACTCAACAGAAGCAAGTACATATATAAAAGAAACAGAAGCAAAAATAGAAAAAATGAGTAAAGGATTAGAAGAAGATACAATTATTATAATTTCTGCAGACCATGGACATAAAAATATAGAAAAATCTTATACTTTGTTGGATTATCCAGAAATACAAGAATTTTTAATATTACCTCCATCATTAGAATCAAGAACTGTAGCCTTTTGGGTAAAAGAAGATAAGAAAAAAATATTTGAAGAAAGATTCAACAAAATATTTGGTGAAGAATTCTTATTGATGACAAAAGAAGAGTTTTTGCAAAAAAATATGTTAGGATTTGGAAAAAAACATCCTAAGATTGATGACTTTATTGGAAATTATATTGCATTATCAACATCTAGTAGTATTATTAGAATAGAAACATTTTTGGTAGATGGAAAGCCGGTTAAAAAATCTACACATTGTGGATTAACAAAAGAAGAAATGGAAGTTCCAGTAATAGTTATAAAAAAATAAAAAATGATGTCCCCAAATTTATTAATTCTGATAAAAAGCCTATTATAAATTAAATTTGTTTAAATTTGTTTTTAAAAGATTATTCAAACAAGAATAATCTTTTTTATTTTTGACTAAAATATAAATGAGAAATAAATTCTCAAAAAAGAAAAAAGGAGTATATTGGTATGAAAATAAAAGATTGTATGTGTGGGGAAGTTTGTTGCGTAAAGCCAGAAACTAAAGTATATGAAATTGCTAAATTAATGAATGAAAACCATATAGGATGTGTTCCTGTATGTGATCAAAATAATTGCATTGTAGGAGTAATTACAGATAGAGATATAATATTGCGTAGTGTAGCTTGTGATAAAGATGTTAAAAATACGCCAGCAAGTGAAATAATGACATGTAATGTTTGTACTTGTACTCAAAATGATGATATTAATGAAGCTGAACGTAAAATGGCAAAAAATCAAATAAGAAGAATACCAGTAGTAGACAATAACAAAGTTATAGGAATATTAACACTTGGAGACTTAGCACATTATAGTGAAGAAACAGGAGAAGCTAAATTTTGTAATACTGTAGAAGATATATGCGGATGTGGCGGACAAACTAAAAATAATTATTAATTTCATATTATGCTCAGAGCAGCTTTATGCTGCTGTACATAGAAAAGAGGACAAATGTCAAAAGATTTAAATTATATTTATAAAGTTATAAGAAAAGTATTAAATATAGTTTTAGTAATAATAGCTATATATATAGGAGTGAAAATGGCAGTATTTTATATGCCATTTTTAGTAGCATTTATTATTTCACTAATGATTGAACCAGCAATAAGATATTTAATGAAAAAGACTCGAATGACAAGAAAAATGAGTTCAATAATAATATTTTTAATAGTGTTTTCAATAATAATAGGAAGTGTAATATGGGGTATTACTTCATTAATATCAGAATCAACCAATCTGCTACAAACACTGAACCTTTATATTGATAAAGCATATACACAAATTCAAGAAACGATTGAAAAGATGAACATAACTAAAATAAACATTTCAAGTAATGTTATAAATTTAGCACAAGACTCATCCAGAGAAATTTTATTAAAAGTGTCAAAATGGCTTACTGAATTTTTAACAAAGTTAATAGATGGAGTAACCTCAATTCCGACTATTGCAATATATATGGTAATAACAATTCTTTCTTTATATTTTATATGTACTGACAGGATTTACATTTTAGATTTTATGGAACATCATATGCCTAAAAAATGGGTACAAAAAATGGGAATACACATAAAAGAGATAACAAAAAACTTAGGAGGATACTTAAAAGCAGAATTAATACTTATAATGGTATCATTTGTGATTTCTGTAATAGGACTATATGTTCTGAAGTTTGTTGGAATGAATGTTAAATATCCATTATTAATAGCACTAGCGATTGGATTTGTAGATGCACTGCCTATTTTAGGATCAGGATCTGTTATGGTTCCCTGGGCAATAATATCAGCATTAAATGGGGATTTAAGACTGGGAATTTCAATTTTGGTATTATGGGTAATAATGTCGATTGTAAGACAATTTTTAGAACCTAAAATTGTAAGTGGCAAAATTGGAATTCATCCTATTTTTACACTTATTGCTATGTATACAGGCTTTAAGGTAATGGGGGTTATGGGAATGTTTGTAGGACCTATTGTTTTAATAATTTTGAAAAGCATATTTGCGGAAATGCTAGAAGAGGGAAATTTGGTGTCGGTTCTTTTTTTTCCGTAAAGAGGTTTTGAGCTAGTTCTTTTGGCATAAATTGTAAAAGATTTCATAAACTTATAAAAAAGAGTTTTGGCGGGAGGGCTAGTGGTATGTTAATATATAATTTAAAAATAAATGGTGGTGCAGCATTAAAGACGATTATTGCAGTATTATCATTATTTATGCTAATTGTATTTGGAATTAGTATTTATAGAATATTTTTTACAAGTGGGAAATTTAAAATAAATGATAAAGTGATGACAAAAGATATAACAGAGATTCAAACAGATAACTATACAAATATATTAAAAGCCGTACATGACGATCCTGATTCTTATATTGGGATGAAAATTAATTTTACAGGGTATGTATACAGAGTAATTGATTTTAAAGAAGAACAATTCGTTATTGCAAGAGATATGTATATAAATGAGAGTAAAACACAGTCAGTGGTTGTTGGATTTTTATGTGAATACAAAGATGCTAATATGTTTCCTAATGGAACTTGGGTTAATATAACAGGAACTATAGAGCTTGGAAAATATCATAATGAAGAAGTTCCATTTATAAAAGTTTTTGAATTAAAAGAAACAACTGAACCTGATAATTCTTTTGTGATGCCACCAAGTGATACATATGTGCCTACAAGTGGAATGTTTTAAGATTTAAATGTAATAAAAATAGAAATGGTGGTATACGTAAAATGTCGAATAATAGTAAATTTTGTTAGAAATTAGTTGAAATATATTGCAAAATTTAAAGAAACATAATATAATAGTAACATACAAAATATTATTTCTTGTGTATATACAAGAGAAATAGTGCTTTGTAAATTTAAAAAAGGAGTTGTTAAGCTTTTGAGAAAACATTTTGTCTTAAGTGCTGGCACAGTGGTTGCTAAGCGGAATGTAACCCAGAGCTTTGGTAATGACAACACAGTTATCATTACCATGGCTACGCTCGATAAGCTCCATAGTGAGTATTTGAGCAAGCAAAATGAAAGGGCCAAAATCGCCAGAGAATTTATGGCCTTCCTTGGAACCTACAGTTTCAAAGAACTTAGAGAGGGCATTGTTCAGCCCAACGGAAGTTGTTTGAAAGTTGTAACCGATTATAAGAGAGAGGTTAATAAGAAGGTGGGCGAGTTGAAAAATACTGAAGCACGTATGCTTCAGACATGTTTGGGACTTCAGGAATCTCTTCCCGAAGGGGAACAGCTCATTCTGGTCAGCAAAAATCCGCTTCTCAGGATGAAAGCACAAATGGCTGGGATACAAGCCCAGTCATTTAGAGATGAGCTCCTTCCCGAATTGCGTGAGCAATATACAGGGAGAGCAGAAGTGCATGTTACAGATAACATTGTAACAGATTTCTATGCCAACAAGAAGATTGGTGTAGAAGAGGTATTTGATGAAAGTGAGAAAAAAAGCATTTATCCTAATATGTTTGTGCACCTGAAAGGTACCAACAGTAATGCCATTGGGAGAGTTCAGGGGGAAGAAATCGTAAAACTTACCTTTGAAAAATGTCATCCCTACGGGGTGACTCCCAAGAACCTTGGGCAGAGGTATGCCATCGAGGCTCTTATGATGGATGAAAAAGTTGCACCTTTGACCATCATTAAAGGACCTGCTGGTACGACAAAAACTTTTCTTTCTCTTGCGACTGGTTTAGAGCTTACAGAGGAGAGAGGAAAGTTCCCTAATGGGATTTTGGTAAGCCGAAGTCCCACAGAAACAGGGGAAAAACTTGGCTTTTTGCCTGGGACTGAGGAAGAGAAGATTGCCCCCTACATGAGGGGAATCAAAGATAATTTGAGGGGGTTGTTTAAGCGTGACAAAGAAGAACCCATTGATGATAAACCTCTGTATGAGGATGGAACAAGTTTCTTTGAGAGAGACTTGATCCAGGCTGAGGCCTTAGGTTATATCAGGGGGCGTACAATCATAAACACATTTATGATTGTCGACGAGGCGCAGAATCTGACGCCTGTCGAGGTCAAAACCATTCTTACGAGAGTAGGAATGGGGACTAAGCTCGTTCTCATTGGCGATCCTGAGCAGATCGACAGGCCTGGATTGGATGAAAGAACCAATGGGCTGAGCTATGCTTCCGAGCGTATGAAAGGGCAGGATATTTGTTGGCAGATTACATTTAAAGATGATGAATCTGTCCGCAGTGAACTGGCAAAGACGGCAGCAATGCTGCTGTAAAAAGAAAAAGTAAGCAACAAAATTTACAGAGTATGAAAGTGCCCCGAAATTCGGGGCACTTTTTCTCATTAGACAAAATAATTTCCAAAAGCCTTGAAAAATCTAAAAAGTCGTGGTATATTAAATAAGAAGTAAACATTCAACACAAGAAAGGAAGAAAAATAATGGGAGTATTTAACAAAATATTTAAAAGCTACAGCGAAAAAGAAGTAAAAAGAATAAAGCCGATAGTGGAAAAAATAAATGAATTAGAAGAAGAAACGTCAAAATTAACAGATGAACAGTTAAGAGCAAAGACAAATGAATTCAAAAAACAATTAGAAGAAGGAAAAACATTAGATGACATATTGCCAGAAGCATTTGCAGTAGTTAGAGAAGCGTCAAAAAGAGTATTGGGAATGAGACATTTTGACGTTCAATTAATAGGTGGCATTATTTTACATCAAGGAAGAATTGCAGAAATGAAAACAGGTGAAGGAAAAACACTTGTAGCAACGCTTCCAGTATATTTAAATGCACTAACAGGAAAAGGTGTACATGTAATAACAGTAAATGATTATTTGGCCAAAAGAGATAGTGAATGGATGGGAAAATTATATAAATTTTTAGGTCTTTCAGTAGGTCTTGTAATAGCAGGTATGAAACCAAATGAAAAACAAAAAGCATATGCTTGTGATATAACCTATGGAACAAATAATGAATTCGGGTTTGATTACTTAAGAGACAACATGGTAATTTACAAAGATCAATTAGTACAAAGAGGATTAAATTATGCAATAGTGGATGAGATTGATAGTATTTTAATTGACGAAGCTAGAACACCACTTATTATATCTGGTAGAGCAAATGAATCATCAGAAATGTATAAAAAAGCAAATGATTTTGTAAAAAGATTAACACCAAAAGTAATAGTAGAAGAAGATGTTAAAGACGAAGAACAAGCTGAAGACAATGAAAAATATGATTACATTGTAGACTTAAAAGCTAAGTCAGCATCTTTAACACAAAAAGGTATTAAAAAGGCAGAAGAGACATTCAGACTAGAAAACTTCAATGATATAGAAAACTCAACACTAGTACACCATGTAAATCAGGCTTTACGTGCACATGGAGTAATGAAAAGAGATATTGATTATATCGTTAAAGACGGAGAGGTTTTAATAGTTGATGAATTTACAGGACGTATCATGTATGGTAGGAGATATAATAACGGATTACATCAAGCAATAGAAGCTAAAGAAGGAGTTAAGATTGCAGATGAATCAAAAACTCTTGCAACAATAACATTCCAAAACTATTTCAGAATGTATGATAAATTATCAGGTATGACTGGTACTGCAATGACAGAAGAGGCAGAATTTGAAGAAATATATAATTTGGATGTAATTTCAATTCCAACAAATAAGCCTATGATTAGAAAAGATCAAAATGATGTTATTTACAAAAATGAAAATGCTAAATTTAATGCAATAGTACAAAGCATAAAAGAAAGCCATGAAAAAGGACAACCTGTTCTAGTTGGTACAGTTTCAATTGAAAAATCTGAAAAATTAAGTAGAATTCTTAAAAAAGAAGGAATAAAACATGAAGTATTAAATGCTAAGTTCCATGAAAAAGAAGCTGAAATTGTAGCACAAGCTGGTAAATATGGAGCAGTTACGATTGCAACAAATATGGCAGGGCGTGGTACTGATATTATGCTTGGAGGAAATAGTGAGTATTTAGCAAAACAAGAGATGAAGAAAAATAAGGTCCCAGAAAACCTAATAGAAGAATCAAATACATATTATGAAACAGATGATCAAGATATTTTAAGAGCAAGAGAAGAATTCCAAAGATTAGAAAAGAAATTTGATGAAGAAATAAAAGAAGAAAAAGAAAAAGTAATAGCAGCAGGTGGTCTAAAAATAATAGGAACAGAGAGACATGAATCAAGAAGAATTGATAACCAGCTACGTGGACGTAGTGGACGTCAAGGAGACCCAGGAGAATCAAAATTCTACATAGGACTAGATGACGATTTGATGAAAATTTTTGGCGGAGAAATGATTACAAAAGTTTATAATACAATCGGAATGGATGAAAATATTCCTATTGAAAATAGAATGATTAGTAATGCAGTAGAGTCAGCACAGAAAAAGGTTGAAGGCAGAAACTTTAGTATTAGAAAAAATGTATTAAAATATGATGATGTTATGAATGCCCAAAGGGAAATAATATACAAACAAAGACGTCAAGTTCTTGATGGAGAAAGTTTAAAGGACAATATATCAAATATGATAAATTCACTTGCAGAAGAAATTGTATTAAAATATTTTGCAGGAGATGAAGACGTTAGTGTAGAAGCACTTGATACTGAAATTAGAAATACATTTGGAGTTGAAATGATTGATTTCATAAAAGAAAATTCGAAAGACTCAAATGCAATTATTGCCAAACTTCAAGAGTTAGCTTCTTCAAAATATGAAGAAAAAGAAAATGAAATTGGAAGTGAAGATTTAAGAGAACTTGAAAGAATTGTTATGCTTAAAGTTGTTGATCAAAAATGGATGGATCATATTGATGCAATGGATGAATTGAAAGATGGTATTGGTCTTCGTGCTTATGGACAACAAGATCCTGTTGTAAAATACAGAATTGAAGGTATGGATATGTTCGAAGAGATGGTTCTTGATATTAAGCATGATGTTGTTAAAATTCTTATGAATTTACGTAAACAAGAAGAGGTTAAAAGAGAAGAGACAGCTAAAATTACAGGTGCAGCTTTACAAGCTATTAATAGCTTAGATAATGGACAACAAATGAAGTCTGAAGTTAATAGAACTGTTGTTAATGATGGTCCTAAAGTTGGCCGTAATGATCCTTGTCCTTGTGGTTCGGGAAAAAAATATAAGAATTGCTGTGGAAAGAATGCTTAAGCCAATAAATACAAGGATTTGATTAATATTCGAAAAAGAGAAATTATTTCTAGCTTGTCAACGAAAGACAATTAAAAATCGATAAAACAAAGTTTTATCAAGGAATGTAAACATTGAAAATATGTTGACATTCCTTTTTAGTTATAAAAATAGAAATAATTTTACATATTTTATTGACAAATACTATCAATAGATATACAACAAAACAAATGTTCTTAAAAGGAGATAATATGAAAGAATTAAGTGTATTAGATACAAGAATTAGTTATTTCAATATTGATAATGAGGATTATATTTCTTTAACAGATATGTTAAAATCAAAAGATGGAGAATTTTTCATATCTGATTGGCTAAGAAATAGAAATACAATAGAGCTTTTAGGAATTTGGTAAGAACTACATAATCCTAATTTTAAAGGCAATAAGTGGTAAAATTTATGATAAATCAAAGAATGAATAGAGTGTATTATATAGGTATACTCTATTTTTATGTGTATATCAAAGATAAGGAGAGTTTGTTAGGTATCCAATTAGAATAATTCATAATGCAACTTGTGCAAAAATTGTACAAGTTCAAATAGAAAGAACTCGTGAGGTTAAAAGAATTTATCTATATTATAATTTGAATATGATTACTTCCATAGGGTTTAGAGTTAACTCTAAAGAAGTAATTAAATTTAGGATTTTGGCAAATAAAATAATTAAAGATTATATGGTTCAAGGTTTTGTCTTAAATGATAATTGATATAATCATATTTGAAATATAAAAATTGGAAGCTTTTTTGTTCATATGCATGAAAATTAAGTTTTGTTATGATACAATAAAAATGAAAGAATTAAAAAAAAGTGAACCAAAAGAAAAATGGATACGTCTAACAAATGAAAAAGAAAGGAAAATGTAAAATGGCCATTATACATACAAGATACATACAAGATCTCAAAGGGATAAAGAACAAACATTTACAGAATTAATAGAAAAAAATAAATTACGATTTTACAAAACAGCAAAAGCTATTTTAAAAAAGGAAAAATAAAAATAATATAGTACCAATAGATGAGAGAGTCGAGAGAGGTATAAATATGGCTCGATATGATGGATATGAATTAGATGAATATGGAATAAAAAAAGCTATAGAATGTTTAAAAGAAGATTTTAAGTTAATAGTTATTTTATATTATTATGATAACTATTCAATAAAAGAAATCTCACAAATAGTTAATATTCCAGAAGGAACAGTAAAATCGAGACTTTCTAAAGCAAGAAAAATTTTGAAAGTGAGGTAAATATGAAAGAAAATAAAAAGAAATATAATAAATTAAAAATAGGTAATTATTTTGGAAAAGCATCTATTGCTGCATGTTCAATATTAGCAGTGTTTTTTGGAGGATGTACATATGCACATGTTAATGGTACTGAAACAATAATTTCACCATTATTAAGAAATTTAGGAATAAATAGTAAATATGAAGAAAATGCTACAAGTTTTGATAATGAAGTGACAGCTGATAATGTGAAAATAAAAATGCTAGATGGAGCAATAGATGATACCACATTTATTGTCGGATATGAAATTGATATTCCCAATATTGATTCAGATTCATGGATTGAAATAGAAGGAAATTATAAGATAAATGGTATGAATTTTACACCAGTAAATACATCAATGGATAAAACATCTGATACAACATTTTTGTATTATCAAATATATGATGTTAACGAAATAAAAATTAATACTACTCAAGATGTTAAAGTAAATGCAAGTATTTATAGAATAAAAGAATACACAGAATGTGAAGATATAGATTCAGCTTATGCTATATATGGGAAAACATTTGAAAATGATTGGAATTTAGAAGAAAATATTAATGTAAAAAGCTTAGAGGACTCAAAAACATATGAATTTGAAAATCCTCAAAATTATGAAATTACTAAAAATATAAAAGTATCTGTTACAGAATTTGTTACAGGATCATATGCCAATATTTTAAAAATAAAAACAGATAAGACAAATTATGATGGTGATAGTATTGAAAAATATTATAAAGTGTTAGATGAAAACAATAAAGAAATTATTACTTGTAGCGAAGAAGAAAAGCAATATGAAGAGGCAATATATAATGATAGAATAATCACAGAAAAGATAAATAAAAATTCAAAGCTAAAAATAGAAGTATATTCAAGAATATATGGTAAAGGAAACTTTATAAAAACAGCTACAATTCCAGTAGATTTAAAAAATGCTATAGAAAAGAAAGAAGAAAAAATAAATTGGAAACAATATAAAACAGAAGACTATAGTTTCAAATATAAAGAAAACTGGACATTGACTCCAAAAGTAGACACTACTAAAGTAGGACCAAATAGCTCATATTTAGGAGCATTGCAATTAGAAATTCCATGCACTACAAATTCAGAATATACATCTTCTATATATGTTAAAAGCATAACAACTAATATAAGTGTTGATGAATATATAAAACAAATAAAAAAGCAAAATGCAAATGAAAATATAGAAGAAAAAAGTACATCAGAAATTAGAACTAAAAATCAAAAAGGTTATCAAATTACATCAGAGCTTACAGATGGAGAGACTATAGATGTTATTCAACAGATTTTTGTATCTGTAAAAGATAAAATTTACTTTATAACATTTTGGGGAAGTGAAAAAGAATATAATAATTTAAAAGTAGAAATAAATGAGTTCATAAAGAATTTTGAAACAAACTAGAACATTGTTAATTTATATATAAAGTATTTACAAAATATAGCACTTGATATATAATAGCAAATGATATAAATAGGAAGGTAAAAAGGATAGGCTTATGGAGAAAGTTATTGAAGTTAAGAATTTAACAAAAGAATATAAGAATAAAAAAGCAATTAATAATTTATCATTTGATGTTTATAAAGGAGAAATATTAGGGTTATTAGGACCAAATGGAAGCGGTAAAAGTACCACTATAAATTCAATACTTGCATTATTAAAATACCAAAATGGAAGTATAAAAATATTTGGCAAGGAAATGAAACCAGATTCTTATGATATAAAATCTAAAATAGGTGTAATATTTCAAGATGTTGCAGTATTTAGTGAGTTAAATGTTTATGATAATATAGACTACTTTTGTGGTTTGTATGTAAAAAATAAAAAAGTTAGAAAGCAATATGTAGAAGATGCAATTAAGTTAGTTGGATTAGGAGAATTTAGAAAATATCTACCTAAACAATTATCAGGAGGACTTTTAAGAAGATTAAATATTGCATGTGGTATTGCTCATAAACCAAGCCTTATTTTCTTAGATGAACCAACAGTAGCAGTTGATCCACAAAGTAGAAATAATATTTTAGATGGAATTAAAAAATTAAGAGATGATGGAGCAACAATAGTATATACAACACATTATATGGAAGAAGTAGAAATACTTTGCGATAGAATTATTATTTTAGATAAGGGAGAAATAATAGCACAAGGAACAAGCGAAGAGCTAAAAAAGCAAGCTAATATTGAAGAAAAGATAGAGCGTGTTGGTCCAACATTAAATGATGTATTTCTAAAGCTTACAGGAAAGGAATTAAGAGATTAATGTTTAGCCATAATTTAAAATATACAATAAAAACATTGTCTAAAAATAAAGTATTAATATTTTGGACTTTTGCTTTTCCTATTATTCTAGGAATATTATTTAATATGTCATTTTCTAATATAGAAAAAGATGAAATGCTACAAATTTTTGATATTGCAGTAGTTGATAATAATGAATTTAAAGCACAAGAAATATACAGAGAAACTTTAAATGAATTATCAAGTGATAATAATGAAAATAAATTATTTAATATTAAATATGTTACTGAAGATGAAGCAGATTTGCTTTTGGATAATTTAGATATTAAAGGCTATATTGTCTTTAAGAATGATGAGCCACAAGTAGTAATAAAAGAAAATGGGACTTATCAAACACTTATAAAATTTGTTATAACAGAAATTGGACAAAATCAAACAATTATAGAAGATTTGAGTAAGAAGAGTATTGAGGAAGAAATATCAAATGGTAATTATTCAGTTGATACTGAAAAAATAATAAATGATATATTAAATAAAATAAAAAATGAACAAATTAATTTAAAAAATATTTCTAAATCTAATTTGCATTATACGCAAATAGAATATTATACCTTAATAGCCATGGCATGTATGTATGGAGGAATGCTTGGATTGACAGCAATAAATAATTGCTTAGCCAATATGAGTAATAAGGGAAAAAGAATTTCTGTATCACCAAATAGAAAAAGTATAATAGTTTTAAGTTCAGCACTTGGAGCTTATGTGGTAAGTTTGGTAGGATTAGTTTTACTTATAATATTTTTAAAACTAGGATTGAAAGCTGACTTTGGAAATAATATTACTTTGGTTATTTTGCTTTCAGCAGTGGGGAATTTAGCTGGAATATCTCTAGGTGTGTTAATTGCTTCAATATTTAAAGTGTCAGAAGGTGCAAAAACAGGTATAGTAATAGCAATTACTATGTTTTTGTCAGTATTATCTGGAATGATGGGTGTTACTTTAAAATATGTGATTGACAAAAATATTCCTATAATTAATCTTGTTAATCCTAATAATTTAATAACAGATGGTTTCTATTCATTATATTATTTTGATACTTTAGACAGATATTTTAGAGATGTTAGATATTTATTAATATTTATAGGAATTTGTTTGGTAATTTCTTTCATTAGTTTAAGGAGGGAAAAATATGACAGTATTTAAAACAATTTTAAAAATATTAAATAAATTAAAAGGAATGTTAATTTTATATACTGTAATGTTGATTTCCATAACAACAATTAATCAAAAATCTGGAAATAATATAAGCAATTTTGAAGAATCAAAACCAGATATCTTAATTGTAAACAAAGATGAGAGTAATGATATTACAACAAATTTTGTAAACTACATAAACAAACATTCAGAAATAAAAGATATAGACACAAATGACGAAGAAAAAATAAATGATGCAATTTTCTATAGAGACGTGAATTTTGTGATATATATACCCGAAAATTTTGGTAATGATTTATTAAATGATAAAAATCCTACTTTAGAATATAAATCCAGTGGTGATGAATACTCATCATATAGTGAGATGCTTGTAGAGAAATACATGAAAATGTTACTTATGTATAAAGACTATTATAGAGGAGATGAACTAATAAGCAAAGTAAATAATGTATTAGAAACAGAAACAAAAGTGGAATTAAAAACAACATTAGACACATCAGAGTTAAGTAGTATAACTAGGTATTTTAACTTTTTAAATTATGCCTTTTTAGCAGGATGTGTATATTGCATTAGTATGATTTTATCAAGTCTGAAAGAAGAAAATGTAAGAAAGAGAACTATTATAAGTAGTTTTAATTATAAAAAATATAACAGAATTGTATTATTAACAAATGCTATTGTGATATTTGTAATGTGGATATTATATGTGATTTTAAGCGTAATATTATTTAAAGACTTTATGATAAGTTCAAATGGTCTAGCATATATTGCAAATTCTTTCGCATTTGCAATATGCAGTTTAACTATAGGTTTTTTAATAGGGAATATTACTCAAAATAAAAATGCTATTGGAGGCATAGTAAATGTTGTGGCACTTGGTTCATCATTTTTGTGTGGATGTTTTGTACCATTTGAATATATGCCTGAATATGCAATAAAAATAGCACACATTTTTCCAACATATTATTTTGTATTAAATAATGAAAGTATAAAAACAATAGAAATATTTAATTTTGAGAATATAAAAGGATTATTGATTAATGGAGGTATTATTATTGCATATAGTTTGGCATTTATTGTATTAACAAATTATATAACTAAAAAAATAAACTTTAAAGAGGAGAAAATGTTATGATAGAAATAAAGAATGTTAGTAAAACATATAATGGAACCAAAAAGACTTTAGAAAATATTACATTTAATGTTAATGATGGAGAGATTTTTGCCTTTATTGGACATAATGGAGCTGGAAAAACAACAATGATTAAATTGATTGTTGGAATATTAGATTTTGAAAGTGGAGAAATTTTAATAAATGGAAAATCAACAAAAGAATCTCCTATAGAGTGTAAAAAAGATATTGCATATGTACCAGATAACCCTGACCTTTATGAAAATATGAAAGCCATTGATTTTATTAACTTTATATGTGATATGTATAATACACCATTAATTACAAGAAGAGAGAACATAGCTAAGTATTCTAAAATGTTTGAAATTGAAAACAATTTGAATAATGATATTTCTAGTTTTTCACATGGTATGAAACAAAAAGTTGCATTAATATCTGCACTGTCACATAACCCTAAAGTACTAATAATGGATGAGCCATTTGTAGGGCTTGATCCAAAAGCAGTTTATGATATGAAAGAACTCATGAAGCAAATGGCAAAAGAGGGGAAAACAGTTCTTTTTTCAACACATATTTTAGATGTTGCAGAAAAGTTATGTGACAGGGTAGCTATTATAAAAAACGGTAAAATTGTAAAAACAGGGAATATGAAGGACGTTAAAGGGGATGAATCGCTAGAACAAGTATTTCTTGAGTTAGGAGAATAGTTATGAAATTGATATCATTATTAAAAGCAGTGTTATCTCAAGATATGAATATGTTTAAATATTCTGTTGGAAAAAATGCAAGTAAATTAAAAAAAGTTAGTCTTCCTCTACTATTATTTGTAATTGTAAGTATATCTATTGGGTATTATGCGTACTTGATAGCAGAGGTTTTGACTCCTATGAATCTTACATATATTATGCTTAGCATGTTTATGGCTGTTGTAACTATGTTAACATTTATAGAAGGAATATATAAATCACAAGGAATACTATTTGAAGCAAAAGATAATGACATGTTATTTTCACTTCCAATAAGAAGAAGCACAATACTATTTGTAAGGGTATTTAAACTTATTTTGTTTGAATATATTTATAACTTAATGTTTATATTGCCAGCATTTGTGATATATATTTACTTTGAGCATCCAAATGTAGAATTCTATTTAATATCAATTATTATGACATTATTAGTACCAATTATACCTACGGTTGTAGCATGTTTTTTGGGATACATTGTAAAAATGATTTCAAGTAAATTTAAAGCTAAAAAAGTAGTACAGACTATACTTTCTAGTATTGTTTTTATGGGTGTATTTTTTGTGAGTATAAACTTAAACTCTTTTTTACAAAAGATAGTCTCAAATGCAACAAATATAAATGAAGCCTTAACAAAAATATATTATCCAATAGGAGCATATATTAGTCTAATTAACAAGTTTGATATAACGATTTTTATAAAATTATTAGCAATTAATTTGATTCCTTTTATAATATTTGTATTAATAGGACAAAAATATTATTTTAATATAATATCAAATTTAATTGGTCAAAATACAACTATTAAAGGGAAAAATAAAGGGGAAACTATAAAAATTAGAATACCAATTATTTCTCTAGTGAGAAAAGAAATCAAAAGGTATTTATCTTCAACTGTGTATATGTTTAATTCATCATTTGGATTAATACTTATTATAATGTTAACAATAATTTTATGTTTTAAAGGAAAACAAATGCTAGTGTCTTTATTATCTGGTTATGGAATGACAAATACTATATCTTTAGAGATGCTGTTTTATGGGTTAATATTATTTGTTGGAGTGTTTACTTCTATAACATCTTCTAGCATTTCACTTGAAGGAAAAACAATAAATATAACCAAAACATTGCCAATAAGTTACAGAACTATATTGAATTCGAAAATACTATATTGTTATATTATAGAATTACCATTTTTTTTGATTTCTGAAATACTATTTATAATTAAGGTTGGGGTAAGTTTAGCATATTTTATACAAATAATAACACTTACATTTAGTACGATATTCTTATCAGCAGTTATAGGATTACTTGCTAATTTAAAATATCCTAAATTAAATGCTAGTAGTGACACAGAAATAGTAAAACAAAGTATGAGCTCTATGATTTCCGTTTTTATTGGTTTTGGAATATTTTTCTTAAGTCTTATTGGATTTGTCTTTTTGAATAAATATATAGATATTAATATTTTAATGACATTGCACATATTATTACTTGTTGTGATATCAGGTATTTTATATACGATTTTAATGAAAAAAGGGCCAAAAGAATATCAAAACTTAAATGTTTAGAATTACATATAGAAAAATCCCTAACAGGTAAAGAATGTTAGGGGATTTTCCATTCGATTAATATTAACAATCGCAAGTATTATTTAAATTCATACAAGACCCATCATTCATGTAGAATTTTTTTTCGGCTAATTTATCCTGAATACCTCTTAAAGCTTCACCAAATCTTTGGAAATGTACAACTTCTCTTTCTCTAAGAAAACGAAGAGGATCAACAACATCTGGATTATCTCTACATAAATCTATTAATTTTTCGTAAGTTGCACGAGCTTTTTGCTCTGCTGCTAAATCTTCTTGTAAATTTGCTATGGCATCGCCTTTACAAGCTATATATGCTGCTGTAAATGGTACTCCTGCAGCAGATTGTGGATATACATCTACACCATGATCAGTATAATATGCACCCAAACCAGCAGCTTCAATTTCTTCAATAGATGCGTTTTTTGTTAACTGATGAACAATAGTACCTACCATTTCTAAGTGAGCTAGTTCTTCAGTGCCAATATCATTAAGTATGGCTTTTGCTTTTTCATCTGGCATGCCAAACCTTTGTGATAAGTATCTAAGAGAAGCAGCAAGTTCTCCGTCAGGACCACCATATTGGCTGATAATAACCTTAGCAAGTCTAGGGTCTGTACATTTTATATTAATTGGATATTCTAAAATTTTATTATAAGTCCACATTTAAAAATTTCCTCCTTCCCAAGGCCATGGTTGCTCGAGCCATCTCCATTTATTACATGGAAATTGTATTGTTAAAGGACCATAAACTTTTTGATATTTATCGGTTAATTCTCTATATTCTTTACAATATTTTCTGTGTAAGCAAAGTGCTTTTTCATCATTAGGATGTGTATCTAAATATAGGCCTAATTCAATTATAGCAAAATTTAAACATTTGATTTTTTCTAGCATATTTTCTCTAGTTTGGTTAGATTCACCACATCCACATGTTGACATGTTACTATTATTAATTGAATTTTGCATTGGATAATTTATATTAGTATTTATTTGTGATGTGGAGTTGCTCATACAATTACAGTTTCTATTTTCATTTTCTATCATTTATTACACCCCTCTCCAATAGTATTTGTTGCTTCTAAAAATTCGTTAACTCTCATTGATTGACAAGGCATATATGGGCTTACTAATTCTGGAAATATTGTACCCATCTTTAACCCTACACAAGGTTTAAAAGTTTTATCCATAAACTGCCAAGGAACATAACTTTGGGCAAGCATAGGAGTTTCTGGAAATACTCCCATTTCATACTCTTCATCAAATCCACATTCACATTGATCTGTATTACATTCTTCGAAGTTACATGGGCAGACGTCGTCACATTTGTCTTCAATCACATTGTTATTAGCACAATTAGTGTTATTATTCATACAATAACATTTTTTATATCTACGAGTAAACATATTAATCCTCCTTTTTAATTTATATATTACATAATATGACGAAAAATAAAAGATGTGTTGAATTTAGTAGAAAAAATTAAATAAATAAAAAAATTTTAAAAAAGTATTGACAATTCATTCAAAATAAGTTATACTTGAAAATGCGTTAAGCAATGGAATATGCTCCTATAGCTCAGTTGGTTAGAGCAACCGGCTCATAACCGGTAGGTCCTAGGTTCAAGTCCTAGTGGGAGCACCATTTTTTTATTACTTTGGTAATAAAAAATTTGGACAGGTGGCCGAGTGGCTAAAGGCGGCAGACTGTAAATCTGTTCTCATACGAGTACGAAGGTTCGAATCCTTCCCTGTCCACCATATAAAAACCGTAGAAACATTGAAACATCAACAATTCTACGGTTTTTATAATGCGATTTTAATGCAACAAGATAAAAAATATTATTTTTTTGATATTTTTTTATTTTTAGGAACAATAATATCCTTTGGATTTTTATTTTTTGCTTTAGGTTTTGCGGCATTAATATGTTCATATACAGGAGAAATATCTAAATTAGAGCCATCGCCACTAATAACTTCAATATCTTTTTTACTTTTTTCTTCATTAGCCATACAGAACACTCCTTATAAATTTTTAAAAATTTTATCATAAAAATATAAAAATGTAAATATAAAAACAAAATAAAATCTTGAAATTTGGAAACAATATTGATAAAATAAACCCAGAAAATAAAATGCAAATTAAAAGTGCAATTTTATTTTATTTTTAATTTTTAAGCCGAAATGGCAGAGTGGAGGTTTTTATGGAAAGAAAAGTAAAAGTAGTACAATATGGAGTAGGCAAGATGAGTTTATATACAATGAGATATGTGTACGAAAAAGGAGCAGAAATAGTAGGAGCTGTAGATATTAATCCAAATGTAATAGGAAAAGACATAGGAGAGATATTAGGAACAGAAAATAAAGGTGTAAATGTAATAAGTGTAGAAAATGCAAAAGAAATGTTACAACAAGTCAAACCAGATATTGTAATTGTTACAACAATGAGCTTAATAAAAGATGTAGAAGATGCATTATTATTATGTGCTGAACTTGGAATAAATGCTATTACAACATGTGAAGAAGCATTTTACCCAGAAAATTCAAATCCTAGCATAACCAATAGAATTGATGAATTAGCTAAGAAAAATAATTGTACAATTACTGGAAGTGGATATCAAGATATATATTGGGGACAATTAATTTCTTCAATAGCAGGATCAACACAAAAAATAACAAAAATAAAAGGAAGTTCAAGCTATAATGTAGAAGAATATGGTATAGCATTAGCAAAAGCACACGGGGCAGGTCTATCTTTAGAGGATTTTGATAAAGAAGTAGCATCAGTTGACAGAATAAGTGATGAAGAAAGACAAAAGATAATAGATAGTGGAGAATATTTACCATCATATATGTGGAATGTAAATGGATGGCTATGTGAAAAATTAGGGTTGACAGTTAAATCACAAAGACAAAAATGTGTGCCACAAACATATAAAGAGGATTTATATTCATCAACACTAGGGATGACAGTGAAAGCAGGAGACGCAACAGGAATGAGTGCAGTTGTTACAACAGAAACAGAAGAGGGAATAACAATAGAAAGTGAATGTATCGGAAAAGTATATGCACCAGATGAGTTTGACAAAAACGAATGGACTGTATATGGAGAACCAGATACTACAATAGTAGTAGCAAAGCCAGCTACTGTTGAGTTAACTTGTGCATCTGTAGTAAATAGAATACCAGATGTAATTAATTCAAAAGCAGGATATGTTCCAACTTGCGAATTTGGCGAATTAAATTATAAAGTTAAACCATTAAATGAATATGTTAATTAAAATAAAAGAGACCTGTATTTAATTATAGGGTCTCTTTTTAATGAAAGAAGTATAATACATTTTGAAATGTTAAAAGCCTACATTTTCAATATGTATAAATCTAATATTCGAAAAATCATATTCACCAATTTCTTTCCCTAAAGCATCGTAAGTATGTGTAGCAATAGATATATTGTTTAAAGAAGTTCCAGCAACATCAATTATGAATAAACTGTGTTTAAAAGTTTTTCCATCAAAAGAAAGTTGAGCAATATCCCCAGGCTCTATTTCATATTGAGAGGCTATTTTACCACGAGGCCCATAAGATTTATTCTTGGTTAAAAATTTGTATAAAAATTCTACACCACTCCATGATGGAGATTTATCATACCCACTATTGTAATACCAACCATGTTCATAATTATTATTCATTTTGTTACTGCCAGCAAATAAACATTGAGATATAAAATTAGTGCAGTCTCCACCAATATCATCAAAATTATAATATCTTGGATTTCTGGACAAAGACCACTTTTTTGCATAAATGATTGCAGAAGTTCGATTATAAGCTCTAGTATTCATAATAATCACCACAATATATTGTATGAAAATAAAAAGATATTTGTTATTTATTGAAAAAAATAATCAATAGATATATAATATTCTAAAAGTAAGAAAGGAATATTAATATTATGGAAGAAAAGGAATATGGATTAGTATTAGCTGGTGGAGGAACAAAAGGAGCATATCAAGTAGGGGCTTGGAAAGCATTATGCGAAATTGGAATTAATATAAAAGCTATTGTTGGAACATCTATAGGAGCATTAAATGGAGCATTATTTTTACAAGATGATTTTATGACAATGGTAAAAATGTATGAAAATATAAAAATAGACAATATAATGAAAGTAGAAGGTGTAAATGCAGATAAAAACATATTTAATTTATCTAATATTTTTAATTTAGCAGCAGATTATACCAAACAAAAGGGAATAGATAATACACCATTAAGAGAAATGATAAGAAAATATATCAATATGGATAAAATATATAATTCAAAGATAGATTTTGGTCTAGTTACATATTCTGTAAGAAATAAAGCACCTTTGAAAGTCTTTAAAAATGAGATTCCGAAGGAACAGATGGAAGATTATTTGCTTGCTAGTTCATGCTTTCCGATATTTAAACCACAAATTATAAATGGTGAAGAATATTTTGACGGAGGGTTATATGATAATAGTCCATCAAATTTATTAATAGAAAAAGGATATAAAAACATAATAATTATAGATATAGCAGGTGTAGGATTTAGTAAAAAATCATTGAGCAAAGATTTGTATGTAAAAGTTGTGTCACCATCTGAGGATTTAGGTGGAACATTTGAATTCAACCATGAAAGAATAAATAACAATATAAAACTGGGGTATTTAGATACAATGAGAAGCTTTAATAAACTACAGGGTCATATATATTATTTTAAACCAGAAGAATTTTCAAAAATGTTAGAAATTTTTAATTTACAGACTATCTATGGACTAGAATATGCTGCACAAATGTATAAAATGTATAGATACAGAGAATATAGTTTTAATGAATTTATAGAAGAATTGAATGAAAGACACATAGAAGCGGAAAAAAAATATAGAAAAATGAAAGATGCTAATTTGATTCAGATAGGTAGAAGAATAAACAAACTATTTGATAGAGGATTAGGTATTTGCATTGTTAAAGATTTGTATTTAGATAGACCTACATCAAAAATTTCTAATCATATGTTTAACTTTGTAAAAGATTATATTGTCTCTGCAAAAGCAATAATTGAGCTTAAGAATTATATAGGATGATAAAGAATAATAGTAAACTTAAAATATTCATGAAAAGAACATAAAAATTTCACAAAAAAATAGTATTATTGCAAATGAAGGGGGAGAGTAAATATGCTTATAGATTACTTGAAAAAATATGAAAAAAAATCAATAGTTGTTTCAATAGTATTAATTGTAGTTGCCATATTTTTAATGGCAAAACCAGGAATGGCATTAACAACAGCAGTTACAATATTTGGAGTAATATTTTTAATAGAAGGGATTATAAGAATAATATCTTATATGATGGAAGAACCAGAAGTTAGAGCATTTAGTGGAGAACTAATGATGGGGATTTTATTGGCCATATTAGGATTAATAATATTATTTAATAAAGTATTATTTATTTCTATAATTCCTATAATGACAGGAATATGGATTATAATTAGAAGTATAATGAAATTTCAATTTGCAATTAATTTAAAATCAGCATCAGCTGAAAAATGGGAATTGATGCTTGTTTCATCTATAATAATGTGTGTGTTAGGTGTTTTAGTTATAATAAATCCATTTGAAGCAATAGTTGCATTAACAAGATTTATAGGTATTATAATTTTAATATCAGAAGTTGTAGATGTATTTGAAAGCATATACTTTTTATCAAGAGTAAAATAAATAAAAGGCAAGATTATCTTGCTTTTTTTTTATTAGTATAGTAAAATACGTATAGTAAAAAGTTTATAGGTGTATCAAAAAACCTAAATATATAATATAAGGAATAATAAAATGAATAATTGGATGGGAATATTAGTATCATATTTATATATAGCATTAGTAATAATGGGAGCAAAGATATTTGAAAAGAAAGGGAAGGAAGCAAGTAGAAAATTTATACATATAATGTTAGGAAATTGGTGGTTTATAGCCATGTATTATTTTACAAATGTATTTTTTGCTGCATTTGTACCAGCAACATTTATAATTATAAATTATTTATCATACAAAAAGGATATAATAAAAGTAATGGAAAGAGACCAACAGGATGGGTTGGGAACAGTATATTATGCAGTATCACTTTTTATATTGGTTATAGTATCATTTGGAATTTGTAAAACACCGTCGTTGGGATTAATACCTAATTTAGTAATGGCATATGGAGATGGATTTGCAGCATTATTAGGAAAAGCAATTAAGAGTAAAAAATACAAACTTGGAGATTCAAAAAAATCTACAGCTGGTTCAATTACTATGATGATAATTTCGACAATTTTGATAGGAGCATATTTAGCATTTTGGCATCCAACTGCATTTTGGGCAACACCACATTGGCCATTAATATCTGTATTAATAGGGTTTGCAATTACAGCTATTGAAGCAATTTCAGTTAAAGGAACAGATAATATAACAGTACCATTAGGAACTTTATGCATGTTATTAATGATAGGCTAAAAATAAAATGAGAGAAGAGAAATAATATGAACAGAGAAATTTTGAAGAATTACCAGAAAAAAGATGATAAAATTTTACTAGCACAAATATTAGATAAGATTGAGATATGTGCAAATAGAAATAAAATTGAACATACAGATTTTTTGGATTTAATGCAAATAGATTTAGTACAAAAATTTATTGAGAAAATTAAAATAGAAAATTATATGAGTTATGGAGGATATGAAAATGCAGAAAGAAAGATATTTGTAATATATCCAGACAAGTTCAATCCAGAAGCAGTAGCAGAAAATTTATCAAATATTGTCCAAATAATCAGAATAGAACTTCCAGAAGATTTAAAAGGAAAATTTACACACAGAGATTATTTAGGAGCTGTTATAAAGCTAGGAGTAAAAAGAGAAAAAGTTGGAGACATAATTGTAGACAATGCTGGAGCAGATATAATTATAGATAAAGATATTTCTAAGTTTTTACTAGAGAATTTAAATGGACTAACCAGATTTTCAAAATCTACAATAAAGCTTGAAAAAATAGAAAATTTAAGAAGAGTTGAAGTTAAAAAAGAAGAACGTGAAATAATTGTTTCATCATTAAGAATGGACAATGTTATTTCAGAACTTGCAAGGTGTTCAAGAAATAAGGCACTTGATATTATAAAAATGGAAAGAGTGTTTATAAATTTTGAATGTGAAACAAAAAAGACAAAGCAAATTAAGCCAGGAGATATTGTTACAATTAGAGGAAAAGGAAGATTTTATATAAAACAAATAATTGGGCAAACTAAAAGTGGAAGGTTTATAGTAAAAATTGAAAAATTCGTATAAAAAGGGCTATTTTTAATAAGCCCTTTTTATATATCATATTTAGTCATAATATAAGCGTCTTGAGAGTTATTATAATATTTTTTTCTAATACCAAGATTTTTAAAACCAAATTTTTTATATAAACGAATTGCAGGTTCATTAGTTACATTAACTTCTAAAGTGAATGTTTTTAAATTAAGCTCTGAACAAATATCAATTAAAGATTCGAGTAATTCACCTCCAAGTCCACGTCCTCGACATAACTTTTTTACTACGATATTGTTAAGTGTTGCTTCATCTAAACAAATAGAAATTCCAGCAAAACCAACTACTTCATTTTGTTCCTTTGCTATAATATATGTGGTATTCGGGTTTTCAAGTTCTTGTTTTAAAACATTATAACTCCAAAAATTATCAAAATCTGAATATAAAATATCTTTCATGTCATCTAAGTCTTTTAATGTCATTTCAGTAATTTCCATTTTGCATCACTCCTTTTTGCTTTTCTTCAAGAGCTCTTTCAGCTTGAGATTTTCTTAAGTATAAAGGCATAATAGAGGTTTGTATGCCATTTGTGTAAGCATCATATCCAGCAATTCCAAGTGAATAACTACTTAGATTATTTTTATCACTAAAAATGCAATTAGAAATATTTTGTTCAATTAAAGTTTTATTTGCAAGTGCACCATCACCTACAAAATAAATTGGAGAGTTTGAGGGATATTGAGATTTTAATAAATAGATAACATCATCTATTGGTTTAAATTCCAAAGTTCCAATTTGAGAATATTGATTTTCAGAATGTTTAAATAGTCCATAATATACATTATTGTTTTTAGCATCAATCAAAGAACAAATCAATCCATATTGGGAAATATTATAAGCAAGTGATTCTAATGCGTTTATACCAATACATGGAATATTTAAAGAGTCTTGAAATGCTAGAGCAGTGCCTATACCAATACGAATTCCTGTAAAAGAACCAGGGCCTTTATCACAAACTATTAGGTCAATATTTTTTAATACTAAACCTGTTTCATGTAAAACTTGTTCTATAGCAGGCATTATTTTTTCAGAATGATTTTTGGCATCATTTATTATTAATTCTTTTATACATTTTTCATCTTCTAGTATTGCAACTGTACATAAGTTACTTGCAGTATCTATACTTAAAATTTTCATCTTTATTCATCCTCTTAAAAAGTATTTGAGCTAATTATACTATAATTTAAGATAATTTACAAGGGGGTATCACACATGTCGAAAAATATCATATTATATAGTAGTACTGGAGGTGCTAAATATGGAACCACAAGTAGAAATATATTGTAAAAAAGAAAACAAGAAGAAAGATTGCTCATGTTTATGTCTAATACTTGCAGTGGTAATATTTGCTTTAACATTTTTTGTTGGAGCACTTGTTGCAGCCCTTACTGGATTTGTTACAACATTAGGTGTAGGAGCTATTGCAGTATTGATAATTGCATTAGGAGTATTAGCAATAATTGCATTAATAGCTTTAATATGTTGTAGAAAAAGTGACAAAAAGAAAAAATGCTGTTGTTGCTAATTTATAAGATATAAAAGAAGACTGGTTTAGAGTAAAATTTAAACCAGTTTTTTGTATTCTCTTGACAAAAAAATTATTATGTGTTACAGATGATAATAAAAATAAGGAAAAATTTATATTAGAAAGGGGTTATATATATGATTTTATTAAATAGCACAATTATTTTATGTATTATAGGAGGAGTACTTTTAATAGTAGGACTAGCTACAAAAAATAAAATTATAAGGAATATTGGAATAGCAATATTTTCAATTATAATAATTTTTTGGATTGGATTCTATACATGGGCACTTGTAGACATGGCAGATGAAGCAAAAAGACAGTTTGGAGATGAAACAACTAATAATATTAGTAGAAGTACAAATGTGGAGGACATAACCAGTCGATTTATAGCAAATGAAAGTGTATATAAGAATGGAATAATAAGAGAAATTAAAGGTAACAAAATCAAATTTATGAATAAGGACAATAATGTATACATACTAGAAAATCAGAAACAAATCAAATATATTAATGGAAGGACAGGCGAACAGTGTGACTTTAAGGATTTAAAGAAAGATTATTACATAGATATAAGTTATAATAGAACTTGTTATATTTATAAAAATATAACAGGCCAAAAATTAAAAAAGGAACTTTTAATAAGCTTGTCACTACCAGATGATGTTGATATATTAAGAACAAGTGTTGATGAAATAAAAGATGTAAAGCAATTAGGAAATAATGAAGCCATAGTAACTTTTGGAATTTCTGATGTTATAAAAGCTGAAAATTATCCTGAATTAAAGGATGATGATTCTAAATTAGATGTTACTTTTAAAGTAAATAATAACACTAAATATAATATGAATTTTCATGGACGAGATACTTATGATGCTGAAACGATTGAGAATTCTAAAGGGCTAATGTTATATATTAGATTAGATGCTAATACATTAAATGATGAATATCCTTGTATTTCTATGTTTGATTCATATAGTAATTAAAATATCGAAAAACAATAAAAAAATATTGACAATCAAAAAAGATAGTGATATATTGATGGCAGAAAGAAAGGAATATAAGCAAATATGAAAAAAGTTTTAAAAACAATTATAAGTTTATTATTAATAATAAGTCTAGACTTTGGGATATTCTGGATATACAATATAGAAAAGAAAAAAGTAAATGAAGAAAACGCACAAACACAGGGAGCATCAAATCTTCCTTTGCCAAGTAGAATTGTATATAAAAATAAGTATAATCAATATAAAATAATGAATTCAGAAGATAAATATTTTGCTAAAGTATATTCATTATTATATAATCAACCAGCTGATTATACAGAAGATCAAACAGAATTATTAGAAGAAAATGTTAGCTTTATAGAATGTACTTATATTGTTAGAGACACATCTAAAGAAGATAAAAGATATATTTTTTTATTAGGTGATAAAAATAACGAATTAGAGAAAAGCATACAATTTTATACAAAAGACAGCAAAAAATATGAATTTGGAAAAAAGAAAAGTTATACATCAAAAAAACAAGTTTCAAAGGTTCCATCTGATGCAGGCTTTTTGGAAAAAATGGATGGTGTATATAAAACGGACAGGGCGTATAGTAACACTGAGTGTAAGATGATTTTACAACAATTAAATTTTGATATAGACGAAGAATTGCCAGAAGTTGATTACGAGAATGAGAATGTAATAATTGTAATGTCGAAATATGAAATTAAAAATGTAGAAACTAATATAGGTAGTATTAAATATGAATTAGGTGCAAAAAGTGATAAATATTTTGTTAATTGCCTTATTTATAGTAAAGTAGTAAATGATGGCTGTATTTATTATGACATAGAAGAGTGAGAGGAGAAAAGTTATGACTGAGATATTATATTTTGGAATAGGATTTGTATTTTTAATAATTCCATTAATTTTAACATTATTTAATATAATAAATTTATTTAAAAAGAAAAAAATTAAAGAGAATATAATAGATGTATTAACATTTGGGCTTGGAATTGGATTAACAGGATTTTTATATTTGGCATCAGATTTTAGAGATTATACAGAAGCATTAAGGCTTGGAGGATTAGAAATTGATAAACATGCACCAATAGCTTCTTGGAGTATGCCAACAGTATTGGCAATTTTTATATTGGGACTTGTATCATACTTTTTGATTAGAAGAAAAAAATTAAATTTACCACCACTTATTGTTGTATGTGCAATGTCAGGAATAATAATTTGTTCAATATATATGATAATTTTTATGATTCAAATTACTGTTACTGACTTATTTACAAGGTACTTATTTTATGGGATACCATATTTATTGCTATTTCCAATAAACTATATTTTATGTAGTATAAGAGCAGTAATTGAAATTATACAAATATATAAAGAAAAAAATCTAAAGGCCAAAGAATTTGAAAATAAATTTTTAAATAAATGTAGTCAAATTATATATGATACAGATAATTGGACAATATTAGCAGTGGTTTTATCAATTCCTCTAACAGCAATTTTGATTTGTATATTAGTTTTATTTGGACAAAGACCAGATGAAGCAATAAGAGCATTTTTAGAAACTAGCGATTGGAATTTATCCCAAAAAGTTTCTCCACCATCTGTTGAATATGATGCACATTATTTATGCACAGTAGCAGTAAGTGGACATGAGAGTATTGTAAAACCAACAAGAGTTGGAATTAGAAGAGGACAAAAGATAATTGTAAATAGACAATTATGTATTGCTAATGCATTTGAAGATTTAATCCAAGAAAAGGTACCTAGATTTCATCATTTTATTAGATACATTTATGATAAATATGGTTTTCCACTAGCCAAACATATAAAGACTTCTACACAAGCAGATATTACATATATTTTAATGAAACCTTTAGAGTGGATATTTTTAATTGTTTTATATGTTTGCGATAAAAAACCTGAAAATAGGATTGCTACTCAATATATAGGAAAAAGGTGGTAAAAATTATGGAAAAGGAGAGGGTGTTTATGAAAGAAAATCTTAAAGAAAGATTAAGAAAGTTGGATTTAGTCATTTTTGATTTAGATGGTACTTTGATTGATTCTAATGGTGTACATAACTATTTAGATGCTGAGTTAATTCGTTGGCTTGGCGGAGATAAAAGCATAGAAGAGTGCATACAGGAAAGAGAAGAATTTTTTAAAAATAATAATATAGGAGATATATATTTAAATTATTGTGAATATTTAAAGACAAAATATAAATCTAAATTGTCAAAAGAAGAAATTTTGCAATATCGAAGAAACTTGTCAAAAGAAGTATCGAAAGATATTAAATACAAACCTGACGCAGATGAAATGATAAAATATCTAAAAAATAATAAAATAAAAATTGCTTTAGCTACGGTTTCAAGAAGAGAAACATTAGATATCTATATTAATGAAAATGAAAATCTTAAAAATAAATGCAATATACAAGAATATTTTGATTTTATAGTAACTAAAGATGATGTTAAATTAAAAAAGCCTAATCCAGAAGTTTATAACAAGATAATTGAAAATTTTAATATTACTGATTTATCTAAATGTATTGTTATAGAAGATTCACTGACAGGTGTTCTTGCAGCCAAAAATGCAAATCTTGATGTAATAGTTATTTATGACAAATATTCAGAGAAAGATAGAAATAAGATAAATGAACTTGCAGATTACAATGTGAATAATTTTAAAGAATTAATAGAATTATTTAAAGAAAGTAAATTACAAGGATAAAATAAAAGAAGGCAAAAAGATTTTAATTATCAATTTTGCCTTCTTTGCAAACTATATTTACAATATAATACAAATCAATCCACCAGAACCCTCATTAACAATACGTTCAAGAGTTTCTTGAAGTTTCATTTGGGCTTCAACAGGCATTTTAGCAAGTTTAGTTTGTAAGCCTTCATTAACAAGTTCATTCAAACTTTTTCCAAAGATATTAGAACTCCAAATACTTGTAGGATCATTTTCAAAACCAGAAAGAAGATAATTAACTAATTCTTCAGACTGCTTTTCAGAGCCAACAATAGGAGAAACTTCAGTAGTTACATTGGTTTTTATCATGTGAATAGAAGGAGCTGTAGCCCTTAGTTTAACGCCAAATCGAGTTCCTTGCTTAACCATTTCAGGTTCTTCCAGAACTAATTCGTCAATAGAAGGTGTAACAATACCATATCCCTTAGTTTTAACCTCTTCAAGAGCATAAGCAATTTTATCATATTTTCTTTTAGTACAAGCTAAATCACTCATAATAGAAAACAAATCTCCTTCATTTGTAATTTCCATATTAGTCATTTGAGAAAGTACTTGATAAAATAGTTCATCACGAAGCTGAATAGAAATACAAACTTTACCTGTGCCTAGCATAATATTATTAACAATAGTATTAGATATAATGTCAGTATTTTCGATTTTCGAAACACAATTTGAAACATCTTTTAAAGCTGAAATTTCGGTAAAGGCATTTTGCATTTGTTCAAATAATTTGGCTTTCAAAGGATGAGTAAAATCTAAACCATCTATCCATTTAGGAAAGTTAATTCTAATTTCATCAACAGGAAATTCATAAAGCAAATTAGCAAACATTGAAGTAATATCATCTACTGTTAATTCTTCGCAATTTATAGGCATAACTTTAGTGTTGTATTTATCAGACAATTTTACAGCTAATTCTCTTGCTTCAGGAGAAGATGGATTAGCAGAATTTAACAAGATGATAAATGGTTTGTTAATTGCACGGAGTTCACTAACAACACGTTCTTCTGCTTTTATGTAATCATCACGAGGAATATCTGTTACACTGCCATCTGTTGTAATTAAAATTCCAATAGTAGAATGTTCTTCGATAACTTTTTTAGTGCCAATTTCAGCAGCAGTCTCAAAAGGAATTTCTTCATCTGACCAAGGTGTTTTTACCATTCTTGGCATATCATCTTCCAAATACCCAATTGCATTATCAACTAAATAGCCAACGCAATCAACTAAACGAGTTTTTAACTTTAAATTTTTATCTATTGTAATTTCTACAGCCTCATTAGGAACGAACTTTGGCTCTGTAGTCATAATAGTACGACCACCAGCACTTTGTGGTAATTCATCTTTTGCTCTTTCTTTTTTATACTCATTATCTATATTTGGAATAACAAGTAAATCCATGAATTTTTTGATAAAAGTAGATTTGCCTGTTCTTACAGGTCCAACAACTCCAATATAAATATCACCATCAGTTCGTTTGGCTATATCTTGATATAAGCCTATATTTTCCATCTATAATACCTCCTTGATAGACAAACTTTTATTAATATATATGGATTAAATCTTAAGAATATGACAGTCAATCCAAAAAACTTGCTAAAATTATTAAAATATGATAGAATAGAAATATTGAATTTCATATAATATATTAAAATTTGTTGTGGTTTTATACTTACAACATGAAAGGATTGAAATAAAAATGGATAAAAAACAAGATGTAATAAAGACTTTAAAAAAATACAATCAAGATCATATAATTAAATTATTAGAAAAATTAGATATGGAAAAACAAAATGAATTAATAGAACAAATACAAACAATTAATTTTGAACAAATTATGGAATTATATAATAATACAAAGAAAGATATTGAATTTAAGGAAAGTAAAATCGAACCATTAAAATATTTAGATAAAGCCAAACTTACAGAAATGCAGAGAAAAAGATTTGATGAACTCGGAGAAAAAGCAGTGAAAAACGGAGAATATGCTGTTGTAACAATGGCTGGAGGCCAAGGAACAAGACTTGGACACCAAGGACCAAAAGGCACCTTTAAATTAGATGTATTTGGAAAAGGAAAATATCTTTTTGAAATTTTGGCGGAAAATTTAAAAGAAGCAAATCAAAAATATGGAATAACAATTCCATGGTACATAATGACAAGTAAAGAAAACAATAAACAAACAGTAGAATTTTTGAAGAGTAATAACTATTTTGGATATGACAAAAATTTTGTTACAATATTTATACAAAGTGAGTTACCATTAGTAAATGAACAGGGAAAATTACTTATTGGAAAAGATTTTAAAATAAAAGAAGCTTCTGATGGAAATGGTGGAACATATGCTTCTTTGCGTACCAGTGGTTGTTTATCAGATATGGAAAAAAGAGGAATAAAATGGATTTTTATAGGAAGTGTAGATAATGCATTATTAAAAATGGTTGATGTAACATTACTTGGAATGGCTATTGACAAAAAGGTTCAAATTGCATCAAAATCAGTTGTAAAAGCAAATCCTCATGAAAGAGTAGGGGTATTTTGCAAGATGAATGGACACCCAAAAGTTATAGAATATACAGAACTTCCTGAAAACATGGCTGAACAAAGAGATAATAATGGAGAACTAAAATATGGAGAATCTCACATAATGTGTAATTTATATACAATAGAAGCAGTCGAAAAAATCAGTAATGAAATTTTAATGTATCATTGTGCTCATAAAAAAAATGCATATATAGATGAAGATGGAAATGAAGTAATTCCAACTGAACCAAATTCTTATAAATTTGAATCATTTATTTTTGATGCATTTGAATTTTTTGATGATATTGCGATACTTAGAGGAAAACGAGAAGATGATTTTGCACCTGTTAAAAATAAAGACGGAGTTGATAGTCCTAAAACAGCGAAAGATTTATATGAAAAGTTTTGGAAGAACAGATAAGAAAAATTTAAGATTTTTCTGTAATTCTATATATATGGAGGTATAAAATGGAAAATTGCAAAATAAAAAACTTATATAATTTAGAAGAAACAATGGCTAAGCCACTATTAGAAAATTTAACATATCCTTGGGAAGCTTTACCTAAAATTAGTGAATTCATAATAAAATTAGGAAATAAATTAGATAAAAATATTTATGAATTAAAAGGAGAAAATATTTGGATTGCAAAATCAGCAAATGTTTATCAAACTGCATATATTAAAGGTCCCGCAATTATAGGGGAGAATGCTGAAATACGACACTGTGCCTTTATAAGAGGTAATGCAATAATTGGAGATAATACTGTTGTAGGTAATTCTACCGAATTAAAAAATGTTATTTTATTTAACAATGTTCAAGTGCCGCATTATAATTATGTTGGAGATTCTATACTTGGATATAAAGCTCACATGGGAGCTGGTTCTATAACTTCAAATGTAAAATCAGATAAAAAGTTAGTTATCGTAAAAGATGGAAATAAGAAAATCGAAACAGGTTTAAAAAAATTTGGTTCTATGATTGGGGATAATGTAGAAGTTGGTTGTGGAAGTATTTTAAATCCAGGAAGTGTTATTGGAAAAAATACTAATATTTATCCACTATCTTCTATTAGAGGTGTAGTGCCTGCTAATAGTATATATAAGAATAAAAATGAAATTGTAGATAAAAAATGTAACTAGTCCTAAATTTACAAAAAAAGTAGTCTTTGTGTTGAGCAAAGACTACTTTTTTGTACTACATTTGTTGATTTCCAGGTATGAAATAATCAACTACACCATAAATTAAAGCACCAATTATAGCAGCCATCCATGAAATTGAATATCCAGCTACAAAATATTGTGTAAAATATAAAATAATAGCAGCTAAAGCGAAGCCAACAAAACCTTTACCAAATGGACTTGCATGTAAACCTGTAAATTTTATTATTAAATAATCCATTATAGTTAATACGATTGCAGCAAGAGCTAAAGACCATATATTGTTTATAGTAAAGTTAGGTGTGAAAAATGCTGTAATTGCTAGAACTATAGCAGCTGTAATTAATCTACCAACAATTTGCCAAACTGTAGAGCTACCTGTTGTTGTGCTATCATTTTGAGAATTTGACATATCAAAAACCTCCTTATTTGTTTTTACAATTTAATTTTTAATTTTTTCGAAGACTATCAACGAAAAATGTTAATGTTTTTCAAGGTTATATGAATATTATTTACAACAAAAAATTAATTATACAAAAATCGTATAAATAACTAAAAAATGCGAAAAATAAAATAGAAATATGAAAAAAAACTATAATTGGAGGAAATTATGTTAATAACTTTTTTTAGAGCAATAGTGTTATACATACTTGTATTAATAGTAATGAGATTAATGGGAAAACGCGAAATAGGACAGCTTCAACCATTTGAATTGGCAATTTCAATAATGATAGCAGATTTAGCAACTATTCCAATGGCAGAAACAGGCATACCAATATCAAATGGAATAATTCCTATTTTAGGATTATTGGTAATGCACCTTGCAATATCCATTTTGAATATGAAAAGTACAAAAGCAAGGGAAATCATATGTGGAAAACCTTCAATATTAATATTTAGAGGAAAAATAGATGAAAAAGTCTTAAAAAAAGAAAGATTTACTATAAATGAGTTAGAAGAAAGGCTAAGAGATAATAACATATTTAATATAGGAGATGTAGAGTATGCAGTATTAGAAACAAGTGGCCAAGTTACTGTAATTCCTAAACCTAATAAAAGGAATATAACACCAGAAGATTTTGATATAGAGCCTAAATATGAGGGTATTCCATATGATTTAGTTGTTGATGGAAAAGTAATGTACAAAAATTTAGATAAGATAGGTAAGAATTATATATGGTTACAAAAACAAACCGAAAAATTTGGGATAAAACCAGAAGAAGCCTTAATAGTAACAGTTGATGGAGATAATCAGTTCTTTTGTCAACCAAAAGAGAAGGAAGGAGAAAAATAATGATGAAAGAAACTATAATATGTGTAATAATAGTAGTTCTGATTGTTTCATTAGACATATTTACTCAAGGGTATACACAAAGAGCAACATCTGAAATAACACAAATTTTTAAAGAACTAAAAGAGGAAATGTTGATAGAAAACAAGGAACAAATTGATAATAAAGTTAAAAGTTTGGACGAAAAATGGGGGCAAAAGCATGATGCACTTGCTTATTATATTGAACATGACGAGCTTGAAAAAGTAGATACTGCTATTGTATCTTTAAAAAGTTATGTTGAAACAAAAGATTATTCCTCTGCAGTTGCTGAACTTGATGAAGGAAAATTTGTACTTGAACATATTCAAAAAAAGAATGCATTTAATTTAGAAAATGTATTTTAAATATATAATATGACTAATTAAGTTTTCCCTATAGCTTTTATCCCGCCGATGAAGGCGATATTAAAATTGACATGTGATGGGAAAAATGGTATAATATAAAAAGAAAAGAAAAAAATTATAAAAAAGGGATGGTTTTTATGAGGAAAAATAAATTAATTAGTTTTATTATGATTTTTATTTTATGTGCTTTTTGTTTTAGTCCAATTATAACATATGGAGCTACAAATACGACAGCATATAACATTTCAACAGATAGAGGTCCTAGAATTTCACTTGAATTATCAAATTCCAATAAAGTTATACTAAATGCGATTGACAATGGTGGAATTAAATCAGTTAAGGTAGAGAAATATTCAAATTCTAAATGGAGAAATATTACATCAAAAGTATCTATTTCAAAGGATAAAAAGAAAATATCAATTTCATCAAAAGTTATATCAAAAGGTATAACTATAAGAGTAACTACTACTGATAAATCCAAAATAGCCAAGTATTCGAAAGATGTAATAAAAATTACTAAATTAAATAAAAAGGATTCAGCTGGCAATTATTTCTCAGCAAATATATCACCTAAAATATCAGTGATATCAGTTCCTTGCAAAAATAAGAAGAGTATAGATTCTTTAGTAATCAAAGCAAGTGATCAAGATAAAATAAAAAGTTATAGTATAGAAGATATGAACAATAAAAAGAAAAAATATAAATATAATGTTTCAGACAAACAAGAAAGTTATTATATAACATTTCCATTAAAAAAATTAAAATATAAAAATTCTAGGTATTACATAATATTAAATGTTACTGACAGCAAGAATAATACACATACAGAAAAAATGTCATTTTCTATTAAAGAAAAAAGTGGCCAAGCTTCAATTAAATATTTGGCACATAGGGGAGCAAGTAATTTAGCACCTGAGAATACTATTAAATCATTTGAACTAGCAGGAAAGGCTAAAGCCTTTGGTATAGAAACAGATATTCAATGTACATCAGATGGTGAATTAGTTTGTATGCATGATGCTACTGTAGATAGAACAACAAATGGAAAAGGAAAAGTAAGTGATATTTCACTAGAGAGCATTAAAAAATTAAAAATTGATGCTGGAAGTAATGTAAAGAAGTATAACAATCTTAGTGTTCCTACATTTACGGAATATATAGAAATATGTAAAAAATATGATTGCTATGCAATTATAGAATTAAAGAAAACATTAACACAAGATTCAGTAAAGAAAGTTCTAGATATAATAAAATTAGAGAATATTCAAGATAAGTGTCTAATTATATCATTTGATGAAGAGGTTTTAAATACTATTAGAGAAAATGATACTTCAATTAAAATTGGTTATTTAGTAAAATCAGTTTCACAAGATGATATAGATAAAGCAATTAATTATAAAAATTGTGCAATTTGTCCAAAAGCGATATCAGAAGATTTAGCAAAATATGCTCATAAAAATGGGGTACAAATTAATGTATGGACAGCTGATAAATATGCACAAAAAGCAATATTACATGCCACTGGAGTTGACTATATAACAACTAATATTTTGGATATGTAAAAAAATATAAAAGGGGCTCCTAAGAGAGTCCCTTTTTAAGACATAGCAATGAAACGCACTCGATATGTGATGTCCAAGGAAACATATCAACAGGTATTATAGTCTTAATTTCATATTGTTCTTCGAACATTTTCAAATCTCTAATTAAAGTAGCTGGATTACAACTAATATACACAAGCTTTTTAGGTTTGATTTGTAATATATTATTAATACTTTTTTTATCTAACCCCTTACGAGGTGGATCAAACATAACAATATCAGCTTTTACTTTATTTTTGTTAATAAGTTCGTCTAAAACTACTTCAACGTCACCAGCATAAAATTCAGTATTATCAACATTATTTATCTTTGCATTTTCTTTAGCTGCATCTATTGCTTCTTTTACAATTTCAATCCCATAAACTTTTTTGGCATATTTTGCCATAAACAATGAAATTGTACCAATTCCACAATATAAATCAAACACCGTGTCATCTTTTGAAATTTGAGCCATTTCCACTCCTAGATTATATAATTTTTCAGCTTGTATAGGATTAACTTGATAAAAAGATAATGGCGATATTTTAAAAGTATATTTTCCTAGAATATCTTCTATATATCCATTTCCATAAACATTAATATTTCTTTGTCCTAATATTACATTTGTATTTTTCATATTTACATTTTTTACTATTGTTTTTATTTGTGGAAACTTTGTTATTAATTCATTTATTAGTTGTTCCTCCTTGAGAATATTTTCTCCATTTACAACTAATATACACATTATTTGCCCAGTTCTGATTCCGATTTTTATTACTATATGTCTAAATAACCCTTTTCTCGTATTTTCATTATATATACTTATTTTATTTTCTTTTATAAAATTTAATATATATTTTGCAATCTGCTCTGATTGGGGATTTTGTATTAGACATTTTTCTATAGGAATTACTTCATGCGTTCTATTTGCAAATACTCCAATTATAGGTTCTCCTTTATTATTTATTCCTAATGGATATTGTGCTTTATTTCTGTAATGAAAGGGATTTTTCATTCCCACTGTTTCTTGAACTTTAATTTTATTTTTGAGAATTTTATTTACCAAATTTTGAACTACATCTTGTTTTATTTTTAGTGTTTCTTCATATTCTATATGCCTTAAGTTACATCCTCCGCACCTTTTATATGTTAAACAATCAACTTCTTTTCTTTTTTCTGATTTCTTAATAATTTCTAGTATTTTTCCAAATGCATGTGATGATAATACTTTTACAATTAGTATTTTTATCTTTTCTCCTTTAATTGCTCCTGGTATAAATATTGTAAAATTATCTATCTTTGCAATTCCTTCTCCTTCATATCCATTGTCTATTATTTCTACTATATATTCTTGATTTTTTTGTATATTCATCATTTTTCTCTCTTTCAAAATAATAAAATTTAATTAGTATATTTGCTAATCATTATGAATAATAATACCATGATTTGACATAAAAAGCAACTTTGGGTTTATATTTTTTATAATTTTTTTATAAATTGATTGACATTATATTTAAAATATGTTATCATACTTATTGTCAATAAAACTTGCGGATGTGGCGGAACTGGCAGACGCGCTGGTCTTAGGAACCAGTGTCAACGACGTGGAGGTTCAAGTCCTCTCATCCGCACCAATGACGTATCTGTTCGAACTATTGAACAGAATTGATACAAAAATCAATCAGAAAATAAATCTGGTTGATTTTTTTTGTGTAAATAACCTTCCGGCTATGCCGGTAGTAACATAAGCTTTAACTTTGTGGCAATGCAACTCCTTTCATGTTATAATATTAATATGTTTCGACGCATAACGATAAAATAAATGAAAGGAATTGCGTATCATGAATAGTATATTCAATAAAAAAGCTAAAGAAGAAAGTACTACATATGATACAGTTTCAAGTTTATCACATACAAAATGGAATTGCAAATATCATATAGTATTTACACCTAAATATAGGAGAAAAATTTTTTATGGTTAGAAAAGATTAGAAATAGGAAAAATATTGCGAGATATTTCAGATTGGCAGGGAGTGAAAATTATAGAGGCTGAAGTATGCCCAGATCATGTTCATATGTTTGTGGAAATACCACCGAAGCTATCAGTATCAAAATATATGGGAATATTAAAGGGCAAAAGCAGCCTCATAATTTTCCAGAGGTGGTCAAATTTGAAATACAAATTTGGCCAGCGAAGTTTTTGGTGCCGTGGCTACTATGTAGACACGGTGGGTAAAAATGCAAAAAGAATAGCAGAATATGTGAGAAATCAATTACAGGAAGATATGATGAAAGATCAAATATCAATAAAAGAATATAAAGACCCGTTCAACGGGTCTTAAAGAGACGCATGCGTCGGAACAGCTATGAGCCTTGAGGCTCTGCTTGTAACAATAGCCCTATGGGCGTTATGAGTAAAATACCTCCGGCTAAGCCGGAGGATTTTTATTATGAAATAAACTTCCGGCTATGCCGGTAGTAAAGATAGCTTTAGCTTTGTAGCAAAGCAACTCCTTCCATGATATAATACCATTATGTTTCGACGCATAAATGATAAAATAATGAAAGGAGTTGCGTATCAATGAATAATATATTCAGCAAAAAAACTAAAGAAGAAAGTAATACATATGATACAATGTCAAGTCTATCACATACAAAATGGAATTGCAAATATCATATAGTATTTACGCCTAAATACAGAAGAAAAATTTTCTATGGGCAGAAAAGGTTAGAAATTGGAAAAATATTAAGAGATATTTCAGATTGGCAAGAAGTGAAAATTATAGAGGCTGAAGTATGCCCTGACCATGTCCATATGTTTGTAGAGATACCACCTAAGTTGTCAGTTTCAAAATATATGGGAATATTAAAGGGCAAAAGCAGCCTCATAATTTTCCAGAGGTGGTCAAATTTGAAATACAAATT
>CAKOYQ010000001.1 GCA_934130935.1 uncultured Clostridia bacterium | reverse complement strand
AAATTCAATATAAGACAAACTAGAAATATCTGACATAAATTAGTTCAAAAATGGATACAAACGAAAAAATTCTTATCATATATAATTGACATAAAAAATAAAAGATGATATAATAATTTGCGTACGAAGAAATGTTTTACTTATCGCAAAATCTAAAATGCGATGTGGTAAAGCTGTTGAAATTGAATATAGAGGTAAGGAGGAAAATATGTAGGACTAAGTTGATTCAAGAAGAAACAATACAGCAAAAAATAGGAGGCAATATGAAAAAAGTATTTGGATTGACTACACAGCAGGCCTTGGAGAATAAGGCGAAAGGTTCTAATGAACTTACTCAGAGAGAAGCAGAATCTTTTTGGGACATGTTTAAGGAATCTTTGCAGGATACTTGGCTGAAAATTCTGATGGTGGCGTTGGCACTGGAAGTGGTGTTTTATGCTATTGGTCGGATTTGGCCGGATATGGGCTCTGATGATTGGTTTAGCGCAGTAGCCATTTTCGTAGTTATTCTTGTGGTATCGTTTACGGGAACTTATATTAATTATAAGCAAGACCGTGGTGCTCAGGCACTTCAGAGAGAAGCAAGCATGATTAAAGTTAAGGTCTATAGGGATGCTATGCTGGTGGAACTCCCTATCAATGACATTGTCTTTGGGGATTGCGTTTATTTGCAGCCTGGGGATAGAATCCCTGCTGATGGGATTTTGATTGATGGCTCGCTCAAAGTGGATCAGGCAGCACTCAACGGTGAGAGCAGAGAAGCTGAAAAGCTTGTGAGTGAAACTCATGAAATTCCGAGCAATGACGATTTGTTTACCAAGTTTAAGTGTTTCAGAGGGAGCGTTGTAACTTCTGGGTCTGCGGTTATGCAGGTTACTGATGTTGGCGACAGCACAGTCTTGGGGACGATTAATGTGTCCTTGCAGGAAAAAGACGAAAGCAAGACACCTTCTGAAGAAAAACTTGATCGCCTTGCAAAAGGAATCGGAGTTTTTGGGTACTGCGGAGGTGGCGCAGCAGCTATTATTAATGTGATTTTGGGACTTATTAATATGTCTCATTATACTGTTGGTAATATTGCTTACCTTCTTCTCAGCAGTCTTGTACTGGGGGTGTCCATTGTTGTTATGGCTGTCCCGGAGGGATTGCCTTTGATGAACACCCTTGTTCAGGGGCTGAATGTGGGAAAAATGCTTAAAGCACACATTTTTGTTAAGAATCCGAAAGCTATTGAAACAGCAGGATACTTGACACACATTTACACTGACAAGACTGGTACCCTGACAAATGGCAAAATGACGGTTGCAAATGTTATTACTGGAGATTCTACAATTTATGAATCTTTTAGTGACATTAATGAGACTATCAAGAATGATGTTATCATTGGTGCAGGTGTCAATAATGAGGCAGCTATTAGTGGCGAAGGAAAAGCAATCGGTTCTAATGATACTGACCGTGCTTTGCTTACATATCTGGCTATTGAAAATGGTGTTAATATTGATAAAGGCATCGTAGCTAGCAGTGAACCCTTTGATTCAAGGGTTAAATATGCAGCTGTAACTATGCCTACAGGTATTAAATACCTTAAGGGTGCACCTGATATTATTATGAAAGGGTGCAGTAGCTATATTGACAAAGATGGAAATCAGAAAAACATTTCTGATGACGCCATGAATAAGCTGAATGAAACCCTGAAGGAACAGACTGCTAGAGCAATGCGTGTAATTGCTATTGTTAAGGAACAGGAACATGAGAGAGTCTTTGTGGCGTTGATTTCTATTAGAGATGATGTCCGTAAGGATGTAAAAGGTTCTATTAAGAAAATGCGGAAGGCAGGAGTTAAAGTTACTATGGTAACTGGTGATGTCCTTGAAACTGCTGAAGCCATTGCAAAGGAAGCTGGTTTGGTTACTAAGCCGACAGATATTTGCATTACCCATGAGGAATTGGCAAAAATGCCTAATGAAGAATTAATTAAAATTCTTCCAGATTTAAAGGTAGTGGCTAGAGCAATACCAGCAGATAAGGAAAGGCTTGTTGAAGCTAGTCGTTCTATTGGCGAAGTTGTTGGCATGACTGGTGACGGGGTAAATGATGCATCTGCTCTTCATAAGGCCGATGTAGGCTTTGCAATGGGAACAGGAACCGAAGTTGCAAAAGAAGCAGGAGACATTATTATTCTTAATGATAGTCTGACATCTATTGCAGATGCTATCATGTACGGACGTACTATGAGCAAATCTGTAAAGAAGTTCATTATCTTCCAGCTTACGGTCAATGTAAGCACTGTGTTTACCGCTGTTCTTGGACCTATCCTTGGCTGGGCAGAAGTGTTCACTATTGTTCAGATTCTTTGGATTAATATGATTATGGACACTCTTGCAGCTATTGCATTTGGTAAAGAGCCTGCAAGAGAAAGCTACATGAATGAGAAACCTGTATCTCGTAATGCTGATATTCTTAATGGGTATCTGAAAAGTAGCATCTTGGTAGGAGGGGTGTTTATCACACTCATTTGCCTTGGGATTCTGAAAAACATTTTTAATGTTTACAATCTTATTGGAAGCAGAGAAATTGATGTTATCAGAACCTTCATGTTTGCAACCTTTATTATGGCTATTATTTGGAATAGCTTTAATGCAAGGACAGAGCAAATGAATTTGCTCGAACATATCACTGAAAACGGTAATTTCATCGCAGTGATGTCTCTTGTAGTCATTATTCAGGTACTGATTATTCAGTTTGGTGGAAAGGTGTTTAGCACTGTTCCTCTGACTATTGAAAATTGGCTTGCAGTTATTGGCATTGCCTTTATGATTATTCCTGTTGATCTTATTAGAAAGGTCATTGTAAAGAAAATGGGAATCAAAGAATAAATAGTCAAATATTCAAAACAGCAATACTTAAAAATCTCCCGGCCGATGCTATTGCATTGGCTGGGAGATTTTCTTTTATAGTTGAATATAATAAATAAAAAAGTAATAAAAGAATTTTAATTAGAGATATCAAATAATTTATTACTAGGTAATTGATAAATTTAGAAAATGTGGTATAATATAGAAAGTTATAAGCACGATAAGTTAATAAAAGACACAGAAAAAAATAAAAAATGGTACTTAGTACCATTGATAGGAGAGATTTATGTTTGGATTTAATTTTGATAAAAAAACATTATATATAGTAATAGGAATATTAGTATTAATTTCATTAATTAGTTATGGAGCAGATGGAATATTTGATTTAATGTTATCCATTCCTGCGGTATTACTTGCAATAACAGTACATGAGTTTGGGCATGCATTTGCAGCATACAAATTGGGAGATGATACACCATTAAGACAAGGAAGACTTAGTTTGAATCCATTTGATCATGTTGACCCATTAGGATTGGCAATGTTGTTATTTGCACATATTGGTTGGGGAAAACCAGTTCAAATAGATCCAAGAAATTATAATAGAAATATATCAGTAGAAAAAGCTGATGCTATAGTATCATTTGCAGGACCATTAATGAATTTTATTACAGCAATAGTGTTTGCACTTATATATTGTGCAATTATAAAATTTGCTGGAATGACATTTTTATTAAGCAATATTGGAGTGATAATAATATCAATAATTTCATACATTGTTACAATGAATATTGGTTTAGGAGTATTTAACTTAATCCCTTTACCACCGCTAGATGGTTCAAAAATATTTTTACCAATATTACCTCATAATACAAAATCATGGTTTATAGAGCATGAGCAATTATTTTATTTTATATTTTTAATTATATGGATAACAGGAATTGCAGGTAGATTAATATCTCCAATAATTGGGCAGATAGCAAATTTGATATTAGATTTTGCGATGAAGATATTTAAGCTTTCATAAAAAATAGAAGGGCAAAAACGGAACCGACCCCAAATGTCCCTGAGGGCAAAAATGGAACCGACCCCAAATTGCCCTAAATATCCTAGTAGGAGAAGAGAAGTATATGACAAGAGAATTAATAGTTTTAGGAATAGAAACAAGCTGTGATGAAACTTCTGTAGCTGTAGTAAGAAATGGCAGAAATGTTTTATCAAATATAATAGATACACAAATAAAAATTCATGAACAATATGGAGGAGTTGTACCAGAAATTGCTTCAAGAAACCATATAGAAGCAATTTCAAGAGTAGCGAAAGAAGCATTAAAAGAAGCAAATATGGACTTTAAAGATATTGATGTAGTTGCACCAACATATGGACCAGGATTAGTAGGAGCATTATTAGTAGGAGTATCATATGCAAGAGGACTAGCATATGCATTAAACAAACCATTGGTAGGTGTAAATCATTTAGAAGGACATATTGCAGCAAATTATATAACACATCCAGACTTAGAACCTCCTTTTTTATGTATGTTAACATCAGGTGGAAATACACAAATAGTATATGTAAAAGATTATTGTGATATGAAAGTTTTAGGAAGAACTAGAGATGATGCAATAGGAGAAGCTTTTGATAAAGTTGCAAGAGTTGTGGGACTAGGATATCCTGGTGGCCCAAAAGTTGATAAGTTAGCACAACAAGGACAAGCAACGATTGATTTTCCGAAAACGCATTTTGAAAATTTAGATTTTAGCTTTAGTGGAATAAAAACAGCAGTAATAAATTTACATCATAAAAATCCTGATATAAGTAAAGCTGATTTATGTATGAGTTTTGAAAAAGCTGTTACAGAAGTTTTAATAGAAAACATTCAAACAGCTATTAAGCAAACAGGAATAAAAAAAGTGGTTTTAGCAGGGGGAGTTTCAGCAAATACACATATCAGAAGTGAGTTTGAAAAATTAGAAAAAGATGGAATAAAAATATATAAACCAGATTTAAAACTTTGCACAGATAATGCAGCAATGATAGGCGCAGCAGGATATTATAGATATCTAAATGGAGATATTTCAGAAAATACATTAAATGCAGTACCAAACTTGAAAATTGGAGATTAGAAAAGGAAAAATAATATGTCAATATTTGTAATAGCAGACCTTCATTTATCATTTAGAGTGCCAAAACCAATGGACATATTTGGAGATAATTGGTCAGGTCATGAAGAGAAAATAAGAAAAGATTGGATAGAAAAAGTAAAAGAAGATGACTTGGTTGTTTTGCCAGGAGATTTTTCGTGGGAAACATATTTAGAAGATACAAAATTAGATTTTGGATATCTAAATAGTTTACCTGGAAAAAAGTTAATGCTAAAAGGTAATCATGATTATTGGTGGACAACTTTAACAAATATGAGAAATTTCTTGAAAGACAATAACTTTAATAATATAGATTTTCTATACAATAATAGTTACGAATTTGAAGATAAAATTTTATGTGGTACTAGAGGCTGGAGTATTATTGATGAGGGTGCTGATGAAAAATTAATAAATAGGGAACTTATTAGATTAGAATTGTCTTTACAAGATGGTGTGAATAAGTTCGGAAAAGATAAAGAGATAATAGTGTTTATGCATTATCCTCCTATAACAAAAGCTAAGATAGAGTTGGAACAAGAAGCTAAGTTTGTGGAACTTATGAAAAAGTATAATGTTAAAAGATGCTATTATGGTCATTTGCATGATGCTTCTATAAATGATGCTGTTCAAGGTAAAGTTGAAGGTATTCAGTTTGAACTTGTGAGTGCTGATGGATTAGATTTTAAGTTAGAAAAAATTATATTATAGTATTTTAAAGAATTGATAATATTTTTATACATTGCTGTTTTGGAGTAAGTTGGAGATTAATAGGAGAAGAGAAAAATATAATTTTATAGTAAATACCATAATAAAAAGGACAAAGGAGAGATATTTAGATGATAGATAATGTTGAAGATTTATTAGCGGAAGCAGAGAAAATGCAAGATATAGAGGCTAGAATAAAATTTATTATGAACTATTTTCTAGAAAATGTAAAATATAATTATGCTTATTTATTTGCAAGAGGTTACGCTCAAGGAACGATTTCTGGAGTCTCAAATGATTTAAAAATTGCCATGAATAAAACGAGAGCTGAATGTGATGAAAAGTTTGCTTTTACTCGTTCAATTACACAAGGAGAATCACAAATATTTAATAATATATTGAGAATACGAGATGAAAATAGTGAAAATTATAATGAATTTATACAAAAACTAAAAGGTTATATAACATCAGAGTTACAAAATCATTTAGAAAATGAGAATTTAGTAGCTGAAAACGTAGACGATGTTATGAAAAAAATAGAGAAAGGGTTAAGAAAAAAAACAAAGTTTAATTTTAAAGGAAATGAATATGAAGCTAATGATGATATTTCAAAAGTTTTAATAGACTTTCTTCTAGAGCCAAAAAAATATTTTCCGCCAGAATTTAATAATGGATTAATTATTAATGGTGTTTGCGAAGATTATACTGACTATTTAGTTCCTCTTTTGAAAAAAGCTGGAATTGAAGCATATGGAGTTGATGGAACAAGTGAATTAGGACATGCGTGGATTATTGTTAAAGATGGAGAAAAATATAAATCTGTTGATTTGACAAGAGCGGTATTCATAAGAGATGGTTTTTTAGGTATTCCACCAGAACAAACAAGTGAAGATTGGTTGTATAGTGACTTAAAAGATATTTTTAATATGCAAAATACAAGAAGTATTACAGGAATAGATAAAAAAGTATTGCCACATGTAATTAATGGACAAAATTATGATGAAGTTTCTTTTAGGAGAATGATGGATGAAAAAATTGTGGATTCAACTTTGAAAAATTTTTTAAAGAGAGGCTTAGAAAAAGGTGTTACGGAAACAGAAGTATTAAATGCTGAGCAGATTGAGAATACAAAAGAAAGAGAGGGTAAAGCCATTGAATAATACATATAGTTGTAGTTATGTAGAAGTTTTAGAAATATTAAAGCATATCCCAAAAGAAGACTATATAAAAATTCCTGAAGAAAAAATTGAATTTTATAAAAATAATATGGATAAAAATTATATATATATATATAATCCGATTATGCCTAAAACTCTAAGGAAGACAGATGCAATCTTGATAAATTTATATAAGAATTATATTGCAAAAGAAGATGAAAAACAAAAAATTAACCAAATATTAAAATTAAATGAAATGAAAGAAGAACAAGAAAAACAAAAAAAGTTTAGTCCTAATAATATATTTAATAATCATGTCGAAAATGAAAATATCAATGAGAATACTATATTAGTAGTAGAACATAAAGAAACAATGTTAAAAAAAATTATAAATAAAATAAAAAGGATATTTCATATAAGTTAATATCTAAAAAAGATTTTACTCAAAAATTTTATGATAAAAGCCATTCGTTTGAATGGCTTTTGCATAATCTATATTATGCAAATAATAATCTCTCACTTTATGATATGAATTTTATTATCTAAAAAACTCCATAAATTAATTAGGCTATTTTTTTGCAAAGTACTTATATTTTGTTGATTTTTGAAAATCTATATAGTAAAATGTAGACATATGGAAGAAGAGGAAAAAAATTATGAAATTTGGATTATCAGAAGAAACATATGAAGAAATGATAGAAAAAAGAAAGAAAGTTTTAGCTAAGGCAACAGAAAGACTAAAAGAAGCATTAAACGAAAAAGAAACAGAAATAGCAATAGATGGAACATTACACAGATTTGAATTTACATTTGAATTAGCATGGAAAACAATGAAAGACTTAATGGAATACAATGGAATAATTGAAACTACAGGAAGTCCAAGAGAAGTTTTAAGAACAGCATTTCAACACAGATTAATTGAAGATGGAGAAACATGGATTGATATGATGTTAGATAGAAATAAATTATCTCATTTATATGATGAAGAAACATCAAGAAAAATATATAAAGATATAAAAGAAAAATACATTGTATTAATAGAAAAATTAAATGAAGAGTTAGAAAAACAAATCTAAAAGAGGAGTAGAGATGTTAGACCTAAACAAAGATGTAAAATACGTAAAAACAGTAGGACCGAACAGAGTAAAGCTTTTAAATAAATTAAATATATATACATTAAAAGATTTAATTGAATATTATCCAAGAGACTATGAAGACAGAAGCAAGCCAAAAAACTTATATGAATGTACAGATGGAGAAGAAGTTTTAATAGAAGCAATGCCAACAGGGCGAATCAGCGAAATGCACAAAGGCAGAATGACAATAAGCAGACTAATTGTAAAAGACCAAACCGGAACATGTTATATAACATGGTTCAATCAAGGATATTTAAGAGACAAATTTCAACCTGGTAGAATGTATAGATTTTTTGGAAAAATTTCAATAAGAGGTTCAAGATATGAAATGAATTCTCCTGTATATGATGAAATAGATCAAAGCAAAAATACAGGAAAAATAATTCCGATATATCCATTAACATTTGAATTAAAACAAAATACACTAAGAAGGATTATAGAAAATGGACTTTTGGAAGTAAAAGGCCAGTTACCAGAAACATTACCAGAATATGTATTAAAAGATAATAATTTATGGGACATAAATAATACAATAGAAAGAATTCATTTTCCAGTAGAATTTTCGGATTTTAATAAAGCTCGCGAAAGATTAGTATTTGAAGAATTATTAACAATGCAGTTAGCCTTATTAAAATTAAAGAATAATTATGAAAATGATATAAATGGAATTCAATTTAGTAAAGATGCTAAGATGTCAGATGTAATAAATATGTTGCCATTTAAGTTAACAAAAGCTCAATTAAGAGTATTAGAAGAAATTGATAGTGATATGGAAAGTGACAAGCCAATGAATAGACTTCTTCAAGGAGATGTAGGTTCAGGAAAAACAGTAGTTGCAATGATAGCAGCATATAAAGCTGTAAAATCAGGATATCAAGCAACAATAATGGCACCAACTGCAATACTTGCAAGTCAACACTTAGAAAGTTTTCAAGGAATTTTAGAAGAATTAGGAATAAGAACAGAATTATTAATTTCAAGTATTACTAAAAAGAAAAAAACAGAAATATTAGAAAAACTACAAAATGGCGAAATAGACATACTTATAGGAACACATGCAATATTAGAAGAAAATGTAATATTTAAAAATTTAGGATTAGTAGTAACAGATGAGCAACATAGATTTGGAGTAAAGCAACGTGGTACAATAGCATCAAAAGGACAAAATCCAGATATAATAGCAATGTCTGCAACACCTATTCCAAGAACACTTGCATTAATATTGTATGGAGATTTGGACATATCAATAATTGATGAACTTCCACCAAACAGAAAGAAAATAGAAACATATGCTGTTAGAAAAAATATGGAAGAGCGAGTAAACAATTTTATAAGAAAACAAATTAAAGAAGGAAGACAAGCCTATATTGTATGTCCGTTAGTTGAAGAAAATGAAGATATGGAAGGTTTGCAATCAGTAATTGAACTTGCTCAAAGATATCAAAAAGAAACATTTAGTGAATATAAAGTAGCATATTTGCATGGAAAAATGAAACCAAAAGAAAAAGATGAAATCATGCTAAAGTTCAAAGATGGAGAAATTCAAATCTTGATTGCTACAACAGTAATAGAAGTTGGTGTAAACGTTCCAAATGCTAGTATTATGGTTGTAGAAAATGCAGAAAGATTTGGGTTGGCACAATTACATCAATTACGTGGAAGAGTTGGAAGAGGAGAATATCAATCATATTGTATTCTAAAATATGAAGGAAATGGGGATACAATAAAACAAAGAATGAAGGTAATGTGTGATACAAATGATGGATTTGTGATTTCTGAAAAGGATTTAGAACTTAGAGGTTCAGGAGACTTTTTTGGAACAGAACAACATGGACTTCCAGAATTTAAGATTGCTAATTTATTTGAAGATATAGGAATATTAAAAAGAGTTCAAGGTTTGGCAATAAAAATAATGGAAGATGATCCATTACTTGAAAAAGAAAAAAATGAAAAATTAAATGAAATAGTTAAAGAAAAATTTAATTCAAGGATAGAACTTTAAATTTTTAAAGTTTAGTTATATTTGAAATTAAAATTTATAGAAAAGGATGTTGAGTTTTATGGGACAAATAATTTTAAGATTAATTGGAATAATAATATTGTTAATGGGTGTGACTTTGGTCTATGATGCTAGAGTTATTGAAAAAAAGTTTTTTGGATTTGGAGATCAGAATGAAGCTACAAGTGGATTTAAGATTTTTGGAACTATAATTAGTATTATTGGGGGATTAATATTGTTTTTTGGTTAAATATAAAATGTATTGCATAAAAACATTACAGATTAGAAAGTATGGTCAGTATATTGACAAGATACTTTTTATATGATAATCTAGTATCGAAAACTAGATAGACATAGATGGTTTTCAATATAAAGTTGGTAGAGACCAAAAGAAAGGAAATCAGAATGGAAAGAGAAAGATATTTTAAAGCAATAGAATTTAAAGATATCAAAGGGATAATTTATAATTCAGCAAAACAATATGCAAGTAATATAGCATTTATATTAAAACATAAAAAAGACAAAGAGATAACATATGAAAACATAACATATAAAAAATTATTAGAGGATATTAATGCATTTGGAACAAAGCTATATGAAATGGGATTTAAGAACAAAAGAATAGCAATAGTAGGAAGAAACAGATATGAATGGGGAGTTGCACATTTGGCAAACTTATTAGGTGGTATAGTTTCAGTTCCATTAGATAAAGAACTACAAGTTGATGAGTTAGAGAGCTGTTTAGAAAGAAGTAAAGCAGATGTTGTAATTTTTGATGAAAAGTATATAGAAAATATAGAAGAAATAAAAAGAAGAGGAAACACAAATTTACAAGAATATATATGTATGACAGAAAAAGATGGATATTCTAATTTTTGGGATTTGAAAGAAAAAGGAAAGAAACTATTAAAACAAGGAGAAAAAGAATATACTAAAGTTAAAATTGATGAAGATAAAATGGCAATATTGTTATTTACATCAGGAACAACGTCAAAGTCAAAAGCTGTTATGTTGTCACAACATAATATTGCTTCAAATGTATATGCAATGCTATTGGTAGAAAGATTTTTACCAACAGATGTAAATTTAGCATTTTTACCATTTCATCATATATTTGGTTCAACAGAAATGATAGTTATGCTTGCATCAGGATTAGCAACAGCGTTTCCAGATGGACTAAGATATGTAGCTCAGAACTTGAAAGAATATAAAGTTTCATTATTTGTTGGAGTTCCTCTTTTAGTTGAGGCGATTTATAGAAATATAGAAAAAGAGATTGAAAAACAAGGAAAAACGAAATTAATCAATATGGCAAAAAAGATTAGTAATATATTATTAAAATTCCATATAGATATAAGAAAAAAATTATTTAAACCAGTGTTAGATGCACTTGGTGGCCACATGAGATTTATTATATCAGGAGGAGCACCATTAGATAAAAGAGTCGCTCAAGGTTTTAATGAATTAGGTATAGAATTAGCTCAAGGATATGGATTAACAGAAACATCACCAGTAATTGCAGCGGAAAATGCATATAAAAAGAGAAGTGGTTCAATCGGATTTCCTATGGACAATATAGAATTAGAAATAGTTGATAAGGATGAAAATGGTATAGGCGAGCTTCGTGTAAAAGGACCTAATGTAATGCTTGGATATTATGATAATGAGGAAGAAACAAGAAAAGTAATAAGAGATGGTTGGTTTTATACAGGAGATTTAGGCTATATTGATAAGGATGGTTTTATCTTTTTAACAGGAAGACAAAAAGATATGATTGTTTTGAAAAATGGTAAAAAAGTTTTTCCAGAGGAATTAGAAGTATTAATAAATAGATTGGATTTAGTAGAAGAATGTATTGTTTATGGAATGCCTGATGAAAAAGATAAAAATGATTTGAAATTGTCTGTTAAAGTGGTTTATAATAAAGATGTTGCTAAAGAAAAGTACCCAAATGCTACAGAGGATGAATTGAGAAAAGTTATTTGGGAAAAGATAAAAGAGATTAATAAGACTTTTCCACCTTATAAATATATAAAAAATATGATTTTGACAGATGAAGAACTTATAAAAACTACAACAAAAAAGGTTAAAAGACAAGAAGAAATTAAAAAAATATTAGGCTAGAAAAGGAACATTTGAGGGCAATTTGGGGTCGGTTCCATTTTTGCCCTTTTATAACATAGCTAATTTATTAATATTAAATATAAACTTTGCATTACATTCTCTCGATTCATTACGAAACTTAAGAAATTCTAACTTATTTTATGGCACCCTTCCACTCTCGTGAACTCTTTCCATAAAATTTCGTAGAATTTCTAAAGTTTCTCCAATCATATTCGTCATTTCATTTAAAGTTTATATTTAATATTAATAATTATCATATTTAAGAGAAAAAGGGCAAAAATGGAACCGACCCCAAATTGCCCTAATTAAAATAGGAGGTAATAGTTTAAAATGAAAGAAATTAATTTTAAAATAGAGGGAATGGAATGTACAGGATGTGAAAGAAGGATTCAAAATGCGGTAAGTAGTATATCTGGAGTTGAAGAAGTTAAGGCAAATCACGAAAATGGAACAGTTAAAGTAATTGCCACAGATAGTACTGATGTAGACAAAATAAAAGACAAAATAAGCAACCTAGGTTTTGAAGTAATACAATAAGAGAGGCAAAAAATGAATAAGATTATTTTAAATATTGAGGGGATGACATGTAGTGCTTGCTCAAATGGATTAGAAAAATATTTAAACAAACAAGAACGGAATAGAAAACGCATCTGTAAATCTAGTTATGGCAACCGCATCTATAGAATATCAAGACAATTTAAGTGTAAAAGACTTAGAAAAATTTGTGGAAGATGCAGGTTTTAAAAGTTTAGGCGAAAAAGGAAATGAAAAAGAAAGCAAAAAAGATTTTAAATTAATAATGATATTTACAGTACTAGGAATTATATTAATGTATATTTCAATGGGACATATGTTGAATATACCTGTTCCAGAAGGCTTGAACATAGACATAGCACCTAAATCATATACAATAGTTCTTCTAGGTTTAACAACATTATTTCTTATATTTGGAAGAGATATTATTCAAAATGGGATAAAAAACATATGGCATAAAATGCCTAATATGGATTCACTTGTAGGAATTGGAGTGATTGTAAATTATGGATATAGTTTGTATAACAGTATTCTAGTATTTAGAGGGAATTTACATGCAATTCATAATTTATATTTTGAGGCATCTGCAATGATAATTCTATTTGTAAAAATAGGGAGATATATTGATACAAAAAACAAAGCAAAAGCTGTTGATACAATAAAGAATTTAGTAACAATTACACCACAAAATGGAGTTATATTAAAAGATGGAAAAGAAAAAAGAGTAACGATAAATGAAATAAAAAAAGGCGACATTGTTATCTGTAAACCTGGAGAAAAAATAGCTGTTGATGGAGTAATCATAAAGGGGAATACACATACAGACGAATCTTTTATAACTGGTGAAAGTAATCCAGTAAGTAAAAAAATGGGAGATAAAGTTATTGCTGGAAGTATAAATTATAATGGATATATAGAATATGAAGCTGAAAAAATAGGTAAAGATTCAAGCATTTCTAATATAGTACAAATGGTAGTTGAAGCAACGAATACAAAAGCTCCTATTGCAAGACTTGCAGATAAAATAAGTGGCTATTTTGTTCCAGCGATATTTATAATTGCAATATTATCTTTTGCATTAAATTTTATAATTAAACAGAATATAACAACAGCAATATTAGCATTAGTAAGTGTTCTTGTAGTTGCATGTCCATGTGCATTGGGATTAGCAACACCATTAGCAATGGTTGTATCAATAGGAAGATGTAGTAAAAAAGGTATTCTAGTAAAATCGAGTGAAATTTTAGAAGCAATAAGTAAAATAGATACAATAGTGTTTGATAAAACAGGGACATTAACACTTGGAAAATTGCAAGTTGTTGATATGGTTGGAGATGAAGAAAATTTTAAAATTTTACAAAGTTTAGAGGCAAAGTCAAACCATCCGATTGCGAAAAGTATAGTTGCAAATGCAAGTCAGACATATGACGTATATGATTTTGAAGAAATTGCTGGAATGGGAATAAAAGGACAAATAAATGGTAAAAACTATTTTGCAGGAAATAATAAATTTTTAAAAAGTAAAAATATTGAGAATATTTTTCAAAAAGAAGAAGAGGAATATAGCAAAAAAGGCGAAAGTATAGTGTACCTATTTACTGATAGTAAGGTTTTATCTATAGTTGGGTTGGCTGATGAGATAAAGCCGAATATGAAAGAAGTTATAAATAATCTTCATAAAAAAGGAAAAAAGGTTGTTATGCTTACAGGTGATAATAATGAAACTGCAAGAATTATTGCAGATAAACTTCAAATAACTGAGGTTGTGAGTAATGTTTCACCACAAGAAAAATTAGAAAAGATAAAAGAACTCAATCAAAATAAAAATTGCTTAATGGTTGGTGATGGTATAAATGATAGTCCAGCACTTAAAGCTGCAACAGTTGGAGTAAGTGTACAAAATGGAACAGATATTAGTAATGATGCATCAGATGTTATATTATTAAATGAAAACATGGAAACTGTATGTGAGTTATTTAATATAGGAAACAAAACAATCAAGATTATTAAAGAGAATCTATTTTGGGCTTTATTTTACAATGTTTGTATGATTCCACTTGCTACTGGATTATTTCAACTAAGTATTAATCCAATGTTTGCAAGTTTAGCTATGACATTAAGTAGTTTTACGGTTGTAATCAATAGTTTAAGATTAATATAAAAATTTTTATCATTTTAGCACTCTACTATTGACAGTGCTAAAACGAAGTGATATAATAATAAATGTAATAAAAAGAGGCACATTCTATATTAAAAGATTGTGCTTTTAAGTTAGGACAAAGGGAAAAAACGGAACCGACCCCAAATTGCCCTAAGGGCAAAAATGGAACCGACCCCATATGTCCCAAAAAGGAGGAGTGATTATGAATATTCAAAAATTTACTCAAAAATCATTAGAAGCAATACAAAATGCACAAACACTAGCAATGGAAAACCAAAATGCACAAGTAGAGCAAGAACATTTATTATTAGCATTATTAGAACAAGAAAATAGTTTAATAAAAGAACTAATCAAAAAAATAGGGGACGAAGAAAGCATTGAAAATGAAATTAGAAATAAGATAGAAAATAAGCCCAAAATGACAGGAGGTGCAAGACCAAGTGATGGAATTTATGTTGCACAAGACGTTGACAAAGTTTTGGCTGATTCAGAATCGATTGCGAAAAAAATGAAAGATGAATATGTTTCTGTTGAACATATAATGCTTGCAATTTTTAATAATGCAAATAGTAATATAAAAGAAATTTTTAGAAGATATAGTATTACAAAAAATGAGTTTTTAAAGGCTTTATTTGATGTTAGAGGAAATACAAGAGTAACATCTGATAATCCTGAAGATACTTATGATGTTTTAAAGAAATATGGGCAAGATTTAACACAAATGGCTAGAGAACAAAAATTAGATCCAGTAATAGGGAGAGATACAGAAATAAGAAATGTTATTCGTATATTGTCAAGAAAGACTAAAAATAATCCATGTTTGATTGGTGAACCTGGTGTAGGTAAAACAGCTATAGCAGAAGGGTTAGCATTAAGAATAGTTAGGGGAGATGTGCCAGAAGGTCTAAAGGAATGTACAATATTTTCACTTGATATGGGCTTACTTGTAGCTGGTGCAAAATATAGAGGAGAGTTCGAAGAAAGACTTAAAGCAGTTTTGCAAGAAGTAAAGAAAAGTGAAGGCAGAATTATATTGTTTATAGATGAAATTCACACAATAGTAGGTGCTGGAAAGACAGATGGAGCAATGGATGCAGGTAATTTATTAAAACCAATGTTGGCAAGAGGAGAATTACATTGTATAGGTGCAACAACCTTAAATGAGTATAGACAATATATAGAGAAAGACCAAGCTCTTGAGAGACGTTTTCAACCTGTAATGGTTGATGAACCGTCAGTAGAAGATACAATATCAATTTTAAGAGGCTTAAAAGAAAGATATGAAGTATATCATGGTGTTAAGATTGCAGATAATGCCTTAATTTCTGCTGCAACATTATCACATAGATATATATCAGATAGATTTTTACCAGATAAAGCAATAGATTTAATTGATGAAGCTTGTGCTATGATAAAAACAGAAATGGAATCAATGCCAACAGAACTTGACGAGGTTTCAAGAAAAATAATGCAATTAGAAATAGAAGAAACAGCATTAAGCAAAGAAAAAGATGAGATTTCTAAACAACGTTTAGCTGATATTCAAAAAGAGAAATCAGAACTAAAAACTAAATTTGATGGAATGAAAGCAAAATGGGAAAATGAAAAAGCTGCAATAGGAAAAGTTCAAAAATTACGTGAAGAGATTGAACAAACAAATGCACAAATTGAACAAGCAGAAAGAAACTATGATTTGAATAAGGTTGCAGAATTAAGATATGGAAAGTTACCAGAATTACAAAAAGAGCTACAACATGAAGAGGAAATATCAGAAAAAAGCAAAGAAGATGGACTATTAAGAAATAAAGTAACAGAAGAGGAAATCGCAAAAATCATATCAAGATGGACAGGGATACCTGTTACAAAATTGATGGAAGGAGAAAGAGAGAAAATCTTAAATCTTGATAAAATACTTCATAAAAGAGTAATTGGTCAAGATGAAGCAGTTGAAAAAGTTTCACAAGCAATAATGCGTTCAAGAGCAGGAATTGGAGATCCACGTAGACCTATAGGTTCATTTATGTTCTTAGGTCCAACAGGTGTTGGTAAGACTGAACTTGCAAAATCTCTTGCAGAAAGTTTATTTGATGATGAACACAATATAGTAAGAATTGATATGTCTGAATATATGGAAAAATATTCTGTTTCAAGATTGATTGGTGCACCTCCAGGATATGTAGGATATGAAGAGGGTGGACAATTAACAGAGGCAGTAAGAAGAAAACCATATTCAGTAGTTTTATTTGATGAAATTGAAAAAGCACATCCAGATGTATTTAACATTTTATTACAAGTATTAGATGATGGACGTATAACAGATTCACAAGGAAGAACAGTTGACTTTAAGAATACTATAATAATATTAACTTCAAATTTGGGTTCTGATTATATATTAGAAGGAATTCAAGAAAATGGCGAAATTTCAGAAGAAGCAAAACAAAAAGTATCAGAATTATTAAAAAGAAGCTTTAGACCTGAATTTTTAAATCGTTTGGATGAAATAGTATTTTACAAACCACTTATGAAAAATGAAATTTCAAAAATATTGGAACTTCTTATTAAAGACTTGGAAAAAAGGCTTGATGATAAACATATCAAATTAGAATTAACTCAACCTGCTAAAGATTATTTAATTGATAATGGATATGATGAAGTTTATGGTGCAAGACCTTTAAAAAGATTTGTGCAGAAGAAACTTGAAACTTTAATTGCTAAAAAGATTTTAACTCAAGAAATTTTGCCTAATAGCAAAGTGGTAATTGACTGTAATAATGATGAATTATATATAAAAAATGATTAATGATAAATGTGAACAAAGAGGGGGTCTCTAAATAGGCTCTCTCTTTTAAGGTGGAATTGGCCTTGAAAATATAACGATAATCTGTTAAAATGGTATTATTATATACAAAATAAATAAAAGGAAAGGAACAAAATATATGGATAAAATAGATGAATTAAAAAAATTCAAAGAATTTAAGGAGAAATATAAATATGAAATGAAAAACGTAGAAGAAATAGATGGAAAAGAATATTATGATGGAGAACCATTGATAGATGAAGAAGGGAAAGAAATTGGTGATTGTGAAAAATGGATAAATGTAGGGTATAAGCATTCAGGTCCGTATGCAAAAGTATTATCAAACTTATTTCCATATGAATTCGAATTTAGAGGAAAAAAATTGAAATGTATTGAGGCATTTTTTCAGGGAATAAAATTTAAAGATATAACAATGCAAAATATGGTATTTGAATATACAGCTTTAAATTCTAACTATGTAAAAGTGTGTAGTGGATATGATTGGAAAGAAACTGGAATAGTGTACTGGCAAGGTGAAAAAATAAATAGATATAGTGAAGAATTTGATGACTTAGTAGATGAGATGTATATTTCAGCGATTCAAAATCCACTATATAGAAATGTATTGAAGGATTGTGAAAGAAACATAATACATACAATGGGTGGAAAAGAAAAAAGTGATACTGTTTTTACAAGATATGAGTTTGAAAAGCAGTTAAATTGTTTAAAAGATTTTTTAAAGGTGGAAAATTAAATGAGTGAGAAATTAGAACTAAAAGAGTTTGATATATTAGGAATAATAAATTTAGATGATGTTAATGGAATAGAAAAGTATGTAACACCAGTTATTGGAGAAAATGGAGAAATTCAGACATATCTATCACGTTCAAAAGAATATTATAATGTTAAAAGTATGACAGAGTTGGCAATGGACAGAGAAGAATTAAAATTAAAATTAACAAGAGAGTTGACAAAGAGAAATTTTGTTATATTAGAAAATATGCTAAATTGCTCTGCAAAGGTGTATTTTAAAAAATTTGAAGAATACATACAAGGCAAAAAGAAAAACAAAACTGTAGAAATGCAATTAAAACAGGCAGAAGATTGCCTAATGGAAGATGTAAGAAACATATTAGTATTATTATCAAATAAAGGTGTTATTAATTTAGATTATAGAAATATATTACCTGTAGGCTTAGAAAATTGTGCCAAGAGAGCAATAGAAATGGATAATAAAGCTATGTTATATATTTTCTTTCAGTCACTAAAGATGAAAAAAGAACCAGAAGAAATAGAAGTGTTAACACCAGGATATGGAAGTATTTATATAGGACCATTCTTAAAAGCAATGTATGGATATAATTTTACTAATACTTTAAAAAGTAAATATATAGAAGAAACCACAAATATAAAGTCTGCATCAATAGTTGATTTAATATCAAGTGATAGAATATTACAAAAAGGTAAAACAATTTTATTATTGGATGATAATATTGGAACTGGTTCTACTATGCAAGAGTTAAAACATGATTTAGGATTAATAGGAATTAAAGATATTATTTCAGGAGCAGTACAATATAATTGGAGAAATTATTATAAAGTGTCTGTTGGCGAAAAAAAAGATATTGAAAGATTTAATGTAACAGAATTTGATATATTAACTCCATTGAATTATGCTGGACATAAATTATATAAACATGCTATTGATACATTACATTCATCAGGGGCAGAATACATAGAATATTTACAATCAAAAAGTTATAGGGTAAAAGATAAAAGTGATGTAGAAGGAGCAGTTTCAAGAGCGATAATTTCTGCTAATAATGCAGGATTAAATTTAGCTGGAAGTGAATCAGAGACGTCTAAAAGAAATGAAGAGAGTTTGCCAATCCTAGAAAAATATAGTGATAGTCCGAAATCTATAACTAACCCAATATCAAAAATGATAATAAAAACAGTTATAGAAAATGTGGAAAAAATTAGTAGGCAAGATACTTTTCAAAATGGAGTTAAAAGATAAATTAGCATAAAGTGACAAAAATAAAAAATTATGGAAAAATATATACAAATTTCAAAAAAAATGTTATAATAAAAGCATCAACCTAAAAGGAGATAGTAGAATGAAAGTATTAATAGGCAGTGAAAACCGGGCAAAAGTAAGGCCTATTACCAAAGTATTTGAAGAATATTTTGGGATAGTTGATGTTGAAGTGATGAAAGTGACATCAAAAGTTCCAGAACAACCATTAAATGAAGAGGTAATGCAGGGAGCTGCAAACAGGGTAGAAGAACTTGAGAAAAGCAATGTGAGTTATGATTATGCAGTAGCCTGTGAGGGAGGATTAATTTCCATGTGTGGAAATTGGTTCAATGTGCAGGTAGTTTGCATAAAAGCAAAGAATGGAAAGAAAGAATTTGGCCTAAGCCAAGCATATCCTATTCCGAATTCATTAATTCCCAGAATTAAAGAAATTGGATTAGCATCAGTATTAGATGAAGTCTTTAATGGAAAAGGTGGAGTGAGACAACTTACACGGGGATTAGAAACTAGAGAAGATCACGTAAGGGAGGCCACGATTATGGCACTATCTGGAATAAGAAATTGGTAAAAAAATAGGAGGAGGGGCTAAAATAGGCCCCTCCTCACTAAAATGGAGGAATTATGAGCAAAAGAAAAAATAATAAAAAACAAAATATATGGCAAATAATTGCATCAATAGCAATACTGACATGTATTATGATATCAGGCTATATGAGCCAAAACGAAGTAACAACAAATCAAAATAATAACACAGAGAACATAAATCAAGCAGAAACATTTGATTTATCAAAAATCCCAGAATATACATCAAGTCCTTACATTGAAATAAACAATAATATCCCATATTTTACTGATAAAGATTATACTACTAATAGTTTTGAAAGATACAGTGAGTGGGATGATTTAGGGAGGAGTGGTGTAGCATTTGCAAATGTATGTAAAGAAACAATGCCTAAAAAAGGAGAAGAACGTGGTGACATTGGTAGTGTAAAAAATCTTTCAGGATGGGTACAAAAAAGATATGACAATTTAATTAAAGACAAATATTTATATAACCGTTGTCATTTAATAGGTTGGCAACTTTCGGCAGAAAATGCAAATAAACAAAATTTAATTACAGGAACACGATATTTAAATACAGAAGGAATGTTACCATTTGAAAATAAAGTGGCTGAATATATTGATAATCATGGAAAAAATCATGTTTTATATAGAGTGACACCTATTTATGAAGGTGAAAACCTTCTTGCAAGTGGAGTAGAGATGGAAGCGTGGTCAGTAGAAGATAATGGAAAAGGAGTTTGTTTTAATGTGTATTGTTATAATGTACAACCAGGGATAGTAATTGATTACTTAACAGGAGAAAGCCATGCACAAAAATAAAGGTAAAGGAGAGAAAGCTTATTGAACTTAGATTTTATTAACAATTTATTTAATAATTTAAAAGAAAACAAATTAGCAATAGATTTTATGAATGAATTATCTGATTATCTTGAAAATAATGGATGGAATAATTTATTGGCAGATGATTTAACCATTAATGATACTAAAATAATTTCAAAATACAAAGATAATATGCTAAAAGAAAGAGCTAATATATTGCAAGATTATGCTGAAAACACAAAAGAAGCGGGAGAAATGTATTATATTTATAATGTGAGCGAAAATGAAAAAAATTCTTATAATATTAGTAAAACAGATAAAAACCACAAAATACTTACATTGTCAATAGATGAATTACCAAAAGGAACTCAATTAGGGAGCGTTTTGCGTAAACAAGGAGATAAATTTATTTTAGATGCAAATGCAACACGAATTGTAGGAAAGAGAATAAATGAAATGATAGAAGAGCAGATAAAAAAACAAAATCAATTTCTCAAAGATAAAAGAATAGATGGACATATGTATGAAGTTGAAGAAAAAGATAATGGTAGGATATGGTTATATGACTTAAATAATATTGAGGGTGGAGGAATTGAGGAATTTGAAGAAATAGAGTTTCCTAAAGATTTGTATCAAATGTCTAAAAAAGGAGATAAGTTTTTATATAAAGATGGAGGGTATCAAAAAGTAGAATAATATAGAACATTGGAAAATTGGGGTTAAACACTATGAATCAACTGGTTCATAATTTGTATTTAAATAAAAGTAAATATGTTCGAGGCACTATACAAAACAAGAATATAGTGCCTTTTGAACAATTAAGTTATATTATAAAATAGCACCCAAAACCAAGATTCCTAGATTGTCTTCATATATTTTTCGAAATTGAGTGACTGGCAGAGGATTTGTGCCAAGGCCAACTTCAACTGTATATCCAGGTCTATTATAATTTTGAATAAACCAATCTTTATAACCTGCAAAGCTTGAGTCATAAGGAGTAGGTTCAAGAGAGTATCCACTAACATTTGCAAATTGCCTTCCAATAAACAATGAATTTGGAGGATTATAATTTTGAAATTGCCAATAGATTACTTCACCTTGTGAATGAAAAGCAATAATAAGTCTAAAATTATGTTGCAATGTAAAATTATAAACAGCTAGAGATTCTGGTTCAGTAAGTGGACCATATCCGACAAAGTCACGTGGGGCTGGAGTAGTAAAGCCTTGGGCATATTTTATTTCACGAGCTCTTTCCCATTCTGCAGGAAATTGCAAATTTAAATCCACACCTGTGGGTTTAAGAAAAGTGGAAAGACTACCATTTCTAGGATTTTTCAATATATATCTAAATATTAAAGAATATTATCTTAAAGAAAATGAACAGATGAAACAACGAAAATTTGACAAAAACAAATAAAAATGTTAAAATGTTACTATAAAGTGAATAAAAATATAAAATAATCATAAAATAGTAACAAAGAAGGTGAATAAAATGAATTGTCGTAATATAGTTTTAAATTATATACAAAATTGCGAAAAAAATGAACCTATCTTTATAGAAGATATAAAAGAATATATTATGCAATTTTATAAAGAAGAGGAAAAAGAAAAGATATTCAATAACGTAAAGGAAATATTAAATAGATTAAATAAAGAAAACATTATAAAAACAGCATATAAAGGCATTTATTATATTCCAAAAACTAATATATTTGGAGAATTGCCACTTGCAAATAGCAAAATAATTCAATACAAATATTTAGTTGATAAATTTGGAAATGTAAAAGGATATATAACAGGTGCAAAGCTATTTAATAAAGTTGGATTAACAACACAAGTTCCAAATATTATTGATATTGTTACAAATGAATGTAAAAACAATAACAAGTATGCAAATAAATATTTAAATGTAGCCATTCGAAAGCCAAAAATCGAAATAAATAATGAAAATTATAAATATTTGCAACTAATTGATCTAATTGAAAATAAAGATAAGATTTATGTAGAAGTAGATGATATGAATGAAATAATACATAATTTTATTCAAGAAAACGATTTGGATTTTGAGAAGATATTAAAATATGCAAGAGAAACTAATAGCAAAGCAGTAATAGAAAAAATGGTTATACTTGCAAGATAGGAGAATATATGAATTTGCATTTAAATAAAGAATTATTTAGAGATATGATAGATACATTAAATACAAGAACGGGAGTTGCTATAGACATAATAGAAAAAGACTATTATGTCTCCGCTGTTTTAAAAGAATTATCTAAAAAACAAGATTATTTAAAGGCTTATTTTAAAGGTGGAACAGCAGTATATAAAATATTAGAAAACATGAATAGATTTTCAGAAGATATAGATTTAACAGTAAAAGTTTTATCAGAAGAATCTAATACAAGAAATAAAAAAAGACTAAAAGAATCTGCTTTAGGATATAAGATAGATGGATTGGAATTAATAAAAGAAGAGTGTATAGACAATAAAGGTAGTGTTACAGGAATGTATAAATACACTTCTGTATATGCAGATAGTGAAATGCCATTACAAAGAGCGGGTAAAATACAAGTAGAATCAACATCTTTTACTGTAAGTGAACCAACAGAAAAATATTACATAGAACCTTTATTATATAAATTAGCAAGTGATGATGAAAAGAAAATTTTAGAAGAGAAATTTGATATTTCAAAAATAGAAATTGAAATAATAAAATTAGAAAGAATGTTTATAGATAAAATATTTGCTGCAGAGTTTTATTATATTAGAGATATGTATATGGATGTATCAAAGCATTTATATGATATATCAATGTTATTTAATAATGATAAAATAAAAAAGTTATTAGAAGATAAAAAAGAGTTATCAAAATTAATAGAATATAAAAGACAAGAAGAAAAAGTAAGAATTGGTGGTATTGATGAAAATACTGAAATAAAAGATTTTAATTATTTTAAATTAGAATTTAGTGATGAGCTGATAAAAGAATTTAAAAATATGCAAAACAAATATGTTTTAAATAATAAATATAAAGTTAGCATAGATGAAGTGAAATATATATTGAAACAAATATATACTAGAATATAAATAAAAAGACATACATTTATTATAAAATATGTGTCAAAATGATAAAAAATAAATATTAAAAAGTTATAATATGGAGGTGATTATATGGTAGATTTAAAGAAAATACAAAAAGAAATATATCAGAACAAAATAGATAAAGGATTTAATGTGACAGATGTTAATAAGGAGTTTTGCTTAACTTATGGAGAGGTTTCAGAAGCGTATGAAGCATGGAGAAAAAAGAAGGATGATTTAGGGGAAGAGCTAGCTGATGTTGCTATATATTTATTAGGATTATCAGAAATATTAGGTATAAATTTAGAAGAGGAGATACAAAAAAAGGTTTATAAAAATTCTAAAAGAGAATACAAAATTATTGAAGGAGTAAACACCAGAATAAAGGAATGTGAAAACGAGCAAGAAAGATAAAAATGGGAATGAAAAACGTTAAAAAACAAAATTACAAGGAGAGAACAAAAGTGCAAAAAAGTGAATTAAATTATTATGAAAGGATAGGAAATTGGGATTTTAGTAAAATAAGATATAAGACTGAGAATGTGACTAATTGGGATTTTTATGAAGAAATAACAGAAAACACAAATGAAAAATCATTATGTTTAGATTTAGGCACAGGTGGAGGAGAAAATGTTTTAAGGAATTATCCAAATGTTGGTATGCTAATTGCTACAGATTTTTCAGAAGAAATGATAAAAAGAGCAAAAGAAAATGCAAAAAGATATGAAAACAAAAAAGTAAAATTTACTAAAATGAATAACTTGAAAATGACTTTCCCAAAAGAAGTTTTTGATTTGATTTCGGCAAGACATACAATAATAGATGCAAAACAGATTTATGATTGCTTGGCAAAAAATGGAACTGTTGTTATAGAAGGAATAGATAAAAAGGATTGCTGGGAAATAAAACAAATATTTGGAAGAGGTCAAGCTTACAAGGATGAAATTGCAATATCAGAAAAAGATTATTTAGCTTTAAAAGAAGCAGGATTTTACATTATTAAAAAAGTAGAAATATTACAAAATGAGTATTATGAAACAGAAGATGACTTAATGGCACTTCTTTTAAAAACACCAATATTAGAAGATTTTTCAGAAATAAAGAAAGGAAAGTCAATAATTGAAAAAGATTTATTTGATGAATATGTTAAAAGATATAAAACAGAAAAGGGAATAATACTAAAAAGAGTTTTATATGGAATTGTAGCCAAGAAATGTAATTAAAAACATATAAATAATAAACTATATACTAACAGTTGGAGTGGAAAACTTATAAAGTTTTCTGTTCCAGCTTTTTTAGTGTGATTTGTCATATTGAGCCATTTTCTTTAATATTTTGTTAATAGAAAAAATTGATTTAAAAACAGAAAGAAGATGGTAGATTATGAATAATGTTAAGAAAGATACAAATGAAAATAAATTAGAATTTAATACATATGGGATATTTACAGAAGAAGCACCAGATATAAAAGAAATAATAGGATTAATATTTAAAGATTATATAGAAAACTTAACAAAGTAATTATTTAGAAGGAGTAAGATGTTAGATTTAAGAAGTCAAAACTTTAAAGTACGGAATGTATATACGATTATCAAGAGAAGATGGAGACAAGCAAGAAAGTGAAAGTATTAATAATCAAAGAAATATTTTGCAAAGGTATGTAAAGGAGAATAACTTAAATTTTATAAGAGAATATGTTGATGATGGAGTGAGTGGTACAACATTTGATAGACCGTCATTTAATGAAATGTTAAAAGATATTGAAAACAATAATATTAATATGGTTATTACAAAAGACTTATCAAGACTGGGAAGGGATTATATCAAAACAGGATATTATATTGAAGATTTTTTTCCTAAAAACAATATTAGATATGTATCAATACTTGATGGAATTGATACATATCTGGATAGTACTAACAACGATATAACACCTTTTAAAGCAATAATGAATGATATGTATGCTAAAGATATCTCCAAAAAAATTAGAAGTGTTTTTAAGGAAAAACAAAAAAATGGAGAGTATATGTGCAGTACTCCAGCTTATGGATATAAAAGGCATCCCACCATTAAAAATAAATTGGTGATTGATGAAAAAGTAGAAAATGTTGTTGAAAAAATTTTTGATATGTATGCAGAAGGACATGGGAGTGCAGAGATAGTTGATTTTTTGAACTCAAATAAATATTTATCTCCATTAGGATACAGAAAAAACAAAATTGTACGAGATGAAAATAAAGTTGGTTATAACTGGAATGAAGTAACTGTGTGCAATATGCTAAAAAATGAAGTATATATTGGAAATACTGTTCAAAATAAGAGGTCTATTATATCATATAAGGTTAAAAAAATCAGAAATGTTAATAAAGATGAATATATAAGAGTTAACAATACACATGATGCGATTATTGATAAAGAAACTTTTGAAAAAGTGCAATGTATATTTGAAAGAAGAGGAGCAAATAGCAAACTAAAATATGACTATTTACTAAGAGGATTACTTTATTGTTATCATTGCAAAAGAAAATTGCAAATTGTTTTAAAGAAAAATTCAAAAAGAAAAGCAAAACCACATCCATATATAACTTGTAGTGATGCAAAAGAACGTGGGTGTTATCCATTAAATATGAGTTATGAAAAATTCGAAAAGCATATTGTTTATATTGTAAAAAAAATATGTCAAACATATGCGGATAAAGAAATTTTTTATTCAATTTATGAAAAGTATCAAAATAAGACACTTGATATTAGAGAAGCATATAAGAGAAAAATAGAGAAAATTAATCAAACAATAGCTGATATAAATAACAATTTGGATAAGATGTATATGGATAAATTAAAAGGAATTTTGCAAGAGGAAGATTATATTAGAGTAGCACAAAAACTAGGTTCAGAAAGAGTAAAATTAAATGAGAAAAAACAAGAATTAGAACAGAAATTAATTGGAGTAGAAGATAAAATTGAAAATAAGAAACAAAAGGAAGAGGAAAAAGAACTAGACAAGTTGATAGAGGATTTTTTGAAATTTGAGAAAATAGGTAAAATATATTTATATAGATTAATTAACAAAATTGAAATTGATAAAGATAAGAATATTTACATATATTTTAATTTTTCAAAATTAAATTCTATTAATCAAAAGTTAGAGGAATTTATCAAAATTGAAGAAATTTTAAATAAAAAAAATTATGAAACTGGTAAAAAAAAGAATAAATTATTGAAAAAATCATAAAATAATGATAAAATAATGATAATTAAAAGCGGGGAGGTAATTTAATATGATTAATATACGACCAGTATCAGATTTAAGAAATAAATATCCAGAGATTGAAGAATTAGTTTTAAAGGAGGGCGAAGCTGTTTACTTAACCAAAAACGGTTATGGTTCAATGGTTGTTTTGAGTTTAGAAAAATATGCTAAATTAATGGGTGATAAAGAATATGAAGAATATATTGAAAATGCATTAGATGAAGCAGACAGAGAAGCAGAAGATCCAAATACTAAATATTATTCTCATGAAGAATTTAAAAAAATAGCTAGGAGGATACTAGATGGCGAGAAATAAATACGCAATAAAATACACAGATACATTTATAAAACAGTTTAATGATATTTCAAAATATTTTATATATAAACTTCAAAATAAAATTGCAGCAGAAAATTTTTATGATGAAGTAATTAAAGAAATAGAGAAGCGAAGTGAATGTCCTGAAAGTTTTGAAAAATATAATTCTACAAGAAAAAGAAAAAATACATATTATCGAATTTATGTAAAAAACTATACTGTATTCTATACCGTAAAAGATAATGTAATGGAAATTAGAAGAATTTTATGCAGTAGAAGAAATTTTGATAAATTAATATAAATAAAAAATAAACTCCTTGTAAATGCTGCGTTTACAAGGTATACAGAGAGGTTGGTATTTTTTGAAATCCACACCACGTATATTAGCTTTCCAACCATCTGGAAAAGGAATCGTTGCAAAGCCATAAGCGATTCTTTCGGCTTGTTTGTACGAAGGCGAAGTTTTTGGAAGTGCACCTGTGACTAAGTCAACCCCGTCAGGATTAACTAAAGGTACAATATAAATAGAAGTTGAATTAAATAAACGTCTAGCGTTAAAATTCCAAATCATAGTGTTATTTTGAATAGCACTGCAGTATTCATATAAGAATTCTAACAATAATAAAGATGTAATCCATTCATTTGCATGATAGCTTGCAGAATAAAAAACTTCTTTTTGTCCACGTCCGACTCTAACAAAAGGTATATCTTTTCCCATAATACTTTTTCCGATAGAACCAGTTTGTATAAAAGGATAAGTTTGTTGTAAAATATTTAAATTTTCATATAATAAAGTTGAACTGAAATTAAAATCATCCATAAAAGCCTCATTTCTTAGCATTTTTGATACATGTTAAAAACATACATCAAAAATGCTATAATAATTGTAATATTATATGATAAAAAAGAAGAAATGTGATAATCATTTTGGCAAACGAATATAAAAATATTAGGATATTATTGAATTAAGGTTAAGAATATGATATATTCCATATATGGATAGGAGAATTTATGAAAAGCAAACTTATAAAATTGTTGATTTTAGTTATAATATTGGAAGTAGTTATTTTTAATTATAAATCATATAGGAATTTGAACTCTTCAAACAAGAGAATGTTTAAAGAAGAAGAATTTTCGTGTTATGAATCAAACGAAAAATATACATATATTGAAATTGATAATATTAATGATGAAATAAAAACGTTTTATATAAATATAAGCAATGAAAAAGTGGTAGAATATCAACTTTTATATACAGATGAAACTTCAAGTGAATTTAGAGAAGTTGCTTTAAAGACGTATGTACAAGGAATAGAGAATAGTAAATACATTGATACATACTTATCTGGTAAAAGTAATAAAATAGCAATAAGGATTTTTGCACCCAATATAAATGTGGAAGAGATTTGTATTAATGATAAGATACCATTTAATTTTAGTTTAGTGAGATTTATTTGTGTATATTTATTTTTAGTTTTTTTATGCGTTGTAAGGGAATATGATATATTTAAGAGCACTATTGCAAATTTTAATTATAAACATGAATGTATATTATTAGTAGTGCTGGCAATTTTTTGTATGCTAATTTTTTATATAAATATTAATAGTAGAAAAGAACAAAAAAATGACTACTATTCTTATGACTTTGTTGATGCCCTGGCAAAAGGACAAAGTTATATTGATAAAGAACCTGAAAAAGAATTAGTGGAAATGCAAAATCCTTATGATAATGTTCAAAGAAATGAAAAAGGACTAAGGAGAAATGATGATTATATTTGGGATATAGCTTTATATAATGGAAAATATTATGTGTATTTTGGAGTGCTACCAGCATTGATAATGCTTGTACCATATCATATAATTACAGGACAGTATTTATCGACAGCCACAGCCATATTATTGTTTTCAATTTTGGCAGCAATATCATTAAAAGAGTTGATTTATAATATTTTTAATAGATATTTTAAAAATGTATCATTTAAGGTTATGCTATACTCATTTTTGATATTGCTCTTTGGAAGCCAGATTTTAATACTAAATGGAACGCCTAGATTTTATGAACTTGCTGTTATTTCAGGATTATTTTTTGCAATTATAGGAATTAATTTTCTATTTATTGCAATTAAATCAGATGAAATAAACTATAAATATATATTTTTAACAAGTTTGTTTTTAAGTTTAGCTGTTGCATGCAGACCAACAATGCTTTTGGTTTCATTAATAGCTCTTCCTGTATTTTTCAATACATTTTTGGAAAATATTAAATATAAAAAAAATATAGGAAAGATTATTTTTGCAGTATGTCCATATATAATAGTTGGAACTGCTCTTATGTATTATAACTATATTAGATTTGATAATATTTTAGAATTTGGAGCTTCATACCAATTAACATTAAATGATATGTCAAAGTTAAGAAATAGATTTATGACTATTGGAATTGGTGTAATGAGTAATCTGTTTAATGTTCCAATATTGAAAGATAGTTTTCCATTTGTACAAAACAGTAATGTAATTCCTACATTTTATGGATATTATTATATTGAAAATATGGTTGGAGGCTTATTTATGTTAGTTCCAATATGTTTTTCAATTTTTGGACTATATAAGTTATACAATAAAGAGAAAAAAGATGAAGATTTAAACAAAACTATTTTAATATTTACACTTGTTGGAATATTAATATGTATAGTGAGTATAATGATGGCTGGAAGCACGCCTAGATATTTGGCAGATTATGCATGGATATTGATAATAGCAGGAATAATGACTTTTGTGGCAAATTGGAATAACTGTGAAACAGTAGAGGCCAAACAAATTCTGGAAAGAATTTTGGGATTTATGGTTGTTTATATTATTTTAATAAATTTTTGTGCTGGAATTGTATCAGAAAAAGAAAACTTTAAAATTAATTCGCCAAAAAACTATTATAAACTTAAATATGTAGTAGATTTTTGGGAATAGAAAATATAGGGAGAAGCTTAATGAAGAATGTAATTATAATAGGGGCAGGTCCAGCAGGCTTAACTGCTGCAGATAAACTGTTAGATGAAAAACAAGAATATAATGTAACATTGTTGGAGGAAACTCAAGATATTGGTGGGATATCGAAGACTGTAAATTATAATGGAAATAGAATGGATATAGGTGGTCATAGATTTTTCTCAAAAGATAAAGAAGTTATGAAATATTGGGAATCAATTATGCCAATACAAGGAACTAATTCTTATGATGATGAAGAATTAGGAAGAGAAAAACAACTAAAACCTAATGGACCTAATCCTAATAACGAGAACAGAGTGATGCTTGTGCGTACAAGAGTATCAAGAATATTTTTTATGAAAAAATTTTTTGATTATCCAATAAGTTTAAAGTGGAGTACCATAAAAAATATGGGGATAGTAAGGATAATTAAAGTAGTATTTAGTTATTTGAAAGTTTTGATATTTAAAAAGAATGAAAAATCATTAGAAGATTTTTATATTAATAGGTTTGGAGAAGAACTATATAATATGTTCTTTAAAGGTTATACAGAGAGATTATGGGGAAGAAAGCCATCAGAGATTTCTGCTGATTGGGGTGCTCAAAGAGTTAAAGGCATATCAATAAAGACTATAATAAAAGATATTTTGAATAAATTAATCGGAAAAAAGAATGAGAAAAATACAGAAACATCTTTAATAGAGCAATTTTTATATCCTAAATATGGACCTGGACAACTTTGGGAGACATTAGCTAGCAGAATACAAGAAAAAGGAGGAGAGATAAAAAAAGGGCATAAAGTAACAAGGATAAATATAAAAAACAATAAGATAATCTCAGTAGAATGTCAAGTTAATGGAGAAACTGTTGAAATAACAGGAGATATATTTATCTCTACAATGCCAGTAAAAGACTTAGTTGTTAATATGTATGGAGATGAAGTACCAGGAGATATGCTAGAAATAGCTAAAGGGCTACCATATAGGGATTTTATGACAGTTGGGTTATTAGTTAATAAATTAAATTTGAAAAATGAAACAAATATAAAAACTTTTAATAATATAATTCCTGATTGTTGGTTGTATATTCATGAACCGAATATTAAACTTCTTCGAATTCAGATTTTTAATAATTGGTCACCATATATGGTAAAGGATATTAAGAATACAATATGGTTGGGTCTTGAATATACATGTGAAGAAGGCGATAAATATTGGGAGATGTCAGATCAGGAGTTTATAAATTTTGCTATAGATGAATTAGTTAAAATGGAAATAATTAATAAGGAAAATATTTTAGATGCATGTAGACAAAAAATTAAAAAGGCATATCCTGCATATTTTGATACATATAACAAAATGGATCAGTTGGTAAAATATTTAGATAGCTTTGACAATTTATATTGTATAGGAAGAAATGGTCAACACCGTTATAATAATATGGATCATTCTATGGCAACAGCTTTAGAAGCAGTTCACAATATAAAAAATAATATAAAAGATAAGTCTAATATTTGGAGTGTGAATACGGAAAAGGAATATCATGAGATAGCAAATAAAGAGACAAAAAATAGGACAGAATTGTAATCTGCTTACTACAAAAAATGCAACCCCTTGTGTATTGCACAAGGGGTTTTGAAGAATTTTTTTTAAATTAAATTACCTGAAGAGAAGTGATAGCAATCCTCTCTACAAGACTGGGGTTACAAGGATTGATGATAGAAACCACTTCATTATCAATTTCGGACACGAGAAATTTTTTGCCAAAAAGCTTCTTGTTGTAAGGATCAACTACCCTTACAACACTCCCTTCACAGAGATGTGGTACATGAAATGTCTCTCTCGAAGGAGAAAGCATATATTCACTGCGGTAGACGAAGCTACCGTCCTCTCTTTCGCAAATGCAAATATTTGATAGACCAGTATATTTGCATTTGCCAATGACGAAGAAGTAATCCTGATTTCTTACATCGGTAACAAAACAATTCTTCATTATTAAGCTCCTCCAAAATTTTTTATCTTAATGTTATTGCTTTGATGCAAACACGAGGCTTGCTTAGATACATAGTTTATCCACTATATATGCACATAGTATACCATATTTTTGCAAATATTGCAAATTTTATTTTATTTCTGTTCCGCCCCATTCAACAACTGTAAATCCATTTCTATCTGGTGTTACTAATTCTTGCTCTTTAACTTCCATATATTTATCTAAAGGTTTATATTGCATTAGAACTCTTATCAATGTATCTGGATCAACAGAAAGCTCTAATGGCATATTATTATTTATTTCCTCTAATGTAGCAAATCTAATATAGTTGTATTCATTTTTTTGTAATTTAGGTAACCAATATACTATAAATTCTTCAGACTCTCTTTCATTTAAACCTAGTACTGCTAATTTTTCTTCTAAAAATTGAATTGTTTGGTTTCCTTTTACAACAAAACCTTCTTTAAGATTACACTTTTCACTTCGAATTCCTTCCCAGTATAAAGCATATAGACCTCTTCCAGTTTCGATATCTACTAATGTACCATCTGGTTTTGCTAGTACATTCCAACCGTTTTTATATTCTGGATATGAACATGTAATATTATTTTCTTTTCCTAATCTAACAGATAATTGTATTTCTTTTTCTGGATATAAATATATAATAGGTTTGTCGTAGCTTGGATGTAAATCACTAGGTGTAGCAGGTTTATCTATGTTATTAGATGAATTAGAACTTGAACCATCTCTAAAAGGTATAAGATTTATACTGTTTAGACAAATATCTTCTGAAAATGTAGCATAGACAATAATACTTGCTATAGCTATTACAATAATAATTCCTATTATAATCCATAATTTTTTTTTATTGTTTTTATTAATATTAGTTTGTTCCTTTTTTAGATTCCTTTTTTCTAAATTATTTACTTCATTATTATTTTCCAAATTGCAACACCCCTATAATTAATATTAAAAATTTATTATACCTTATTATATCATTTTTAGAATAAAATACAATGCAAAAGCTAAAAATATTTGATAAATTATAGTTACAAAAGCTTATTGATAAATTCACGGATTAATGATAATATATAAAGTAGAATAGAAAGGAATAGTTCTAGCATATTAAATGAAGCGAAAAAAAGAGGATTTTCAATACTATATTTAAAAACAGATTTAGAAAATTATTATGAAAAGTTTGGAGCAGTTTTTATAAAAAAATTAAAATTGGGTAAATACTTATATAAGTTTGAAATTTAGAGATAACTTACTAATATTCTGGTGGAGATGAGGGGAGTCGAACCCCTGTCCATAACACCATCCACATAAACTTCTCCGAGTGCAGTTTATTATTAAAATTCATTTAATAATCATTAATAAACAAACAATTATTAAATATATCTACTAAAATACCTGCTGTTTTCGTAGAAAAAACAGTTTTGTTCCCCACTAAAATGACACCAAATTAAAATATGTGGGAATATTTTAATAGGCGATGCTGCAACTAGGCAGCATATGCTAATTCTGTATTATCAGCGTTTATATTTAATTTCTCGTTTTTTAAAGTGGCAAACGAGAATCCACTACTCGCTATTTATGTTTCCAATGCAATGTCGAAACCATTACATCCCCATATATGATTTATTATAAACTATTCAAAAAAAAAATTCAACAAAATCAACATAAAATTCAAAAAATGTTGTGTTATAAATATGTATATTTTTTTCCTTTTTTGTCATAATAAGAATATACTTAAAAACAAAAAGGAGGAAGATTATGAAAGCAACAGGAGTTGTAAGAAGAATAGATGATTTAGGTAGAGTAGTAATACCAAAAGAAATAAGAAAAACTTTGCGTATAAAAGAGGGCGAACCTTTAGAAATATTTACAGATAGAGAAGGACAAGTGATTTTGAAAAAGTATTCTCCGATTGGTGAGTTATCAGAATTTGCGACAGGCTATGCAGAAACTTTATCAAAAACAACAGGACATATAGCATGTATAACAGATAAAGATACAGTAATAGCAATTTCAGGAGGGCCTAAAAAAGAATTTTTAGAGCAAAACGTAAGTGATGAACTAGAACAATTAATGGAAGACAAGGAAATATATACAAGTAAAGAGAATAGTGATGTTGCTGTTCCAATAACAAAAAATGATAATAATGAAAGAAAATATAATGCACAAGTAGTATATCCAATTATATCAAATGGGGATACAATAGGTACAGTAATTTTGTTATCTAAAGAGTCTAATACAAAAATGAATGAAGTAGAGAAAAAAGTAGCTCAATCAGCTGCATCTTTCTTAGGAAGTCAAATGGAAATTTAAAAATAGCAAATTTTAGGTTGGGTACATTTTTTAACTTTTTATCAAGCCAATAATTACAAATATTAAATATAAAATTTAAATGAAATGACGAATATGATTGAAGAAACTTTAGAAATTCTACGAAATTTTATGGAAAGAGTTCACGAGAGTGGAAGGGTGCCATAAAATGAGTTAGAATTTCTTAAGTTTTGCAATGAGTCGAGGAATGTAATGCAAAGTTTATATTTAATATTTGTAAAATAGTATACAATAAAAAGCTAAAAAATGTACCCAGCCTAATTTTTACAATTTTAAATTAACAATAGTCACACCCATTTCACCTTCACCAAAAGTGCCAAGTCTAAAGCTATCAACAATTTTATTAGACTTAAGATAATGATGAATACCATTGCGTAATGCACCAGTTCCTTTACCATGAACAATGCGAACTGGAGAAAGTTTTGCAATATAACAGTCATCTAAGTATTTATCTACAATAGGAATTGCTTCATCAACTGTAAGACCTAGAATGTTGAGTTCTGAGCTTACACTTTGTGATTTTAAGGATGAACGTGCTACATAAGAATAACTGGCTGATTTATTATTTGCAGATGTAGAGGATTTTGAATTTGATGTTTGTTGTAAATTTTTTATATCAACTTTCATCTTCATTATACCAATTTGAACTTGAACAGTGTCATCTTTTGATATGTTAGAAACTACAATGCCATTTGTTTTTAAATTACTTACATATACATTTAAACCTGGTTTAATGTTTTCTCGTGCAATAGTAGGGAGTAAATTGTCAGATAATTCCACATCTTCTACGTTTGTATTTATAGAAGAAATTTTTTCATTTAATGTATTTCTAAGTTTATTTGCTTTAGAGGCAGATTGAGCTGAATTCATGTCTTTTATTATTGAATTTGCAGTCTCTTTTGCATCAAGTAAAATTTGTTTTGCTTCTTGCTTTGCATTAGAAATTAATTCTTTTTCTTTATCAGATACATTTGAATGTTGATGTTTTAATGAATTGCGTAAATCTTCTGCTTCTTGTAAAGCAAGAGAGGTGCGAATTTTTTCATCTTCAATTTTTGATTTACTATCATAAATATTTTTTAATAAATCTTCTAAATTTACAGTTTCTTTGTCTATCATAGAAGAGGCATGTTCTATAATATTTTCGTCTAATCCAAGTTTTCTACTTATTGCAAAAGCATTACTTTTTCCAGGTATTCCAATTAATAAACGATATGTTGGTTTTAAATGTTCTATATCAAATTCTACACTAGCATTTTTGAACCCAGGTGTTACAAGCGCGTATTTTTTTAGTTCTTGATAATGTGATGTTGCAACAGTAAGGCATTTCATTTCAGTAAAATATTGTAAAATGCTTATTGCAAGATGTGCACCTTCAAGAGGATCTGTTCCAGAACCTAATTCATCAACAAGTATAAGACTGTTAGAAGTGGCTTTTTGTGTTATTTTTACAATATTACTCATATGTGATGAAAATGTACTTAAGGATTCACTAATACTTTGTTCATCTCCTATATCAGCAAAAATGTGGTCAAATACATAAAAACTAGAATGTTCATCTGCAGGGATATTTAAGCCACTACATACCATTGCAGATAAAAGACCTATTGTTTTTAAAGTTACTGTTTTTCCACCTGTGTTCGGACCTGTTATAATTAAACTTAAAAAATCTTTTCCTAATTCTACAGAAATTGGAACAACATTGGTTTGGTCAATTAAAGGATGACGTGCATTTTTAAAATCAATGAATTTTTCATCATTTATTTCAGGTGTTGTACAATGCAAATTTAAAGAGTAATGAGCTTTTGCAAATATAAAATCAAGTTTCCCAATTAATTGGACATTATTTTCAAGTTCTTTTGTATATGGATATAATAACCCACTTAAATTCTGCAAAATTTTTTCAATTTCAAGCTCTTCTTCGATATGCAGGTTTGAAAGTTCATTATTTAGGTCAAATATAGCGATAGGTTCTATAAATACTGTTGAACCACTACTTGACATATCATGAACAAATCCTTTAACAACACTACGATACTCTTCTTTTACAGGTATTACAAAACGACCATTACGGATGGTTACGATGTTTTCTCTCATATATTTTGAATATGTGGAAGAATGTAAAATTCCATTAAGTTTTGAACGAATATCTTGTTCAATCTTGCGTTCTTTTCTACGAATATCTTGTAATTTTGAGGATGCAGTATCTGCAATAGTATCTTCATCTATAATTGACTTTGCAAAAGTTGATACAATACTTGGATTTACATATAAATCAAAAAAGTATTGTTCTACTGCAGAAAAATTTGATGTTTCAAGATAATCTTTTTCAAAGTAATTTTTTAAGTTTGAAGACATTTGTAAAATGTTTTGGATCTCTAGTAAAGCTTTTATGCTAAGAGTTCCATAACTATCTAAAGATTTTAAATAAACTTTTATATCAGCAATTTCGCCAAGTGGAGGTGTACTATTTCTTTGGATTAATACCACTCCTTGTGAAGTTTCATCTAACATTTTCTGAATTCCTTTTTTATCTTGCAATGGGCGTAATTCTGATACATGATTTTTTCCTATATATGTTTTGCAGTAATTTGATACATTTTCTAATATTTTGTCAAATTCCAATTTTTTTAAACTGTTATTCATTTTTTTTATCCTTTCTAACCTTTGAATGACTATATTATCCCATAAAATTGGAGAAATATCAATAAATAAAAAATTGTATTGATATTGTTTGAACAGTGTGAGATAATCGAATTGAAAAAAAGGGGGATGCTTATGAAAAAGACACTTAAAATATTATTAATTTTGTTATTTGCTCTAGTTCTATTTTCTATAGGAAATAAAGTAGAAGCAAATTCAATACAAAGTATAGCTATGGACATATTTGTTGATGATTATGGAGATGCTCATGTTACAGAAATTTGGAAATGTGATGTAACACAAGGAACAGAAGTATATCATCCATATTATAATTTGGAAAATTCAGTAATAAAAGATTTAATGGTAACAGATGAAAATACTGAATATGAACAATTATCATATTGGGATTCTTCTGGAACATTTGAAGAGAAGGCATATAAAAGTGGAATAAATAAACTTTTTAATGGAGTCGAGCTTTGTTGGGGAATGAGTGAATATGGTTCACATACTTATACTGCAAAATATACAATTACAAATTTTGTTTCTGAAACATCAGATGCACAAATGATATACTGGACTTTAATACCATATGAATTTTCAAATCCGATAGGAAATGCATATGTCAAGATTCATACTAATTTTGATATTGCAGATACAACTGATGTTTGGGGATATGGAAATTATGGCGGAACAGCATATGTATATGATGGATATATTGAAATGCAATCAGATGGAAAATTATCAACTAAAGAGTATATGACGATTTTAGTTAAATTTCCATTAGAAACATTTAATACAACAAATAAATTGGACTATGATTTTGAACATTATTATAATATGGCCGAAGAAGGGGCAAATAAATATAAGAACTCAAATTCAGAAGATGTAGTTGCTGTTTTGATAGGTGTGATTTTTTTTGCTATATGGACTGTGCTTTTTTGTGGATTAAGAGGTTTATCAAATTTTGCAAAGGGACTAAATTACGGAACAGAAGGTAAAAAAATTCCAAAAGATGTACCATATTTTAGAGATATACCATGCAAAAAAGATATATATAGAGCCTATTATATAGGGTATCAATACAATATAATCAAAGGAAAGACGGACATATTAGGTGCAATAATTTTAAAATGGATAAAAGACGGTATAATCAGGATCGAAGAAAAAGAGACAGGTGTAATATTTAAAAAAGAGAATACAGTTATTGTTTTAACAGAAACTAAATCAGAAATGTTTTCAGAACCAAGGGAAAAAGAATTATTCAATATGTTATATGAAGCAAGTAAAGATGGATATTTAGAGAGTAAAGAATTTGAAAAGTGGTGCCAAGATAGCTATTCAGAAATTCTTTCTTGGTTTGATGAAATAATAGATGATGAGAGAGCAAAACTTGTAAAAGAAGGATTAATTGAAGAAAAAGATGAAACATCAATATTAAGGATATTTAAAAATAAAAAATATATAGCGACACATGAGTTAAAACAAGAAGCACTTGAACTTGCGGGATTAAAAAGATATTTGAATGAGTATACACTCATAAGAGAAAGAGAAGCGGTTGAAGTACAATTATTTGAAGAATACATGATTTTTGCTCAAATTATGGGAATAGCACGAAAAGTTGCTAAACAATTTAAAGATATATATCCAGATGTAATTGAACAATCAAACTTTACATCTTATGATTATATTATGTTTATAAATACAAGTTCTCATAGAGGGATAGCTGTAGCACAATCAGCTAGGATTAGAGCAGAAAGTTATTCGTCTGGAGGAGGAGGATTTTCTTCAGGTGGCGGAGGAGGAGGCTCCTTCGGAGGTGGCGGAGGTGGCCGGAGGCTTCCGTTAAAATTGAACTGTGCAAAATTTTTATTAAACTCTTGCCAAAAAAGTAAATAGAAGATATAATGTAAATATACTAAAAAGAAAGGAGCGATTTTTATGCAAATAAAAATAACAGGAAAGGAACTAAAGGTAACAGAAGCAATAAACGACTATGTAGAAAGAAAAATGGAGAGAATTGCCAAATACTTTGAAGATGCAGATGCAGATATTACTATCAGAGTAGAAAAAACAGCACAAATAGCAGAAATGAAAATATCAGCAAATGGTGAAATGTTTAGAGCAGTTACAGAAGATAAAGACCTATATGCATCTATAGATAAAGATATAGATATATTAGAAGGACAAATTAGAAAAGCTAAAACTAAAAAAGAAAAAATGATGAAGGATTCTAGTTTAAAAGCATTAGGAGTTGAAGAAAAAGTTCATGAAGTTACTGATGAAATTTTAAAGACGGAATATTATGAAATCAAACCTATGACTCCAGAAGATGCAAAACTAAAGTTACAAGAAAGAGCTTCTCAAATGTTTTTTACATTTGTTAATGTTGAAACTAATAAGGTAAATGTTATTCATAAATTAAAAGATGGTAAAAATTTTGGATTAATTGAGCCAGAGGCTTAAAGATAAAAAAAGATGTTACATTAAACAAAAATGTTTTAATGTAGCTTCTTTTTTTATGGGAAAAATTACATTGATAAAGTAAAAAAGTTTTTTGTATAAAGTATTGAAAATTTTTTCTTGTAATGGTATATTAAATTTGATATGAAAAAATTCGACAAGAAAATACAAATTAGAATAATAAAAATAACATTAATTATAGTATGGATGGTAATAGTATTTTGTTTTTCTAACCAAGGAGGAACAAAATCAAGTAATACAAGTAGAAAAGTCACAGTTGCAGTTGTACAAGTAGTATCAGATAGAACAATAGAGGAGGATGAGCCTTTACTTGAGAACATAGAAAAGATTATAAGAAAATTGGCTCATTATACTATTTATGCGGTTGGTGGCTTTTTAATAATGAACTATGCATATACAACTAACCGAAAAACAAAAGAAAAAGTATTTTATAGTACAGCTTTTGGAATTGGCTATGCTGTTACAGATGAGTTACACCAATTTTTTGTGGCAGGAAGAAGTGCAAGGATTTTTGATGTGTGCATAGATGCATTGGGGATTGTTACAGGGATTGGGATATATTTAATTATGAGAAAAGCAATAGAGATTAAACAGTAGTTGACAAAATACAAGAGCTAATTTGAAGGGGAGAAACAAAAGTGAATGTTGATATAACAAGTGAGAAAATGGTTGGTAATGTTTCAATTTTGAAATTACCCACAAAAAGATATAAAGAAATTTTAGACCCAAAGATACCCTATAGAATTGTAAAAAGAACAACTGATATAATATTATCTTTAACTTCATTAGTTGGGTTATTGCCTTTTTTTGCAATAATAGCTTTAGCAATAAAGTTAGACTCAAAAGGACCAGTATTTTTTAAACATACTAGAATTGGTAAAGATGGAAAAATTATTAAAATATATAAATTTAGAACAATGGTTGAAAATGCAGAAGATTTAATAAAAAGATTTACTCCAGAGCAAATGAAAGAATACGAGGAAAACTATAAATTATCAAATGATCCTCGAATTACTAAAGTAGGAAAGTTTTTAAGAAAGACAAGCCTAGATGAATTACCACAGCTAATTAATATATTAAAAGGTGATTTGGCTATTGTTGGACCAAGACCTGTTGTTGCAAATGAGTTGAAAAAATACGGAACTAACATAAGAAAGTTTTTGAGCGTTACTCCTGGTCTTACAGGATATTGGGCAGCTAATGGAAGAAGTTGTACAAGTTATGAGCAACGTATGCAGATGGAGTTGTTTTACATAGATAATTTATCTTTTAAATTGGATGTTAAAGTTTTTTTTAAGACTATTGGAGCAGTTTTAAATAGAAGAGGAGCAGTGTGATTGAAAAAGAAGGTATTACATGTAGTAGAATCCTTTGGAAGTGGAGTTTTTAGTTTTTTAGTTGATTTGATTAACAGAACAGATAGCGATTTTGAAATTACAGTAGCATATGGAGTCAGAGAGGAAACAGAAAAAAATTTTCAGGCTTATTTTAGTAATAGAGTAAAATTCGTTGAAGTTAAAAATTTTACAAGGAACATAAGTCCACAAAAAGATTTTAAAGCATTAAAAGAAATAAAAAATATAATAAAAAAGGAAAAACCAGACATAGTGCATTTACATTCTTCTAAAGCAGGGGTATTAGGGAGATTGGCTGCAAATGGAAATAGAGTAAAAATGTTTTATAACCCACATGGTTTTTCTTTTTTGAAACAAGATGACTCAAAAACTAAAAGAACTATATATTGGTTAATTGAAAAGGCAATGGCTACATTTAACAAAAGATGTACGATTGTAGGTTGTTCAAAAGGAGAATATGAGGAGGCAAGAAAGTTAAATAAGAACTCTGTTCATATAAATAATGGAATTGATGTTAAAAAATTAGAAGAGGAAATAGCAGAATTTAAAGAAAAAGAGATAGATTTAAAAAAACTTAAAGTTTGTACTGTTGGTAGAATTGGATATCAAAAAAATCCTGATATGTTTAACAAGGTTGCAGAATGTTTTCCAGATGTTCATTTTACTTGGATTGGTGACGGAGAATTGAGAGACAAATTAACAAGTTCTAATATTGAAATAACTGGGTGGAAAACAAGAAATGAGGTTTTAAGAATTCTTAATGAACAAGATGTTTTTATTCTTTGTTCTTTATGGGAAGGCTTACCTATATCTTTACTTGAGGCTATGTATCTTAAGAAAATTTGCATTGTTAGTGACTGCATCGGCAATAGAGATGTTATAAAAAACGGAGAGAATGGTTATATTGCAAAGGATTTGAATGAAAATATAAAAATTATAAATAATATTGTTTTTAAAACTAAAAATAATGAAGAAATACTAAGAAATGCTAAAAATGACATAAAAAATAGGTTCAATATAGAGAAAATGGTAAAAAAATATTCAAACATATATAACGAAAGGAGAATATGATAATCATCATATAGCTGAAAATGATAAAAAAAAATAATATAGCTGCGATTATAGTAACATATAATATAAAAAAAAATGAATTGATAAAGAATTTTAACAGTTATATAGAATATGTAGACAAAGTTATAATTGTTGATAATTCTGATATTAAAAACGATTTATTCCAATTAAAAGATGAGAAAATAGAATATATTAGCTTAAATGGAAATCAAGGAATTGGGAAAGGATTGAATGAAGGAATAAAATGTGCAATAAAATTACGGGTATAAATATGTATTAACAATGGATCAAGATAGTAAATGTGCAAACAATATAATAGATATATATATATATAATGAAAGAGATGATGTTATAATTTATTCTCCTAAATACCTTATAGAGAGAAAAAAAGAAAAAAAATATAAAAAAGATGCAATAGAAATGTATTGGACAATGACAAGTGGAAATTTATTGAATTTAGAACTGCATCAAAAAGTTGGAAAATTTAAAGAAGAATTTTTTATAGATGCTGTAGATTATGAATATTGTTTAAGAGCAAGAAGAAAAAAATTTAAAATTTTACAGTGCAATAATGCATTACTTATACACAATCCTGGAATAACAAAAGAAAAAAATATATTAGGATTAAAATATAAATATGGATTTATGAGTGAACAAAGAATGTATTATCAAGTGAGAAACCTAATGTACATTGTTCGTGACTATAAAAGTATTAGAGCATTAATTATTGTTTTGGTAAAATATTTAAAAATATTATTACTATTTGAAAATAAAAAAAATCATTTTAAAGCCTTTCATAAAGGAATTAAAGATTATAAGAATAATATAAAAGGGAAATATATACAAGAAAATGGATAAAATATCAGTTATAATGGGAGTTTATAATCCTAGAGATATTGAAATGTTAAAGAAATCAATAGAATCAATATTAACTCAATCTTATGAGAACTTTGAGTTTATTATTTGTGATGATTTTTCAAATTTAGAAATTCAAAAAATATTGTTAGAATATAAAGAAAAAGACAAAAGGATTATGGTAATTAGAAATACTAAAAATATGGGACTTGCTGCATCATTAAATAATTGTTTGGGAAAAGCAACTGGAAAATATATTGCAAGACAAGATGATGATGATATTTCTAAAAAGGATAGATTTGAAAAAGAAATAGAATTCTTAAAAAAGAATAAAGAATATGATTTTGTTGGTTGTAACATTGAATTATTTGATAAAGATGGTGTTTGGGGATGCAGAAAACATAAAGAAAAACCACAAAAAGAGGATTTTTTATGTGGAAATCAATTTCCACATCCAGCTATGATTCTAACAAAAAAATGTATGGATGAAGTAAATGGGTACAGATCTGAGAAAAAAACAAGAAGAACAGAAGATTATGACTTGTTTATGAGATTATATGCCAAAGGGTATATAGGCTATAATATACAAGAAAATTTATACCAGTATAATGAAGATATGTATGGATATAGCAAAAGAAAATTTAGATATAGGATAGATGAATTTTGGTTAAGGTTAGAAGATTTTAAAGAATTAAAACTTATGCCAAAGGGATATATATATATATTCAAACCAATATTATCTGGTATTATGCCTAAGAAATTATTAAAAAAAATAAATAAGATTAGATATAAAGATATGGAGAAAAAAGATGAAAATTGATGTTATAACTATGCATAATGTAAAAAACTATGGATCAGTTTTACAAACATATGCAACTCAAATGATATTGGAAAAGTTAAATTGTGAAGTAGAAGCAATAGATTATTATAGAAAAGATCAAATAGAAGCTAATTTAATAGATAATAGAATAAACTCATCAAAGATATTTTCTAAAAATATTTTTACAAAATTTATTGGGAGAATGTTGTTGGCTGATTCAATAAAAAAACAGTGCAATAAATTTAATGATTTTTTACAAAAAAATATAAATTTAACAGCTTTAAAATATTATTCGAATGAAGAACTGAAAGAAAATTTACCTGAAGCTGACATTTATTGTACTGGTTCAGATCAAGTTTGGAATAGTGAGTGGAATAAAGGAATAGAAAAAGCATTTTATTTGGATTTTGTTCCAGAAAATAAGACTAGAATATCATATGCATCATCATTTGGGAAAACTCAATTAGATGAAAACGAAAAAGAAATAACCAAAGAATTACTAAGCAAATATAAATATTTGTCTGTAAGGGAAGAATCAGCAAAGAAAATAATTAATGATTTAGGAATAGAGCAGGTTGAACATGTATTAGATCCAACTTTAATGCTAAATATGAAAGAATGGGAAAAATTAAAAGTAAATATAAAGGAAAAAGAAAAATATATTTTAGTATATCAATTAAATACCAATAATCCTAAATTTGATAAATATGTAAAGGATTTGTCGAAGAAAAAGAAAATACCTGCAATAAGAGTTTCTAATGTTGGGTATCAGAGATTAAAATATGGAAAATTTATTAATTGCCCTTCAATAGAAGAATTTTTAAGCTATTTTATAAATGCGAAATATATAGTCACTGATTCATTTCATGCAACTGCATTTGCAATAAATTTCAACAAGAAATTTGTTTGTATTTTTCCTGATAAATTTAGTACTAGACTTCAAAGTATATTGGACTTAACTAACTTACAGGAAAGAAAAGTTGTGGATTTTGATGAATTAAATTTAATAGATAAAAAAATTGATTATCGAAAAGTTAATAAAATAATTGAAAATGAGAGAAATAAATCATTTGATTTCTTAAAGAAAGCGGTAAATTATGATAAACTTTGATTTTTATAAAAATTGTTATGGTTGTAGAAATTGTGAGAATATTTGTCCTGTTCAAGCTATTAAAATGATTGAAAATGAAGAGGGTTTTTTGGTACCCAGTATAGATAAGAATAAATGTATTAATTGTGGAAGATGTGACAAGGCTTGTCCATATTTGAATTTTGAAGAAAAAAATGATCTTTTAATTAAAGAATGGTATGGAATGTACAATAAGAAAATTGATGAATGTTTAAAAAGTAGTTCTGGTGCTATATTCCCCGCAATTTCAAATGGGTTTATTGAAGTGGGTGGAGAGATTGTTGGTTGTATATGGTCAAATAATATGGAACCAATTCATATATGTGCTAGTTCCAAAGAAGTAGTAGATAAAATGAGAGGATCAAAATATGTTCAAAGTGATTTAAAAGATGTTGTAAAAATTGTAAAAGAAAAAACGAAATATACAAAAATATTATTTACTGGTACTCCATGTCAAATTGCAGCTGTAAAAGGATATGTGGGTAATAATGAAAACTTATATACTTGTGCTCTAATCTGTGAGGGAGTGCCATCAAATCGAGTGTGGCAGAAATATAAAAATGATATCGAAAAAAAATATAATTCAAAAATGATAAAAGCAAATTTTAGAAATAAAGAAATATCTTGGGAGTCACCATTGGCAGTTTATGAATTTGAAAATGGAAAAAAATCTAAAAATATGTCATTTAATAGTGATGAATATGTTGTTGCATTTCTAGAGGGATTAATGTATAGAGAGTCGTGTTATAATTGTCAGTATAAAGGAAATGGTCATAATGCTGATATTATAATTGGAGATTTATGGGGAGCAACTAAAGAACAAAAAGAAAAATCTAAAAATAAAGGTATATCTTTAGTTATTATTAATACAGAAAAAGGAAAAGAAATACTAGAAAAAATAAATGATACTGTTATGATTGAAAATGTTGACAAGAATAGAGCTATAGAAAACAATAAGTTGTTAATGAAACCAATAAAAAAACATGAAAACAAAATAAAATTTTATAATAAAATTGATAAAATGAAAATCCGTAAGAATTTTAGAAACAATTTAAATAAAACTATATTTAAAGGGAAATTGAAAAATTGTTTGTATAAAATTGGCGTTTTTGAAAAAATAAAGAATAAGGTGAGATAATGGATAGAGCTATAAGTATAATTGTACCAGTATATAATTCGGAAAAGTATCTTAAAGAGACAATAGATAGTATATTGAATCAAACATTTGAAAATTTTGAATTAATATTGATCAATGATGGTTCAACAGATCATAGCGGTGAAATTTGTGATGAAATCGCACAAAAAGACAAAAGAATAAAAGTTATACACAAAAAAAATGAAGGAATTTGTAAAACAAGAAATAAAGGGATTGAAGTAGCCAAAGGCGAGTATATTATGTTTGCAGATAATGATGATATTATAGAAGAAAATATGTTACAAGAATGTTATGAGATGATAAAAAAACATGATGCTGACATGCTTAAATTTGGAAGAAAGACATTATATTTGAATGATGAAAATATATTAAAGACTGATGTTAAAAATTATGAATTTCAAATACTAGATGGAAATAAAATAAAAAATAATGTATTGGATTTAATATATGATAAAATATTAGTTTGCGTATGGGATGGAATTTATAAAAAAAATATTGTACCTTTTTTTGATAGTGAATTTAAAAAAGGTGGAGAAGATATAGATTTCAACTATAAAGTAATAAATAAAATAACTAAATTGGTTATAAGTGATAAAGTGTATTATAATCATTATATACGTGATGGATTTAGTACTTCTACAAAATATAATGAAGAAAGAATTAATAATACAATAAAACTGTTAGATGAATTTAAAATTTTATGTTATAATAAAAATTGTTTAGAAAATGAAAAATATAATTTAGTACAAATAAGAGATTTTCTTAATGCGATTATAATACAATTTAATTCAAAACAATTTAACAAACAATATAAAGAGAAAAAAGAGATATTAAAAAATATAAAATTTGATTTTAAAAAATATAATTTTATAAAAATGATGAAAAGATCAAAAAAATACACATTTGAATATATTTTATTAAAATTAAAGATGTATAGATTTTTGTTTATTTTACCCAAGCTAAAAAATATGAGGAGTTAGATATGGTAATATATGCTGTTTTTATAATAATAGTTTTTGGTTTACTATGTTTTGTGAAAAAAGATAAATATAATATATGGGATTTTATAGTTATAGCTGTTATAGTGTGTTTTTCTGGTTTTAGATATAGAGTGGGAACAGATTATGCAATGTATGAAAAAATATATATGAACATGGATATGATTCCTGCTACTTTATTTCGAACGGGAATAGGATATTATTATATAACAGTTTTTTTACATAAACTAATTCCTAGCACTGCTGTGCCAATGTTTTTTATAATTTCTTTTTTTACGAATACTTTAATATATAAATTTTGTAAAGAAAGATCTGACAACCCAGGATTATCAATATTTATGTATATATGTTTAGGATTTTATCCGGGATCTTTCAACATTTTTAGACAAATGTTGAGTTTGGCACTGACTTTATATAGTTATAAATTTTTGGAACCTAAAAAATATTTTAAATATGCAATTTTTTGTGTTTTAGCAATTTATATTCATCAATCATCAATATTTATTATTGGAATGATGATTATATTTAACAAAATATGGAGAAAAAAATTAAATGCAAAAATATTATTGATAATTGGGATTGGAATGTTATTGATTTATCAGACGATATATAAATTTTTAATTGTCAATATTGGATTTATTTCAATATACAATAATACAGAGCAGTATGTTGCTGGAATTGGAACCTATTTGCAAATACTAATATATGGTTTTTTATTTGTTTTGATAAATATTAACAAAGATAGAATTATTCAAAAGAATCCAAGAAATTTGGAATACATAAATCTTTTTTCAGTATCATTTATAATGATGTTATTGGGAATAAAAAACACACTATTTATGAGAATGGCAACTTATTTGAATATATTTATTATATTGCTAATACCTGAATTGTATAATATATATAAATTAAAGGATAAAAAAATTGAAAAAATATGTTTTTATTTGTGTTGTATAATTTATTTTTTTGTATATATTAATTCGTTTGGTGATGTGGTGCCATATCACTCTATATTTGAAATAAAATAAAGAAAGGGGAGTATGATAGTTTTAAAATAAAACTAATCATAGTATAGAATGAACATAAAAAAGGGACTTGCATATGTGTTTTTGGCAACAGGAATAGGATTTGTTATTAATTTAGCAACAAATTTTTTGTTGCCTAAATTTTTATCTGTTGAAACATATGCAGATATTAAATTATATCAATTATATATAACATATATAGGAATATTACATTTGGGATTTTCAGATGGAATGTATTTAAGGTTAGGAGGAAAAAAATTAAAAGATATAGATACGAAGGAATTATTATCAGAATTTAAGACTTTTAAAATTTTTCAATTGGTAATTAATATAATTGCATTAGTATATGCGGTGTTGATGAAAAATATTATTCTTATTTCAGTTGCTGTATCAATAATTCCTGTAAATGCAATAAACTATTTAAGAAACTTATATCAAGCAACTGGATTATATGATTTATATTCTAAATTTACAACAACCAATAATATGATGTTATTTATTATAAATATTTTATTGTTATTTGTTGCAAAGTCAGATAATCCTAATGTATATATAGTTGGAAATGTAATAGTATATTTTCTAAATTGGTTGTTAATTGAATTTGTAATAAGAAAAAAAGTATTTTATAACCAAAAAGCTAAAACTAATATAAGATATCTTTTTTCAGACATAAAAAGCGGAATTTTATTAATGCTTGGAAATTTTTGTTCTGTAATTTTTACAAGTATTGATAGAATGTTTGTTAAATATGTATTAGGAACAGTTCAATTTGCATATTATTCATTTGCAGTTAGTGTAGAAGGTTTATTAAATACATTTATTACACCTGTAGTTGTTACAATGTATAACTACCTATGTAATAATAATATACCAGAAAAAATATTAAAAATTAAAAGATTATTATTGATAGTTGTTTCTTTATTACTTGCTTCAGCTTTTCCTGTAAAATGGGTAATAAATACATTTATAACAAGATATCAAATGGCATCAAATATTATTTTTATTTTATTTACAGCACAATTTTTCACAATAATAGTAAAATGTATACATACAAATTTATATAAAGCAGAAAAGAAACAGAGTAAATATTTTAAAATAATAATAATAATTTCAATTTTAGCCGTGATTTTTGATTGGTTGGCATGCATAATTAATAAATCAAATGAAGGGTTTGCTGTAGCTACTTTGATAGTAAGTATTCTTTGGTTTGTTATAGGAGAGATGGAATTTAAAAATTCTATGTTTAAAGTAAAAGACTATTCTTTTATGATTATAATTTTAAGTGTATATTTAGTAACAGGGTTAGGAATTGTTAATGCTATTATAGGTTGTATAATATATATTATATTGACAGTAATAAATATAAAAATATTTTTAGAAGAAGAGTTGAATTGGTTATTAAAAGAAATTGAAAAGTATATAAAAAAGTACTACAAATTTCCTGAGAATTTTTTTAAAAAACTATTGCATAAAAAAAATACAAGTGTTATAATCAAAAAGAATTTAACAAAAGAAAGGAAGAAACCGAAATGAAAAAAAGTTTAATAATATCAATATTAGTAGCCATAATAGTAATGGCAAGTGCAACAATAGTAAAAGCAGCAACATCATCAACATTAGCAGAGGAGTTATATACAAAAGGGCAAAAATATGGAATGACATCAGCAGATAAAGTAAAAGTAGAAAGATATCTATCAGAAAATCCAGTGACAGATGAACAAGCAAATACATTAGTTGCAAAAGCTGATGAAGCAATAGCAATAATGGAACAAGCTGGAACAAAAGATTATAATAAACTAACAACAGCACAAAAAGAACAATTAAAATCAATAGCTAATTCAGCAGCAAGTATAGTAAATGTAAAATTAGTATTTAAAAATGGTTACGTAGAGATATATGACAATGCAGGAAAATTAATAGAAACAGTTGGACAAAATAATGGAAAATTAGCATATACAGGAAATAATGTTAATGTTGTTTTAACTACTTCTGTAATAGCAATTATTGCCCTTGCTATCACTGTTGTAACAAAGAGAACTGTACATGAAAAATAGATTAGTACAATCAGTAAAAGCAACTATTAGTAGTATAATAGTTGCTTTATTAATTGCAGGGCTATTGCTTTTATGTGTAAAACTATTTTTAGGGCGAAAAATAGACGAGGTTTTTACTTTAGTAAATAAAGTATCAGTCACAACAGCAACAAATGCAGAGCCTGCACAAACTACTATAAAAAAGGATATCGATACAGAAAAAAATACGATAGAAAATTATCCTACATATGGAACACAATATGCAACAATACAAATTGACAAGATTGATGTAAATTTACCCGTATATTTTGGAGATACACTAGAAATCCTAAAAAAAGGTGTAGGACATTCTAGTGGAAGTTACTTTCCAGGAGAAGGTGGTTCAATAATCTATATGGGACACAATTCAAAAAAAATGTTTAGAAGATTCTCAGAATTGCAAAAAGGAAATGAAATAAAAGTTACTACTTCATATGGAGAATATACATATAAGATCTATGATATGAAACTAATAAAAGAAACAGAATTGGATCAACTACCAATTCAAAGAGATAAAGAAATTCTTATGGTATATACATGTTATCCATTTAACAATGTTGGATATGCAACACAAAGATATGTTGTATATGCAGAACTTGAAAAATAGTTGATATACATGAACTTATGAAGAATCAAAAATAGCAAATAACCGATAAAAGGAAGGAAAAGAAATGGAAATATTAAAAAATCTTCTAAAATTTATATTTATAGCAATACTAACAATATGTATGATATCAATAGGAATGATAAGTATTGTTTTTTCAACAATTTTTAGCAAAGACTATATAATGCAAAAATTAGAAGAAACAAATTTTTATTCTGACATATATGAATTAGTAAAATCAAATTTTGAAAATTATATATATCAGTCAGGACTTGATGAAGAGGTGCTTGACGATATATGTACAGAAGAAAAGATAAAACAAGACATTCAAATAATGTTATCAAATATATACAATGGAACAAACCAAAAAATAGATACCACAGAAATAGCCAATAAGTTAAATGGTAATATAGAAAAACTAGGAGTAAAGAACAGACAAAATGAAAATGCTATACAACAATTTGTTACTCATATATGTGATGAATATACAAATACATTGATACATACTAAATATGAAAATAAGATAAATGAAATATATAAAAAAGGAACAGAAATATTAAATAAAATATATGAAATTATATTAGTAGTATTTGTAATTGATATAATAGCAATTATAATAATAAATAATAAAAAAATATCAAAAGACATACAACATATTGGAATAGCACTGCTTGCAACCTCGATTTTTGAATTGAGTGTATGGCAGATAATAAATTTAAAAGTTGATATACATGGGATAAAGATTTTCAATGATGTATTTTCAAAAAGTGTAGTAGTTATAATTGAAAACACATTAGGACAAGTTGCTTCACTAGCATTAGGAACGATTGTTATTGGTGCAATATTTATAATAATATATGCAGCAAGAGAAACGTATAAATCTTTAAAGCAAAAAGAAGTATCAAGTGAAAGGAAAATATAATGGAAGAACTAGATTTAAAAGAGTTATTACAAATTTTTTGGGAGAAGAAAATACAAATTATATTAATAATAATGATATTTGCTGTTATAGGAGTAATATATAGCTTGGGGATTGTAACACCTAAATATCAAGCTTCTACGACATTATTGTTGGCAACAAATTCGTCAGCAGATAACACAGGAACAGGTTCAATAACAACTACAGATGTTACATTAAACTCAAAATTAGTGTCAACATATAGTAAGCTTGTCGGAAGTAAAAAAGTAATTAGAGAAGTAATATCAAATCTATCATTAGATATGGAAGAAGAAACATTAAAAAAGAGTGTAAGTGTAACAGCTGTAGAAGATGCCGAAATGATACAGATATCAGTGAAAAATGAAGATCCAGTCTTAGCCACTAAAATAGCAAATGAAACAGCAAGTGTATTTATAAATAATGTAAAAGAATATTATAATATGGAAAATGTTCATGTTGTTGATAAAGCAGAGATACCTCAAGAACCATCAAATGTAAATCATATAAAAGATGTAATTATATTTTCATTTATTGGAGTTGTAATTGCAGTAATGTATGTATTAATTGCTAATATGTTAGATACAACAATAAAATCTGAAGAAGACATTGAAAAAATTTCAAAATTAACTGTATTAGCAACAATGCCATTATATGAAAGAACAGGTAACAAAAGAAGGGGAGGAAAAAGATAATGAAAAGGGAATTAATAGCACATGAAGACCCAAAATCTCATGTATCTGAATTATTTAGAACATTAAGAACTAATGTGCAATTTATGAATTCAAATAAAAGATTAGAGACATTATTAGTAACGTCAACTCTTCCAGGAGAGGGAAAAACGTGGATAGCATCAAATTTGGCGATTGCATTTGCACAAGCAGACAAAAGAGTTATATTGATAGATGCAGATATGAGAAAATGTGGCTTACACAATATTTTTCAAGTATCTCCATGTCCAGGATTATCAAATTATTTATCAGGAGTTAATGAAACTAATCAAGAAGTGCAAAACTTGGATAATTATTTAAGAGAAACAGAAGTACCTAACTTATATTTGATGCCATCTGGCAATGTACCACCTAATCCATCAGAATTGCTATCAACTCCACAGATGGTAAATTTATTAGAGAAATTAAAAGATATATCAGATTTGATAATAATAGATGGAACACCTTCTAAATTAGTAACAGATGCTATTGTTCTATCAAGAATCGTAGATTCTACAATAATTGTTGCAGGACATAATATGGCTAAAAAAGAAGATTTATCAAAAATTGTAAGAGACATAAAAAATGTAGGAGGAAATATAGCTGGAGTTGTGTACAATAAAAAGCCTGTTTCAAATAAGAAAAAAAATGAAACATATTATTATGCTTCTGTTCCAATGAAAATAGATTCAAAAAAGAGACAACAAGAAATGGAATATGAGCAAAAAAGGCAAGTTCAACGAAACAGAGCTACAGATATGCTAAATAGAGATAGAAATCCAGAAGAATATCAAAAAGAAGAGGCTAAAAAAGTGGAGATAGATGATAGACCACCAGAAGAAAAAGCAGCAGAGATGTTAAAACAGTTTAATGACTATTTACAAAAAGAGAAGGAAAATAGAGATAATAATAGGAGTTAAAAATGATAGATTTTCATACACATATATTGCCTAATATAGATGATGGTTCAACCAGTATGGATGAAACCATCAATTTGATTTTAGAAGCAAAACAAGTTGGTTTTACAGGAGTGATTTCTACATCACATTATATTCAGGGGTATTATGAAACAAATGAGGCTGAAAGAAAAAAAATATTGTGTGATGTAGAAAAAAATGTTAATGAACTGAATTTATATTTGGCAAGCGAAATTTATATTACAACAGAGATTGCAAAATTAATAAATGATGGAAGTGCTTCAACAATAAATAATACGAAATATGTTTTGTTTGAATTACCTATGAATTCAAAACCACTATTTGTTAAAGATGTTATATATGGATTAATTGGAGATGGATATAAACCTATAATAGCCCACCCAGAGAGATATAATTATGTACAAGAAAATATAGGTTATGTTGAAGAATTGGCAAGTATGGGAACATTATTTCAAGCAAATTATGGAAGCATTGTTGGAGTATATGGAAATGGAGCAAAAAGAACTATAAAACAACTGTTAAAAAGAAATTTGATAGATTTTCTAGGAACAGATGTACATAGAACAAATCAAATATATCCTAAAATACCTAAAATTTTAAAAAAATTACAAAAAATAGTATCAGAAAGTAAATTGCAGGAAATGACTACATTAAATGCACAAAAAGTTTTGAATAATGAAGATATATAAAAGGCAGGAGCACATCTCCTGCCTTTATGTATGCTTAAATAAAAAACATATATAAAATCAAGAAAAATACTTCTGCCATTACTAATATTATATACAAAAAGTATATAAATATTCATATAATCTAAATTTTTATAAAATACGATTAGTATATTAAATAAATACTATCCAAATTACTTGTTAGCCATATTGTTTTCAACTTGTTGGATCATTTTTCTAACCATATTTCCACCGATTTTACCAGCATCTTTAGCTGATATATCACCATTATATCCATCCTTTAAAGTTACACCAACTTCTGAAGCTACTTCATATTTGAATTTATCTAAAGCGTTCATTGCTTCTGGAACTAATTTTTTGTTACTGTTTAAGTTTGCCATGTTTTTTCACCTCCTGCTATATATAACATTTCTTAGAAAAAACTATTGCTTTTTCTAAATATATGATGTACAATTTGAAAGAAAATAAACAGGAAATTTTTTGAAAAAAATCGAAAAAGGGGCAATTCGGGTAATTAGGGCAAGGGTAATTTGGGGTCGGTTCCGTTTTGCACCTAAGGGCAAAAACGGAATCGACCCCAAATTACCCTTGCCCTAATTACCCAAATTATCCTAATCCCCTGTTTATTCAAGGAGGCAAAAATATGTATAAATTAGCAGCAATAGATTTAGACGGAACAATGCTAAATCAATATGGAATTGTAACACAAAGAACTAAACAAGCGATTGAAAGAGCTCAACAAAGAGGGATTGAGGTTATAATTGCATCAGGAAGACCGATGGATTCAATTAAAGCGATTGCGGAAGAAATAAAAAGTGAAAAATATTTTATATCAGGAAATGGAGCTATAATATATGATATACAAAATGATGAAATAATATACGAGAACACATTAAAGAAACAAAAGACATTAGATATTATAAAAATTTGTGAGGAAAATAGTATATATTATAATATATATACAGAAAAGGAAATAATTGCAAAAAATTTGCAATGTAATGTATTGTATTATCATAAGGAAAATTTGAATAAAGAAGAAAAAAATAAAACTCATATAAATATTGTGGAAAATATATATGACTATATAGTAGATAGAGATGAAAAAGTTGTAAAAATAACAATATGTGATAATAATCAAGTGATATTTAATTCTATTATGCGAAAATTGAAAGAGATTGAAGAGATAGAAGTACTGGAAGTATCACATATGTCTAGAAAAATTATAAGACAAGGCAGTGTCGAAGTACCTATAGAATATTTTTACACTGAGATTTCTGCTCAAAATGTAGATAAATGGAATGCGATAGAATTTTTAAAAGAAAAAATGCAAATTAAGACAGAAGAGATAGTAGCAATAGGAGATAATGTGAATGATAAAAAAATGATAGAAAATGCAGGACTAGGAATAGCAATGGGAGAAAGCACGCCTGTTATAAAAGAAGTTGCAAATCAAATTACTGGATCTAATAATGAAGATGGTGTAGCACAAGCTCTTGATGATTTATTGGCATAGTTTATAATAAAATTTAATATTACAAAAATATTACAATAATATTAAGTTTGTATGACAAAATACGAACCGTGTTGATTTTAATAAAAAAAAGAGTTAAAATAAAAAAAGATAGCATATTAATGCGAAAATAAGGAGGAATAAAAAATGGCATCAAATCCAATGCAAAGAAAATCAAGAAATTCATTCCTATTGGGAATGGTACTAACATTACTAATAACAGGAGTAATAATAGCATTACTTTTTTTACAATTAAAACAAAAAACTGAGCAATTAAATGCAGAATTAAATGCTAAAGTTATTGTTTATACTTTGACTCAGAATGTAAAATCTGGACAGGAATTAACACAAGATATGTTTGCAAAAAGGGAAATACATAAAGATTCTATACCAAGTAATGCAACATCATTAGGATCTGTAATAGATACATGGTTTCTACAAACAAAAGATGGAACAATGATTAATACAGATGAATATGGACTATATCTAAATAAACCAGACTCAATATTAGAAGTTACAGAAGATGCAAAATATAAAATCTTTGGTAAAGATAAAGAAAATAAGGAGGAATCAAAGAAAGAAGTATCATCTAAGGACGAGATTGTACAAGATACTGATGGGGCATATATTGTAGATACATCGAATTCTGATAAAATTACGAGAGTGTACCAAGAAGACTTGACAGGTTCATATTATGTCTATAAATTAGATGATTCTTCAATGAGAACAGGAAACAATGTTGCAAGAGTAAAAGAATATTTAGAATTACAAAATGTTCCAGTACTTGCAAAAGTGGAAATGAATGCTAATACAGTAATTACACGAGATTTTGTAGTGCAATCAGATGAGGTTGTTACAGATGATACAAGAGAACAAGAATATAACATGGTTGTATTGCCAGTAGATTTGATGACAGACGATTATGTAGATATAAGATTAATGACACCAGCTGGACAAGATTTTATCGTTGTATCAAAAGCTAAAGTTAACATTCCAAAAAACTCTGATGGTTCGTATGTAACAGATACAATGAGGGTCAATTTGAGAGAAGATGAAATATTGTTTATGTCGAGTGCAATAGTGGAAGCTTATGGATTGTTAGGCTCAAAATTATATGCAACAAAATATGTAGAACCAGGACTACAACAACCATCTGTACCAACATATACGCCAAATGCTGCTGTAATTGCACAAATAGATCCGGATTTGGATGGAAAAATAGATAATCCAAATATTGTAGAAGAAGCTACAACTGGAATGGCAGCAAGATTTTCAGAGAAAGCTAAAGAAACAAGAAACAAATATCTACAATCAATAATAAATAATTCAGAAGATTATACATCAAATATACAAGGGAAAGTAGAAGAGGATGCAAAAAAACAAAGTACTACAAGACAAAAATATTTAGAATCATTAAATTATTAATAAGCACTTAGCAAAGGGCATAATGCCCCTTGCTATAGAGCTTTAATTAAGGTAATTGTATATAACAGTTTAGGTTAAACGAAATATGCATAAATGCAAGAAAGGAAGACCAAATCATATGAAAAAAATTGGGTTTATTGGTGCCTATGATAAGACAGATGTAATACTAAGTATAGCAAAAGTTCTTACAATGGCAGGAAAACAAGTTTTAGTAATGGATAATACGATAACACAAAAATGTAAATATGTTGTACCAGTTATAAACCCCACTAAATCATATATAACCACTTATGAAGAAATAGATGTAGCAGTAGGATTTGAAAACATTGAAAATTTAAAGCAATATGTAGGATTAGAAGAGAATGAAGCACTAGAATATGATTATATAATAGTAGATACTGACAGTTTTGCAGGTGTTGCAAATTTTGGGTTACAGGGAGCAGATAAAGTATATTTTGTAACATCATTTGACATGTATTCATTAAAAAAAGGAGTAGAAATATTAAGTCAATTAGGAGTACCAACTAGAATTACTAGAATATTTTATTCTAAATACTTATTAAGAGAAGAGGAAGAATATTTCGAGTACTTGTCACTTGGCTCAAAAGCGATTTGGAATGAAGAAAAAGTGTATTTCATTTTGGAAAATGGGGATTTGCCAGCAATAATGGAGAATCAGCGAATATCAAAAATAAAACTAAGAAATCTAAGTAGTGAGTATAAAAAAAATATAGAATTCTTAGCAAATGATATAGATCATGAAATAGGCGGAAAAAAGATAAGAAACATAATAAAAGAACTATAAAGGAGTTAGAAAATGTCAATTGTAACCTTTTGGAACGATGATAGAGAACAAACAGGAAAAACCTTGACTTCTGTGGCTGTTGCAACACGAATGGCAATAGAACGTAATAACAGAATACTATTAATTTCAACAAGTTTTCAAGACCCAACAATGAAAAACTGTTTTTGGGGCAATGAGGTTCAAAGAAATTTGAAATTATTTGGCGGAAAAGTTACAAATATTGCTGTTGAAAATGGAATAGAAGGACTTATTAAATTGATAACTGCCAATAAATTAACACCTAGTGCAATTACAGATTATACTAAAGTTGTTTTTAAAGGAAGGTTAGAAGTTATAACTGGTCTTGAAGGAATAAAAGGCAACTCGTTTGAAGAAAATTATGAGGAATATAAAAAAATACAGAAATATTATACAGAATTAATTAAAATGGCTAATCAATATTATGATATGGTATTAGTCGACTTAGATAAAACAATAATAAGAGAAGTGCAAGAGGAAATTCTTAAAGCATCTAATTTAAATGTACTTGTTTTATCACAGAAAAAGGTAAATTTAGACAGATATAAAGAATTGGTAGAAAAAAATGATGAGATAAATAGCCCTAAAACTTTACCTGTTATTGGAAAATATACAAGACATTCAAAATATAATGTCAGAAATATAACAAGATATTTAGATGAAAAAAAAGAAATTGACGTAGTTCCATTCAATCTGTTGTATTTTGAAGCAGCTGAAGAAGCAAATGTTACAGATTTGTTCTTAAAATTGAAGAATGTAAAAGATACATCAGATGAAAATTATATTTTTATGCAAGATGTGCTAAGACTAATGGAAAAAATTATAAAGAGATTGCAAGAGTTGCAAATGAAGATGAGGTGAGAAAATGTCATTAACTAATATATTATTAACGATTATTGTTATAATACTTGCTGGAGCAGGGATAGCATATTTTGTAAAAAAGAATAAGAATGCAGAAATTGAAGAAGAAATAGAAAAAGACGAAAAGACATATACTTTAGAAGCAATGCGAGATTATGTAAAGAAAAGATTAGACGAAATAACTAAAGTAAATTTATATGATATTGGACTATCAGAAGAAGAATTAAAGCGTAGAAAAAATAAAAAATATGCTTTAAAAAAGGCATTAAAGGGTTGTACATATGGAGATGTTAATGATAAAAGATATGTTAAAGAACTTATTTCTGATTTGCTATCAAAAGAATATGGTGTAAATGAAGCAAATATATCAAGTTCAATACCATTTGATATGCCATCATTACTTACTTCGCAGGATAAGTTTGATATTTTAATATATGTTTACAAAAAAGAATTTGGATATGAAGCATTAACACAATTAATAAAAAGATACAATTTAGCTATATTAAAATATATTCAGGGAGAAACAAAACCTTGTTATGTAATAACAGATGATGAAATAGATGAAATATATGAAAATGAAAAAATTATATTATCTTTCCAAGACAAGCTAGAAGTTGTTGTACAAAGGATATATCAACATTATAAGGGATATAGCACAATAGATGAAATAAGAGATATGAATATAGATGGTGTATCTGGTGGTGTATCTGGTTTACCAGAAAGCTTTTTAAGCCAAGTTGCACAAACAGATGGAGATTATTTAGATCAAGTGGCAGAACATAAAGTGCCAAGAGCTTGTGATAGTATATGGATATTTTTCCAAGGTAAATCAATACGTTTAGCATTTTTATCATTTGGAACTGAATCAGAATTGAAAAGAGTATGTCAAAATATTTACAAATATAATAATCCAGGACAGTTGTCAGATACAAATGGATATAAAATTAACGAGATGAAAGATGGTTCACGTGTTGTTGTAGTTAGACCAAGTATGTCAGAAACATGGGCATTCTTTGTAAGAAAATTTGACGTAAAAAGAGCAACTGTTGAACAATGGACTGGTAATATGCCAGGAAATGATAAAGTTATAGATTTATTAAAATACTTAGTAAAAGGTGCAAGAATCACATCAATTACTGGTGAACAGGGATGTGGTAAAACAACACTACTTATGGGTATGATTGAAAATATATATGAAACAATGAACTTACGTATTACAGAAACAGCATTTGAGTTGCACTTAAGAAAAGTTTATCCAACAAGAAACATTTTGTCAATGCGTGAGACAGAAACAATAGCTGGTCAAGAGTGTTTGGACGTTCAGAAAAAAACTGATGGTTCTGTAAACATCATAGGAGAGGTTGCAACAGACCCCGTAGCATCTTGGATGATACAATCTGCACAGGTTGCATCTAAGTTTACATTATTTACTCACCATGCTAAAACATTCCCAGACTTAGTAACAGCACTTCGTAACTCAATGCTAAGAGCAGGAGTATTCAAAAACGAAAAAACAGCCGAAGAACAGGTTGTACAAGTATTAAACTTTGATATTCATTTACAAAAAGACTTTAGAGGAAGAAGATACATAGAGAGAGTAACAGAATGTATTCCTGTAGTTGATAGAACAACATATGATCATGACTATAAAGGCGAAAAGACTATGGATGGAAAAGTTCAAAAATTCTTTGAAAATGCAACAACATATTTTTCAAAAGTAACAGAACAAAATTTATACAGATATCAAAATATACTAGAATATGTTGATGGAGAATATCAAATAACAAATAAAATAACAGATAAAAATCTTGAAGAAATGAGAGCAAACATGGATGAATCAGACCTAGAAGATTTTGACAATTTTGTTGAAACCTACTGGGGAGATCAAATAAAAAAAGAAAGAAAAACAAAAATACAAAAATAATAAAAACATTGGAGGTGTTCTTATAACATGAGTGATGAAATGCTAAAATATATGATTATTGGTGTATTTATATTATTTGCAATAGTTATTATAGCATATTTTATATTAAAAAAGATGATAGGAAAATCTGAATATGCTCAGATGAAGAAATTACAAGAAGGTACTAAAGCAAATGGATTTTCATCAGATATTATGTATCAAAAAATATACATAACACTTATAAAAACACCTTTTTTAAAAAGATATTTGTTTAAACTAAGAAGAAGATTAGAAATTATTAATATTGATGATGAATATACGACAAGAAAAGAGGCTGCAAAGATATTAACAAAAGCGATTGTTATATTTTTAATTGTCGCAATAGCAACAATTATTATAACACATAGTAACTGGTTGCTAATGTCAATATTATTAATTTTTGAACTATTTATTGTAGACACAATGGTAGATGGAATGGTTGACAAAATAGACAATAATTTATTAAAAGAACAAATAGACTTTTTTGCAGAAATAAGACATGCATATCATGAATTTAACATGGTAGAAGAAGCAATATATCAAGTATCATTAGATGATGAAAAAAGTGTTTCTAAACAAGGTGAAAAAATTTATGAAATATTAAGCTCAGAAGATCCAGAAACAGAACTTGAAAAATATTATGATGTAGCACCAAATAGCTATTTAAAAGAATTTGCTGGTATTTCATATTTGACACAAGAATTTGGTGATAGAGAAGAGGATGGAGCTTCTTTATACCTAAAAAATGTTGATAACATAACACAAGAAATGCAATTAGAAATATTAAAAAGAGATAAATTAAATTATGTATTTCAAAGTTTAACATTTATCTCAATAGCACCAGTGCTATTATTAGAACCTTTAAAAAGTTGGGCAGTATCAAACTTTGGATTTGTAAGTGAATTTTACAGAGGAAAAATAGGATTGGTAGCACAAATATTAATAGTACTTTTAACAATAGTATCATACATAATGACAAGAAAATTAAAAGATAATGGTGGAGTTCAAGTAGACATAGCACATAATGATAATCCATGGCAAGAAAAGATATACAATGTTCCAATTTTAAAACAAGCTATTAATGCTTTTATTCCTAAAAAAGGAACAAAAGACTATAGAAAAATGCAGAAACTGATGAAAGATGCAGCTTCAAAAGCAAAAATGGAATGGATATATGTAAATAGGTTAATGCTGACTGTTATAACTTTTATATGTTCGATATTATTTTTTATAATATTGCATAAAGTAGCTATAAATTATGTTTATACAGAACCAACTACAGATCAGCTTGTAATAGGCACATTATCTGACCAAAACAAAAGAAAAGCAGATGAATTAACCAAACAAGATAATTACTTTTTAGATAAATTAAAAGGTGATTTAGATATAACAGAAGCAGATATACAAAAAGAAATGCTTAAATCACCATATTATGATGAAGAATCTGATAAAAAGCAGATGAAAAATGATGCTACAAGAATTAATGATAAATTAAAAGTAGTAAATTCTGAACAAATGCAATGGTTTGAAATATTAATGTCTATAGGATTTGCACTAATTGGATATATGGCTCCAGTTTGGATGATGATTTTCCAAAAGAAAATGAGGCAAATGGAAATGGAAAATGAGGTAATGCAGTTCCAAACAATTATTTTAATGCTAATGAAAATAGAAAGAGTAAATGTAGAAATGATTTTAGAGTGGCTAGAACGTTATTCTAATATATTTAGAGAACCTATATCAAAATGTGTAAATAATTATGAGGCAGGTGCTTGGGAAGCTTTAGAAGAACTAAAAAATGCTGTAACAAATAAAGATATGATAAGAATAGTAGAAAGTTTACAAGCAGCAGTAGAAAAAATACCAATTAGAGAAGCATTTGATGAATTAGATGCAGATAGAGATTACCATAAAGAAAAGAGAAAAGATGCAAATGATCAATTAGTATCAAGAAAAGGACTAATTGGTAAGGCTGTAGGCTTTTCACCAATGATTTGTCTATTTGTTGGATATTTGATTATACCATTGGTATTAATAGGTCTATCAACTATGACAAGTACATTTAATCAATTAGCATCTTAAATTATATGGAGGTTTAAATGGAAAATGTATCAAAAGCATTAATGATGGCTGGAGGACTATTGATATCAATCATGGTTATATCCTTAATAGTAATCTTATGGGGGCGTTTGTCAAGCTATTTTACTGAAAATAGTAAAACAACCACAGTGGAACAGGATGCAGAATTTAATGCACAATTTGAAAATTATAACAAAAAATCTATAAGAGGTAATGAGCTTATTTCTGTTATGAATAAAATAATAGATTACAACCGTACTGCATCTGACATAAAGAACTATGATAGAATTATAATAGATATAAATTTGAAAGATAAAGACTTTAGATACAAAAGCACAGGCCAAAGCATTTTTCCAAAGGTTTTTTCAAACAAAGGAAATGATAATGATAATAATATAAAAATAATTTCTAATTTATCAACAAGTTTGACAACTGATACAGGAATAACAGGAATTGATGATACAAAACTTCAGAGATTATCTGCTGAAATTGCTAATATAGTTGATGATGATAATGCAGATGATAAATATAAAGAAACAAGAGCAAAAAAATTAAAAAATATTTTTGGACGTAAAATAGAAGATTCAGAAATTCCTAAAATAAAGGAAGCAACTAAAAAATATTATCAGTACACTCAATTTAAAAGGGCAATGTTTAAATGTACAGATGTAAAATATAATCAACAAAATGGAAGAGTTAATGAAATGGATTTTGAAATTGAAGAATAACAAAATAATATATAATTAGATGAAAGGAAGACTCTTATATGGAAAATGCAGTTAAAGCATTATATATGGCAGCAGGAGTGTTAATTGGAATAATGATTTTATCATTAGCTGTAGTATTGTTTTCGAGTTTACAAGGTTATATGGAAGAAACCAATAAACAAATTATGTTTAATGAAGTAACAAGATTTAATGCTAAATATACAAAATATGTTGATACTGAGTTAACAATACAAGATATAATTACAGTTGCAGGTGAAGCATATGAAAATAATAAATCATATAATATTGATCCAAATGCATGGAATGAGTCTTCAAATTCTTTGTATATTGCAATTTATTTAGAAAATAATGGTCGTATAGACCAAAAGATGGGAGAAAATGGCGAAATGATAGAATTACTAGGAAATAATAATGCTAGCGTTCAAAAATATAAATGTGCAAATAGTGATGTTGAATATAGTGAAAATACTGGTAAGATATTCAAAATGACATTTCGTGTAGAACCATAAAAAAATCTTGCAAATTATAAAAAATAATGTTACAATGAGGTAAAAGATGAAAAAAATATCTATATTTTTAGTAATTGTGTTGACTATTGTTGCAGCTATAGGTTTTAAATATATGTCATATAAAAATGAATATAATGCTATTCAAAAAGAAAATAAAGAATTTGAAGAGTATAAAGATAAAGAAGTATATGGCTTAGAAGTTGGGACAATGATTAACAAAGCAGTTGACAAAAACACAAAAAACAAAATAGAAAAAGACAATAATGGGAATTTTATACAAAATGATAAAAATTCCATTGAAATAGAAATATATATAACAGATAATGAAACTACATATAAAATGGAAACAATTTATAATGCTGGAACAGAACAATTTGTTCAGTATTATGGGAATATAAAATTTAAATGTTCAAAAATAGAATATCATGAAAATACAGGCAGAATCAAATATATGTTATTTGAACAACAAGAAACAAGTTAATATTGTTCGACGAAAGTCGAGATTTAAATAAATAAAATAAAACAAAGGGGGGAATAAATATGGAGAACGCAACAAAGGCATTATTAATAGCAGCAGCAGTATTAGTAGCTATTTTGATTATTTCTTTTGGATTAGTTATATATAATAAATCTACTACAGCAACAGATTCAGCAGATTTAACAGCAACACAAATTCAAGCTCAAAATGAAAAATTTGCAAAATATGAAGGAGAAAATCAAAGAGGAAGTGTTGTTAATGCATTATTAGAAACAGCATTAACTAATAATACAACAGCTACATCAGATGGAGCTAAAGTAAATGTGTATATGGGCAGTGGTACTAGCTCATTATTGGTAGGTACAACTTCTACATCAATAAGCTCAAAGGCGGATACAAGTAAATTATATAATATAAAATGTAGTAGAAATAAAAGTGGTGTTATCAATCAAATTAACATAGAGCAAGTAGCAGATTCAGAATAATAGTCTAAAAAGTTAAAAAGACTATTAAACATAAAAGTAATATGGAAAGGAGATATACTTATGGAAAACGCAGTAGAAGCATTAAAAATTGCAGCAGGAGTACTGTTATTTGTATTAGCGTTGACTGTAAGTATATCTTGCTTTTCTCAAGCTAATAGAGCAGTAACTTCGATAGTGAGCATGCGTGACAGAGATACACAAATATTATATGATCAAATTAAGCCATCTAGTGGATTGACAAGGGTAGTTGGAGTAGAAACAATAATTCCTACAATATATAAAGCTTTTTCAGAAAATATAGACATACAGTTTAAAGATACATCTGGAAAAGACATGCCTATATATTACAAGTTAACTCAAAATGAAGACAGAAATGGAAACTATATTAGAGAGAAAGATAGCGAAAACAACGATAAAATAATTTCTTCGATAATTGAAGGTCAAGATTCATTAATTGATGCAGATAGTAAAAATCTTTTGGATATTATATTATTTGGGGATGGGGCAACAAGTACAGAAAATACAAAATACACTAGATATAAAAATATTCATTACTATGGTAATAAAGGTTTTTATAATTTCTTAAAAGATAAAACATTTGAAGAACAATTAGGGGAGTATTACCCAATTGATACAACTAATTCTGGTTCAACCTCAACTCAAATAAAAAAAAGAGTGATAACATATTATCAGCAATAAAATAAATAAGAAGAATAGATTCTTTTGAAGAAAGGAGAAAAATGATATACTATAATTATTAAATATATCATTTGAAAAAAATATGGATGATACAATGATATCAATAATAGCAATTATAATATCATCAATTATAATGTTTATATCACCACTTGTTTTAATTGCTGATAGATCTGATGATATATCACAATTATTAGCACAAACAGCTACTACAGAGTTTGTAAATGAAGTCATAACTTCTGGGCAAATAACAACAGATAACTATCAAAGATTTGTTTCAAGTTTATATTCATCGGGAAATACATACGAAATAGATATGGAAGTAAAAATACTAGATGAAACTACTGCCCAACAAGTTACAAAAGCTAATTCACAAATGATAGGGAATAATTCATATTATTCATTGTTTACTAGTCAAATTGAAGAAAAGATTGGAGCATCAGAAGCTAATCAGAATAACAATATAACAGGAAAATTAAATCTAAAACAGGGTGATGGAATATTTGTAACAGTAAAAAATAATAGTAAAACTTTATCACAAGTATTAAAGAATTTTTATTATAATGTAACAGAAGGAGACTTGCATATAATAGCAGCAAGTTCATCTGGAACAATAAATATAAACGGAGCAACCTAAAATGATTATTTTTAATTTAAAATTAATCATTTTTTGTTTATAGGGGGAAGAAAATGAATGTTATATATATATTAACGATAGTATTAATAATTAGTCTTCATATGTTATTATATAAAAAAGAAGAAAAACAGAATTTTTTTTCTTGGTTGATAGTAACAATAGGACTATTTTTTTGTTATAATATTTGTATATGTGTAATAATTTCTTTTGTAAAGATAAAATCAACTTTAGTAACATTGTCAATAATAAATTGTATTACAATTTTTTTATTGGGGTTGAAAATATATAAAGATAAAAAGATACAAAAATACAATATAAATAAAATGGATATAATATCAGTAATAGTTATATTAATAACAGTGTGTGTAATTGCAATAAAACAATATGGAATACCAATGAATGTTAAAAATTCAATAACAGATGCTTCAACACATTATTGGGTTGCAGATGAATTTTATAATTATTCGATGTTATTAATAGATGATAATTCAGATGCACTTGGATTTTTCGATGAACGAGCATTTATGCCGGGTTCTTATATAAATACAGGGATTTTGTTTAAAATATTTTCACCAATAATAGAAGAAACATATTTTTGTAAACTATTTATTGTATTTGAAACATTTATGTGGTGTTTATCTGGATTGTTAATGTATGTTTTATTATCTAATAACAAAAAAGAAGAAAAACAAAAATTTTTACCATTAATATTTTCGTTAATATATATGTTGGGATATCCGTTAAATACATTATTATCAGGTTTTTCATACTTGCAAATGGGATTAAATATAATAATATGTATAATTTTTGTTATGCAACAAAAAATAAAACAAGAATATAGAGATATTTTAATCTTTTTCTTGACTTTTGGGATAATGTTTTCATATTACTATTTTGCTCCAGTAGTATTTTTGGCAATATTTATACAAATGATTGTAGAAATAAAAAAACGCAAAGAAAAGATTTTTTCAGTTAAAAATATATTAAGTATAGTAATTTCCCTGATATTACCAGGGATGTTTGGAGTAATATATTTTAATATATTCCAAATGATTAGATTTGGATTACAGGTGGAAAACTACTACTCAAATGGTATAAATTTACCTGGTGCAATATATCAAAACTTTATTACAAATACAATAATTTTTTTAATGTTATCAGTATTTTATATTTGTTATAGCATTAAAAACAAAAAAGAAAAATTTTCAAATAAAATATTAATAATATCTATAATTTTTCTGATAATAGCATTTATAGGAATGAAATTTGAAAAAATATCAGAATATTATTATTATAAAATATATTATATGATCTGGATACCTTTGATAATAGTTGCATTCAATTCAATAGAACTGTTTTACAAGAAAAATATAATACTAACATACATTGGAATTGGAATATATTCTATAGGCATGATAATAGCGATGTTTTTTAATAAAAACTTATTATTTTTTGACATATATCAGAACAATTTTCAAGAAATAAAGGCCAATTACAATATGGTGAATTATAAAGAGCTTGAAATAATGGAATATTATAATAAAAATATAAATGTATATAATGGATTAGATAACAATACATACATATATTTATCAAGTAGAGATGGAAGAGGAAGATGGCTTTATGCTATTACTAAAAATCCATATTTTTATATAAATGTAACTTTTGGTGAGAGGCCAACAAGTATACAACAATTTTTAGAAAGCCAAAAACAGTATTGCATAATATTTAAACAAGATAATTGTGAAGAAATTTTAAAAGAGATTGAAAATGTAGAAGGAATAAAGATATTGTTCCAAAATGATGAAGGCGCTATACTTGAAAAAATTAATTAGTATAAAAAGAAAAATTAATACAAATAATAAAAAATGAAGGAGTGAAAAAATATGAAAACACTCAAGAAAATTGCTTTTTTATTTGTATTAATTTTTTTATATGTATTTGTATTAACAAGAAGTTATTTGCCAGAAACAGTGGCAGTAAGAGGAGAAGAAATTAGAATATCAGATATACAGGTAATACCAGTAGGAGAGATTGTTGGAATAAAATTATATACAAGTGGAGTATTAGTAGTAGGAACTTCAGCAATAGAAAGTATTGATGGAAACACATATAAGCCATATGAAACAACAGAAATACGAGAAGGTGATTCAATAATATCAATTAATGATAATGTTGTAAATAATACAGAAGAATTAATAGATGCAATAAATATATGTGATGGACAGAGTATCAGAGTAAAATATATGAGAAATAATGAAGAAAAAACATGTGAGATTACACCTGTTAAAGACAGAGTAGGTAAATACAAAATCGGATTATGGGTTAGAGACAGTGCAGCAGGTGTTGGAACAGTGACATTTTATAATGAAGAAACACAAAGTTTTGCAGCATTAGGCCATGGGATAACAGATATAGATACAGGAGATATACTACAAACATCTTCAGGAGAAATAGATAATGTAAGTATAATTTCAGTTATAAAAGGTCAAGAGAAACAACCAGGAAAAATACAAGGAAGTATAAAGCAAAATAGTGAGATTGGAAATATTTATAAAAATACGCCATGTGGAATATATGGAGTAATAAAAAACATTACAAATATAAATATAGACTATTCAAGAAAAATGAATGTGGCAGAGAGACAAGAAATTAATTTGGGAGAAGCTACAATTTTGTCAAACATAGAGGGACTATTTAAAGAATATAAAATTGAAATACAGAAAACATATTTAAATAACAACTATGACAATAAGAGTATGGTGGTTAAAGTTACAGATGAAGAACTGTTAAAGAAAACAGGGGGGATTATCCAAGGGATGAGTGGTTCTCCTATAATACAAAATGGAAAATTTTGTGGAGCAATCACTCATGTATTTCTTAGAGATCCAAGTATTGGGTATGCAGTTTTTGCTGATAGAATGTTAAGTGAATTGGAATAGTATTTTTGGGCAATTTGGGGTCGGTTCCGTTTTTTCCCTAAGGGACATTTGGGGTCGGTTCCATTTTTGCCCTTAAGTTTTTGAATAAAATAATGTCAAAATGTAGTAATTTTGTGAATTTTATGGTATATTTAATATTGGAACAATTTTGAACATGTAATAAAGGAGAGAGACAATGAAGATAAGTAATATATTTAAACATATAAAATTAGTAACAAAACACAAATGGGTAGTATTTAAATTATGTTGTAAAGTAGGAATACCTTGGAGAGGATTTATGCATGATTGGTCGAAATTTTCACCAACAGAATTTTGGGAAAGTGTAAAATATTATGATGGGCATAAAAGTCCTATTGCAGAATGTAAAAAAAATAAAGGATATTCAGCAGCATGGTTACATCATAAGGGCATAAATAAACACCATTATCAATATTGGACAGATTTATCAATACCAGAAAAAACAGTTATAATGCCATATAAATATACAGCAGAAATGGTATGTGATCAACTGGCAGCAGGAATGGTATATAATGGAAAAAACTGGACAAAAGATACACAATTAAACTATTATTTGAATAGAGAAAGACAAAATTTGATACATCCGCAATTAGATAAATTTTTAGTTGCAGTATATACAGATGTAAGCCAAAAAGGATTAGATGAAGCTTTAACAGGAAAGAATATACGCAGATTATATGATAAATATTGCATTAGAATGGAGAATTAGATGAGAATTAGATTTAAGCCTTGGGCAAGACCAGAATTAGAAGCAAGTAGTTTTTATAGAGATAATCCAGAAGAACTAAAAAACAAATGGATACAGGAATTTGAAAATAGAGATAATCCAATACATTTGGAACTTGGATGTGGTAAAGGACAATTTATATCACAATTAGCAGTTCAAAACTCTAATATAAATTATATTGCAATAGATTTAGTAGATGCTATGTTAGGTCTTGCTAAAAGAACTGTTGAACAAATATATAAAGAGCAAAATAAAAAGATTGACAATGTAATCTTAACAAGATTTGATATTGAAAGAGTAACTTTAATATTAGGTGAAAAAGACAATATTAAAAGAATATACATAAATTTTTGTAATCCATGGCCAAAGGGAAAACACAGAAAAAAGAGATTAACACATACAAGACAATTAGAAAAATATAAAACATTTTTAGCACAAGATGGAGAGATTTATTTTAAAACAGATGATGATAGTTTATTTGATGCCAGTATAGGATATTTTGAAGAATCTGGTTTTACAATTTTGAAGAAAACTTATGATTTACATGTAGAACCAATTTGGGAAAATAATATAGAAACAGAGCACGAGAAGATGTTTTCAGAACAAGGTATAAAAATAAAAGCTTTGATTGCAAAAAAATAATTTATTTCAGCCTAAAATTATATATTTTTGATTAAAACTAATAAAAAAAATCAAAAAAGTTTCTAAAACTATTGTCAAAAATTACTTAATGTGTTAATATAATAAAGTGATGTAGGGGTATAGTGTTAATGGTAGCACATCGGTCTCCAAAACCGCCTGTGTGGGTTCGAATCCTACTACCCCTGCCATTTTATTAATTAGGGGGCAATGGGTTTTAATATTAAAGCCTATTTTTGTAAAGAAAAGAAGTTTAGTTTTTAAAGCTAAGCTTTTTTTTCTTATTTGTTATTAATGGACATAGCGGTTATCAGGAGGTACTATCATGAACAAATTAATAACTAGAATAATAATTTTTTTAATAATAATATGTATTCTATTTATTCCAACAATGTCAGCAAACAGTAATTTGCAAGAAACCAATAAAGGAGAATTGATTTTTTATGGAAATTTAAATTTTGCATGGCCAATTCCAGGATATACAGCAATATCATCACAATTTGGAAAGAGAAATGCACCAACATCTGGAGCTTCGACCTACCATAAAGGAGTAGATATTCCAGCACCTGAAGGGACAACATTGATAGCCACGTGCAATGGAGAAATAACATTTATAGGATTTTTAGGAGGAGGGGGATATACAATAACAATTACTACAGAAAATGGTCTTAAAATATCATATTGCCATGTTTCTCCAAATTCTATTGTGTCTATTGGAGACAAAATAGAACAAGGACAAACAATAGGGAATGTTGGGCCTAAATATGTATATGGTGTTGCAGGAAATAACTATAAAGATGCAACAGGAAGGCCAACAAATGGTGCAACAACAGGATGTCATTTACATATAGGATTTAGAATAAATAATGAATATGTAAATCCATTAGATTACTTAAAATAGTTTACAGTATAAGCTTTTTGTGCTATTATATTAATGTTTGAGGGAGATGATTTAATGGCATTTGACGGAATAGTAACAAAATCAATTATTTCAGAATTACAAAATATTGTAGGAAGTAAAATAGATAAAATATATGAACCAGATAGAAATACAATTATTTTAGGACTATATCTTCAAGGAAAAAATTATGCTTTAAATATTTGTATAGATGCACATAATTGTAGGGTAAATTTAACAACACATTCTAAGATAAATCCACTTATTGCACCAAATTTCTGTATGTTGCTTAGAAAACATCTAATAGGTGGACGAATTTTGGATATTTCTATGCAAGGGTTAGAAAGAATTGTAAATATTAAAATTGAAACTATAAATGAATTTAATGAGATAGAAGTTAAAACTTTAATAATTGAACTTATGGGAAAACATAGTAATATTATATTAACAAAATCAAATGAGATAATTATTGATTCAATGAGGCATATAAGTTCTACGAATTCATATAGAGAGATATTGCCATCACGAGTATATGTATTACCTAAGTCAGATAAATATGATTTCATGGAATTAAAAGATTTTGAAGATTTTTATGATAAATTAGTAGGCGAACAAAAAGATATGAAGATAGAAAATTTGGCAAAAGTGATTGCTGATAAATTTACAGGAATTAGTTTGCAATTTGCAAAATCAGTAGTATCACAATGTAGTATAGAAAATGTCTCAAAAGAAAGCATAGAAAAGATTTATAAATATATTAATGATGTAATAAAAAATAATAAAAATTTAAAATTTGAAATAGTATATAAAAATGACAAAATTTCAGATTATGTATTAGTAAAAAGTGAAAATTCAGAAGATTATAGATTGAACTTTTTTATTGATGATTTTTATTTTGAAAGAGAAACTATAGAGACATTTATAAATTACAGAAATAGTATGTTAAAAATGATATTGGAGAAATTAAAAAAGCATGATAATCGTTTACTTAGTATAAATTCAAAACTTAAAGAATGTGACGAAATGGACAAATATAGGCTATATGGAGAACTTATAACTGCGAATTTATATAGACTTACGAATAACCATTTAGCAAATGTAGAATTGGAGAATTATTATGATAATAATAATTTGATTTCAATTCCGCTAGATATAAGATATTCTCCAAATGTGAATGCAAAAAGATACTTTAAAAAATATTCTAAACTAAAAAATGCATTTCAAATTGTATCTGAACAAAAAATTGAAACAGAAAAAGAGATTGATTATATTGGAAGTATTGTATATGAATTAGAAAATAGTACATGTGTTGAAGATGTCCAAGAAATTTTCGAAGAGATAAGTGAAAATGTTGTGTTTAAAGATAGATTAAAAAAGAGAGAAAAAAAGAATAAAGTTTCTAAAAAGAAAAAGCAACTAACATTTTCTCCTATTGAATATGATATTGATGGATATAAAATATATGTAGGAAGAAATAATAAAGAAAATGATTGGCTGACATTGTCTTTTGCTAATAAAACAGATTTATGGTTTCATACTAAAGATGTGCAACGGAAGCCATGTAATATTAAAGGTTGATAAAATAGTTACAGATGATGTTTTAGTTAAATGTGCTGAAATTGCTGCTAAACATAGTAAAGCAAAATTTTCTTCTAATGTTCCAGTTGATTATTGTCAGGTTCAATTTGTAAAAAAGCCGCATGGTGCAAAGCCTGGAATGGTTGTTTTTACAAATAATAAAACTTTGAACGTAAATCCTTTGAATGGAGTAGATGTTATTAAATAATTGATTGAGTATCTCACATACCATTGCAACCTAGAAAAGTGCCAACATAAGAATTGCATAAAAACCATTACAGATTTTGGATAAGCCAATCTTACCACAGAATTTTTAATAGAATCAAATGAGCCTCTTTCACTCAGGCTCAAACTTATAAGTTTGCCCGTGAACATTCCTCATTTGATTCTATAAGAACTTCTAGTGTTAAGATTAGATACACAAAATCTTTCATTTATTTTATGCAATTCTTATGTTGGCACTTTTCTAGGTTGCAATGGTATGTGAGATACTCAATCAATTATTTAGTAACGAGGGAGATTAAGAATTTTTGCAAAAAATATTGACAATAAAAAAATAACATAATATAATAAGAAAAATTAATAATTACGATGAAAAAGAAAAATTATGCAAATCAATAATAGAGAGCTAGTGATGGTGGAATACTGGTAGCGATAAACATAAGGGGAGCTTTGGAGTAATAAATAAATTAAGGTGCTTAAAACAAGGAAAAAGTTTTAAGAATTAGGGTGGAATCGCGGAAATTATACTTTCGTCCCTAGCATGGTGTGCGTGGCATATTATGTTAGGCACGGAAGTTTTTTGTTTAAATTAGAAACTAAGAAAGGAGATTAAAAATGGTAAAATCAATGGAAACAATAGTTAATTTATGCAAAGCAAGAGGATATATTTATCCAGGTTCAGAAATTTATGGAGGATTAGCAAATACATGGGACTATGGACCATTAGGTGTAGAACTAAAAAATAATGTAAAAAAATTATGGAGAAAAAAATTCATTCAAGAAAGCAAATATAATGTTGGATTAGATGCAGCAATATTAATGAATCCACAAACATGGGTTGCCTCAGGGCATGTAGGAGGATTTTCTGATCCATTAATTGACTGTAGAGAGTGTAAAACAAGACACAGAGCAGATAAACTAATTGAGGAATGGGCACATAACCAAGGAAAAGACATGATTGCTGATGGAATGTCAGATGAGGAATTAGTTAAATTCATTGATGATAATAATATTCCTTGTCCTGATTGTGGAAAACACAATTTTACATCAATTCGTAAATTCAATTTAATGTTTAAAACATTTCAAGGAGTTACAGAAGATGCAAAAGCAGAAATTTATTTAAGACCAGAAACAGCACAAGGAATATTTGTAAACTTCAAAAATGTAATGAGAACAACAAGAAAAAAGCTTCCTATGGGAATTGCACAAATTGGAAAAGCATTCAGAAATGAAATAACACCAGGAAACTTTACATTTAGAACAAGAGAATTTGAACAAATGGAATTAGAGTTCTTCTGTAAGCCAGGAACAGATTTAGAATGGCATGCTTATTGGAAAAAATTCTGCGAAGAATGGTTGCTAGGATTAGGAATGAAAAAAGAGAATATACGCTTAAGAGATCATAGTAAAGAAGAATTATCACACTATAGTAATGCAACAACAGATATAGAATTTGCATTTCCATTTGGATGGGGAGAATTATGGGGAATTGCAGACAGAACAGATTTCGATTTAAAGAGCCATATGAATATGTCAAAAGAAGATTTCACATATTTAGATCCAGAAACTAATGAAAGATATGTGCCATATTGTATAGAACCATCACTAGGAGCAGACAGAGTCGCATTAGCATTTTTATGTAATAGCTATGATGAAGAGGAAATAGCAGAAGGAGATACAAGAGTTGTGTTACATTTACATCCAGCATTAGCACCATATAAAGTTGCAGTACTTCCATTATCAAAGAAATTATCAGAAAAGGCAGAAGAAGTATATGCTAAATTATCAAAGGAATTCATGTGTGAATATGATGAAACAGGTTCAATCGGAAAGCGTTATAGAAGACAAGATGAAATTGGAACACCTTTCTGTGTGACTATTGATTTTGATACCTTAGAAGATGATACAGTAACAATAAGAGATAGAGATACAATGGAACAAGTTAGAGTTAAAATAGATGAACTTGAAACATGGATTAATGAAAGAATCAAGTTTTAACATAAATATAAAATCGAAAAATAGACTTGAATCCAAATTACGAAAGGAAAATGAAAAATGGAGAACAAAAAACTAATAATAGCAATAGTGATAGTATTAATATTAATACTTGGAATCGTAGGGATAACATATTTATTTAGTAGTTTTGGTAAAAAACAAATGAAATTGTTAACAGAAGAATCAAATAAAATATTGCAATCAGATATATCAAAAGATAATATAGATTTTGATATAAAAACAGAAAAGAACTATGCAACAGTAGAAAAAGCAATCAAAGAATATATCTTAGAAATAAAGAATATATATGTAGAGATGGAAGAACTTAATACAGGCATAAATCCAAATAGTATATTTTCTATACAAAATATGCAAGATAAAGATTTAAAAGAAATAGATGATATAATAACTGAATATAAAGATAAAAGTCAAAAATGTATTTCTAGACTTGAAGAATTGATGACAGAAGAAAAGATTTTAGAGAATATAGAAAAAAGGAATATTTCATCAAGAAAAGGATATTACACTGATTTATACAATACAATCATGTTAAGTGATATGATGAAAGAGAAATATACTTTGTTAAATGAAAAGGTTAAAGATAAAAAAAGTAAATTGTATGAAAAAATTAATAAGATAGATAAGATAAATGAGTTTTTGAGAAAAAATTCAGATTCATGGACAATAAAAGATGATAAAATACAATTTACGAATTTAAACAGAATGACTGAATATTACAATTTGTTAAATCAATTAACAGATTAAAAAGAAATAACATATTTAGAAAGGATTATAGAGAAAATGAGGAAATATTTTGAAACAGACGGAATTCGTAGAATTGCAAATACGGAATTATCACCAGAATTGGTATATAGAGTTGCAAAAGCAGGAGCTTATGTTTTATCAAAGCATTCTGATAAAACTCCAACTATATTAATAGGAAGAGACACTCGTATTTCTGGAACATTAATAGAAAGTGCTATGGTAGCAGGTTTTTTGAGTTATGGTGCAAATGTTAAATTATTAGGTGTAATACCTACACCTGGAATAGCGTATTTAACGAGAAAACTTCAAGCAGATGCAAGTGTGGTAATATCTGCATCACACAATACTTTTGAATTTAATGGAATAAAATATTTTTGTAATAAAGGAATGAAAATTTCTGATCAAATAGAAGAAGAAATAGAAAAAGTAATGGATTCAGATAAATTTGATGAGTTATCAGCTGTAAGCGAAAAAATAGGAGTTTCTGAGGTTAGAACAGATTTACTAGATGAATATGTATATTTCTTTAGAAAAAACTTTGATGACAATATTGCAAAATATAATAAGCCAGACTTTAAAGTTGTTTTAGATACTGCTAATGGAGCTACTTATCAAGTTGCAGATAAAGTTTTTAAGACACTTGGAATAAATCATGTGATTATAAATAATACCCCTAATGGAGTAAACATAAATTCAGGGTGTGGTTCAACACATTTAGAAATGTTGAAAGAATATGTTGTAAAAAATAAGATGAGTCTTGGAATTGCATATGATGGAGATGGAGACAGATGTTTAGCTATTGATGAAAATGGAGAAGAAATTGATGGCGATAAATTATTAGCTATTATTTCAGGTTACTTAAGAAAACATGGCAAACTTGCAAAAGACACAGTTGTTGCAACAGTCATGAGTAATTTGGGGCTAAATAAATATGCTGAAAAGGAAAATTTGAAACTCATTCAAACAAAAGTAGGGGATAGATACGTATTAGAAGAAATGTTGAAAAATGGATATAATTTAGGTGGAGAACAATCAGGTCATGTAATTTTACTTGATTATAATCCTACAGGAGATGGAATTTTAACATCTTTAATGTTAATTCAGGCTATATTAGAAAGTGGGAAAAAAGCATCAGAGTTAGGAGCAATGGTACAAAAATATCCACAAGTTTTAATTAATGCAAAAGTTGATGCAAATAAAAAATATGATTATGAAAAAAATACAGAAATTAAGACAGCGATTGAAAACTTAGAAAAGGAATTTGCGGGAAGTGGTAGAGTTCTAATTAGGCCTTCTGGAACTGAACCTCTTGTTAGAGTGATGATTGAAGGTAAAGACAAAAAGATTATAGAAGAGAAAGCAAGAGATATTGCAAAATTAATTGAAAAGAACTGCAAATAATAATGCAAATAAAAAAGTCCTTATAATATTGGGGACTTTTTTATATAGATATATTATATTGCATTTTTTAATAAAAGATGCTAGAATAATAGCATAAGAAAAAGAAAGAAGGATTAGGATGGGATTTTTTGATAAATTAAAACAAGGATTAAATAAAACAAAAGAGTCATTAAATGAGAAAATAAATAATGTGTTTAGCAATTTTAGAAAGGTTGATGAAGACTTTCTCGAAGAATTAGAAGAAGCATTAATAATGTCAGATATAGGGATAGAAACATCAACAAAAATAATATCTAATTTAAGAGATAAAATAAAAAAAGAGAAAATAGAAGATGAAGAACAAGTAAAAGAAGCTTTAAGAGAAGAAATAGAAAATATATTAGAAATATCAGATAATTCATTAAAGCTTGAAACAAAACCATCTGTAATATTAGTAATAGGAGTAAATGGCGTTGGAAAAACAACATCAATAGGAAAGATGGCTGCGAGGCTAGCAAGAGATGGAAAAAAAGTGGTAGTTGCTGCTGCAGATACATTTAGGGCAGCAGCTGTAGAACAGCTAGAAATTTGGGCAAAAAGAGCAGGTGCAGAAATAGTTAAAAGAGAAGAAGGAATAGATCCTGCTTCTGTAGTATATGATGCAATTACAAAAACAAGAGAAATTGGAGCAGATATATTAATATGTGATACTGCTGGAAGATTGCATAATAAAAAATATTTAATGGACGAGTTAAATAAAATTCAAAAAGTTATAAATAAGGAAATGCCAGAAGCTTCAAAAGAAGTTCTACTTGTTATAGATGCAGGAACAGGCCAAAATGCAATTTCACAAGTAAAAGCATTTAAGGAACAAGCGGATATTACAGGAATTGTTCTTACAAAATTAGATGGAACTGCTAAAGGCGGAGCTGTTATTGGAATCGTAGAGGAAAATAAAATACCAGTAAAGTTTATCGGAGTTGGAGAGCAGATAGATGATATGGAAATATTTAACTCAAAAGATTTTGCTAAAGCTATAATTTAGAAAAAAGGGCAAATTGGGGTCGGTTCTTTTTTTGCCCTTTAATTTTTAATACTAATTACTAATATAAATATAAATTTTTCATTACACTCCTCGGCGCATTACGAAACTTAAGAAATTGTAATTTATTTTATGGCACCCTTTCATTCTCATGAACTATTTCCATGAAATTTCATACAATTTCTAAAGTTTCTCCAATTACATTCGTCATTTCATTTAAAATTTATATTTATATTGGTAATTCTAATAAATTATTAAGAGGGCAAAAAAAGAACCGACCCCAATTTGCCCTAAAAGGAGAAAATGCATGGAAAAAAATAAAGTAAAGATTAGCAAAAAAGTAAGAGCAATAATTGTAATTGCATTTATTGCAATATATATATTTGCAACATATATATCATTAAGAGGACAATATTTAGAATATGTTGAAATTGGAGAGCAATATGTAGAAAAGTTTTTTACAGAAATAAAATATAAATATTCAATAATGGGAATTTCATTTGTATTTTTGTGTATAATCTTATATTTTACGAATATTGGAATAAAAAAAGGACTAAAGCCTTTTTTTGAACAAGAAAAACTTGAAGTACCAAAACTCCCTAACAAATCGATAGTTTTAATAATTTCAGCAATAGCAAGTGTAATTATATCAAACAATTTACTAGACAAAGTACTATTGTTTGTAAGTAATGCATCATTTGGAAAAACAGATATAATATTTAATCTTGATATATCATATTATATGTTTATAAAACCATTGATAGAGTCATTGCTATGGCATTTTATTAGACTAATAATGGGTGTTAGCATATATATGGTTGGATATTATATAATAGTGTTTAATGTATATTTTAAAGCTGTTGATAGAGATTTATTACGTGAAAGTAAACTTATAAAAAAATTATTAAGAAACACTATTATGCTAGCCATAGCAATAGGGTTATATAACATGTTAAATACACAAAATATAGTTGTAGGGAAGTTTTTAACTTTAAGTAATGGAACAGAATTAACAGGTGCTGGAATTGTTGAATCAACAATTCAGTTATGGGGATATTTATTGCTATCAATAGTAATTACAATTTCTGTAATAATAGCTGTAAATTATTTTATAAAGAAGCAAAATAAAAAGATTATATATCCATTATTAGCTATTCCTATATATTTAGTAGCATTATTTATAGTTATGGTAGGATATAATTTGATTTTTGTAAAATCTAACAAATTTGATAAAGAAAGAAAATATATATCTGAAAATATTAAATCTACTCAGGATGCATATGATATAGATGTAGAAGAAACAAGTGTTGACTATTCTGGAACAATAAAAGAAGAAGAAATTCAACAAAATTCTGATGTTATTGATAATATAGTAATAGTGGACAAAGATTTAGTTGTTCAAAGTTTAAAAGATACCCAAACTGAAACTGGATATTATACATTTAGAGATGCAACTCTTTCAAAGTATAACATAAAAGGTAATGATAAATTAGTGTATGTGACTCCAAGAGAGATTGAGAATAATTCAATATCTTATAATAATAAAACATATGAATATACACATGGAATTGGACAAATTGTTGTTTCTGCAACACATGTTGAAGAAAATGGAAATATTCAATATTTACAAAAAGATATAAGTGGAGTAGATAATATATATGAAATAAAAGAACCAAGGATATACTATGGTGTTGAAACAAATAGTGTTGCTGTTACAAATACAAAGAACAAGACAGAATATGACTATACTGATAATTCTGGAGTTGAGCATACATATAATTATAATGGTAATTCAGGGATACAGGTTGGATTTTTTGATAGACTAATATTGGCAATAAAAAATAAAGATATAAAACTTGCAATGTCAACAACTGTTTCAAAAGAAAGCAAGATATTGACAAATAGAAATATAATAGAAAGAGCAAGAACGATATTACCAAATTTGATATATGATGAAAATCCATATACAGTTATAGATAACGGTCAAATTTATTGGGTATTAGATGCATATACTGTTTCTGATAAATATCCATATTCGACATTTACAGAAATTGAATATGATGGAGCTAAACGAAATATTAATTATATAAGAAATTCAGTAAAAGTAATTGTAAATGCTTATAATGGTGATATGGATTTTTATATAACAGATAGAAATGACCCAGTAATAATGGCTTATTTAAAATTATATCCAACTGTTTTTCCAGATTATACAGAAAAAGAAATTCCACAAGGAATAAAATCACAATTCAAGTATTCAGAATTTTTGTATAAGGTTCAATCTGAAATGCTTATGGTATATCATAATGTAAAAGAAGATGTGTTATATAGAAATAGTGATATATGGGCATTAGCTAAATATGGTACTACGTCTTCAAAATCAAAAGTATCAACATTACAACCATATTATGCTATGATTAAAGCTCCAAATAATGAGGATGCCGAGTTTGGACTAGTCCAAATGTATACTCAAAATGGAAAATCAAATATTACTTCATATCTAGTGGGAACATGTGATGGAACTGAATGTAAGTTAAAAATTTATAAATATCCATCAGATAGTAATATTTTGGGACCAATTCAGTTAGATAATCAAATAGAACAGGATGAGACAATTTCAGCAGAACTTACTTCTATTAATGTTACAGGAAGCAAAATTTCAAAAGAGATGAAAATAATTCCACTTAATAATAGCGTTTTATATGTTGAAACAATTTATCAAACTATGACAAATGAACCTAATCAACCAACTACGTTAAAAAAGGTAATTGTTGCTTCTGGAACGAAAGTTGCAATAGGAGATACATTAAGTGAAGCAATTACTAATCTATTATCACAATCAGCTGTAAATATTAATGTTACAAATACTGAAGATGTGGATGGGATGATTCAAGCTATTATAGATGCAAATAAAAATTTGACAGAGTCTAATGATAGAAATGATTGGGAAATGATGGGCTCAGATTTAAAAAAACTACAGAGCTTAATCGATTCTCTTGAAAAAATGGTAAAGGAAAATATTTAATTACTATTTAATGGGATTAAGTGTTACATGTTTTTTTACAACCTAAGGTGGGCCCAAAGGAGGAATTGCATAAAAACCATTACAGATTTTGGATAAGCCAATCTTACCACAGAAGTTCTAATTGAATCAAATGAGCCTCTTTCACTCAAGCTCAAACTTACAAGTTTGCCCGTGAACATTCCTCATTTGCTTCTATAAGAACTTCTAGTGTTAAGATTAGATACACAAAATCTTTCATTTATTTTATGCAATTCCTCCTTTGGGCCTACCTTAGGTTGTAAAAAAACATGTAATGCTTAATCCATTTGCTAGTAACGATATCTAAATTTTTCTTATAAAAAGTCTTGTAAAAATAATATATTTAGTGTAAAATAAAGGCAAAAAGTAAATAATAAAGAGAGCATAAAGAAATGAGGTTAAAAAAATGAGATTCGTAACAGATGAAAAAAGTAGAAAAGAATATAAAGACTTTTTAGAAAGGCATGATAGATGTAATTTTCAACAATCACCAGAATGGGCAAAAGTAAAGTCAAACTGGATAAATGAAGTAGTACTAGCAGAAGATGGAAGTGGAAAAATTATTGGAGCGGTAAGTGTTTTAATAAGAAAGATACCTCTTTTTGGAAATATAATGTATTCATCAAGAGGACCAACTTGTGACATACATGATATAAAAGTAATGAAACAATTAACAGATGGAATAAAAGAATTAGCACAAAAGTATAAAGCGATTGTTTATAAAGCAGAGCCAGACATATTAAGCAGTGATGAAGAATTTAGAAAGGTTGTAACTAACTTAGGATATAAAATAAAGGATGATGCGAGAAACTTTAGAGAGGAAATACAGCCAAGATATGTATTTAGATTAGATATAAAAGGTAAAACAGAAGAAGAAATATTTTCTGGTTTTCATTCTAAAACAAGATACAATGTACGTTTAGCAACTAAAAAAGGAGTAGTAGTAAAAGAAGGAACAAGAGAAGATTTAAAGGATTTTCATAAAATAATGGTAGAAACGGGTGCGAGAGATGGATTTATAATAAGACCGTTATCATATTTTGAAAAAATGTATGATGAATTAGCACCAAAACATATGAAATTATTGATGGCATATTATGAGGATAAGCCAATATCAGGAGTGATTCCTATTTTTTATGGAAATAAAACTTGGTATTTGTATGGTGCAAGTAGTAATGAACACAGAAATTTAATGCCAAACTATTTATTGCAATGGGAAATGATAAAAATGGCTATTGCAAGAAAAGATGATGTTTATGATTTTAGAGGGGTATCTGGGGTAGTTGATGAAAGTCATCCACAATATGGACTATACAGATTTAAAAAAGGATTTGGTGCTACATTTACAGAATTTATAGGAGAGGTTTATATACCATTCAAGCCATTAACATATTCATTATATAAATTTTCTGAGAAAGCATTTAGAAATATTAGAGGTTTAAAAACTAAATTCAAATAATTAGTTATTTAAAAGGAGTAATATGAAAGCATTAGTTGTAGAAAGAAAAAATTTAAAGCATAATTTAAAAATTATTAAAGAAATTATAAACAAAGATGAAAAGAAAACTAGAATAATAGCAGTAATAAAAGGCAATGGATATGGATTAGGTTTGGTAGAATATGCACAATTTTTAATTGATAATGGAATAGACTTTTTGGCAGTGGCTACTACAGAAGAAGCAATTATATTAAGAGAAAATGGAATAACAAAAGATATTTTGATGATGTCATCAACTACAGTAGAAAGAGATATAGAACTTTTAATTCAAAATAAAATTATATTAACAGTTGGTTCAAAAGAAGCAGGAGATGTTATAGAAAAAATAGCAAAAAAATTAGACAAGAAAATAAAAGTGCATTTAAAAATAGACACAGGATTTGGAAGATATGGATTTATATATAATAAAAAAGAAGAGATGGTAGATATAATAAAATCTTGGAAAAACATTCAAATTGATGGGGTTTTTTCACATTTCTCCATTGCTTTTTATGGGAATGGCAAAGAATCTAAAGAGCAATTTAATAGATATATGCAATGTGTAGATACATTAAAGAATAATAATATTAATACAGGAATGTTACATATATGTAATTCATCTGCATTTTTGCGTTTTAATGATATGCATTTGGACGCTGTTAGGATAGGTTCTGCTTTGCTTGGTAGGTTATCAATTCCTAATACATGGGGATTTAAGAAAGTAGGATATTTAAAATCCAATGTTACAGAAATAAAAGTACTTCCAGCTGGGTATAATATAGGATATTCGAATTCATATACAACAACAAAAGAAACTAAAATTGCAATAATTCCATGTGGATATGCAGATGGTATTAATGTAAAGGTAGATAGAGATATGTTTAGAACTGTGGATAAATTAAGATACATTGTAAGAGACATTAAAGATGCACTAAAAAGTAAAAAATTATATGTTAATATAAATGGAGAACAGTGCGAGATACTTGGAAGAATTGGGATGTTTCATGTATGTGCTAACATAACAGGAAAAGTGATAAAAATAAATGATGAAGCGAAATTTGAAATTAACCCAATGTTTGTTGATAGTAATATAACAAGAGACTATGACTAAAAAGGTTTATAGGTAGAGCCAAAAACCTAAATATTAAATTTAAAATAGGAATTTTAAGATGAAAGAAAAAGAAGAAGTAGTTAATATAAATTTTTTTAAAAAAGTTTGGTATTCAATAACAAAATTTGAACAATATCCAGTGATGGCAACAGAAGGATTATTACGAGCTATAAAATATCTAACAATATTAACAGCTATAGTTACAGTATTTACTATGATAAGTTCACTATTACAGATGAATAAAGTAATAGACAATTTAGCACAATATATAGAGCAAAATATTCCTGATTTTTCAATTACAGAAGGAAAAGTTACTATGGATTTAGAACAGCCAATAATAATAGAGAAGGTAAAATATACGGGCATAGATAAAGTGGTTATTAATCCTTTAGCAGAAACAGATGAACAACGAGAGCAATCAGAAGAAGCAGAGACAGTATCAGGAATAACGGTGTTTTTCTTTAGTGATAAAATAGTTTTAATAAGTAAAATAGATGAGGAACAAGTAAATAAGCAAATATATACATATAGCGAATTTGTAAAAAATTATACTGGAAAGAATATACAAACTTTTAATAAAGCAGAACTAATAGGATATTTAACAAGCTCAAAAATGATGCAATTTTATATAAGATATGGAGCATCAATGTATATATATTTATTACTTATAAATATAATATATGCATTAGCGGTTTCATTAGAAATAGCAATATTTGGATGGATTACAGCAACACTTGCTAAAATAAGAATGAAATTTAGTGCAATTTATAGTATGGCAATACATTCATTAACATTATCCATGATTTTAAATATATGTTATATTATAGTTAATTATTTTATAAATTTCAAAATAAGATATTTCGAAACTGCTTATGTAGTAATTGCATATATATACATAGCAGCGACAATATTTATTTTAAAAGATGATTTAATTAAAAGAATGCAAGAAGTTGAAAGAATAAGGCAAGAACAGAAGAAAGTAAAAGAAGAAATTAAAGAACAAGAAGAGCCAAAAGAAGACGAAAAAGAGGAAAAGAAGAAAGAAAAAGATAAAGATAAAGAAGACGGAGAAGAACCACAAGGTTCTGAAGCATAAGGAGGAAGAAGTTAAAATTATGGACAAAGATAAATCAAAAAAGATATTAAAAATGTTATTAAATGTAGTATTTATATTAATGATTTTATTATTATCATCTATTATTATATTCTTTATATATCAAAGTAATGGAGACAAAAATGCAAAAGACAATATTTTGACATATGCAGAATTAATAAAAGAAATTCAAGCTGGAAATGTAGAAAAAATAGAGATGACAACAGGAAGTACATCTTTAAAAGTGAAAATGAAAGATGTAGAGAAAGAAAAAAGAGCAATAATACCAAGTACACAAGTATTTACAGAATTAGTACAACAAAAAGTATTAGAAGACAATAATATAAGTGTAGAGATTAAAAATCCAAGTGTATTGTCAAAAATACCATCATATATATTTTCGATTTTACCAACATTGATAATGGTTGCATTATTTGTAATGATATTCAAGATGCAAGGACTTGGAGATAAGGGCGAGGTATATGATGACACAGAAAGAAAAACAAAAGTTACATTTGATGATATTGCTGGATTAGACGAAGAAAAAGAAGAATTAAAAGAAATAGTAGAATTTTTAAAAAGACCAAAAAGATTTGCAGAAATGGGAGCAAAGATTCCAAAGGGTATTTTATTATATGGAAAACCAGGAACAGGAAAAACATTAATAGCAAAAGCAATAGCAGGAGAGGCAGATGTACCATTTATATCAATGAGTGGATCTGAGTTTATAGAAATGTTTGCAGGGCTTGGAGCATCTAGGGTAAGAAAACTATTTGATAAAGCAAGAAAATTATCTCCATGTATAGTATTTATAGATGAAATTGATGCAATAGGCTCAAGAAGAACAAGTAATAGTGGAGCAGAATCGGAAAACAATCAAACATTAAATCAATTATTAGTTGAAATGGATGGATTTTCTACAGAAGAAACTATAATAGTTTTAGCTGCAACAAACAGACCAGAGATGTTAGATAAAGCACTTTTAAGACCTGGTAGATTTGACAGACAAGTAACAATTCCAGCACCAGATTTAAATGGAAGAGAAGCAATATTGAAAATTCATTCAAAAGATAAAAAATTAGCAGATGATGTATCATTATATAATATTGCAGAAGACACAGCTGGATTTACAGGAGCAGAACTTGCAAATATTTTAAATGAAGCAGCAATAATAGCAACCAAAAAAGAACATGATGCTATAACAAATGCAGATTTAGATGAAGCAGTTAAAAAAGTAACTGTAGGACTTGAAAAGACAAGTAGAAAAATATCAGAAAAAGACAAAAAATTAACAGCATATCATGAAGCAGGACATGCAATAGTAAGCCAATTCTTACCAACGCAAACAGCTGTAAAAGAAGTTTCAATTATTCCAAGAGGAATGGCTGGCGGATATACAATGTATAAATCTGATGAAGATAAATATTATATATCAAAAACAGAAATGCAAGAAAAGCTTATTGCACTTTTAGGAGGAAGGGCAGCAGAAAAATTAATATTAGACGATATTTCTACAGGTGCAAGTAATGACTTAGAAGTTGCAACACAAATTGCTAAAGATATGGTTACAGTATATGGAATGAGTGATGTGATAGGACCAATCTCTTTAAAAGATAATGATGGACAACTTGAATATCAAATGTTTGGAGACGATATGCAAGATGCAATAGGCAAAGAAGTGAAAAAATTAATAGATATAGCTTATAGAGATGCACAAGAAATATTAAAACAAAATGTTGAAACACTTCATGCAATCGCTAAAGAGCTAATTTCAAAAGAAAAGATAAATGAACAAGAATTTAATAAGTTTTTTGTAAAATAAAAAAGGGCAAAAATGGAACCGACCCCAAATTGCCCATTTAGAGGGGGAACAAGAGAAAAAATGGAAGAATTTGCTGATTATATTTTAAATGAAGATGATTTAATATCAAAAATAGAGATAATATATTTTTTAGCGCCAAAACTTAAAATTAATTTTGACAAATCGATTATATTTAAAACAGAAATAGCAAGGATGTTTTTGAAGTATGCAAATCCTAAAGTGGATTTTAATTTGGTGCTAACAGCTTGTTTACTATGTAATTGTAAAAAAGTAGATGATGCTCAAAAGATAGGAAAGATAAAAACATATGCAAGAGAGGGCGCTGAATATTTAGCTAAATTAGGATTTGACGAAAGATTTTGCAAGATTTGCGAAGGCGTAAACAGGTATAGTGGTAATCCTAGAGAAGGAGAAAGTGATATATTAGAATTGGCTGATCAATTTGGAGGAATGCTAATAGATAGACCAGAAAGAATTGGATTTAGTCCAGAAGAGGCTCTTGTTTTATTAGAACATAGAAACCTAAAAACTGAATATAATAGATATTTGGAGATTTTTAGAAATTTTGTTGAAGCCATGGAAAAAATTGAGATACAAGGTGTTGTGAATACAACAGTTTTTGCTAGATTACAAAAATTAATTAGAGAGTCTAAAGATATTCCTGAATTTGTTAAAATGATTGCTACAGATTATTCAGTAAATGTTGATAAGAAGTTAGAAGAGCTAAAAAGTATTGCAAGATCTGCAAAAGAACAGGCAAATAGAGCAATGTTTACTAATGAAAGTAAAGAAAAGATTTTGAAACGTGCGAAAATAGAAGAGTAATTAAAGGGAGGATTATAATGTACGAAATATTTGCAGACTTACATGTGCATATAGGAAGAAGTGAATCAGGTAAACCTATAAAAATAACAGCTGCACGAAGCTTGAATTTTGCTAATATTGCAAAAGAATGTGCTGATAGAAAAGGAATAAATATAGTAGGAATTATAGATTGTGCATCACCATATGTAATTGAAGATATAGAAAATTTCTTGAAAACAGGAGAGGCATATGAGCTTGAAGATGGAGGAATTATATATAAAGACAAAGTATGTATTTTACTTGGAAGTGAAGTAGAAACTTCAGAAAGTGGTAGAAATGGAAAATGTGGTGCGGCACATAATGTATGTTTTTTTCCTCATTTAAGTGATATAAAAGGCTTTTCAAATGAGATGAGTACACATATAAAAAATATTACATTAAGTACACAAAGGTCAAATATATCAGGCTATGAGCTAATAGATATAGTTGAAAAATATAATGGAATTCTAATTCCTGCACATATTTTTACGCCATTTAAGAGCTATTATGGAAATTGTGCAGACAGATTAAAAGACATATTTAAGGAAAAATATAATAAAATTTTTGCGGTAGAATTAGGACTAAGCTCTGATACATTTTTGGCAGATATGATATCAGAATTAGAGGAAAAAACATTTGTTACAAATTCAGATGCACATTCATTACCAAAGATTGCAAGAGAATATAATAAAATGTTAGTTGAAGATATAAGTTTTAAAGAAGTTGTAAAAGCATTAAAAAATGAAGAGGGAAGAAAAATAATAGCTAATTATGGATTAGATCCAAAGCTTGGAAAATATCATAGAACACATTGCGATAATTGTGATTGTACAATAGAAACTAAAGAACCTGTTGAAATTTGTCCTAAATGTGGAAGTAACAAAGTGACTTTTGGAGTTTTTGATAGAATTGAATTAATTAAAGATAAAGAAACTACAGAAAGTCCAGAAAGTAGACCTCCATATATATATCAAATTCCTTTAAGTTTTATTCCAGGTGTGGGAGGAAAAACAATAGAAAAATTATTGGACACGTTTGAAACTGAAATGAACATTTTACATAAATTATCAGAAGATGATATAGAAGCAGTTGTAGGAGAAAAAATTGCTAAAAATATTTTAAATGCAAGAGAAGGGAACATGAAAGTTGAAGCTGGTGGAGGCGGAACTTACGGTAAAGTTACAGCATCATAAATTAAAGATAGGATATAATCCTTTCTTTTTTTGACTTTAGTTCTTAAAATGTACCTCAGTGAATAGACATTAATAAATCTATTTTATGAGGAGAAGATTATGCGAAAGAAAAAGAATGAAATTTTTATAGCGATAAAGGATGATATTTTAACTAATGTAAAATCTTATTTTATTGTAATAATCATATTTACAGTAGGAATATTTTTAGGGGTATTATTTATAAATCAAACACAAGATAAAACTGAAATAGAAAAATATATAAATACATATGTAGATGAAACAAAAATACTTCAAAATGGAAACTATATGGCAGAACTACAAAAAGATGTAAAGAATAATGTGATTTTGGTATTATTGCTATGGTTTGCGGGGACAACTATAATTGGAATTCCAATAGTTTTGGGAATAATTATAATTAGAGGATTTTGCTTAGGGTATACTATTGCATCATGTGTATTTGTTCTTGGAAAGCTAAAAGGAATAATATTTGTACTGATAACGATATTTTTACAAAATATCATATTTATACCAGCATTAATGATATTAGGAGTAAGTAGTATTAAATTGTATAAATCAATAGTAAAGGATAGAAGAAAAGAGAATATAAAATTATCAATATTAAAACATAGTATAGTTTCATTTATAATTATGTTAGCATTAATCATAAGTTCTATAATTAAGATTGAAGTCTCATATAGACTGATAGTAAATTTAATTAAATATTTTTAGAAATTATATAAAATCTCTTTACTTTTTATTAAAAATTTGATATAACATAGTAACAATCAGTTATGTAAATAATTGATAAGAGACAATAAAATATATCGTAGATGGGGGAAAAAATGGAAGAGCAATTAAACTTATTTTTTGATTTTTTGGAGAATGAGAAAAAAGTGTCAATAAACACACTTCAATCATATAAGAGAGATTTAAAACAATTTGAAAAATACATGTTAGAAGAAGGAAGAGAAGATTATAGCGAGTTAACAGAAGAAGGAATAAAAACATATCTAGCACATATGCAAGAAATAGGAAAAAAGCCATCAACAATATCAAGAGGATTAGCGTCAATAAGGTCATTTTATCAATATGAAGTAAAAAACAAAGTTGTGGAAAAAGACCCAACAGAAGGGATTCAATCTCCAAAAATAGAAAAAAGAGTACCAAATGTATTAACATCAAATGAAGTTGCATTATTATTAGAACAACCTAAAAATGTTAATTTAAAAGGAATAAGAGATAAAGCTATGCTTGAATTTGCTTATGCCACAGGAATGAGAGTAACAGAAATTATATCTTTAAATGTTGAAGATATTAATTTAGAAACAGGGTATGCAACATGTAGAAATGGCAAAAAAGAGAGAACAGTGCCAATAGGAAACATGTCTTTAAAAGCTTTGAAAGATTATATACTTAATGCAAGAAAAATAATGATTAAAGATGAGAAGCAAAATGCATTATTTGTAAATGTAAATGGAAAACGTTTAACAAGACAAGGATTTTGGAAAATTATAAAATATTACAAAGACCAAGCACATATAGATAAAGACATAACACCACATGTTTTACGTCATTCATTTGCAACACATTTATTACAAAATGGTGCAGACTTAAAATCTATTCAAACTATGTTAGGACATTCTGATATTTTATCAACGCAAGTATATATGCAGTTTCAAGATGAATCATTAAAAAATATTTATAAAAAAGCACATCCAAGAGCATAAAAATTGGTACTTTAGTAGTGATTCTAAAATTATATATTTTCTTGACAATAAATAAAAAACAGAAGTATAATAGAAACATAATTTAAATTGTGTTTCTATTTTTTTATAATAAAATGATACACAAAATAAAGAGAAAGGAGATATGGTACTAACCATATTACATAAAATGAAGAAGAAAAAAGTGTTATTTATATCAAGTACGGGTGGGCATCTTAATGAACTATTACAACTAAGTCCATTATTTAAAAAATATGATTATCACATTATAACAGAAAAGGATGAGACAACTAAAGGATTAAAAGAAAAGTATGGAGATAAGATATCATATTTACCATATGGAACAAGAAAAAAGATATTTAGATATGTTTTTATTTATTTTTATTTATGCTTAAAAACAGTTTACTTATATTTTAAAATAAGACCTAAATATATAGTTACAACAGGAACCCATACAGCAGGTCCAATGTGCTATTTAGGCAAGCTCTTGGGAAATAAAATAATATATATAGAAACTTTTGCAAATAGACATAGTAAGACTGCAACAGGAAAGTTAATATATCCAATAGCAGATTTGTTTATTGTGCAATGGGAAGAGATGCTTGAATTATATCCTAAAGCTGTATATGGAGGTGCTATTTATTAATGGTATTAGTATTGTTAGGAACACAAAATAATAGTTTCCATAGATTACTAGAAGAAATACAGAGAAACATAGAGAATGGAAACATAAAAGATAGTGTAATTGTTCAAGAAGGTTATACAAAGTTTTCAAGTAAAGATATGACAATATATAATCAAATTCCAATGGAAGAAATGAAAAAATTAATAAATAAAGCAGACTTGATTATAACACATGGTGGGGTTGGTTCAATTATAACTTCAATAGAACAAGGCAAAAAGGTGATTGCTGTTCCTAGATTAAAAGAGTATAATGAACATGTAAATAACCATCAACTTGATATTGTAAAATCTTTTGACGAAATGGGATATATTATAGGAGTTACAGATGTTTCTCAATTAGGAGATGCGTTAAAGAGAATTGAAAAATTTGAACCTAAGAAATATATTCAAAATACAGGAAAAATTATAAGCATTGTACAGGATTTTATAGATAATAATTAATATATACTCTTAGAATACTATAAACTTTTCATTTCATTCCTCGGTTTATTTCGAACCTTAAGAAATTTTAATTTATTTTATGGCACCCTTCCACTCTCGTGAACTCTTTCCATAAAATTACATAAAAATTTCTAAAGGTTCTACATGCACATTCGGAATTTCATTCAAAGTTTATAGTATTCTAAGAGTAAAATTAATAATATAATAAAATTTACAGAAAATTTACAAAAAACAAAAAATGGAGAAATAGAAAGAAAAATGATAGAAATGTAGAAAAAAACAAAATTTTCTGTTTTTTTTTAGAACCATAAGTATTGCAAAAAAAAAATATTATTGATAAGATAAAAAAGAATGAAATATTATGCAACTTTATGTATAAATTATAAAAAAGAAAAGGAAAAAGTAAAATGATAGAATTTAAAAACGTAAGCAAAAAGTATAGTACAGGTACAGAAGCAGTGAAGAGGGCAAGTTTTAAAATTGAAAAAGGAGAATTTGCATTTTTAGTAGGTTCTTCAGGAAGCGGAAAATCAACGTTAATAAAACTAATATTAAAAGAAGAGGAACCAACATCAGGAAATATAATTATAAATGGAAAAGATACCACATTTTTAAAGCAAAATAGGATTCCATATTTACGTAGAAGTATGGGAGTTGTATTTCAAGATTTTAGACTATTACCAGATAAAACTGTGTATGACAATGTAGCATTTGCAATGTATATAGTAAAAGCTACTCCAAGACATATTCGTAGGCAAGTACCAATGGTTTTATCATTAGTTGGACTAAGTGGTAAAGCAAAAATGTACCCAAATGAATTGTCTGGTGGAGAACAGCAAAGAGTTGCTTTAGCAAGAGCATTAGTAAATAATCCATCAATGCTAATAGCAGATGAGCCAACAGGAAATTTGGATCCAGATACAGCATGGGATATAATGAATTTGCTAAATGAAATAAATATGAGAGGAACAACAATAGTTGTAGCAACACATGCAAAAGATATTGTAGACCAAATGAGAAAAAGGGTAATACATATAGAAAAAGGCGTAATAATAAAAGATGATAAAAAAGGTGGGTATGATTGTGAGGTTTAATGTAATAAGTTATTTAATTAAAGAAGGAATAAGCAATCTGTTTAAAAACAAAAAATCAACTATATCGTCATTAATGATAATGTGTGCAACGATGTTGATATTTGGGTTGTTTTTTGTAATAGGAGAAAATATTAATGCATTTGTAGAAAATGTGGCTGAAGCCCAAGAAATTAGAGTTAATTTAAAAACTGATGCAACAGATAAAGAAATTGAAGAAGTTGGAAATGAGATACTTTCAATAGAAGGAGTAAGAAATGCAGAATATGTATCTAAAGAAGAGGCTATAAAATATATGGAAGACTTACTTGGAAGTGAAGCTGTTGCAGAATATAAGGAAAGAAATATTTTCCCTGTAGCATATAATGTAACACTAACAGATTTAAATTTAAATGATGACGTACAAGCAGCAATAAATGAAATACCACAAGTTGATAACATTGTTTCAAGCAATCAAGTTATTGCACAGATTGTAAGATTAGCTAAAGGTGTAAAATATGTTACAGCAGGAATCTTAGTATTATTGGTTATTATATCAGTATCAATAATAGCAAATACAATAAAATTAACGGTACATGCAAGAAGAAAAGAGATTTCTATTATGAAATATGTAGGAGCAACAAATAGTTTTATTAGATGGCCATTTTTAGTTGAAGGTGTTATAATTGGAGTGATTGCGGGTTTGCTATCAGTAGGAATTGTTGGATTAGCATATACAGGAATTGCAAATCAGTTATCAGGTACAGAATTTTTAGAAACAGTCCATTGGAAATTACTAGATTTTAAAGATATGTTTAATTTGATACTAACAGTATACTTAGTATTAGGAATTGGAATTGGTGTAATTGGAAGTAGAATTTCAATGAGAAAATATCTAGAAGTGTAAATTGTTTATAAGAAAGGGTGAAAGAATGTAAAATGCGTAGGCTAATAATAATAATTTTAATATTACTAATATCTTGTAGCCTATGTATTTGCGTATCAGCAGAGGATATTACAAATTTACAAGAAAAATCAAACACAATTAATGAATCATTAAATGATACAAATAATAGATTACAAGCGGTTCAAGAGCAATTATCTACTAATATGCAACAGTTGCAAGAGTTGGATAATCAAATGGCTCAATCACAAGAAGAAATAAATACTATTAATGTACAAATTAATGAGTTAATATCACAGATTTCAGAAAATGAGGAAAATTTAAAAGAAACACAAAAGCAATATAATAAAATTCAGGAATTGGTAGATGCTAGGATGTTGAAATTATATGCAACTCCTAAGTTTCAATCATTACAGATATTGTTGGAAGCCAAGAGTGTGACAGATTTTTTGGCAACATATTATGCAATACAAGAAATGACAAAGGCTGACAGGAATTTATTAGAAACTGTAAAAAGACAAAGAGATGAAATAGAAACAACAAAAAAAATATTAGAAGAAAAGAAAAAACAAGTAATAGCAAGTAAACAGGCACAACAAACAAAGACTCAGGTGCTAGCAAATACAAAGACTATGAGAGAATATTATATAAGTAAATTATCATCAGAAGAGCAAAAGCTACAAGCTAAGATAGATGAATATAATAGTCAAGTTGCAGAGGTTGATGCAGAAATAAAAATGCTATTAATAAATAGTATAAGTGAAGATTATATTGGTGGTGCAATGAAGTGGCCTATACCTGGATATACGACAGTAACATCAGAATATGGTATGAGAGTACATCCTATAACAGGTGCATATAAATTGCATACAGGTACAGACATAGGAGCTCCAATGGGAGCAGACTTTGTGTCAGCTGCTAAAGGGGTAGTAATAAAAGCTACAATGAACCCTGCATATGGAAACATGGTAATAATTGACCATGGAGGAGGTGTCCAAACATTATATGCACACGGAAGTGAGATATTAGTACAAGTTGGACAAGAAGTTGAAGCAGGGACACCAGTTTTAAAAGTAGGTTCTACTGGATATTCGACAGGACCACATGCACATTTTGAGATAAGAATAAATGGCCAAACTGTAAATCCTTTAGAATATTTGTTATCAGATGATTTTAATAAAAAATTAGAAGAAAATAAAAGTAATACTGGAGAAACAGATACAAATATTAATAATTAAAGAATAAAATATATAAGAGAGGAAGAAAATATATGAGAAAAACATTTGCTAAAATTTTAGGGATTATGATATCATGTGTGCTTATATCTCAAACGATGACTGTATATGCAGTGACAACTCAAAAAGATTTAAAAAACAAACAGTCACAGATAAATGATCAGATAGAAGAGGCAAAAGAGGAAAAAAAGGAATTAGAAACGCAAAAATCTGAAACAATGAAAACAGTGGAAAGCTTAAGAAATAAAATAATTACAGCTGAAGATGAAGTTGATGATTTACAGACAAGAGTTGATGATTTACAGGCACAAATAACTCAAAAAGAAAAAGATATAAAATCAAAAGAAGATGAATATAATAAACAGATGGAATTATTGGATGAAAGAATGTTAAAAATGTATTCTACACCTAAAACAGGTTATCTTGAAACATTTTTAAATGCTTCAAGTATGACAGATTTTTTAGCTAAGTATTATGCTGCATCTGAATTAGTGTCATATGATAAAAAACTAATGAAAGAAACTAAAGAACAAAAAGAACAAATAGAAAATGAAAAAATTGAAATTGAAAATAATAAAAAAGAATTAGATAGTTCGCTATCAGAAAAAGAAAAGAAATCAAATGAATTAAAATCTTTAAAAAAGGATAAAGAAACACAAGTTGCAAACTTAGCAGATGAAGAAAAGAAAAAAGAAAAAGAGATAGAAGCATTTGAAGAAGATAAGAGACAAATACAGGCACAATTAAAAAAGATAGCAGAGGAAGAGGCAAAGAGGAACAAGAACAATACATCAAATAATATAACAACAAAACCAAGTGCAAGTGGATATATATTCCCAGTAAGAGGATTGAGCAAGGCTAATATAAATAACAAAAATTATCCATCATATGCAGGACACACTGGTGTTGACGTAAATATAGGTGTTACTGGAAAAGATGTTGTTGCAGTTAAAGCTGGAACTGTTGTTATATCAACTGCCAAAATAAATAGTGAAGGAGATTACTTTAGTTATGGTGAATATGTGGTTATAAGTCATGGAGATGGTACAATGACTTTATATGGTCATATGCTAGCAAATTCAAGAAAAGTTAAGGTTGGAGATAAAGTTTCACAAGGGCAAACAATAGGAACAGTAGGTTCAACGGGAAATTCATCAGGAACACACTTGCATTTTGAAGTAAGAATAAATGGAAAACCTGTAAATCCATTACCATATTTACCATAGTAAATTACTATAAATTTTATAAAAGGAGTTTTACAAAAAATGGAGGATGAAAATTATTTAAAAAGACAGAAATTTTATAAAGTAGTTATGTTAGTAATACTAACTGCTTTTTTGACTTTTATATTTACAACAGTATATATAACAAATAAATATAATAATACAAGTGAAGAAAATAAAACAATTTCGTCAGTATTTGGAGGATCATCAAAAGATGAACAATTATCAAAAAATATAAAATATATAAAAAGTATATTAGATAAATATTATTTAAATGATATTGATGAGGAAAAAGCAGCAGAAGGTGCAATAGAAGGATATGTTGCTTCATTAGGAGACCCATATACTGAATATATTCCAAAAGATGAAATGGGAGATTATACTGCAAATTTAATGGGAAATTATGTTGGAGTGGGAATATACATGGTACAAAATACTAAAGATAACACGATAGTAGTATTAACACCAATAAAATATAGTCCAGCTGAAGAAGCTGGAATACTTCCAGGAGACATAATCAAAAAAATTAATGGAATAGAATATAATGGAGAAAGTATGACAGCAGCAGCAAATAATATAAAAGGAGAGGAAGGAACAAGTGTTACACTAGAAATACAAAGAGGACAGGAAATAAAAACATTTGAAATAACAAGAAAGAAAATAACAACAAATCCAGTAATGGCTGAAAAATTAGAGAATAATATAGGATATTTAGAAGTAACAAGTTTTGATGAAAATACTGCTACAAATTTTAAATCTAAATATGAGGAATTAAAGGCACAAGGAATAACATCATTAATAATAGATTTAAGAAATAATGGTGGTGGATTAGTAGATGAAGCTTTAAAAATAGCAGACTATATTGTTCCAAAAGGAAAAGAATTATTAGTGACAGTAGACAAAGATAAAAATGAAAAAATCGAGAAATCTAAAGAAGATGTTTTGATAGATATGCCAATAGTTGTATTAGTAAATAAAAATTCAGCAAGTTCATCAGAAATTTTGGCAGGTGCACTTAAAGATTTAGAAGAAGCTACAATAGTTGGAACAACAACATATGGAAAAGGTGTAATTCAACAGTTTCTGACTCTTAGAAGTGGTGCAGGATTAAAAGTTACAGTTGAAGAATATTATACTCCAAATAGAACTAAGATTAATGGGGTAGGAATAGAGCCTAATGAAAAAGTTGAGTTGCCAGAAACTGTAACAAATCCATTTTTAGTTACAAGAAATGAAGATACTCAATTACAAAAAGCAGTTGAGATATTAAAGTAGATTTCTATATATAAATAAAATATAAAAAAATACATGGAATCATTTTGGATTTAATAAAATAATTAATAAACTTATACAAGGAGTTCAGATATGAAATTAAATTTAGCTAATAAATTAACAATATTTAGAATAATTTTAGTGCCAATAATGATGATTATACCTATTATAGATGGAATAAGTGGTCTTTCAGGTTCATTTTTAGAAGTACCAAAAGCTTTTTGGATAATGAATTTAATATTTATTGTAGCTTCAATAACAGATAAACTGGATGGATATATTGCTAGAAGTAGAAATCAAGTAACTACATTTGGAAAATTTTTAGATCCACTTGCAGATAAAATATTAGTTTTATCTGCACTTGTAATATTAGTCGAATATGGCAAGATACCTTCTTGGATACCAATTATAGTATTGGCAAGAGAGTTTATTGTTTCAGGTTATAGATTAATAGCTGTTGAAAAGGGTGGCAAAGTAATTGCTGCATCTAAATGGGGAAAATTAAAAACAGTTACTCAAATGATTGCTATAATTTTCTGTTTTTTAGATAAATTTGAATTTGGACAATTTATTTTTAGAGTTTCAAGTGATGTTGTAGTTAATTCAGCTGGAATATATATGACAACAGTCCAATTTGCAATAAATATAATTTCAACAATAATGTTGATTGTATCAATTATTGCCACTATATTTTCTGGAATGGATTATTTAAAAAATGGGAAAGATTTACTAAAAGATTAAAAAAAACTTGACAAAATAAAGAAAGTAGAGTATCATACTAGATGTTAATTATAAAGGCGACCTATAAAAGTCGCTCTTTATGCGTATATACTGTTTTGACTTGAGAAAGGAAAGTGATTATTATGGAAGAAAAAGAAGTAATATTAACACAAGAAGGATTTGACAAAATAGAAAAAGAATTAGAATATTTAAGAACAGAAAAAAGAGCTGAAATAGCTGAAAGAATAAAAGTAGCATTAGGATTTGGAGATTTATCTGAAAATTCAGAGTATGATGAAGCAAAAAATGCACAAGCAGAAAATGAAAATAAAATAGCAGAATTAGAAAACAAAGTTAGATATGCAAAAATTATAGATGAAAAAGAAATAGATACAAAAACAGTACAAATTGGAAATACTGTTACATTATATGATGTTGAATTTGATGAGGAAGTAGAATATACTATAGTAGGTTCTACTGAAGTAAATTTAGCTGAAAATAAGATATCAAATGAATCCCCAATAGGAAGAGCACTTTTAGGCGCAAAAAAAGGAGCAACAGTAGAGGTTGATGCACCAGCAGGAGTAATTAAATATGAAATAAGAAAAATAAAAAAATAATAAAAGAAATGTCAAAAATTTGTTTGACATTTCTTTTTCCTTATGATATGATGATGTCAAATTAGAAAAGGAGAAGTGAGAGAAATGGGAAATAGAGCGGAAACAACTAGAAAAGAAAAAGCAATACTAAAATTTATAGAAGATCAAGTTATGGAAAACGGATATCCACCATCTGTAAGAGAGATTGGAAAAGCAATAGGATTAAGTTCAACAGCTACAGTACATGCATATTTGTCTAAGTTAGAAAAACAAGGATTTATAAAAAAAGAAGGAAAAAAGGGTAGAACTTTAAAAGTAATAAAAGGTAGCAATGGGCAAACAATAAAAAAATCAAATAAAAATTTTTATGCTGAAAAAGAATTAGTTGATGTTCCGATTATAGGAAAAATAACAGCAGGACAACCAATATTGGCTGTGGAGAATGTAACAGATACATTTCCAATTCCAATAGATTTTGTTGGAAACAGTGAAAGCTTTATGTTGACAGTAAGAGGAGAAAGTATGATAGAAGCTGGAATATTAGATGGAGATTATATTCTTGTAAAAAAACAAAATAATGCAAATAATGGAGAAATAGTTGTAGCATTAATAGGAGATGAAGCAACAGTTAAGACATTTTATAAGGAAAAAGATTATATACGTTTACAACCAGAAAACCACACAATGGACCCAATAATAGTGCCAAATTGTCAAATATTGGGAAAAGTTGCAGGTGTATTTAGAAAAATGTAAATAACAAAAAAATAGCAAGATTTTTATTGCTATTTTTTGTTTAATATAATATAATAAACAAAAAAGCAAGGAGAAAACAAATGAAAGAACTAAATAAAAATAGTAATAAAATGAAAAAAATATTGATATTAGTGGCAATAATACTTGTTGCTGTATTTATATTTATAAAAGCGGAAATTTTTATAAAAGAGAAAACAGATGAAACTGTAAATTTAGTAATAAATAATAATAATGTAACATCACGACTAAAAAATGAAGTAAAAATAGAAAATGGAATTATTTATGTATCAAAAGATGATATGAAAAATTTTTTTGATAAATATATCTATGTAGAAGACGAGATACAAGAGGTTGTTACAACATATGAAGACAAAATTGCAAGCATAGGATTTGAATCAAACAAATTAACATTAAATGGAGCTACCAAAAAAATATCAGCACATGCAATTAAAGAAAATGATGTTATATATTTACCATTATCTGAAATGATAGATGTATATAATATTGAAATAAATAATATAGAAGATACTAAAATAATAATAGTTGATTCCTTAAATAGAGAACAAATAAAAGCAGACATAAAATCAAAAGTATCTGTAAAGAGTACAGGAAAAATTTTTTCAAAGACGATTAGTAAACTTCAAAAAGGAGAATCTGTTATTGTAGTTGGCAATAGTGATGAAACTGAAAAAAATGGCTGGATTAAAGTAAGAACACAGAACGGAAAGATAGGCTATATTAAAGCAAATAAACTAGAAAATATTACAACAGTTAGAGAAGCAGAAAATAAGACAAAACAAATTACAACAAAAATCAATATGTTTTGGGATTATTATTCACAATATGTTAAAGCACCTGATAGAACAGGTCAGGTAGTTGATGGAGTGAATGTAGTTTCACCATCATTTTTCTACTTAGATAAAAGTGATGGAACTTTAAAAGATAATGTTGGAGATGCAGGTCTTTCATACATAAAATGGGCACATTCAAACGGATATAAAGTATGGCCAATGATATCAAATGCAGAAGCTGGAATAAAGATAACATCAACAATCTTAAATAGCTATACAAAAAGACAAGAATTAATAGAAAGTATTGTTGACAAATGTGCACAATATGACATAGATGGAATAAATGTTGATTTTGAAAATATATATGAAGCTGATAAAGACAAATATTCAAGGTTTATAATAGAGTTAGTGCCACGAATGTTAGAAATGAAATTAGTTACATCTGTAGATGTAACAGCACCAGATGGAGACCCTAATTGGTCATTATGTTTTGATAGAGGTGTTTTAGGAAATGTAGCAGACTATTTAGTATTTATGGCTTATGATCAATATGGAACCTCAAGCACAAAACCAGGCACAACAGCAGGTTTGAACTGGGTTGAAACAAGTTTAAAGAAAATAATAGACTATGATGAAGTAGATACAGAAAAAATAATTTTAGGAATGCCATTTTATACTAGACAGTGGACAATAGATGCAAATGGCGAGATTAAAGATAGATCAGTTGTTAATATGATGAATGTTAAAATACCAAACAATGTTGAAAAACAATGGGATGATACACTAAAACAATATTATATAGAATATGCATCTGGAAAAAATACTATTAAAATGTGGATAGAAGATGGAACTTCAATTAAGGAAAAAGTTGCATTAGTTACTAAATATAAATTAGGAGGAACTTCTTGTTGGAGAAAAGATATGGAGACGTCTAATGTTTGGACTATAATTAAAGATGAACTTTCTAAATAATACAAAAATGAGTTTACTGTTATATGAGGTAAACTCATTTTTTGTATTTGCAGTGGCATAAATTTATTTTATATAGAATACACATTAATATAGAAGTAAGAATTAAAAATTAATTACAACCAGGAAGGAATGATGTGAAAGATGAAGACATTTTATATAGAAAAATTGGATAAGCATAGGTTTCATTTATACAAAATGAAAATAGAAAAAGATAATTTTAAAATATATGCAAATTTAGAAAAGGAAAGAAATATAATAAAAGTTATAAAAAAACTAATAAAAAATGGAACAACAAATGTTGTTTTAAGTAAAGAATTGTGCGAAAATAGAGATTTAATAAATGCCATAAATTCAAGTGGTATAGACATATTTGATGGAAGATGGCTAGAAAAATATTTAGTATTTGAAATATTAGATTATGTAATAAAACAAATAGGGTTAAAAAAGGAAGAAATTGAATTTGCAATAACGACAAATGAAATTACAGATATCAGTATAGAGATAATAAGAACACTAGCAACACAATATAGAAGATTAACAGTTGTAACAAATCATATAGAAAAATTGAAAAAGATAGAAAAAGAAATATATGAAAAATATGGAGTTTTGATAGTTATATCCAACAATCAGAAAAAAAGTTTGTTAAGGCCACGAATAATACTAAATTTAGATTTTAATAAAGAAGTATTAAATAGATATAAAATAAATGAAAAAGCAATAATTATAAATTTGGAAGGAAATATGAAAATAGAATCAAAACGTTTTAATGGAATAAATATAAATGATTATGAAATAGAGGTTGGAAAAGAAGAAATCGTTTGGAGAGAGAATGCAAAGAAATTTAAAAATAAAGATTTACTTGAAGCAATTATGTATATGAAAGACAGTTTTAATAATATACGTAATAAGATATCAAAAAATAAAATTTCAATAAAAGAGGTATTTGGAGTGAATGGAAAAATCGAAAGATTTTCTTAAAAAGCTTTTCTTTTTTTAGAAAATGTATTATAATGTTGTCAAATGTTTAAAAAAATTATAAAATCCATTTTATGCCAAAAGGGAGGATAAAAAAATGGGGAAAAAAAGAAAAAAATCAACAAATAATGGAACATATAAAAATAGAAAAACAAGAAATAAAACAGTAGAAAAAAGAGGAAATAAAGACGCAAAAGCTAAAAGAAAAGACACTAAAATGAAATTAAAATACAAACATCCAAAACTAGCATTATTTTTGAAAATAATTTTAATTATTTTTGTGATTTTAATAGTAATAGGAGCAGGTGTTGCAGTAGGACTAATATATGGACTTTATGGGGAAGATTTTTCAATAGACATGTCAGAATTGATAATGAAAGAGAATTCCATGATAATGGATACAGATAAAGAAGTTCTGGCAGAATTAAATGGAGATGAAAGTAGAAAAATAATAACACTTGAAGAGATGTCTCCATATTTACCAAAAGCATATATATCAATAGAAGATGAAAGATTTGAGCAACATCATGGTGTAGATATAAAAAGAACAGGAGCAGCAGTGCTTTCATTTGTAACACATGGTGGAAAATCAACAGCTGGTGGTGGAAGTACAATAACACAACAAGTTGTAAAAAATGTAACCCAAGAAAAAGCATCAAGTGGTGCAGCAGGTGTTGTTAGAAAGTTAAAGGAATGGTCAAAAGCATATCAAATAGAAAAAGTAATGTCAAAAGACCAGATAATAGAATTATATTTGAATTTAATATATGTAGGAAATGGCGGAAGCGAAAAACACGGAGTTGAAATTGGATCAGAGTATTATTTTAATAAAACAGCTAAAGATTTAAGTATAGCTCAATGTGCATTTTTAGCAGGAATAAATCATTCTCCTAATGCATATAATCCATATTCAGGAAATGATGTAACAGAAAAAATTTCTAAAAGAACAAAAACAGTGTTATCACAAATGAAGAAATTTAATTATATAAATCAAGAAGAATATGATAATGCTGTAGCTGAAGTTGAAGCAGGGTTTAAATTTGAAAATGGTGTTAGAGGAAATGTATATTCTTCACACACAGATGCATTGATAACACAATTAACTCAACAAATAATGGAAGAAAAACAAATATCAAAAGATGCAGCAGAAACATATTTACAAACAAGTGGCCTAAAAATATATTCAACACAGGTATCATCAATACAAAAGGCTATGGAAGCAGAAGTACAAAAAGGTAAATACAAATTAGAACTAAAAGATAAAAATGGAAAAGTAATAAAAGATGAAAACGGAGCATCAATTCTAGCAGAAGGTGCAGCAGTAGTTATAGAACCATCAACAGGAAAAGTAGTTGGAGCAGTAGGTCAATTAAGAGAGAAGACAACTTCAAGAGGATTAAACAGAATAAATTCAAAAAGACAAACAGGGTCATCTATAAAGCCATTAGCAGATGTGTTGCCTGGAATAGAAGAAGGAATAATAACACCAGCAACAATTTATGCAGATTTAAAGACAACATTTGGAAAAGATTATGAGCCAGAAAACTACAATGGATTCACAGGGTTAAGGACAATAAGAACAGCTGTAACAACATCTCAAAATATACCATTCCTTAAAGTTATGGCAGAATTAACACCACAAAAGTCAATAGAATATATGGAAAAAATGGGAATTTCATCACTTGTGCATGCAAGTGAAAATAAGGACCATAATGATGAAAACTTATCATTAGCAATAGGTGGAATGACATATGGAGTAAGTCCATTAGAAATGGCTGCAGCATATGCAGCTGTTGCAAATGATGGAAATTACATTGAACCAACATTCTATACTAAAGTAGAAGATTCTGATGGAAAAGTAGTGTTAGAACCAAAACAAAAAACGGAAACAGTATGTTCAGCAGAAACAGCATATATTATTAAAAACTTAATGCAATCTGTTATAAATGGTGCTGATGGATATGCAGGTACTGCTAAATATTGTGCTATCAATGGAATTGATGTGGCAGCAAAGACAGGAACAACGAACTCTTCAAAAGATAGATGGTTATGTGGATTTACAAATTATTATGCTTGTGCAGCATGGTATGGATTTGATGATCCTCAAAGAATTAACTTTTCTGGAACAAATCCAGCAGGACTGTTATTTTCGGGAATAATGTCGGAAATTCATAAAGGATTAGAAAATTCAACATTTAAAGTTCCAGACAAAATAGTACATGCGACAATATGTAGAACAAGTGGTAGAATAGCAACTAATAAATGTTCAAGTACATATGATGAAATATTTGTTGATGGACATTTACCAGAAGAGTGTGATGCACATCAAAATCAATATACAATATGTAGGGAATCAGGTCGATTAGCAAATGAATTTTGTCCGTCAAAAGAGAGAAAATCTGCTAATTATGTTGTAGAAAAAGAAAGATTAGGATTATGGACAACACATGGTATTGGAACTACTATGGGAACAGCACCAACAGAATATTGTACAATACATAAAAAAGCTGCAGAAGTAGTTACACAACCAACAGTTCCAGAAACTCCAACAGAACAACCAAATGTTAATACAGAACCAGAGAAACCTAATAATAGTGGAACAGAAGAACCTACAAAACCAGATACAGGGCCAACTGAGGAACCAGAAAAACCTAGTTCTGGAGACACTGGAAACACAGAAACAGGAGGAAGTACAACAGATAATACGACAAATAATCAATAAAAAAGAAAAAGTGGCTAAGTAGCTTTGCCACCTTTTCTTTATCCTAATTAAGGGGGAAAAAATAAATGGATATATATTTTTATAATACTTTAACCAAAAATAAAGAACTATTTAAATCAATAGAATCAGGAAAGGCAAAAATATATTCATGTGGACCTACTGTATATAAAGATGCAACAATAGGAAATATGAGAACAAACTTATTTCAAGACACATTAAGGCGTGTATTAAGATATAATGGATATGAGTTAAAACATGTAATGAATATTACAGATGTTGGACACCTTGTTTCAGACGGAGATGAAGGTGAAGACAAAATGTTAAAATCAGCAAGAGAAGAGCACAAAAGTCCGATTGAAATTGCAGAACATTATACTAAATTGTTTTTCAAGGATTTAGAAAGATTAAATATAGAAACACCAGAAATAGTATGTAAAGCAACAGAACATATAAAAGAAATGTTAGAAATGGTTGAAAAAATAATGGAAAGAGGCTATGCATATGAGACTTCTACTGCAATATATTTTGATGTATCAAAACTAGATGAATATGGAATATTATCTGGAATAAATCTTAGAGAGCAAAAAGCAGGAGCAAGAGTAGAAGTTGATCCTGAAAAAAGAAATCCATATGATTTTGCATTATGGATAAAAGCACCAGAAAATCATTTAATGAAATGGGATAGTCCATGGGGACCAAGTTATCCAGGATGGCATATTGAATGTTCAGCAATGAGTACTAAATACTTAGGAGAGGTATTTGATATACATACAGGTGGAATAGATTTAATACCAACACATCATGAAAATGAAATTGCTCAAAGTAAAGGGGCATGTGGTAAAATACCAGCACATTACTGGATGCATGGAGAATATCTATTAATAAATGGTGGAAAGATGTCAAAAAGCTTAGGTAATGTATATCTTGTAGATGATATTATAAATAGAGGATATGATCCATTAGTATATAGATTATTTAATTTTTCATGCCATTATAAAGGAAAACTAAATTTTACTTGGGATGGAATAGAATCTGCATCAACATCTTTAAATCGTTTAAGAGAAGGATATCAAAAACATTTAAATGGAACTGATATAGTATCAGAAGATGTAATAAATGATATGGAAAATAGATTTCATCAAGCTATAAATGATGATTTAAATATGCCACTTGCAATGAGTGTTGTTTGGGAAGCTGTAAAATATCCAGAAAAATCGCCTAAAATAGCACAATTATTAGAGAAATTTGATACTGTTTTAGGAATAAAAATAGCTGAAAAGAAAGAAGAACAACAAATTCCACAAGAAGTTTTAGATTTAGTAGAGCAAAGAAAAGTTGCAAGAAGTGAGAAGAATTGGGCTGAATCTGATAGATTAAGAGATTTAATTATAGAAAAAGGATATAATGTTAAAGATACCAAAGAGGGGGTTGAAGTTTCAAAATTATAAAAGGGAGATGAAGTAATGATAGATTTTAAAAGTATAATAGCAAATGAAATATCAAAAGTTGTAAGTATAAATCAAGATGAAATAAAAAAATCAATAGAAAAGCCAAAAGGGACTGAAAATGGAGATTATGCGTTCCCATGTTTTAGATTGGCAAAAACATTAAAAAAAGCCCCACAAGCTATTGCTACAGAAATAAAAGAAAATATTCAAATAAATGAAAACCAAATAACAAAAGTAGAAGTTGTAGGTGGATATTTAAACTTTTTTGTAAATAAAGAACTATTAGCAAAAGAGGTTTTGCAAGAAATGGCTAATGCTGAAGAATATGGTAAATCAGCAATAGGAAATGGAAAGAACATAGTAATAGATTATTCTGCTCCTAATATTGCTAAACCATTTCATATTGGACATTTACGCTCAACTGTAATAGGTGCAGCATTATATAAAATATATAAATATTTAGGATATAATGTAACAGGAATAAACCACTTAGGCGATTATGGAACACAATTTGGAAAATTAATTGAAGGATATAAATTGTGGGGAAATGAATATAATATTGAAGAAAATCCAATAGATGAATTAACTAAAATTTATATAAGAATTAATCAAGCATGTAAAGAAGATGAACAAATTTTAGAAAATTGTAGGAATAATTTCAAAAAGCTTGAGGATGGAGATCCTTACTGTGTGGAACTTTGGCAAAAATTTAGAGAACTAAGTTTAAAAGAATTTCAAAAAGTATATGATTTATTAGGAAGTAAATTTGATTCTTGGAATGGAGAGGCATTTTATTCAGACAAGATGTCAGAGATTGTAGAAATCTTAGAAAAAAGTGGGAAACTAATAGAGTCTGAAGGGGCAAAAATCGTAGATTTAGAAGACAAAGGAATTAATACACCATGTATAATAGAAAAGAGCAATGGTTCATCAACATATGCAACAAGAGATTTGGCTGCGATTATGTATAGGGCAAGAACTTATGATTTTGACAAAGCACTATATGTTACATCATATGAACAAGTTTTGCATTTTAAACAAATATTTGAAGTTGCTAAGTTTCTTGGACTAGACGAGAAATATACAAATGTATTAGAACATGTTTCATTTGGGATGGTGTTATTACCAACAGGAAAGATGTCAACAAGGGAAGGAACAAGTGTAAAATTACTTGATTTACTTAATGAAGCAATATCAAGAGCAAAATTGATAATTGAGCAGAAAAACCCTGAACTTGAAAATAAAGATGAGGTAGCAAAAAGAGTTGGAGTTGGTGCTGTAATATTTAATGATTTAGCAAATAATAGAGTTAAAGATGAAATATTTGATTGGGATACAATTTTAAATTTCCAAGGAGAAACAGGACCATATATTCAATATACTTATGTACGTACTAAGAGTGTTATTGAAAAAGCTGGAGGGGTGCCTCAGGTTTCAACAGTCGACTCAAAACTATTACAAGATGAATATTCAATCAAACTATTAAAATTAATTTATGATTTTGAGGATGTTTTAGTTCAAGTTACAGATAAAAACGAACCATCAATTTTGTCAAGGTATTTAATTGATGTGGCAAAAGCATATAGTAATTTTTATAATGAAAATAAAATTATAAATGAAGATAAGGAACTTCAAGATGCTCGTGTATATTTAACTTATTCAGTTGGGAAAATTTTAAGTATAGGAGCAGGATTGTTAGGAATTGAAATGCCAGAGAGAATGTAAAAATAGAATAAAAAGAGACGGAGTTAGATATGTATAACACCGTCTTTTTAGGTGAATTATAGTTTTAAGCTTGAATCAAGTGCAAGTTTTATCATATTGTTAAGGCCAGTTTGGCGTTCTTCTGGAGTAGCAATTTCTTTTATATATTTTGAATCAACAACACTCATTAAACAAGCTGCTTTTTTATTTAGCAGTTTAGCAACATAAAATAGAGCAAAAGCTTCCATTTCGGCACTAACAGGATTAAAACCATCAGGAACTCTTGCCAAAAATTGATTAACATCAGTCATATACAAATCAAAACAATCTGTACATACAGTATTTCCAGAAAATATATTAATGTTGTTATTTTGAGCGGTATCAATTATTTTAGAATTTAATTCGGAATCACTGCTTACAATATGACAATCATCATTATTCAATGTTAGAGCAAAATTACTTTCAGAAAAAGTTTTTTCAGCAAGAATAATATCAAATAGTTTTAATGTTGGTTTATAAGAACCACAAGAGCCAATGCGTATAATGTTTTCTACTTCATAAAATTTATATAGTTCATAAGAGTAAATTCCCATACTTGGCATCCCCATGCCTGAAGCCATAACTGTTATTTCTTTACCTTTATATTTACCTGTATAAGTATAAATTCCTCTTACAGAATTTACTAATTTATAGTCATCTAAAAAATTTTCAGCAATATATTTTGCACGAAGTGGATCTCCTGGCATTATAACTGTTTTAGCTATATCGCCTAAGTTTGCTTCATTGTGTGGTGTGGACATAAAAATCACCTCCTTAATAAATATTAAAAAAATTATATCAATAAAAAATTGAAAATTCAATAAATCTGTAGAATAAAAAATCAATTCACAAAAAAGACACAAAACAAGAATACTTTCATAACAAATCACATATAAAATTAAAATGCAATTAGTAAAACAAATCAAGTTTATAATACTAATGTTTATTATGATAATAAGGTGAAAGGAATTTGTAGTATGAGAGAAAATGATTTAATAATAATTGAAAACTTTTTAGAAGATAAAGAGGAAAAATTAGATGTTAAAGAAGAACCATTTGATAAACTCATGTTTTTTTACAAATCAGCATTAGACCAACTTACTGTACAAATGAATATAATAAAAGAAGAATTTCAAATAATGTATAATTATGATTTAATTGATCATATAGATGCGAGAATAAAAGAACCTAAAAGTATAATTAGAAAAATGGAAAAGAAAAAATATGATAAAACATATTTAAACTTAATAGAAAAAATAAATGACATTGCAGGATTAAGAATAGTATGTACTTTGAAGGATGATATCTTTTTTATAAAAGATTTAATAAAAAAGATGCCAGATTTACATATATTAAAAGAAAAAGATTATGTTACAAATCCAAAAGAAAGTGGATATTCTAGTTATCATATGGTTGTCGAAGTACCAGTTAATCTAACACAAAAAACGGTATATGTAAAATGTGAGATACAAATTAGAACTCTTGCAATGGATTTTTGGGCAAATGTTGAACACAAAGTTAAATATAAATCAGAACAAAATGTAAATAAAAAAACATCAAAAGAATTAATTGCATGTGCTAAGATGATAAATAAATTTGATGATAAAATGATTACTTTGAAAAACATATAATCTTAATGTACAAATTAGCGAAAAACCCTTGACAGTTTACAATAATAATTATAAAATATAATTGGTTGAAAAAATATATAAAAAAAGAAAGTAAAAAAAGATATATTTATTCGAACATTGAAAAATAAATAAGAAAGAGGTGTATGATTATGGATATTTTAATCATAGTAGCCACTGTCTTAATCTCATTAGCAATAGGAATACCATTGGGGATGGTAATAAGAAAAAAAATTGCTGAATCTAAAATTGGAGGAGCAGAAAAAGAAGCACAAAGATTAGTAGACCTAGCGAAAATAGAGGCAGAAAATTTAAAAAAAGAACAAATTTTTAAAGCAAAAGAAGAAATTATGAATGCTAGAAATGAATTAGATCAAGAGATTAAAGAAAGAAGAGGCGAAATACAAAAACAAGAAAGTAGAATTATCCAAAAAGAAGAGAACTTAGAAAAACGTTCAGACAATTTTGAGAAAAAAGAAAGAGAGTTAGAAAAAGGAGAACGTGAACTAAAAGAGAAGGAACAGCATATTGAAGAATTAAAGAATGAGCAATTAGAGGTTCTTCAAAAGGTTGCGAACTTAACTAAAGAAGAGGCAAAAGTACAATTATTGAGTTCAGTGGAACAAGAAATAACAGCTGAAAAAGCTATATTAATTAAAGATTTAGAGCAAAAAGCTAAAGAGGAAGCAAAGAAGAATGCAAGAGAGACAATAAGTTATGCAATTCAAAAATGTGCTGCAGACCACTCAGCAGAGACTACAGTTTCAATAGTACCACTTCCATCAGATGATATTAAAGGAAGAATTATAGGTAGAGAAGGTAGAAATATAAGAGCATTAGAGACTCTTACAGGAATAGATTTAATAATAGATGATACACCAGAAGCAGTGATATTATCAGGTTTTGATCCATTAAGAAGAGAAGTAGCAAGAATTGCCCTTGAGAAGTTGATAGATGATGGAAGAATACATCCAGCCAAAATAGAAGAAATGGTAGAAAAGGCTAAAGAAGAATTGTCAGAAACTATAAAATCAGAGGGAGAAAGAGCAGCATTAGAAACTGGAGTAATTGGTTTAAATCCAGAACTTATAAAACTAATAGGAAAGTTAAAATACAGAACAAGTTATGGACAAAATGTATTAAATCACTCAATAGAAGTTTCAAACTTAGCAAGGATAATGGCAGAAGAGCTTGGCTTAGATCCAAAACTTGCACGTAGAGCTGGATTGTTACATGACATAGGTAAAGCCTTAGATCATGACATGGAGGGAACTCATGTTCAGATTGGTGTAGATATATTAAAGAAATTTAAAGAAAACCAACTTGTAATAAATGCAGTAGAGGCACACCATGGAGATGTTGAACCACAAACGCTAGAAGCTGTATTAGTACAAGCTGCTGATGCGATATCAGCATCAAGACCAGGAGCAAGAAGAGAAACTTTGGAAGCTTACATAAAAAGATTGGAAAATCTTGAGTCTATAGCTGATTCTTTTGACGGAGTTGAAAAATCATTTGCAATTCAAGCTGGTAGAGAAGTAAGAATAATTGTAAAACCAGAAAAAATTTCAGATGATCAAATGACTTTACTTGCAAGAGATGTGTCTAAGAGAATCGAAGATGAGATGGATTATCCAGGACAAATAAAAGTCAATATTATTAGAGAAACTAGAGTTGTTGATTATGCAAAATAGAAGACGGGCAGAAATGCTCGTTTTTTTGTGCGGGTAATTTGGGGGACATTTGGGGTCGGTTCCGTTTTTGCCCAATGGGGTAATTCGGGGTCGGTTCCACTTTTGCCCTTTTCGAGACATAACTAATTTATTAATATTAAATATAAACTTTGCATTACATTCCCTCGATTCATTACGAAACTTAAGAAATTCTAACTTATTTTATGGCACCCTTCCACTCTCGTGAACTCTTTCCATAAAATTTCGTAGAATTTCTAAAGTTTCTCCAATCATATTCGTCATTTCATTTAAAGTTTATATTTAATATTAATAATTATCATATTTAAGAGAAAAAGGGCAAAAATGGAACCGACCCCGAATTACCCCATTGGGCAAAAACGGAACCGACCCCAAATGTCCCCCAAATTACCCTTGATTTTTTAAGGGATATATAGTAAAATATTTTTAATTGTTTAAAAGATTTACATTAAGATAAGAAAGGAAAAGATATGGAAGAAAATATAAGAATATCAGAATTATTAAAAGAACAAATAGAAAAGAGTGAATATCCAGTTGTAGGAGCTAAAGTTAATAATGAATATAAAAATTTAGATGACATAGTTGCAAAGAATGGAGACATAGAACTAATTAAAATTAATTCAAAAGAAGGAATGAAAATATATAGAAGAACTTTGACATTTATAATGGGAAAAGCATTTTGGCATATATATCCAGAGGCACATATAATTGTAGATTACCAATTATCACATGCAATGTATTGTAATATAGAAAATATGGAAATAACTGATGATATGCTAGAAAAAGTCAAAGAGAAAATGCAAGAAATAATTAAAAAAGATTTAAAGATAGAAAAAAGGACAATGACTAGACAAGAAGCAGAAGTATTTTACAAAGAAACAAATACACCAAAAGGAAGATTACAATTTGATTTAAAAGAAAAAGAAGATATTAACATGTATTACTGTGATGATTATTTTAATTACTTCTATGAGATAATTGCAACACATACAGGAGTTACAAAATTATTTGACTTGCAAAAATATAGTGATGGTTTTTTGTTAAGATATCCAACTTCAAGTAATGTTAATATAATTCCAGAATTTAAAGAAACAAAAAAATTATTATGGGCTTTACAAGAATATGAGACGATATACAGAGTTTTAAATGTAGGAACAGTATATAGATTAAACAGAATTGTAAAAGAAAATCAAATAAAATATATGATACTATTGTCAGAAGCTTTACATGAGAAAAAAATTTCTCAAATAGCAGATAAAATAGCAGAAAGAAAAGGTGTAAAAATAATTTTAATAGCTGGGCCATCGTCATCAGGAAAGACAACATTTGCACAAAGATTAGGTATTCAACTTAAAATAAATGGATTGAGACCTGTAACAATTTCTGTAGATAATTACTTTGTAGAAAGATCACAGACACCTCTAAATAAAAAAGGAGAATATGACTTTGAAAGTATTGACGCTATTGATACAGAACTATTTAATAAGCATTTATTAGCATTGTTAAATGGGGAGGAAGTTGAAACACCAGAATTTGATTTTCATGAAGGAACTAAGAAATATAATGGAAATAAAATAAAAATGGAGAAAGACGATATACTTGTAATTGAAGGAATTCATTGCTTAAATGATAAATTGACCGAAAAAATACCACATGACCAAAAATACAAAGTGTATATAAGTGCGTTAACAGTACTTAATATGGATGCTTTTAATAGAATTTCAACAACAGATACAAGACTAATAAGGAGAATTGTTAGAGATAATCAGTTTAGAGGATATTCACCTCAAAAAACAATTCAGACGTGGAATAATGTAAATAGAGGGGAAGAAAGAAATATATTTCCATTCCAAGAAGATGCTGATAGTATTTTTAATACATCATTGATTTATGAATTAGGAGTACTTAAAGCTGAAGCTGAACCATTATTAAAACAAATCAAAAACTCAGAACCAGAATATGCTGAGGCACAAAGATTACTTGAGATATTGCGATATTTCGAACCAATACCAAAAGAATTAGTTCCATCAAATTCTTTGCTTAAAGAATTTCTTGGTGGAGGAGATTTTAAGGGATAATTAAAAAGGGCAAAAACGGAACCGACCCCAAATGTCCCAAGGGCAAAAATGGAACCGACCCCGAATTGCCCTAGAAAGGATATAAATGTTAGAAACAAGTAAATTTACTAAAATAGATGAAGAATTCATATGTGAGAATTGTGGCAAAAAGGTTCCTAAATTGGGTTATACTTGTAGGAACCATTGCCCATACTGCTTACATTCAAAACATTTAGATATAAACCCAGGTGATAGAGCAGAAACATGTCACGGAATTTTAGAACCAATAGGTCTTGAAACAAATTCTAAAAAAGGGTATGTTATTATTTTTAGATGTAAAAAATGTGGAAAGATACGTAAAAACAAGGTCGCAGAAGATGATGATATGGAAAAAATAATAGAATTAAGTGCTAAAGAAACAAAGTTTTAAATCAATATTGATTGTAACATATATATTATATAATAAAAAAAACGCTTTTTGGTTAAGCGTTTTTTTATGCTCTTTTAACTTTTCCATTTTTTAAACATTTAGCACATACATGAATTTTTTTAATTTCTCCATCAACATCAGCTTTTACTGTTCTTAAGTTTGGTTTCCAAGTACGTGGAGATCTTTTACTTATATGTGAACGAGTTATACTTAATTTATTTCCATGAATTGCTGTTTTTTCACAAATTTCACATTTTGCCATGATTAAATACACCTCCTATTTAAATTTATAAACATGACTAATAAATAGTTTACCATACATTTATTTAAAAAACAAGAGTTTTTAGATAAAAAATGAAAAATGTTCAAATTTAGGTACGTAATAAAGAAAACCAATCATTAAAAATATGTTTTGCCATATTAATTAAATTAATTTTTTCAACGGAATTTTCTGCAACCAAATTAACAGTTTCAATTTCAGAGCCATTTAGAGAATATTTTATTGTTCCAAGTTGTTGTCCTTGATAAACAGGGGACTGAACTGTATTATTTAAATTTATTTCATAAGTTACATTTGATTCCTCTCCTTTTTTTACAAGAAAAGATGGAGATTGTTCATAAACTGCATTTACATTTGTTGAAACGCCTTTTGTTACATCAACATTTTTAACAATTTCCCCTTTATTTCCAAAAGATTTATAAGAATAGTTACTAAAACCATAATCTAAAAGGGCAGTAGCATTACTAAAACGAAGGGCAGAAGTTGGAGATTTCATAACAACAGCAATTAATGATAATCCATCTCTACTAGCAGATGCAGAAAGATTAAATAATGCAAGTGAAGTAGAGCCTGTTTTTAATCCAGTACAACCAGAATAATTTCTTACTAATTTGTTCGTATTAGAAAGCGCAGATTTTCCGTCTCTTAAAGTATCTGTCCAAATAGTTGAATAATTTGTAATAGATGGATGGTTGGATAAAAGTTCACGAGACATTAAAGATATATCATAAGCAGATGTTAAATGTTCGTCTTCATCAAGGCCATGACAGTTCTTAAATGTAGTATCATTCATTCCAAGTTCTTTTGCTCTATTATTCATCATCTGAACAAATCCTTCTTCTGTTCCACCAATATATTCTGCAAGAGCCACTACGCAGTCATTGGCAGAAACTACAGCAATAGCTTTTAACATATCATTAACGCTTAACGTTTCTGTTGTATCTAACCAAATTTGAGATCCTCCCATTGAAGCTGCATTGCTACTACAAGGGATTTGAGTATCAAGTGTTATTTTTCCGCTATCTAATGCTTCCATAATAAGCAAAAGACTCATAACTTTTGTTACGCTAGCTGGGTGCAATTTTTCGTGAATGTTATAACCATATAACATTTGACCACTATTTTGTTCTATCAAAATAGCAGAACCAGTTTCTAAATTTAAAAAATTATTATCCAATATTTCTTCATTTTCTTGAAGAGATGCAGAAGCTTCGATAGAATTGTTTAAAACAGACCATGTGTATCCATCTGAAAAAGCATAACATATTGGTGTACTAAAAATAAATATTAATATAAGTAAAATAAAAATTTTTTTCATATGTCCTCCATTAATAAAAATAGATTTTTTCATTTATACAATTATATGCAATTATAATAATATTAATACAATAAAGTGATTTTGCTTCCATCTTTTTTGATGAATCCATCATCAATTAGTAATTTTAATTCTCTCATCATAGCACTTCTATCAACACTTAAAAAATCAGCTAAATCTGTGTAGGTGTATGGCAATGTAAAAGTTTTTCTTAAAGAGCCTTTTGATAGAATATCAAAATAAGAAAGTATTTTACTTCTAGTACTTCTTTTTGTAAGTAATTCTATACGCAAATTTAATTCAACAATATTATTTAAAAAAAGTTCACTTAAACTACTAGTAAGAGTTTTATGAAAATCACAATTACGTCTACATTTTGTTAGTAAAGAATCATATGTGTAAAATAATATTTCAGAATTTTTACGTGCAATAGCAAAAAGCTCATTATTAGTATTTGCAGGATAAAAAACTTCACCAAATACATCATCAGTAACAAAGTGGCTAATTATTGTTTTATTTCCATTAACATCATATCTTATTAAATCTACTTCGCCTGATAAAACTATACAAAGTTGATTACGTTTTTCTATATATGTTGTTACAATTTCATCTTTTGCAAATTTTTTTATTTGAATTTTATTACAATTATTAATGAAATTTTTTAAAAAAATTTTTTTATCAAAATTAGTATCCATAAAAAACACCTCTAAATTATCAAAATCATGTGCCACAAAAGGTACAAAATTCGACATAATTATTATACTAAAAATTATGAAATTTCGAAATAATTATATTTCATTTTTGTTGCATTTGCAACAGTTTTTTAAAAAATTAAATGTATAATAAAAACATATTAAGTAATTAATTTTCTACAAATGATAGATTATTAATATAAATATTAAAGATAATCAAAGGAGGATAAGTAAAATGAAAGTTATTAAAAGAGACGGAAGAACGATTGATTTTGATAGAAATAAAATCCAGATTGCCATTGAAAAAGCTAATAAAGAGGTTAGAGGAAAAGAAAAAGTGACTAAAGAGGAAATTAATGAGATTATAAATTATATAGAAGACTTAGGAAAAAAGAGAATGTTGGTTGAGGACATTCAAGATGTAATAGAAGAAAAATTGATGGAATTTGATAAATATGAATTAGCTAAAAAATATATAGTTTATAGATATACAAGAGCATTAGTTAGAAAGTCAAATACAACAGATGAATCAATTTTAGGATTGATTAGAAATGAAAATAAAGAATTAGCAGAAGAAAACTCAAACAAAAATACAGTATTAGCATCAACTCAAAGAGACTATATAGCTGGAGAGGTTTCAAGAGATTTAACAAAGAGAATTTTGCTACCAGAAAAGATATCAAAAGCACATGAAGAGGGAATTTTACATTTTCATGATGCAGATTATTTTGTACAACCAATATTTAATTGTTGCTTAATAAATATTGGAGATATGTTAGACAATGGAACAGCAATGAATGGAAAAATGATAGAAACACCAAAGAGTTTTCAGGTAGCATGTACAGTAACAACACAAATAATTGCAGCAGTTGCAAGTAATCAATATGGTGGACAATCTGTAGATATGAAACATTTAGGAAAATATTTGAGAAGAAGCCATGACAAATTTCAAAAGAGATTAACAGAAAAATATGGTGGAAAATTAGCTAAGAGTGCTATTGAAGAAATAGTAAAAGATAGAGTAAAAGAAGAATTATCAGCAGGAGTACAAACAATTCAATATCAAATAAATACACTAATGACTACAAATGGTCAGTCACCATTTGTAACATTGTTCTTACATTTAGAACCAGATGATGAATATATTGAAGAAAATGCAATGATAATAGAGGAAATCTTAAAACAAAGAATCCAAGGAATAAAAAATGAAGTAGGTGTATATGTAACACCAGCATTCCCAAAATTAATTTATGTATTAGATGAACATAATTGCTTAAAAGGTGGTAAATATGATTATTTAACAAAACTAGCTGTAAAATGTTCTGCAAAGAGAATGTATCCAGATTATATATCAGCTAAGAAAATGAAAGAAAATTATGAAGGAAATGTATTTAGTCCAATGGGATGTAGAAGTTTCTTAGCACCATGGAAAGATGAAAATGGAAATTATAAATTTGAAGGAAGATTTAATCAAGGTGTAGTAAGCATCAATTTACCACAAATCGGTCTAGCAGTAGGTGGAGATGAAGAAAAGTTCTGGAAAGAATTTGATGTAAGACTAGAATTGTGTAAAGAAGCAATAATGTGTAGACATTATGCATTATTAGGAACAAAATCTGATATATCTCCTGTTCACTGGCAAAATGGTGCAATAGCACGTTTAAAAAAAGGAGAGAAAATTGATAAATATTTATATGGAGGATATTCAAGTATATCATTAGGATATATAGGAATATATGAACTTACAAAAATAATAAAAGGTGTTTCACATACACAAAAAGAAGGTCACGATTTTGCTATTAAAGTTATGAAACATCTAAATGAAACAATACAAAAATGGAAAAAAGAAACAAATATTGGATTTGCATTATATGGAACTCCAGCAGAAAGTTTATGTTATAGATTTGCACGTATAGATAAAGAAAAATATGGAAGTATTCCTGATATTACAGATAAAGGATATTATACAAATTCATATCATGTTGATGTTAGAGAAAAAATTGATGCATTTAGCAAGCTTAAATTTGAGAGTGAATTCCAATCAATGTCAAAAGGTGGAGCTATTTCATATGTAGAAGTTCCTAATATGAGAAATAATTTGCAAGCACTTGAAGAAGTTGTTAAATTTATATATGATAATATTCAATATGCAGAATTTAATACAAAATCAGATTATTGCCAAGTTTGTGGATATGATGGAGAAATGATTATAAATGACAAGAATGAATGGGAATGTCCTCAATGTGGAAATAAAGACCATTCTAAAATGAATGTTGTTCGTAGAACGTGTGGATATCTTGGAGAGAATTTCTGGAATGTTGGAAAAACTAAAGAAATAAAATCAAGAGTTTTACATTTATAAGATTGAAAGAACCAGAAAAACTGGTTCTTTTTATAGGTCAAACAAAAGGGCAAAAATAGAACCGACCCCAAATTGCCCAAGGTCAAAAACGGAACCGACCCCAAATGTCCCTCAAAAAAAATAAAAAGATTAGCAAAAAGACTTGACAAGTGCTAAAAAATATTATATAGTAATATGCAGATTAGCAGACAAATAGAAAGAGTGCTAAAACAAAGACTAACATTTCCTAAATGAAGAGGAGGAAACAAGAATGTTAGATGAAAGAAAAAAGAGAGTATTACAAGCGATAGTTGAGTCATATATTCAAACAGCAGAACCAGTAAGTTCAAATGCTATAATGAATTTTGAAGGATTAGAATGTAGTAGTGCAACGATAAGAAATGAGATGGCAGAACTAGAAAAAATGGGATATTTAGAAAAACCGCATACATCAGCAGGAAGAGTACCATCAGCAAAGGGATATAGATACTATGTAGATGAACTATTGCAAGAAGACAAAATAACACTAGAAGAAATTAAATATATTAGTGATAAGCTTGAAATAAAAGTGAATGAGTTAGAAGAAATGACGAAAATTACATCAAGTACAATTTCAGAAATAACTCACTATACTACAGTATCAATAGGACCTAGTTCAGATGTTCAAAAAATAGAAAATATAAAGTTCGTTTTGCTAAGTCCTAGAATGATGATGGCTGTAATATTGACAGATACAGGTCTAGTGAAAGAAACTATTATAAAATTTGATGAAGATATAGCTGAAAATCAAGTACAAACGTTAAGCTATATGTTTAATAATAAGTTAAAAGGAGAGCCTATTAGTAAAATAGATAAGCCATTAGAAAAATATTTGGTTGAAGAAATGAGTTATAGCGTAAATCTAATAAAACCTATTATTGAGCAGATGAAAAAAGTAATTGAAGAAGAGAGTATCCATTTAGAAGGTACAAATAGACTCTTTGAGTTACCTGAATTTAATAGCCTAGAGGTCGCTAAGAATTTTGTTAACATATTAGATGAAAAAGAATTAATGGCTGATATGTTAAATACAGGTTTTGCTAAGGACATAAATGTATATATTGGAGAAGAAAATGAAAAAGAAGAATTAAAAGATTTTAGTGTAGTAACATTCAAACATAGAATAGGAAATAAAGATTTGGGAACAATTGGAATAATAGGACCTAAAAGAATGGATTATGCAAAAGTCATTTCGGTAATGAAATATATTAGTAAAAAGTTAAATGATACAAGTAATGACGGAGAATAAAATATAATAAAAAGAAAGAAGGGAAAATATGAAAGACGAAAAGATTGAAGAAAGAGAAGAAAATATGGTTCAAGATAAACAAACAGAAGAGAAAAATGAAAAAAATGATTGCATAATAGACCCGAAACAACAAGAGCTTGATGAATTAAATGATAGATATAAAAGAGTTATGGCAGAATTTGAAAACTACAAAAAAAGAAGTAGCAAAGAACGAGAAACATTATATAATTCTATACTGTCAGATGTAGTTGAGGTATTTTTGCCAATAGTAGATAATCTTGAAAATGCTTTAAAAGTTGAAACACAAGATGTTGAATATAAAAAAGGTGTAGAGCTTGTGCTAAAACAGTTTAAAGATATTTTAAAAACAAAAGGAGTTGAAGAAATTCCGGCTGTTGGAGAAACATTTGACCCAAGTTTGCACGAAGCTGTAAGTAGTGTACAAGACCCAGATAAAAATGCACAAGAAATTGTGCAAGAATATAGAAAGGGCTATAAAATAGGAAACAGAGTTATACGTCATTCTATGGTTGTAGTGGCTAATTAGCATTAAAAGCACTAATCTGCACATCTCAGCACTTTTAATGTTAATTGTCAAAAAGTAAAATAGTTATTAATTTTAAAAATATATAAAGTCATAACACATTAAAAAAAAGATGTGTCCACTGGCTTAAAGTAAAAGAAAGGAAGTAATTAAAATGGGAAAAATAATAGGAATTGACTTAGGAACAACAAATTCATGTGTAGCAGTAATGGAAGGAGGAGAACCAGTAGTAATACCAAATGCAGAAGGAAACAGAACAACACCATCTGTAGTAGCATTTTCTAAAAATGGAGAAAGATTAGTAGGACAAATCGCAAAACGTCAAGCAGTAACAAATCCAGAAAATACTGTTATATCAATAAAAAGAAAAATGGGAACAAACGAAAAAGTTGATATAGATGGAGATAAATTCTCTCCACAAGAAATATCAGCAATGATATTACAAAAATTAAAAGCAGATGCTGAAAACTATTTAGGACAAAAAGTAACTCAAGCTGTTATCACAGTACCAGCATATTTTAGTGACAGTCAAAGACAAGCAACAAAAGATGCTGGAAAAATAGCAGGACTTGAAGTATTAAGAATCATAAATGAACCAACAGCAGCATCATTAGCATATGGAATGGATAAAGAGCAAGATCAAAAAATTATGATATATGATTTAGGTGGAGGAACATTTGATGTATCTATACTAGACATTGGTGATGGTGTATTTGAAGTATTAGCAACAAATGGTAATACACATTTAGGTGGGGATGATTTTGATGAAGCAATAATCAAATATTTAGTATCTGAATTCAAAAAATCAAACGGAATTGATTTATCAACAGACAAAATGGCAATGCAAAGATTAAAAGAAGCTGCTGAAAAAGCAAAAATTGAATTATCAGGTGTACAACAAACACAAATCAATTTACCATTCATCACAGCAGATGCAACAGGACCAAAACACTTAGATGTAACATTAACAAGATCAAAATTTGAAGAATTAATACATGATTTAGTAGAAGCAACAGCAGGACCTGTAAACCAAGCGTTAAAAGATGCAGGATTAACAGCAAATGATGTTCACAAAGTATTATTAGTTGGTGGATCTACAAGAGTTCCAGCTGTTCAAGAAGTTGTTAAAAGAATAACAGGAAAAGAACCAGATAAAGGAATAAACCCAGATGAATGTGTTGCTATTGGTGCAGCAATCCAAGGTGGTGTATTATCAGGAGATGTTAAAGACTTAGTATTATTAGATGTAACACCATTATCATTAGGTATTGAAACATATGGTGGAGTATTCACAAAATTAATTGAAAGAAATACAACAATACCAACAAAGAAATCACAAGTATTCTCAACAGCTGCAGATGGTCAAACAAGTGTAGAAGTACATGTATTACAAGGTGAAAGAGAAATGGCAGCATATAACAAAACATTAGGAAGATTCCAATTAACAGGAATTCCAGCAGCACCAAGAGGAGTACCTCAAATAGAAGTAACTTTTGATATAGATGCAAATGGTATAGTACATGTATCTGCAAAAGATATGGCAACAGGAAATGAACAAAATGTATCAATTACAGCATCTACAAATTTAACAGATGAAGATATCGAAAAAGCTGTTAAAGATGCAGAAGCACATGCTGAAGAAGACAAAAAGAAGAAAGAAGAAATCGAAGTTAAAAATAATGCTGAAAGCTTAATTTACAATAGTGAAAAAACATTAGGAGAATTAGGAGATAAAATTAGTGGAGAGGAAAAAGCTAAAGTAGAAGCTGAAATTGAAAACACAAGAAAAGCTCTTGATTCAAATAATACAGAAAATATAAAAGAAGCTACAGAAAAATTAACAAAAGTATTTTATGAAATGTCTGAACAATTATACAAAAATGCAAACCCAAATGGAGGAGTAGATCCAAATGCAGCAGGAGCTGATGCGAATGGAGAAAACACAGACAATGGAGGAAATGACGGAACTGTATATGATGCAGATTATAAAGTAGAAGATGATGACAACAAATAAGTAGACTTAAAAGAGGTTGGAATTGAAATATGTCAATCCAACCTTAAGTTGTAGTAAAGGGAGGATAGCAAAATGGCAAATAAGAGAGACTATTATGAGGTTTTAGGAGTTAATAAAAGTGCAACAGATGACGAACTAAAAAAAGCTTATCGAAAACTTGCTAAAAAATATCATCCAGATGCAAATCCAGATAACAAAAAAGAAGCGGAAGCAAAATTTAAGGAAGTAAATGAAGCATATGAAGTATTATCAGATCCGCAAAAAAGGAAGATGTATGACCAGTTTGGGACAGTTGATCCACAAGGGTTTGGAGGAGCAGGAGGACCATTTGGAGAAGGCAATTATTATTCTTATACATCATCAGGATTTAATGGCTTTTCAGATTTTGGGGATTTAGGAGATATATTTTCATCATTTTTTGGTGGAGGTGCAAGAACTGGTGCTAGAAGTCAGGCACAACGTGGCCCAAGAAAAGGTGCAGATCTTAACTTAAATATGGAGATTACATTTGAGGAAGCATTTTTAGGAGTTGAGAAAGAAATTTCAATAACAAGACCTGAAACATGTAATATCTGTAATGGATCTGGTGCTAAACCAGGAACATCTGTTACTAAATGTCCTACATGTAATGGAACAGGAACTGTGAGACAAGTACAAAACACAATTCTTGGTCAAATGCAAACAACAAGAACATGTATGGCGTGTCATGGAACAGGAGAAATTATAAAAGAACCTTGTGATAGCTGCAAAGGAAAAGGAACTGTTAGAAAACAGGCTAGAATAAAAGTGAAGATTCCAGCTGGAATTGATGATAATCAAACAGTAGTATTAAAGGGAGAAGGAGAGCCTGGAGAAAAAGGTGGAGCAAAAGGAAACTTATACATAACAATTAAAATGAGAAAAAGTAATATATATACAAGACAGGGAAACACTGTAATGTGTGATGTGCCAATAACTATTACACAAGCGACTCTGGGTGCAAATTTAAAAATTCCGATGGTTGACGGAAGTACAGAAACTTTTACTATTCCAGAAGGAACGCAGACAGGTACTAAATTTACTATTAGAGATAGAGGTTTTACATCTTTAAATTCCTCTTCAAGAGGGAATTTTGTATTTACAGTTATTGTTCAAACTCCTAAGAGATTGAACAAAGAACAGAGAGATTTGCTAGAAAAATTGGCTAAAACTATGAACGAACAGCCACCAATTAAAAAGAAAGGTTTTTTTGGATAAATTTTATATAACATTAAAACTTAATAGTAGTCTAATGTAATATTAGGCTACTATTAAGGCTTTTTTTGGAAAATTACTTTATTTTTTATCAAGATTATAGTATAATGATAACGTAGAAAAAAATGGAGGAAATTTAAGATGAAAAAAAAGAGAATAGTAACAGGAGATAGACCAACAGGAAGATTACATATTGGTCATTATTTTGGTTCATTAAAAAATAGAGTGATAATGCAAGAAACAGGCGAATATGAGCCATACATATTAGTAGCAGATGTTCAGGCACTAACAGACAATTTTAATAATCCAGAAAAAGTAAGAAAAAATGTAAGAGAAATTGTAATGGATTATTTATCTGTGGGAATAAATCCAGATAAAACAACAATATATATACAATCTATGATACCAGAGGTTGCAGAATTAACAGTATTTTATTCAAATTTAGTAACAATAGCAAGATTAGAAAGAAACCCAACTGTAAAAACAGAAATTGCACAAAAAAGAGATATATTTGGAGAAAGTGTAACATATGGATTTTTAGGATATCCAGTAAGCCAAGCAGCAGATATAACAGCATTAGAAGGAACAGTTATTCCAGTTGGAGAAGACCAATTACCGCTAATAGAACAATGTAGAGAAATTGTTAGAAAATTCAACAGCATATATGGAGATGTGTTAGTCGAACCAGAGGCAATTTTATCAAAGGAAAAAAGGATAAAAGGATTAGACGGAAATGAAAAAATGGGTAAATCACTTGGAAATGCTATATACTTATCTGATTCAGTAGAAGAGGTTAATAAGAAAGTAATGAGTGCAGTAACAGACCCTAATAGAATAAAAAAAGATGATTTAGGCAATCCTGATATTTGTATGGTATCTTATTATCATAAATTATTTAGTACAGAAGAAGAGTGTAAAACAGTATGTGAAGAATGTAGAGCTGGAAAAAGAGGATGTGTTGCATGCAAAAAACAATTAGCAAAAAATATTAATGCAACATTAGACCCTATAAGAGAAAAAAGAAAATACTATGAAGAAAGACCAGAACTAGTAGATGAGATACTAATTAAAGGAACAGAAAAAGCAAGAAATACAGCAAAAGAAACAATGAAAAAGGTAAAAAAAGCAATGAAATTAGATTATTTTGAAGATTAAGGAGGAAATATGTTTACAGACTATGCCAAGATAACAATAAAATCTGGAAATGGTGGAGATGGTGCAGTAACATTCAGAAGAGAAAAATATGTTGCAGCCGGAGGTCCTGATGGTGGAGACGGAGGACGAGGTGGAAGCATCTATTTTCAGGTTGATCCTAATGCTAATACACTAATAGATTTTAGATACGCTAAAAAGTTTAAAGCACAGAGCGGAGAAAATGGTAGTGGAAATAATAAATATGGAAAATCAGGAGAAGATTTATATATAAATGTTCCCATAGGAACAGTAATAAAAGATGCCAAAACAGGGAAAGTTGTGGCAGATCTTTCCAAAGAAGGACAAAAAGAACTTGTCTTAAAAGGTGGAAGAGGAGGAAAAGGAAATTCTCATTTTGCGACTGCAACAAGACAAGTACCAAGGTTTGCACAAGCAGGTGAAGATGGAGAAGAAAAAGAAGTTATTTTAGAATTGAAATTATTAGCTGATGTTGGATTATTAGGTTTTCCAAATGTTGGCAAGTCAACATTTTTGTCTGTTGTTACAGATGCAAAACCTAAAATTGCAAATTATCATTTTACAACAATAGAACCAAATTTGGGAGTTGTAAAAACTAAAGAAGGAGACAGTTTTGTAATTGCAGATATTCCAGGAATAATAGAAGGAGCTAGTGATGGAGTAGGACTTGGAATTCAATTTTTAAGACATGTAGAAAGAACGCGTTTATTATTACATGTAATAGATGTATCTGGAATTGAAGGTAGAAATCCTGTTCAAGATTTCTATACCATAAATGAGGAATTAAAAAGCTATAGTGAAAAATTGAGTACTAGAAAACAAATAATAGTTGCAAATAAAATAGATGTAATGCAAGATGATACTGGTTTAAAAGCACTAGAAGAACTTGCTAAAAAAGAAGGATTGGAATTATTCAAAATTTCTGGAGTAACAGGAGTTGGTGTAAATCAATTACTAAGTCATGTTGCAGAGGTTTTGAGAACATTACCAAAAGAAGAACTTATTGAGTCAGAGGAAAGAGTTGTATACACATTAGAAGATGATAAAGATGATTTCACTGTAAGAAAAGAAGGAGATACTTTTATAATTGAAGGAAAATCAATAAATAGACTTATGGGAAGAATTAATATTGATGATAATGAGTCAATGTACTATTTCCAGAAGAATTTAAAATCTTTAGGAATTGAAGATGAGTTGAAACGTCAAGGAATAAAAGAAGGAGATTTTGTTAAAATTCTTAACTGGACTTTTGAATGGTATGAATAAAAATAAGAAATTTCATTAAGGAGGAGTAGAATAAATAATGCAAGGAATCTTAGAAGCCTTGAAGGAAACTTCATTAGATACAATTAAAATAATACCATTTTTATTTATAACATATCTAATAATGGAATACATAGAGCATAAAACAAGTGATAAAGTGAAAGCTACTATAGAAAAATCTGGAAGATTTGGACCATTATTAGGCGCAATGCTAGGAATATTTCCACAATGTGGTTTTTCTGTATCTGCAACCAATCTATATGCTGGAAGAGTGATTACACTTGGAACATTAATGGCAGTATATTTGACAACTTCAGATGAAATGTTACCAATTTTGTTAACTGAATCGGTTCCTGTATCTACTATAATAACAATACTAGGAATAAAACTAATAATAGGAATAATAGCAGGTTTTGGAATTGATATAGTTATGAAAATAAGAAAGAGTGATAAAGTAGAAAAAAATAATATTGAAGAATTATGTGAGCATGAACATTGCCATTGTGATGAAGGAATCATTTTTTCTGCAGTTAAACACACACTTAATATAATAATTTTTATATTTATAATAACATTTGTGATTAATGGAGTAATCCTATTAATAGGAGAAGACGCTATTGCAGATTTTATTAGCAAAAATGTAATTTTAGGTCCAATAATAGCAGGACTAATAGGACTAATTCCGAATTGTGCATCATCTGTTATTTTAACAGAATTATTTGTTGAAAATGTAATATCTATGCCTGTTTTAGTTTCAGGTGTTGCTGTAAATGCAGGTGTGGGATTACTTGTATTACTTAAGACAAACAAAGATATAAAAGAAAATTTTAAGATTATAGGACTTTTATATAGTATTGGAGTATTGTCAGGTATAATTTTACAATTAATAGTATAAAAAGAATTTTAGGATAAGCAAATAATAGAAAAACTTATAAAATTTGATGAAAAAACTTGTATTTTTAGCAATTTTGTTAGATAATATATATATGAAAAATTAAATAAAGGAGGGCTTGGGAATATTCTCAAACTTATTGTGCCTAGAAAGGAACAAAAAATATTATGAAAATAATAGATAAATTTTTAAAGAAAATTAATGCAAGTAGAAATACATTTGCAACATATATATTAACATTAATATCACTGTATATAGTAGTAGATAGAGTTGTAGAGATGTTATTTTTAATATTTACAGGAGTGTCTGTATCATATTGGGGACCAATACAATATACACTTGCAATGGCATGTCCAGTATTTGCATATTTATTTTCACCACCATCAGAATTTGCAACATCAAAAAATATGAAGGTTACATTATTCCTTACATATGTTGTAACATTATATATAGTTGCAGTTTCAATGTTTACACAAGGAATAAATAGAATAGTTTGGTTATTTTTGATATCATTACCTGGATATACAGAATTGGTAACAAATTTTTCAGAATTGATAAGACCAGCATTAACAGCATTAGCTTTATATTTACCATTAACTACATTTTATGGTGTGTTTAAATGGATAAAATTAGGAATCATGGACAGTAAAGATCAAACAAGATCTATTTGGGACTATAAAGGAATAAACTTATCAAATAAAGCAGCAGGACATGGACCATTTACATGTGACATACATATGTGTAATAATTATGAAAGTGGAAAGAAAATGGTATTTGCAGAAAAGAGTAGATATCAATCACTATTAGTATGTGGAGGTTCTGGAACAGGAAAAACATCATTAATATTAGAACCAATGATGGCTAAAGATATAGAAAAAAAGGCATTTTATATTTCAAATGCAAAAGAAATGGGATATACAGCATTAAAAACAGGAATAGCAATATTAAACAAACCATATGATAATGATTATTTAAATGATAACTTTAACTTAAATATGATAACACCAGCAACTGGCAGAGAAGCGGTTTATAAGGCATATATGAATAAAATGATTTTATCATCACTTGGAAGTGATATAGTATATAGAAACCTTGGAATAACATCAATATCGCCAGATATAGAATCTGCAACAAGAATAATGAATGTTTGTAAAAATTATCATATTAAATACAATTTAATTGATCCATCAAATATGAATTCAATAGGATTAAACCCATTTATATATGATGATGCATCAAAAATCGCTATAACAATTTCATCAGTATTAAAAGGAATGTATGCAAGTACACATTTGGAAAGAGAGGAAGCATATAGAGAAGATTTTATAATTCAAGCATTAGAAAATATTTCTATTATGTTAAAAGAAATGTATCCTAGAATGAACAACGGAAATATACCTAATTTGGAAGATTTATTGAAAATGCTTACTAATTTTGACCTAGTAGAAAAAATGTGTGAAATAATGAAGGCAAATGATGAGCTTGCTAAAAAATATAGCATACAAATAAATTATTTTAAAAAGAATTTTTATGCAGGAAGTCCAGGAAGAGAGGAAACAGAAAAATATATTTATATAGCTACAGCACAATTAGACAATTTGTTAAGACTACCAGGTGTAAAAACAATTTTATGTAATAGGCATAATAATATAGATTTTGATAAAGTATTGGAAAATGGAGAGGTTACATTAGTTTGTACACGTAGAGGTGATTTAGGAAGAACTAGCCATAGAGCATTTGGATTATTTTTTATGTTGTCAATGCAAAATGCTATTTTAAGAAGAGCAGGAAATGAGAATAGTAGAATTCCGCACTTCTTGTATATAGACGAATTTCCAGATTTTATATGTAAAGACACAGAAGCAATGTTTACATTGTACCGTAAATATAAAGTTGGAACAACAATTACAGCACAGAATTTAGCGCAGTTGGAAGGTAATTCTCCAAGGCTAAAATATAAAGATACAATTCTTTCAAATTGTGCTAGTAAAATATTCTTGGGAGGATCTACACCAGAAGAATTGGAATGGTGGTCACGAGAATTTACAAAGAGAAGAACATGGACCTATTCAAATAGTATGGATATGAATAAATTAGAATATGACGCAAAATGGGGAAGTGTAAAATATGATTGGGAAAGTTATTTTGCGACTAACAAATTAGCAACTTTAAAATTTAAGTCAGCTGCTGTTAAACTAAAAGCAGAAACTGGAGATTTTATTATAGGTGAAGGAAAAATGAATTTTATTTCTTCTAAATATAAAGAAGAACAGCCTGTTAAAAAATATGATTTTTCAAGATTTACTCCAGGAGTTGCAAATGATGAAGATTCAGAAGACTCAACAAGAAATAAATTTGATCCAAAACATATCAATTTTGTAGACGAAAGAGATGAATTTAATCCTGTTCAAATTGACAATACAGATGCGAATTTTGAATTTGATAATGAAAATGCTATTGTGGTAAATTTTAAAAAGAAGAATAAGTAATTAATGGTATTGACTTTAATAGACATAATGTGATATACTTTCAGTATAGAGAAAAAATTAAACAAAAGAATATGAGGAAGATGAAAAAATGAAAAAATTTATAAATGCAAATAAAAAGTTGCTATCTATCGTATTAATGTGTTTATTAGTACTTGTGTGTGCAAATACTAATACTGTTTATGCGAGTACAAAAAGCAAGAACTTAAAGAATTTATTAGAAAAACATGAAGATGACTTAGGGGATTTAAAACAATTAAAAAAAGTAGTGGATATGATACATGAAGATTTATATAATGCAACAAAAGTCAATAATTCATTGAAACAAAAATTAAGTTCAGATATTGGCAAATTTAATAATATAGTAGGAATAAACCCACTAATAAAAACTTCAATAAGCACAGAACTTAAGGCACAAACGAGAGATTTATCAGATGAAAATATAGATGAAACAAAAGAAAATATTTCAGCTGTAAAGGAATGGGTAGATTATAAAGTTGGAGATACACTTAGTGCAGATGCAGATAATTCAGATGAAGACGATTTGAATGATGACAGTCAAGACAACTTAGACAACGGAGATGAAGAACAAGATGACACAGAAGAAAGCCCAGATGATGAGAATGAAGAAGAGCCTAGTGATGATGAAGATAGTTCGGAAGATGAAAATTCTAATGATGAAATAGATGAAGTTGACCAAGAGAGTTCGATAATAGATAAGTCTTTAGCAGGTCAAAATTTGCCTAAAGCTGGAATAAAAAGTACTATAATTACAATATCAATAATACTTTTGATTGGAGCAGTATTTTTCATAATTAGATATAGACAGTTAGATGACTTTATAAAGTAGCTCATTGTGGCTACTTTTAGTTGTTTCTTCGTATATAAGAAAAAACATTACTAATTAAAATTTAGTAATGTTTTTTCTTTATATGTGTTAGTATAAAATTATTATGGTGACCCGTACGAGAATCGAACTCATGATTCCACCTTGAGAGGGTGGCGTCTTAACCGCTTGACCAACGGGCCATTTTTAATACTTAATATTTATATCACAATTTTTCTTTTAAGTCAATTATTTTTTAAATATTATTCTTAATATTTAAAAAATATTTACAAATAAAACTTGACAAGCAAGAATAATATATGTATAATCGTCATATAATTAATTAATACTTTTTAGTACTTTAGTTTTTTATAACTAAGAATAACTATAAAGAACTTTATATATATAACCTTAAAAGGGAGTAGTTTTAAATTGCTAATCAACAATCGCGATTTTTCTATTTTTATAGAAAGTAAATCTGGTTAGCAAGCTTGTTCGAAAGAATAACAGACATCAAGTAGAAAGTAAACGAGACTTTTAAAGAAAAAATTATGTATTTTTTCTTTAAGAGTCTTATTATTTTCATAAATGGTTATAATATAATAAAAAGAATTGATTTAGACTAATAATGAAGAAAGGAAAGATGTAAATGGAAAAGCAGTGGTTTAACAAAGAAGTAAAAGATGTTGAAAAAGAGCTAGGAACAAATTTGGAAAAAGGTTTAAGCAATATTAAGTTGACAGAGAATAAAGAAAAATATGGACTTAATGAATTAAAAGAAAAGAAAAAAGAATCATTAATTAAAAAATTTATAGCTCAATTTAAAGATTTTTCAATAATAGTATTAATAATAGCTGCAATAGTTTCAGGAGTAGTAGGAGTTGCACAAGGAGAGGGATTTACTGATACAATAATAATATTAATAGTAGTATTACTAAATGCAGTAATTGGAGTAGCACAAGAAAGCAAAGCTGAAAAATCATTAGAGGCATTAAAGAAACTAAGTGAACATGCTGCAAAAGTTATAAGAGATGGAAAGGAACAAATTATTCCTGCGAGAGAGTTGGTACCTGGAGATATAGTAATAATAGAAACAGGAGATTATGTCTCAGCTGATTTAAGAATAGTAGAGGCTGTTAATTTAAAAGCTCAAGAAAGTTCACTAACAGGTGAATCTGTACCAGTAGAAAAAGAGATAATGGCTATCGAGGGAACTGAAATTGGAATTGGCGATAGAGTAAATATGTTGTTTTCATCAAGTTTAATTACATATGGTAGAGGAAAAGCAGTTGTAGTTGAGACTGGTATGAATACAGAAGTTGGTAAAATTGCAGGGATGTTAAATAATACAGAAAAACAAGAAACACCACTTCAAACAAGATTAAACAGTTTAGGAAAAACACTTGGAATTGCAGCTTTAGTAATATGTGCAGTAATATTTGTTATAGGTCTATTACAAGGAAAGAGTGTAGTTGGAATGTTTATGACAGCTGTATCACTTGCAGTAGCTGTAATACCAGAAGGATTAGTTGCTGTTTCAACAATAGTATTAGCGATAGGTGTTCAAAAAATGGTAAAGAAGCATGCTATTGTAAAAAAATTACCAGCTGTAGAAACTTTAGGTAGCAGTACAGTAATATGTTCAGATAAAACAGGAACATTGACACAAAACAAAATGACTGTTGAAAAAATATTTTGCAATGATACAACAGTAGATTTAGAAAAAGTTGATGCAACAGATGATTTTAATAAATTAGTATACAACTGTATGTTATGCAATGATTCTAGGATACTTGAAAATTGCGAAATTACAGGAGATCCTACAGAAACAGCATTAATAGATATGGCATTAAAACAAGATTATGAACAATCAATTTATAGAGAAAACAAAAGAGTAGAAGAAATACCATTTGATTCTGAAAGAAAATTAATGACAACTGTAAATGAAAACAACGGAAAATATACAATTTATACAAAAGGTGGAGTAGATGAATTATTAAAAATATGTAATTCATATTTATTCAAAGGTGAAGTAAAAACAAACATAGATGAATATGCTAATTGGATAAGAGAAAACAATGAAGATATGGCAAAAGATGCACTAAGAGTATTGGCATTTGCATATAAAGAAATTGACCATAAGCCGTCAAAAGAAGAAATGAAAACAATAGAAAGCGGTCTTACATTTATAGGAATGGTTGGGATGATAGATCCGCCAAGAGAAGAGGCTAAAAAAGCTGTTGAAAAATGTAAACATGCAGGAATCAAAACTGTAATGATTACAGGAGATCATAAAATTACAGCAGTTGCGATTGCAAAAAAATTAGGAATATTAGAAAATGAGAATGAGGCTCTAACAGGACTGGAGCTAGATAAGATATCTGATGAACAATTAACAAAAGATATAAGAAAATATTCAGTGTATGCAAGAGTATCACCTGAACATAAAGTCCGTATAGTAAAAGCTTGGCAAGCAAATGGTGAAGTAGTTGCTATGACAGGTGATGGTGTAAATGATAGCCCAGCATTGAAAACATCTGATATTGGATGTGCAATGGGAAAAGTTGGAACAGAAGTTGCAAAAGAAGCTGCAGATGTTATTTTAACAGATGATAATTTTGCAACAATAGTATCAGCAGTTGAAGAGGGAAGACGTATATATGATAATATTCTAAAAGTAATACAATTTTTAATTTCATGTAATGTTGGAGAGGTTATAGTATTACTATTGGCTACATTATTTGCTCCAGCAATAGCTAGTTGGTTTGGCATATCTGATGTAACAATGATACAAGTTTTACTTCCAATTCATATATTATGGATAAACCTTGTAACAGATACATTTCCTGCATTGGCATTAGCATTTGATCCAGCGAATAAAGATGTAATGAATAGAAAACCAATAAAAAAGGATGAGGGAATATTTACAAAAGGTAGAACTTTTAGAATTATATATCAAGGTGTAATGATTGGATTACTTACACTTATAGCATTTCTAATAGGATTAGCAACACCTGATGATAAATTACCAACTATGATATCATACGAGAACCAGGTAATATCAGCTGAAGAAATAGATAATTTGGACGAAGTATTAGCAAATGGCGGAGAATATATATCTAAAGAAGAAATTAAAATTGAGATTGGCCAAACTATGGTATTTATCGTATTAGCATTTTCTGAATTAGTTCATGTATTTAATATACGTGATAATAAAAATTCAATATTTAAAACAGGAATATTAGGCAATCCGATATTAATATGGGCTGTTCTTTTTTCAGCATTTTTAATGGTTATAATATTGACTGTCCCTGCTTTAAGACACGTGTTTAGTATACCAATTCTACCACTTGGAAACATGATAGAAGTTATGGCATTAGTGTTAGCACCAATAGCCATTGTTGAATTATTAAAATTATTTAAAGTAAATACAGTTGCAGGTGAATAAAAAAAATATAGCAACAAAAAACGAAAAGGCTAAATATGGCCTTTTTGTTTTTTTGTGGCAAATGTGTTGACATTTTCCTTAAAATATGATATACTAAATCACTAGATGAGTATATTAGTGTAAAAACATTCATACAGAGGGGGGAATTTAAATGAAGAAAGAAAATGTTATTGAATCTGCAAGGTTGTTATTTCATAAATATGGATTTAAAAAAGTTTCTATGGATGAAATAGCAAGAGAAGCTAATGTAACTAAAAAAACTATTTATTCTTATTTTTCTAGTAAAGAAGACTTATTAAAATATTTTATACAAGAAGAAATTGTTAATATGAAAAACATTGTAGAAGAAATAGATAATAAAAATTTGGATTTTTTTGAAACTGTAAATCAATCTATTTATAGTCTTTTAAAATATAGAAAAGATAAAGATTTTTTAAATATTATAACAAAAGAAGCAGAATGGCTTAAAAATCCTGTTATTATAAATAGTTTAGAATTAATTGATACACAGATACAAAATTATATAAAGACAAAACTAGAAAAAGCTAAAGAAAATGGTTACATTGATTATAAAAATGCAGATATTACTTCATTTTTAATATACAAAATGTATATTGCTTTAATGTTTGAATGGAATGAACACGAAAAAGAATTAGATGAACAAATGATAGCAAGTAGTATTTCTGAGATTTTAAAAAATGGTTTAAGAAAGGATGTTGATTAATTTATGAAAAAAGAAAAAATTTTAGAAGTTATAATTTTTGCGGTTGTTTTATTAATACCAATAATATACAGTTTTTTCTATCTAAAATCTTATTGGGACCCATATGGTGATTTGAAAGGATTAAAAATTGCTGTAGTTAATTTAGATGATGGCGAAAACAATGAAAATCAGGGAAATGAATTTTTAAAATCTTTGCAAGATGATGGAACTTTTGATATATGTCCTGTAACATTAGATGAGGCAAATGAAGGTATGCAAAATGGTAAGTATTATGCTACTATAACTATTCCTAGTAATTTTACTAAGAGTTTAAATAGTGCTTCAACAACAGATAAACAAATATCAACTATAACATATAGTCCAAATCAAGCATCAAACTATTTATCTTCTCAAATAATTAACAGTGCGGTAAAGACTATGGAGATTAATTTACAAGCAAAGGTTAGTGGTGCAATAGTAGGAAATTTATCTGATAATTTAAAAAGTGTGCCTGACAGTTTAGAAAAGATATCTGATGCATCAGGTCAATTATTAAATGGTTCAGAGACTTTGACTAATGGAATTAAGGAAGTTAATGATGGAACTACAACTTTAAACAATAGTTATACAGAATTTAATACTGGTGTAAATTCAGCATATGAAGGAAGTAAATCTTTAGAAAGTGGTCTTAATCAAGTAAGCTCTGGTGTTGATACATTAAACACAGGTTCTGATTCATTAAATAATGCGGTTTCTCAAATAAATTCTGGAGTTAACGATTTAGCTGCAAAAGGAGCTGATGGTGTTCAAGCATTATCAAATGGTATTACAGATATAAATAATGGGGCTGGGAACTTAAATATTAAATTATCTGCATATGCAGATGGAGCAACATCTCTAGCAAATGGAACAATAGGATATATAAATGGAACAAATTATTTATTAGGAAATGTAAATAAATATATTGATTCAGTTAATGAATCAAATACTCAAATTTCCGAGTTATTAACAGAACTATCTGAATTACAGAATAGCGAAGATGCTAATGTTCAAAAATTAGCGATAAAAGCTAAAAATATTATTGAAAGTAAAGAGATAGAATCATTAACAAAAAATGGAACAGGTATAAAAACATCTGAAACTGCATTGACTAAGATGGAGCCAACTATAATGGCTGGTGCTAACCAATTAATAGGTTTAGAAGGAGCTGTAAAAGCAGGTTCAAATGAGTTATATACTGGTACTCAACTATTAGCTAAAAAGTCTGAATCATTAGGACAGATTACATCAGGAATAACAAATTTACAATCTGCATTAGCACAAGTTCAAATAGGTACTAAATCATTGCAGTCTGGTGTAAGAAGTTTAAAAAATGGAACTACTAAATTGTTAGGTGGAAGTAATAGTTTAAAAAGTGGTTTAGAGAAATTAGACAGTAGTTCTATACAAGTAAAAACAGCTTTAAATAAATTATCTGCTGGAACAGATTCATTATATTCTGGAAGCACACAATTAACAGATGGTTTACAAGAATTTAATGATGAAATAAATAAAAATATTGAAACTACTAATAATGATTTAAAAAGCCTTTCAGGTATTGAAGAGTTTGCAGAAGACCCAGTAGAATTTAAGACAGAAGAATATGGAAAAGTTAATTCTTATGGTATAGCATTTACTCCACTATTCTTATGTATTGGTTTGTGGGTAGGAGCATTAATGTGTTATGTGGTATTGTATTATGATCAAAAGCATAGATTTGGAATTTTAGACCATAATAGTGAAAAGAAGTTTTTACAGAATATAATTTATATAGCAATAGGCGCAATTCAAGGAATAATAGTTGCAGCATTGTTAAAATTAGGTTTAGGATATGAAGTTCAAAATAGTGCATTATATTATTTTGCTAGTATCTTAATAGGTATTACATTTACAAGTATCATTCAATTCCTAATTAGAAACTTTGGAGATATTGGAAAATTTTTAGCACTAATAATTCTTGTTTTACAACTAGCAGCATCTGGGGGTACATTCCCAATAGAGACAATAGATAAAGGATTTCAATCAGTAACACCTTATTTGCCAATGACATATTCAATTAAATTATTGAGAGAAATTTTAGTTCCTACTGCTACAAATTTCAAGGGTAGTTATATTATGATTTTGATGTCTATAACTATTTGTACATTAGCAATAACATATGGTGTTGACATAGTTAAAAATAAAAAATTAAAAGAAAGAGGAGCCTAGAGGTTCCTTTTCTTTAATCTTTAAATCTATTTACAATCATCGTTTGAGTTTTTAGAAGTGTCTTTTTCGCATATTTCTGGTGGTTTTTTAAAACTTAAATACCAACTCATACCATTATTATTTTGATTAATGTAATCTAAACGTTCTTGTAATTGAGGATATGTCTTTGGGGATGGTATGATTACAGGTTGACCAGGCATCCAATTAGCTGGTGTAGAACCTTTAGAATAATCTGCCATTTGCAAAGCTTGAATGATTCTTAATATTTCTGGGATAAATCGGCCAATATTTAGAGGATATACAAGTATAACTCTGACAATTCCTTTATCATCAATGATAAATACATTTCTAACAGTTTCTGTTGTACTAATTTCATTAGAAATCATGCCATATTTTCTTGCTATTAAAGCATTTCTATCAGCTACTATTGGAAATGGTAAAACTATCCCTGTCATACAATAGATGTCATGCATCCATGCTAAGTGTGATGCATTGCTGTCTATACTCAATCCTAATAAACATGTATTTAGTTTTTCAAAATATGAGTGTGCATTTGCAAATGCAATCATTTCAGTGGTACATACGGGGGTAAAATCGCCTGGATGAGAGAAGAACACTAACCATTTACCTTTATAATCATCAAGTTTAACAGGTCCATATGTAGTTTCTGCTGTAAAATCTGGGGCATGTTGACCAATCTTAACATTTCCGTTCATCATTAATTCGTAATCCATATAAAACTCCTTTCATTGTATTATATTTTATATAAATTTTTTGGTTACGTTATATTCAAATTTTATTGACTTCTTGAAATTAAATTATTATAATACTAAATATTAAGTTTATTCTAGGAGGAGATATTTTAATGGATTTTTTAGAACTTGCCAAAGCAAGGTATTCATGCAGAAGTTATACAGAGCAAAAGGTTGAAAGAGACAAAATAGATAAAATATTAGAAGCGGCTAGGGTTGCTCCAACAGCTGTAAATTATCAACCACAAAGAATATTAGTAATACAAGATGAAGAGAAATTATCCCAATTAAGTGAATGTACAAAATTTGGTTGGGGAGCTAAAACAATGTTTATTATTTGTTATGACAAAAATGTTTCATGGAAGAGCAAATTCGATAATCGAGATGAAGGAGTAGTGGATGCGAGCATAGTTGCAACACATATGATGTTTGAAATACAAGATTTAGGGTTAGGTACAACATGGATAGGATATTTTGATTCTCAAAAAGTAAGAGAGATATATAAAATTCCACAAAATTATGAAATTGTTGCATTGATGCCTGTTGGATATCCTGCTAAAGATTCTAAACCAAGTGAAGCACATTATAAAAGAAATAATATAGAAAATATGGTGTTTTGGGAAGAAATAAAATAGAGATTGACTGATTCAATGTTATAAGATAATGATTTTGATTTTTTATAAGAGAGACTTAAATATAAGCTTTTCATTACATTCCTCGGCTTATTACGAAATTTAAGAAATTCTAATTTGCTTTATGGGTCCTTTCCACTATCGTGAACTCTTACCATAAAACTACATAAGAATTTCTAAAATTTCTCCATGCACATTCGTCATTTCATTCAAAGCTTATATTTAAGTCTCTCTTTGAAAAATAAAACATATCCTGTAACTATTTAATGGTTTATAAGACACAAATACTTGCCATTAGAGGGAAAATATTGTATAATATATAAGAACTAAGGGAGGATTTTATGGATAGAGTAAAAACATTTGCCAAATATGCTATATGGTTAGTATTATTTTGGATATTATCGGATATTTTAATATATTATGGAATAAATTCAACATACAAAGCAATTACTCCTAAATGGGAGCAAACAAATCAAATTTCAGTAAATAATGCGGAAGCCACAAGAGTAAATGGAAGAATTAATGGAATTGTTACAAATTCTGAAGATAACAATTTAAGCGGAAAATATTTAAAAGTAGATTTATATTCTGAAAGAGGAAATTTGTTAGGAACAAATTATTTAGAGATAGGAAATTTAGATGCAAACAAAACAAAGGACTTTGAAACTTACTTTAAAATTCAAGATGTCAAATCTTATAATATAAGTGTTGTTGATGAAAAAGCCGAAAAGGTTCAAGAAGAATCATTTATGACAGAAGATATGACTAAATTGGGTGTCCTAGGATTATTAACATATATGATATTTTTTTAATTTGAGTGTAGTTTATCAATATCTACTTTACTTAAAGAATATGTTCAATATAAATATGCACACTTTAGAAAGAACTGCATATATATAAACAAGAGGTGATAAAATGGCATATTCAGAAAGGGAGCTATTAGCAAGAATTGTTCAATGTGAGGCAGGTGGAGAAGGAGACAATGGAATGAGAGCAGTTGCAATGGTAGTCTGATGGCGAACTATTCACCATATTATGAAAAAAACTTACAAAAGGCTGAAAAAGTAAAACTGTCTAGAATTTTAAATATTTCTAGACAGTTTTTGAATGACTTAGAGCTTCAAAAGTTTTCTAAGCACCACTCAATATATTTATACCATATTTTTTGAAAGAAATCAAGAATTTTTAGCAAATATCACAAGAGAATTTGTAATATTTTGAAAAAATCTATTATTTTTTATAAACCAAAGGGACCATTATCATATGTATAATAACCAGCTGGAGTAATATACACAATAAATGCACATATTATAAATAATGATATTGTAATAATTGTTGTAATAATATAAATTCTTTTTTCTTTTTTCCTTTTTATATCAATAATTAATAATGAAATCATTATTATAGCATATGCTATATAAAAAACTGGTATAATCATATGATTTATTCTATTTTCTCTTATTGCACTCGCTGATCTTACGCCTGTGAAATCACTATGAAAAATTAAAGCATATCTTAAAATTTGTATTTGTAGTAGATTTAACACAAAACTCAATCCTAAATATATTTTTTTCAATATATTTCCAGAATTATTGGTATCATTGTTATTTTTATCTTTTACATCATTAAAAACTAATATGACCATTCCTAATATAAAAGTAAAAATTGTTGCTACAACTGTGACTTCTTTTATAGGTGAATTTATTCTTTTTAAGAACGCAGTAATTTTTTTATCGTTATTATAACTATTAAAATGTTGACCTGGTATAATTATATCAGCATATACTATTGATATCTCTGAAATTACTAGAATAATTAAAACTATTGCAAAGAAAATTTTCTTTTTCACAAAATCACCTCCTTATAAATAAACAATAAAATTATACCTATACAAAATGAAAAAATATTGCTATAAATTGATAATCTTATAGGATTGATTGCATCTTTTAAATATTTTTTATACAGTAATGCTTCAATAATTATTGCACCTATTTCTAATATAAAAACTGAACAATAATATAATAATGTATTATTCATTAATTGTACAATATTAGATAAAAATACTACAAATGGATTAGTATATATATTAACTAATATTACTACCTTAAAATCTTTTTTGTTTCTAATTCCTAACATATACGAAATTAATAATTCTAGTATAATTGTCAGTATCAGAGATAAAATCAAACTTTTAATCATATTTTTTCTCCATCAACTCATTATAGCCTTTCAATCCTATAAATAAAATAACTGCAGAAAATATTGTAATACTAAATAAACCGATAGGATTAAATAATGTATCCGTATATCCAAAGAATACAGGAATAGCACCTAAAAATAGAGCGAAAGTTAATAAACCAAATGCTAAACCTTTGTTATTATTAAAAATATTTGCTAAACTTGTCAAAGTAATTGGCATTGTCATATTAAATAATAAAACAGCTAATATTCCACAAATACTACTATAAAATGCTCCTGTATATAATATAGCGGCTATTCCTAATGAACAAACAGAAACCTTTATAAATCCAAATCTATCTCCTAGTATACCACCAAACATTTTACCTAATATAACACCCAATACAAATAACAAGGCTAAAATATAATTAGATTTCCAATTAAATGATAAAATTAATCCCACATAGCTTCTTATAAAAACTGTTACTATTAAGCAAATTATCACGATAAGTTCTTTTTTATTTATGCTAGGAACTATTATTTTTTCATTATTCAGCTTGTTCTTTGTTTGAGTATATAGCCAAATTAAAGCTATCATAGATAAGAGCAGAATAAATATTGTAAAGTAATTAATATTAAAATTTATATTAGTAATCTTACTTCCTAAAAAAATACCAAGTGCTCCTGTTGATACAAATATTCCAGATAATGTAGCTTTTTTATCACTAATATTTAGGACATCAATACCTCCACCAATATGAAACATTGCGTTTCCAATTCCAGCTATTAAGCAAGATGTAATTCCAAATCTTGAAATAGCAAATGCCATTATAACTAAAACACAACCTAAAGCGGAACATATCGCATTTTTATTTATTTTATCGGCTAAAATTCCAATTGGCAATTGTATTGCAAAAGCAAAGAAATTATATATGATTATAGCAAAAAATAGAGAAAATGAACCCGTTAATTGTGGTATTATTATATTAGATATTAATACAGCACAGGAAAAATCAACAACAAAATGGATAATACTGTATATTAACATTATTTTTTTATTCATCTTTTTCCTCCAATTCTTTAGTATATGCATTTAAAATTTGCAAAATAATGTTACAAAATTCAAACTTATTTTATTTATACCACAAAATTATTACAAAAACAACTATGTATAGCTTATAATTGTTAAAATATTAAAAAGCAACATTTATACTTAAAAAAGGTACTCCTATTATTAAAGGAGTACTAAGAAATGAAAAACAAAACATGTAATAATAAAAAGCTTATTTCATACAATTTAAACAAGAGGTATGAAAATATGCAAATACAATTAAATTTTCCAGAAAGTGATAATTATATAAGCAATTTAGCATTCATAAAAGCATTAATGATAAAAAAATCAATTGAAGACTTAGATATTAGTTATAAAGAAAAAGAACTGTTTAAAAATGAAATTTTAGAAACTTTAAAAAAGACTTGAAACCTAGTAGCACAAGAGTTACAATCACAACAAAAACGGAGGAAAGCTATGAAAAACAAAAAGCGAATTGCCATATACTCAAGAAAATCAAAATATACAAACACAGGAGATTCTGTTGGAAACCAAATAGAACTAGCTCAAGAATATATTAAAACACACTATCCAGAAGATGAATACAAAGTAGAAGTTGAAATCTTTGAAGACGAAGGTTTTTCAGGAGGAAATATAGATAGACCACAATTTCAAAAAATGTTAAAGATAGAGCGAGAAAATCCATATGATGTATTAATAGCATACAGATTAGATAGAATTAGTAGAAATATTGCAGATTTTTCTAATCTAATGAATGAATTAACAAAATTACATACAGATTTCGTATCAATTAAAGAGCAGTTTGACACAAGAACTCCAATGGGTAGGGCAATGATGTTTATAGCAAGTGTATTTGCACAACTAGAAAGAGAAGTAATTGCTGAAAGAATTAGAGACAATATGATAGAACTTGCGAAAACAGGCAGGTGGCTTGGAGGGCAAACCCCAACAGGATTTGACAGTGAAAAGTATGAAATAGTTGATATTTATGAAAAAGATAATGACAATATATTAACAAAGAAAAAGAAAAAAGCCTGTAAGTTGATTCCGAATGTGGAAGAAAGAAAAACAATTGAAATTATTGCTAGAAAATATTTGGAAATAAAATCATTAACTGGATTAGAAACATATTTAATCAAACATAATATTGTGTCAAGAACAGGAGTTTATTTTTGTACAAGTAGATTGAGAGCGATTTTAACGAATTTAGTTTATGCAACTTATGATGAAGATATGAAAGGATACTTAGAGAAAAAAGGTATTACTATTTATACAGAGCCTGGCAGAGAGGTTGCAGAAGGAAGATATGGATTAATTTCATACAACAAAATGGACGGAGATAAAAATTCAAGAGATATGTCTGATTGGATAATAGCTGTTGGATTACATCCTGGATACATAAAAGGAATTGATTTTATAAGAATTCAAGAATTAATAGAAAAAAATTCTTCAAAACGATATCGTGCAAAATGTAAAAATGAGGCATTATTTTCTGGACTTGTTAAATGTAAAGAATGTGGTTCATATATGAGACCAAAGGCAACAGGAAATAGAAAAGGCGACAATGGAAAAAGAAGATATTATTATACTTGCGAACTAAAAGATAGAAGTAAAGGAACAAAATGTCAAGGAGCAAATATTGCAGGGATAGCAATGGATAATTTAATTGTAGAAAAACTAAAAGAGGTACTCGTTCCATCTTCAGAAATTTATAAGGAACTTAAGAAAATGTCCATATCAAAAATAAAACAAGATTCAAATGAAGAAATTGAAATGTTAAATAAAACATATAATAGGAATCTTGAAGCAATAAAAAATTTGATAGAAAAACTTAAGTTTATGGATGTTGAAGTAACTCCACTCGTTAATGATGAGTTAAAAAAATTAAAAAAAGAGAATGAAGAAATACAAGAAAAAATAGAAAGATTACAAAAAGAACAAAAAAACAGTGAATTAAAAAGGACGTCTGAAAGTAAGGGAGCAGAATTAATTTTAGATATAATTAATAATTGCTTAAATAATTTTGATGAATTAGATTTAAAAATGAAAAAAGATATATTGAGAATCTTTATAAAAGATATATATGGTAATGGTGATAAAGTAGAAGTAAATATCTTAAATACAAAACTAGAAGAAAGTACAAAGAAATTGTTTTCTGAAAGTATAGAAGAAAGCAATTTTAAAAATTACACAGGTGTCGCCATCAGAACAGGAAAGCAGTTGCTTCAGTAGTAATGAATAGAGTAAATACACCAGTTGGGGAATACGCAAGGGTTTCTCAAGGGGGAGGTTTAAGAAATATTATATTTCAACAAGGACAATTTGATTGTGCAAGAGAAACAATAGGAGGTAGATATAATTCACAAAATATATATAATGTGAATCCAACATATGTACATTATGAAATTGCAGATTGGGCATTATCAGGAAATAGACTTAATGAAATAGGAGAATGTTTATGGTACTTAAATCCATTTAGACCATCATGTGGTTCAACTTTTCCTAGTAATGGTTCAGGAACATTGCATACACGCCTTGGAGAACATTGTTTTTATAGACCCACTTCTTTATATGCACAAACCTAAAAAAGAAAAGGAGTGGTCATGTTTATGGCGAATATGGAAGAAAATCAAGACAAAAGAGAAGAAAGAAAAGAGGAAAGAAATGTTAATATTAATCAAAATTCACCAGAAATATTAACAAATCCTATTTACACGCCAGCTTTTTTAAGAGAGCAAATAGGAAGGCTTATGAGAGTGGAATTTTTGATTGGAACAAATAATCTTACAGACAGGATAGGAATTCTTGAAGATGTTGGGGCAAGTTACATATTATTACGTTCTTTTGAAAATGATAGTTTAGTTTATTGTGATATCTATTCAATAAAATTCATAACAATTTCTACTACAGCATTTTATGGAACAACTATGAATAATGCCATGGGAGGAACAATGAATAACAATATGATGAATAATAGATATTATCAGGGAATTCCTAACTTTTAACTTTATATAACTCCCTATACAATGTATAGGGGGTAAATTTTGGAATTAGACATGAAAAATATTGTCTTTTTTTTATGAATATGATATATTGGATAAAAATGAAGGAGGGAGAAAAATGTCATTTATAGAAAGAATTAAAGAAAGAGCAAGAACTGAAATAAAAACAATAGTATTACCAGAAGCTACAGATTCAAGAATACTAGAAGCAGCTCAAATAGTAAAAAATGAAGGATATGCTAAAATAATATTAATTGGAGATGAAGAAAAAGTAAAAGAGATAGCCAATGATAAAGGTATAAATATAGAAAATATTCAAATAGTAAATCCACTAAAGGATAAAAAGACAGAAGAGTATGCTAAGGCACTTTATGAACTAAGAAAGTCAAAAGGAATGACAGAAGAACAAGCACATCAATTGATTCTGGATCCAGTTTATTTCGGAATGATGATGGTAAAATTAAATGAAGCAGATGGGCTTGTTTCAGGAGCAGCACACTCAACGTCAGATACACTTAGACCAGCTTTACAAATATTAAAAACAGCACCTGGAACTAAGTTAGTATCAGCATTTTTCATTATGGTAGTTCCAAATTGTGAATATGGTTCAAATGGAACATTTATATTTGCAGATAGTGGTTTAAATGAAGAGCCAGATTCAGATAAACTTTCAGAAATAGCTATATCATCAAGTAAAAGTTTCGAACAATTAATTGGAGAAAAAGCAAAAGTTGCTATGCTATCATATTCTACATATGGAAGTGCACATTCTGCTTCAACAGAAAAGATAATAGAAGCAACTAGATTAGTGAAAGAAAAAGCACCAGAATTGATGGTTGATGGAGAATTACAGCTAGATGCAGCTATAGTACCCGAAGTGGCAGAATTTAAAGCTAAAGGAAGTCCTTTAAAAGGAAGGGCAAATGTACTTATATTTCCAGATTTAAGTGCAGGAAATATTGGATATAAATTAGTACAAAGATTAGCAAAAGCAGAAGCTTATGGGCCACTTTGTCAAGGAATTGCAAAACCAGTTAATGACTTATCAAGAGGATGTAGCAGTCAAGATATTGCTGGAGTTGTTGCGATTACAGCAGTTCAAGCACAGCAAATTTAAATAAAAAGGCAAAAACGGAACCGACCCCAAATGTCCCAAGGGAAAAAAAGGAACCGACCCCAAATTGCCCAAAGGAGGAAAAATATGAAAATTCTTGTATTAAATTCAGGCAGTTCGTCATTAAAATATCAAGTTATAAATACAGAGACAGGAGAGATGCTTGTAAAAGGGCATTATGAGAGAATAGGACAATTAGGAGCTTTCTTAACACATAAGGTAAATGGAGAAAAACATAAGTTTGAACACCCTGCTAAAAATCATGAAGAGGCAGTACAATTTATTATGAGGAGATTAACAAGCGAAAATTATGGGATTTTTAAGAGTTTAGATGAATTAGAAGCAATAGGACATAGAGTAGTGCATGGAGGAGAAAAATTTAAAGAATCAGTTGTAATAACAGATGAAGTTATACAAGAGATAAAAAATAATGAAGAATTGGCACCATTACATAATCCATCTGCTATATTAGGAATAGAGGCGTGTAAGAAGGTTGTACCAGGAAAGCCAATGGTAGCTGTTTTTGATACTTCATTCCATCAAACAATATCAAAAGAAAAATATATTTATGCAATTCCATATCAATATTATGAGAAATATGGGATAAGAAAATATGGATTTCATGGAACATCACATCAATATGTTGCAAACAGGGTTGCTAATCTAATGAAAAAAGATATTAAGGATTTAAAAATAGTAAATTGCCATTTGGGGCAAGGTGCAAGCATATGTGCAATTAAAGATGGAAAATCAGTAGAAACAAGTATGGGATTGACTCCACTTGGAGGAATACCAATGGGAACACGTTCAGGAGATTTAGATCCATCTGTTGTAACATATTTGATGAAAAAAGAAAAATTGGGGGCCAAAGAGTTAGAAAAACTTTTAAACAGAGAGTCTGGTGTATATGGAATATCAATGGTTTCTGTTGACTTTAGAGATATCGAAGCAGAAACATTGGCAGGAGGCAAACATGCCAAATTAGCACTAGATGCATATCATTATGCAGTTGCTGGGTATATTGCTAAATGTGCAGTTGCAATGGGCGGTATAGATGTACTTACATTTACAGCAGGTGTAGGAGAAAAATCGCCATACTCAAGAAGTGAGATATGTAAATTACTTGAAGTATTCGGTGTTGATATTAAAGGAAGTTTAAATAATGTTAAAGGAGAGGAAAGAGAAATTTCGTCCCCAGAATCAAAAGTTAGAGTATTTATCGTACCTACTAACGAAGAACTTATGATAGCAAAAGAAACTGAAAGAATAATAAAAAAATAAGTATGGAAAGGAAAAGAAGAAAATGAAAATATTAGTATTAAATTGTGGTAGTTCATCACTAAAATATCAATTAATAAATATGGAAAATGAAGAGGTGCTTGCATCAGGAAAATATGAAAGAATAGGAGAGGATGAAGCGTTTATAACACATAAAGTAAATGGACAAAAAATTGAAATTAAGCACCAAGCCAAAACACATGAAGAAGCTGTTGACTTCACTTTAAAGCAATTAATAAATCCAGAATATAAAGTAATAGATAGCCTAGAAGAGATATCAGCAATAGGCCATAGATTAGTTCATGGAGGAGAGAAGATTAATAAATCTGTAGTAATTACAGATGATGTTGTTGAAGTTTTAAAAGAATGTATTGATTTAGCACCATTGCATAATCCTGCTGGAATAATAGGAATAGAAGCTTGCCAAAAAGTAATGCCAGGAAAACCAATGGTAGGAGTGTTTGATACAGCTTTCCATCAAACAATGCCAAAAGAAAGATATATATATCCTATACCATTTGAATATTATGAGAAATATGGAATAAGAAAATATGGATTTCATGGAACTTCACATATGTATGTATCACAAAGATTGGCGGAAATTGTAAAAAAAGATGCCAAGGATTTAAAAATCGTTACATGTCATCTAGGCCAAGGATCAAGTATATGTGCTGTTAAAGGAGGAGAATCTGTAGATACAAGTATGGGATTGACACCACTTGCTGGAATACCAATGGTAACACGTTCAGGAGATTTAGATCCATCTGTTGTTACATTTTTAATGAAAAAAGAAGGATGGACAGCAGAAGAGGTTGAAAATGTATTAAATAAGAAATCAGGAGTTCAAGGAATTTCAGGATTAGCTCCAGATTTTAGAGAAATTGAAGCAGCATCTTATACTGACAATGAAAGAGCATTTATAGCTATTGAAAAATTCAAATATGAAATTGCTTCATATATTGCAAAATATGCGGTTGCAATGAATGGAATAGATTACATAGTATTTACTGGAGGTGTTGGAGAAAACCAAATAAATATTAGAAAAGGAATTTGTGAAAAACTAGAATTCATGGGAGTTAAAATTGATGTAGATGCTAATAACATGAGGGGAGAAGAAAAAGAAATTTCTGCACCAGATTCTAAGATTAAAGTTTATGTTGTTCCAACAAATGAAGAGCTTATGATTGCGAAAGAAACTGCAAGATTAGTTTAGTTATCTAATAGGGTCGAATTTGTTCGACCCTAAAATTTTAAACTAAAAGAAACGGGGGAACTATGAATACGAAACAAGAATATAAAAAATTAATAAATAGTTTTAAATATGCAATAGAAGGAATAATTTCTTCTTTTAGAACTGAAAAAAATATGAAAATACATGTGTTAGCAATGATTATTGTTATTATACTCGGCTTTGTTTTTAAGCTGGACAAGGTGGAATGGTGTTTTATAATTATAGCAATTATTTCTGTGATATCTGCTGAATTATTTAATACTGCAATAGAAACAGTTGTAGATATGGTAAGCCATGAAAGAAATCCTAAAGCAAAATTAGCTAAGGACATTGCGGCAGGTGCTGTTTTGGTTGTGGCAATGGGGGCTGCAATAATGGGAGTAATGATATTCGGACCTAAAATAATAAATATTTTCAACAAGTAATTATTGAAAAACAACAAAAAAATATTGACAAAAAATAAAGAAAGTAATATAATGCTCATATCAAAGGAGAAAAGATATGGAAATTTTAGGAGAAAATGGAATAGGAAAAATTTTAAAAATATTTCTACAAATATGTTTTTGGGGAGGCATAGCAATATTGATTATATTACCATTTGAATTACAAATTGTAGGGTTGAAACTTAATGCAACAGCTTTTGTAATATACCCAAATGGAATAGTATTATTGGTAATTGTTCGACAATTTATAGGACAATTTGATTCTCTAAAAGATAGAAAACCGTTTTGTATGGAAAATGTTAAGAGATTAAAAACATCAGGTATTGCATCTTTAATAGAAACAGTACTTTGGACTGCTGACTTATTATATACGATATTTTTAGCTAAAAGTGAAGATGTGGTTATAGTATTAGTATTGGCATTTCTGATAATATTGTTTGCAGGAGTTTCAATAGCATTTTATATTCTAGCTGAATTAATCAAACAAGCAACAGAGTATAAAGAAGAAAATGAGTTGACTATATAAGGAGGCAATAATATGATTATCGTAAATTTAGATGTAATGATGGCAAAAAGAAAAATATCTTCACAAGAATTGGCAGAAAAAGTAGGAATAACACCTGCCAATTTATCAATTTTAAAAACAAATAAAGGAAAAGCGATTAGGTTTTCTACATTAGACAAAATTTGTGAAGTATTAGAATGTACTCCAGGAGATATATTAGGTTTTGAAAAGTCACTTAGTAGTCACATTACTAATGTAAAATAAAAATAAGGTGATAGTATGTTGAAGTTTATAAAAAGAATAATAATAGTAATAATACTCGTAATATTATTTGCAGGAACAATATTAACTTATAAAGGATATCAAATATATAAAGAGGCATTAAACAAAATAAGTGTAATTGATAAAGTTGTAGAAATAAAAAAAGAAAAAAATTATGCAGAATTAAAAGATTTACCAGAGTTTTATTTAGATGCAGTTATTGCAGTAGAAGATAGAAGATTTTATAGCCATGGTGCAATAGATCCTATTGCTATTACAAGAGCAGTTTTTGTTAATGTGAAATCACTTGAATTAAAAGAAGGAGGAAGCACAATTACACAGCAATTAGCTAAGAATATATATTTTACCCAAGAGAAGTCAGCTTTAAGAAAAGTTGCAGAAATGTTTATGGCACATGAGATTGAGAAAAATTGTGATAAAGATACAATTTTAGAATTATATTTAAACACAAGTTATTTTGGAGATGGATATTATTGTGTTAAAGAAGCTTGCAAGGGATATTTTGATAAAGAACCAATGAATATGAATAGAAATGAAGCTAGTATGTTGGCAGGGATTCCAAATGCTCCATCTGCATATTGTCCAACTAAGCATTTGGGATTAGCAAGACAGAGACAAGGACAAGTTTTAGATAAAATGGTTAAATATAAATTTATTTCTGAACAGGATAGAGCAAAAATTTTGAGTGAACCAAATGCAGTTGAGGAGAAACAAAAAGATAACGGAAAAGGATGAGATAGAGCTCATCCTTTAAATTTCAATTATTTTCATATTATATTTATCTTCAAAAACCTTCTTTTTAGTAATATATTCCTTAGTCTTAACACCCTTAACATCAATAACATCATAAGTATTATCAGAATTAAAAACAATAAAATCGGCTTTATATTTTAAACCAGGTGCTAACATAAATGTTGGTTGTAAACAAAAACCATTAATTTCTTTGGCTTGTAGTCGTAATTTTAGCTGGCAGTAATAATCAGCTTCTTTTTGACTATCAAAAGTATGACCATCAATAGAAGTTTTATTTGCTCTATATTTTGTTTTTTTAATTTTTGAATTAGTAAAGTTTTTATAATCATCAACACTCCAGTGTTCCATCTTTAGTCAAATCCTTTCGTAAAATTTATCTAAAACGAATTATATAATAAAAAAAATAAAAGTGCAACATCTTGCTATTTTTTTTATTTTCTAGTAAAATGAAAGAGAAATATAAATTATGTAATTTCGAAAGGAATACAATAAAAATGCAAAGAAAAGTAAATAAAAGAAGAGGAAAACGTAATACTATAAAAAGAACAGTCAGAAGTGTTCAAAATAATAAAATAAAAAAAAGAAAGCTAAATAAGAAAAAAGTTGCAGCAGTAATAGGATTGCTGTTAATGATTATTTTGCTAATAAGAAAAGGGACAAAACATAATAAGGCTGTAGAAGCAACTACAGAAATAAGCTCAGAAGATATTAATAACGCAGAAAAGATTCAAACAAGTACAGTTGTTGATAATAAAACATCAGGACAATTAGTAGATACGCAAAAAAATAAGATTGATGATTGGAAACTGATACTTGCTAATTATGAGAATTTGTTACCAGAAGATTTTAGTGTTAAAGTTTCGAACATAGATGAAACAAGACAATTTGATTCAAGAGCAATAGGAGAACTAAATGACATGATGAATGCCATGAAAAAAGATGGGATAACTAATGTGTGGATACAATCAGCTTATAGAAGTGTATCAAGACAAAAAGAATTATATGATAGTAGTGTGAAAAAATACTTACAACAAGGAAAAACAAAAGAAGAGGCAGAAAAGCTGACAGATGAATATATAAATAAACCTGGTTCAAGTGACCACAATTTAGGGCTGGCAGTAGACTTTAATTATGTTGATAATAAATTTGAGAAATTAGATGGTTTTAAATGGTTAAAAAAGAATGCAGAAGATTATGGATTTGTATTAAGATACCCAAAAGATAAAGAAGATATAACTAAAATAGCGTATGAGTCTTGGCATTGGAGATATGTTGGAGTAGAACATGCAAAAAAAATGAATGAATTAAATATGTGTTTAGAAGAATATGTTGAATATTTAAGCAAATAAAAGAATTTTAAAAAACTATTTATTAAAATTAAAAAATCTGTTATAATATTTTAAGTATAAAAAGTTAGAAATGAAGAAGGGAAAAATAAAAATGAAAATAGGAATAGTTGGATTACCAAATGTAGGAAAAAGTACAATGTTTAACAGTATAACAAAAGCAGGAGCAGAATGTGCAAACTATCCATTTTGTACAATAGAACCAAATGTAGGAGTTGTAGCTGTTCCAGACGAGAGAATAGATAAATTAGCTGAAATATACAAACCACAGAAGGTAACAAAAGCAATCGTAGAATTTGTAGATATTGCAGGGCTTGTAAAAGGAGCAAGTAAAGGAGAAGGACTTGGAAATAAATTTTTATCACATATACGTGAAGTTGATGCAATATGCCAAGTAGTAAGATGCTTTGAAGATTCAAATGTAATACATGTAGATGGAAATGTTAATCCATTAAGGGATATTGAAACAATAAATCTTGAATTAATATTTGCTGATATGGAGACATTAACAAAAAGATTAGATAAAGCTAAAAAGAATTTAAAAGCAGATAAGAAATATCAAACAGAAATTGATTTAATAGAAAAAATAAAATTAAATTTAGAAAAAGGAATTCCTGCTAGAGCGTTAGAATATAACGAAGATGAACAAGAAATGCTAAAAGACATGTTTTTATTAACTGCAAAACCAATAATCTATATTGCGAACATATCAGAAGAACAAATACAAAATGCTGAAAATGAAGAAATGGTAAAACAAGTAAGAGAATATGCATCAAAAGAGAAGGCAGAAGTAATACCATTATGTGTTAAAATTGAAGAGGAATTATCAGGGCTAGATGAGCAAGATAAAAAAGAGATGTTGGAAGCATTAGGATTGAAAGAATCTGGATTAGATAAATTAATAAAGAAAAGTTATGATTTACTAGGATTAATGTCATTTTTAACAGCAGGAGAGCCAGAAGTAAGAGCTTGGACAATAAAAAAAGGAACAAAAGCTCCAAAGGCAGCTGGAAAAATTCATTCAGATATAGAAAGAGGATTTATAAAAGCAGAAATAGTTTCATATGAGAATTTAGTAAGAGAAGGTTCAATGGTAGCTGCAAAAGAAAAAGGGTTAGTTCGTCAAGAAGGAAAAGAATACATAATGCAAGATGGAGATGTGGTACTATTCAAATTTAATGTTTAGAATAATTTTAACACCATAATTTAACGTAAAAAATGAAAATAATATAAAAAATATATAAAAAAGCTTGCATTTAATTAAAAAATGTAGTATAAATATATAGAAGGGATAAATACTATAGATAAAAAGGTTATAAGAAAGAGGTATGAAAATGAAGAAAGAGAAAATATTAAAAATGATAGTCGTATTGGTAACTGGAGTTATATTATTTACAATGTCAACAAATGTATTTGCTTTATCTGATTCTGATTCATCTGTTTTAGACGGATATTATGAAGACAAGACAAATCAATTAAATACTAATAAAATAGATTTAAGTGCAAATACCAACAATAATACTAACACCAATACAAACACAAATACGAACACAAACATTAACACTAACACTAATACAAATGTTAGCAACAATAATACAAATAATTATAATACAAATTTACCACAAGCAGGAGCTCCTGAAAGTACAATGATGGGAGTTGCAATAACTGTTTTAGCTATAACTGCTATATATGCCTATAAAAAAGTAAGAGAATATAAAAAAATATAAAAACAAGTAGGAGACGAAGTAAAATAAAGGTTTCTAACAGAGAAAATTAGTCAAAGGTTGAGAACTAATTTAAGAGAACATATTTGAAAAACTAACTCCTCAAGTTTCTAGTGAATAAGCTAGACGTGTAAGGTACGTTATAATCGAATTAAGTAAAAAATAGGATGGAACCGTGTAATGTAAACACTCCTATAAGTAGAAATGCTTATAGGAGTGTTTTTTTATATAGAAGGGGGAATTTTAAATGATAAAAGTAACATTAAAAGATGGAAAAGTTTTAGATGTAGAAAAAGGAAAAACAATACTAGAAGTAGCAAAACAAATAAGTGAAGGATTAGCTAGAATGGCAACATGTGGGGAAGTAAATGGAAAAGTAGAAGATTTAAGATATGAATTAAATGAAGACTGTTCATTAAATATATGTACATTTGAAAACAGTGAAGAGGGTAAAAAAGCATATTGGCATACAACAGCACATATAATGGCTCAAGCAATAAAAAGATTATTTCCAAATGTTCAATTAGCAATAGGACCAGCAATAGCAAATGGATTTTATTATGATTTTGATACAGAACATAGATTTTCAGAAGAAGACTTTGAAAAAATAGAACAAGAAATGAAAAAAATAATAAAAGAAGACTTACTACTTGAAAGGTTTGAACTTTCTAGGAAAGAATCAATTAAATTAATGAAAGAAGCCAAAGAAAGTTACAAAGTAGAATTAATAGAGGAATTGCCAGAGGGAGAAATAATTTCATTTTATAAACAGGGAGAATATGTTGACTTATGTGCAGGACCACATTTGATGAGTACAGGTAAAGTAAAAGCAATAAAATTATTATCTACATCAGGAGCTTATTGGAGAGGTGACGAAAAGAACAAAATGCTTCAAAGAATTTATGGAGTTTCATATCCAAAGGCAAGTCAATTAGAAGAATATTTAAAATTATTAGAAGAGGCTAAAGAAAGAGATCATAGAAAAATAGGAAAAGAACTTGAATTATTTATGACACATGAATTGGTTGGCTCAGGACTTCCAATGTATTTACCACATGGTGCAACAATAAGAAGAATATTAGAAAGATATATTCAAGATAAAGAAATTGAATTAGGATATGACCATGTATATACACCATGTCTTGCAAATGTGGAATTATATAAAACAAGTGGACATTGGGACCATTACAAAGATGATATGTTCCCTGCAATGAAAATGGATAATGAGGAAATGGTTTTAAGACCAATGAACTGTCCTCATCACATGTTAATATATAAGAGTAAAATGCGTTCTTACAGAGATTTGCCAATTAGAATTGGTGAGCTTGCAAATGATTTCAGATATGAAAATAGTGGAGCTGTTTGTGGGTTAGAAAGAGTAAGACAAATGTGCCAAAATGATGCACACTTATTCGTTAGGCCAGACCAAATAAAAGAAGAGGTTGGAAATGTATTAAAATTAATTAAAGAAGTATACCAAAAAGATTTCGGATTTTCTGCTGATTCATTTAAATATAGATTATCATTAAGAGATAAAAATAATAAAGAAAAATATATAGATAATGATGAAATGTGGGAAACAGCTGAGGCACAATTAAGAGCAATATTAAAAGATATGGATATTGACTTTTATGAAGCAGAAGGAGAGGCAGCATTTTATGGACCAAAGATTGATATTCAAATAAAAACAGCATTAAATCATGATATAACAATTCCAACTTGTCAATTAGATTTTGCATTGCCAGAAAGATTTGATTTGAACTTTATAGGAGAGGATAACAAAGAACATAGACCAGTAGTAATTCATAGAGCGATTTTGGGTTCTTCTGATAGATTTATATCATTCCTAATTGAAGAAACAAAAGGATTTTTCCCTGTATGGTTGTCTCCTATACAAGTAAAAATATTACCAATTACAGATAATCAAATTGAATATGCAAAAAAAATTGAGAGTGAATTAAAGAAACATAAAGTTAGAGTAGAATTAGATGAATCTAATGAAAAGATTGGATATAAAATTAGAAAAGCTCAACTTGAAAAAGTTCCATATATGTTAGTTCTTGGAGCAAAAGAACAAGAAGGAAATCTAGTCGCAGTTCGTTCTCGAAAAGATGGAGACCTTGGACAAATGAAAATAGATGAATTTGTTCAAAAAATTCAAAGAGAAATTGAAAATAAAGTTATAGAATAAAAGAAAGGAGCCTAGCTATACAGTTGTATAGTTAGGCTCAAATGAGTTGTATTAATTAAAAATTATAACAAGTCGTGTCTTTTGGCGAAATCCATTAAAAAGGATCTATAGGATTTGTTTTTGATATCAGTTAAATTGCTGCTATAATCATAAATTCTTCTTGAGAACATGAGTGTGCAGTTGTTAGCTGATTTTAGAGAGCACATTTTGTAATGCGCAAACGTAATATAGGTTGTTTTTTGAGTAATAATATATACATCATCACCTACCTTAAGATTTCTAGGACCTTCGTTGTATTCAAATCCATTTGAGTATACACGAATAGACATATTCTGTGTATGAAACTTTGGAAGAACTAACTGGTTACCAACTCTTTTGGCCGGAATCAACGTTAAAGTTTTTGAATTATTTGCACGTGTTGACGTGGTATTAGTGTTTTTTTTATGTTTGAAGTATTGTGTATTTACTCCATACATTCTGGCTTTTAAAGCCATTGTCTTGTCAGCCGTTAACAATGTTGTTCTTTCTTTATTATCTACACAATATTTAATGATGCAGTCATCTGCGATAGGAAGACTTTCATCAATTTGAACAGTTTTGAAACAGTCATTATTTTCAGCTGCCATAGCCAGAATATATCTAGCAGCATGACCATCGACATCTTGGAATTTTTGCATTTGGTCAAGCTCTCTGATAGTTACACTAGTTAAAACTAGCTTTGCCTTTTTGTGACAGATTTCATCAAAGATTTGTTTCAAATCTTTGATGCCTGATATTGATGCATCAATAACAAATTCGTGAAAATTTTCTACTGTAGTCTCCTCAGTTTTTCTGTCTATTTCTCTATTAATATTTAACTGAGCTTTCAAACGTTTAAAGACTATTGGGTGTTTTTCCAACGTTGTAATAATCATCGAGTAAGATAACCCGGTCATTTTTTCAAGATCTTTGAATGATTCAGCCGTTTTGGCTGCTTCTCGAATTTCCCGATAGTCTTGTTCAATCTGCTTTTGCGTTCTTCTAGCCATAAAACATCTCCTTTAATTTTTACGGTTGTTTAACTTAAAATTATTGCTCCTTTCTTTTACTCAATATGAGATTTTTTTTATTTACATAACAAATGTTACATATGTAATTATAACACATTGTTTTTCATTTGTAAACCTCGATTTCTTGCTAAAGATAGGGTTATATATAATATTTTGAAAACCTTGCTGTCGCAACCAACAAATCCTAAAATTTCAGTAGGTTGCTCTATATCGCACTCGCTTCGCTCGTTTGGTCGCTAGCGCGGTATTTCAAAATATTATATATAACCCTATCTTTAGCAAGAAAATTTATTTAATTAAAATATTTTCACATAAAATTCACAATTACATAGTAAAATAATAATATTTGAAAGAGAAAGGAAAAAAGTTATGTTACAATTAAAAGAAATAACCAAAAATTATTTGTCAGGAGATAATGAAGTAAAAGCTCTAAAAGGAATAGACTTAGAATTTAGAGAAAGTGAATTTGTTTCAATATTAGGGCAAAGTGGATGTGGAAAAACCACAATGTTAAACATAATAGGAGGACTAGATAGATATACATCAGGAGACTTAATAATTAATGGAAAATCAACAAAGCAATTTAAAGACAAAGATTGGGATACATATAGAAATCATTCAGTAGGATTTGTATTCCAAAGTTATAATTTAATACCACACCAAACAGTATTAGCCAATGTTGAATTAGCACTTACAATATCAGGAGTAGGAAAAGAAGAAAGAAGAAAAAGAGCAATAGAAGCATTAACAAAGGTTGGATTAGGTGACCAAATAAATAAAAAGCCAAATCAAATGTCTGGTGGGCAAATGCAAAGAGTTGCTATTGCGAGAGCGTTAGTAAATGACCCAGATATTTTACTTGCAGATGAGCCAACAGGAGCATTAGACTCTAAAACAAGTGAGCAGGTAATGGAAATATTAAAAGACATTTCAAAAGACAGACTAATAATAATGGTAACACACAACCCAGAATTAGCAGAAAAATATTCGTCAAGAATAATTAAATTATTAGATGGAAAAGTTACAGATGATTCAAATCCATTTACTGCAACAAAGAAAGATTTAGATAGGGCAAGAACTAAAAAACAAAAGTCAGGAAAAGCTTCAATGAAATTTGCAACAGCAGTACATTTGAGTTTAAACAATTTGATGACTAAAAAGGGAAGAACCTTTTTAACATCATTTGCTGGTTCAATAGGAATAATAGGAATTGCATTAATTCTTTCATTATCAAATGGAATGCAATCATATATAAATAAAGTAGAAGAGGATACACTATCATCATATCCAATAGAAATTCAAGAATCATCTATTGATATGACAAGTATGATGGAAGCAATGATGGGAAAAGATGATGGAGAAAAGCATGAGAATGACAAAATATATTCAAGAGCAATTATGGGAGATATGTTAGAAACTCTATCAAGTAAAGTTCAAACTAATAATTTGAAAGAATTTAAGAATTTTCTCGAAAATGGAGATAGTGACATCAAGAACTATATAAATGCGATTCAATACGGATATAATTTAGATTTAAATATTTACAAAGAAAAAGAAGATGGAAGTGCATATAAAGTAAATCCAAGTTCAGTCCTAGAAAAAATAGGGTTTGGAGATATGGTAAAAGCACAAGAACAATCAAGTTCAATAATGTCATCAAGTAGTGCAATGATGATAGAAACAGATGTATGGACAGAAATGCTTGATAATAAGGACTTAATAAATTCGCAATATGATGTATTAGCAGGAAGAATGCCAGAAAAATATAATGAAGTTGTGTTAATAGCAGATAAGAATAACGAAGTAAGCGATTACACTTTATATTCATTAGGAATAAAAGATGTATCAGAGCTTGGAAATGCAATGGAAAAATTGAAAAATGGTGAAGAAATTAAAACAAATGATGATAAAAATAGTTATTCATATGATGAACTATTAAATTATAAATTTAAAGTATTATTAAATACAGATTACTATAAAAAAGTAGGAAATGTATGGCAAGACATGACAAATGATGAAGAATATATGAAACAAATTGTAGATAAAGCAGAAGAAATTCAAATTGTAGGAATTATTAAGCCAAATGAGAATACAGTTGCATCATCTTCAGCAGGATTAATCGGATATAACAAAGAACTAAAAGAATATGTAATAAATACAGTTAATGATGCTGAAATTGTAAAAGAACAAAAAGATAATCCAGAGATAAATGTATTTACAGGAATAAAATTCCCTGAAAATACAAATGGAACATTTGATTATACACAATTATCAGATGAACAAAAAGCTTATATGGCAACACTTTCAGAAGCAGAACTTGCTCAATTAATGCAAACATACTCTAATAATGCATCAGCAACTTATGATAATAATTTGAGTCAATTAGGTGTAGTTGATTTAGATAATCCATCATCAATAAATTTATATCCTAAAGATTTTGACTCAAAAGATAAGATTGCAGATATTATAACAGATTATAATAATAAACAAACAGAACAAGGTAAAGAAGAAAATGTTATTAATTATACAGATTTTGTAGGAATTATGATGAGTTCTGTTTCAACTATAATTAATGTAATTAGTTATGTATTGATTGCTTTTGTTGGAATATCACTTGTTGTTTCTTCAATAATGATAGGTATTATAACATATATATCTGTACTTGAAAGAACTAAAGAGATTGGTATTTTGCGTAGTATAGGAGCTTCTAAAAAAGATGTTTCAAGAGTATTTAATGCAGAAACATTGATTGTTGGTTTAGTTGCAGGATTAATTGGTATTGGTGTGACAATATTAATAGATATTCCGATTAATATTGTTATTGAACACTTAGTTAATATTTCTGGTATTGCTAAACTTCCAGTGGCTGGTGGAATTATATTAGTTGCTATAAGTGTTGGATTAACTATGCTTGCAGGTATAATTCCAGCTAAATTTGCAGCTAAAAGAGATCCTGTTGAAGCTTTGAGAACTGAATAGATTTTTATAATTATTGTGGAGGAGTTATAATGCTTAATAAAATATTTGCAAACCAGTTAATAGTAGTAAAAAGACAAAATGATTTTAACAAGGCAATATTGAGTTTTTATGAAAATAGAGAAGGACGTTTTTATAAAGTATTAGAAACAGAAGCATTTATAGGAAAAAATGGGATGACAGAAGAAAAGAGAGAAGGTGATGGAAAAACTCCTAAAGGAGTATATGAACTGGGGCTGGCATTTGGTATACATGATAGAAAAGCAATTTCTATAGATAGTTCAATAGACTATATAAAGATTAATCAAAATTTATACTGGGTGGATGATGTAAATTCAATTTATTATAATCAACTCGTAGATAGTAGAGAGGTTAAAAATGATTGGAAAAGTGCAGAACATTTAATAGAATATCCTAAACAGTATGAATATGCGATAGAAGTTAAAAATAATATATGCAATGTGCCAGGAAATGGAAGTGCAATATTTCTTCATTGCAGTGATAATAATCCAACTGCTGGATGTATATCAATTCCCAAAGAGAAGATGGAGGAATTACTTAGAAAAATAAAAGCAGGAGCAATTATATTCATAGATGAATAGATAGAGTACTGCATGTAATAGTAGCCCAAAGAGGTGGCAAAGGATAAATTGCATAAAAAACATTACAGATTTTGGATAAGCCAATCTTACCACAGAAGTTCTAATTGAATCAAATGAGCCTCTTTCACTCAAGCTCAAACTTACAAGTTTGCCCGTGAACATCCCTCATTTGATTCTATAAGAACTTCTAATGGTAAGATTAGATACACAAAATCTTTCATTTATTTTATGCAATTTATCCTTTGCCACCTCTTTGGGCTACTATTACATGCAGTACTTGTTAACAGTTATCTATTATATTAAAAAAAACTATATACAAATAATATAGTGAGTGATATAATATGTCTATAAGTAGAACACAAATATAAGGAAATGGATGATAAGGATATGAAAAAAATATATGTAGTATTAACACATACAGGAACATTATTATCAAAAGTAATAAGATGTTATACAAAAGATGAATTTTCGCATTGTTCTATTTCATTAGATGTGAACTTAGAAGAAATGTATAGTTTTGGAAGATTAAATCCATATAATGCTTTTTGGGGCGGATTTGTGCACGAATATATAGATAAAGGCACTTTTAAAAGATTTTATAATACAAAGGCTAGGATTTATTCTTTAGAATTAACAGATGAACAATATGAAAAAATTAAAGATAATGTAATGAAAATTCAAGGAAATAAAGATGAATATAAGTTTAATATATTAGGACTTTTTGCAGCAGGATTTCATAAAAGAATAGGAGAAGAACGATCTTTTTATTGTGCTGAATTTGTGAAATATGTTATAGAAAATGCTAAAGTGGATACAGGATTGCCAGAAGTAGTAAAACCAGAAGACTTTAAGTACATGAAAGGATTAAAAGAAGTTTATAATGGACTTCTAAAAGATATAAATGTTTCAAAAAATTTATAATAAATTAATAAGGGGGAAAAAATGAGTTTAATATTAAAAAATGTATCTAAATCATTTGTTGGAAAAAAAGCAGTAGATAATATTTCTTTTAGTTTACAAGAACCTGGAGTATATGGATTGCTTGGAACCAATGGCGCTGGGAAAACAACAACAATAAGGATGCTGCTTGGTATAATAAAAAAAGATAGTGGAGAGATTACTTGGAAGGGGAAGACTGTAGATAGAAAAAATGTAAATTTTGGTTACTTGCCAGAAGAAAGAGGGGTGTACCCTAAAACAAAAATATTTGATCAATTAATGTATTTTGCAGAATTAAAAGGAATGAGACAAGAGGACGCAACTAATGCAATCAATAAATGGGCTAAAGAATTAAAGGTTGAAGAATATTTACAAATGCCAGCTGAAAAATTATCCAAAGGAAACCAACAAAAAATACAATTTATGACAGCAATAATACATGATCCAGAATTAGTAGTATTAGATGAACCATTTAGTGGATTAGACCCAGTAAATACAAAGATATTAAAAAATATTATTATTAATTTAATAAAAAAAGGAAAATATATAATAATGTCAGCACATCAAATGGAAACAATAGAGGAATTTTGTAGTGATATATTAATTTTAAATAGAGGAAAGACTGTATTACAGGGAAACTTAAAGGAAATAAAAGAAAAGTATCCTGCAAATAGAATAGAAATTGATGTAAAGCAAGATATTAGTACATATATTAAAGATTTTGAATTAGAGATAGAAACAGAGACAAATAATAACTATATTATTAAAATATCAGATGAAAATAGTGCTCATAAACTATTAAACAGATTAATTGTAGATGGAGTTCAAGTTGATAAATTTGAAATTAAAAAACCTACATTAAATGATATTTTTATAGAAAAGGTAGGTGGACAGTAATGAGAGATATATTAACAGTAATGAAATTTACTATAAAAGATATGGTTAAAAGAAAATCTTTTATAATATCTACTTTAATAATTTTATTATTAATTGTAATTGGGTTTAATATTCCAAATATAATAAAAAGTATTAAAGGAGATGATACAAATGAAAAACTTTTAATAATTGATAATGAAGATATATTTGAAGGCAATTTAGAATTGATAAAACAAGCAGGCTTAGATTATGAAATTGAGGTTGGAAAAGCAACGTTTGATGAAGTTAAAGACAAAATAGAAAATGAAGAAGTAGCGGAAGCTATAATGGTTGAAAAACAAGAGGAAAATGTAAAGATAAGATATATAGTAAAGAATTCAACAATGATTAACAAAGTACCAGATGATTTAGTGAATACTATAAATTCTTTATATACTAACATGCAAATAAGCAAATTAGGACTAACAGAAGATGAATTACAATCAATTACTCCAAATTTTGAATTTAGTTTAGAACAAACAGAGAAAGAAAAAGCAAGTGGAAATGTATTAGCAATGATGTTAATGTCAATAGTGTTATTTTATGCAATATATTTTTGTGCATATCAAGTGTCAAGTTCAATAACCACCGAAAAAACATCAAAAATAATGGAAACATTAGTGACATCTACAAGCCCAAGAATAATAGTTCTAGGAAAAACAATAGGGATTGGAGTTGTTGGATTATTGCAGATGATAGTGATTGTAGGAACTGCTTTAATAAGTGCTAAGATGTTTTTAGAACCAGAATTATTAAATTCTATATTAGATATGTCTAATATTACGCCATATCTAGGAATTATTACTATTATTTATTTTATATTAGGATATTTTGCATATGCTTTATTATATGCACTAACAGGTTCCACTGTAAGTAAACCAGAAGATATACAATCAGCTAATACACCAGTTGCAATATTAGCAGTAGTAGGATTTTATTTGTCATATTTTACAATGATGAATCCTACAAGTGAATTGAATGTTTTTGCTTCATTATTCCCAATATCATCTCCATTTTGTATGCCATTTAGAATTATGATGGGATTAGCAAGTTGGACAGATGTAGCAATTTCTATTATTATACTAATAGTTACAATATTGATAATAGCTAAAATTGCAATAAAGATATATTCAAATGCAATTTTGAATTATGGTACAAAAATGAGTTTTAAAGACATAATAAATATGTATAAAGATAAACAAAATTAACAAATAATTAATTTTTAAAGGAGTTACATATGACTAAGTTAAAGAGTAAGTTATCATCAATACAGATAATATTAAACAATATGAGAGAAGATCATATAAGTGAATATTCTGCCCAATGTGCATATTATGTTATATTATCATTTATACCATTTATTATTTTGTTAATAACGCTAATTCAATATACAAGTATAGAGCAACAGCAACTATTTGATATAATATCAAATTTAATACCATCTAGTATGAGAGAAATGGTATTAGGGATAATAAGAGAAGTTTATTCAAAATCTGTTGGAACTGTTTCAATATCACTAATATTCACATTACTGTCAGCAGATAAGGGATTATTTGCTTTGATAAAAGGATTACATTTAGTATATAAGTACAGTGATAATAAAAAAAGATCTATGATATACTTAAAATTAACATCAATTTTAAAGACAATGATCTTCATAATACTTGTAGCTGTTGGAGCAGTTCTATTAGTATTTGGAATGCCTATAATTTCTACAGTACAGGATAAATTTGGACTTTTGAGAAATTACAATATTTTATCTCAGATTATAATGCAACTTATATTTGCAGTGATAGCATTTGTGGTATTTTTATGTTTATATAAATTTATGCCTGGTCATAAAATAACTTTCAGAAGTCAAATACCTGGTGCAATATTTAGTTCTATTGCACTTATTGCAATATCTTTTGTGTTTTCTAAGTATTTGGACATATTTAAAGGCTTTTCGATAACATATGGAAGTTTAACAGCGTTAATGTTAATTATGATGTGGTCATATGCATGTTTTTATGTGATATTTTTAGGCGCAGAAATAAATAAATTTTTGAGTATAATTGACAAATAAAAGATATTGATATAGAATGAATAAAATTATACAAAGTATAGGGAGGAATGAAATGGAATTAAAAGGAAGTAAAACTGAAAAAAATTTAATGGAAGCATTTGCAGGAGAATCACAAGCAAGAAATAAATATACATACTTTGCAAGTAAAGCTAAAAAAGAAGGATTTGAACAAATAGCAGCAATATTTCAAGAAACAGCAGATAATGAAAAAGAACATGCAAAAATGTGGTATAAATTATTGAATGGTGGAGAAATTTCAGATACAATGACAAACTTACAAGCAGCAGCTGATGGAGAAAACTACGAATGGACAGATATGTATGCTGAATTTGCTAAAACAGCGAGAGAAGAAGGATTTGACAACATAGCATTTTTATTTGAAGAAGTAGGAAAAATAGAAAAAGAACATGAACAAAGATATCTAAAATTATTAGATAATGTGAAAAATGGAAATGTTTTTGAAGCTGGAGAGGTTAAAGTTTGGAAATGCAGAAATTGTGGACATATAGTTGTTGGAACAAAAGCACCAGAAGTTTGCCCAGTATGTGCTCATCCTAAAGCATATTTTGAAATAAAAGCTGAAAATTATTAAAATATATAGAGAAAGAATATAAAACAGATAAAATGGAAGATAAAAAAATAGGTTTTACTATTGGGAAGTTTGCTCCTTTCCATAAAGGACATGAATTCTTAATAGAAACAGGACTGAAAGATATGGATGAGTTTTATGTTGTTGTCTATGATACTCCGCAATTCAATATTAATATAAATACAAAAATTGGATGGATAACCAGAAAGTTTCCTAATGTAAAAATTTTAAAAGCATTTGATAGTCCAAAACAATATGGGCTAGATGAACAGAGTGTTAAAATTCAAATGGAATATCTATCAAAAATTTTAAATGACATACCAGTTAATTATTTTTATAGTAGTGAAGATTATGGAAAATGTGTAGGTCAATATCTTAATATAAAAAATGTTTTGGTTGATAAGGAAAGGGTAAATTATCCAATTAGTGCAAGAATGATTAGAAACAATTTAGAAAGATATAAAAGCTTTTTAGATGTAAATATATGTAATGAATTGATTAATCAAGAATTTTAAAATTTTATACAACAAAAGTGGCAATGCTAAATTACATTGCTACTTTTGTTATTCTATTACTGGTGCGATAAAGTTTTCGATTGCATCTCGAAGCTTTGGATGGTAAATAACAAAATGAATTGCGGGGTGCATGTTTTTTGAAACCATTACCCATTTGTTAGAATGAATAGTAATATTAATATTTCTGAAAGTATTTGTTTTACTAAATAATATTTTATAATTTTTACTATTTTTCATATATTTTTTCGTATCAGATAAATGTTCTAAATATTCTTCATAAGTATAGCAAATATTATCAGTATAGAAAGTATCAGAAAGAGAAAGAATAGGAGTATATTTTTTAAATTCTTCTTCTGATAATATTGCAATTTCATCTTCTACGATATTATTTGCTAAAAGCTTTTGCATAATATGTTTTTGCATTTCTAATGATTCTAACAGTGATGTTATATTCTCCTCATCAACATTGTTGCGCTTTAGAATTTTTATAAGTAATTCATTGGAGATTGTGTGAAAGGGGAGTGAGGATAAAATCCTTTTACGTTTTCCCTTAATTGCAATGTCAGAAGAAATAAAAACATTAAATGCATTTCGATTTTCTGTACGATAAATGCTCATAAGAGGTTTTGCTTTATTTAATAGACATTTTGATTTTTCTTTATAATATGTGACCTCTGTTTTATTGCTTGTCAAACGGTACTTTCCATTATTATGATAACCTTTAATACATTCACCAGTAAGTGCAACAGACCCTGAAACATAATTTAAATGACAATATGTAGAGTTTTGCAATCCTGTTAAATAATATGGAGAAACTTGACCTGTCATATAAATAGGAATCCAACTTTCTAAACCTAACATCATTTCATTAAATGGACGATCAAGATTGTGAATAATATTTAAGTGCAATCCTTTTTTTAAAGTCATTGCAATAGCAAACATCCATTTTTTGCCGAATTCTATATCTTTTGCCATATCATCCATAGGCATATCACTACACATAAAAACAGGTTCATTTGATTTAGAAAGTACAGTAGACTTAAAAAAGTCTAATTCTCCTTGTTTCATTTCATCTATTCCATAATATGTTTTGGAGATAGACTTATAAAAAGGAACAAATGGAATTTTCATTTCATCAAAATGAATCGCTTTTATATAGTTATCTAAATTAAAATCGTCTAAATGATTTAAAAACTTATTAATTTCATTATGATCAGTAACTGAGTTTGTAGAGAACCAGTATAATAATTTACGAAAATAATCAGAATCATTTTTTATATCTTCTATTGGACATCCAATAAGTAGTGAAATTGCTTTTTTATCATCAATGGAAGTATATTTTGCTACAATAAATTTACACACTGATTCTACAAATTCTTGTGGTCTTGAAGGATTTCTGTTGCCAGTTCTAATTTTAGAAAGGAGAGAGGCATCATAATCAATCGCTCGAGATAAATCAGCTATACTTAGATTTAATGTAAAAAGAATATCATTAAAATTTTTACTTAATTGTTCAAAATCAATAGCGATATCATTTAATGTTTTAGATAGAGTATTATAAATTTCGCTTTTTGTTAAATTTATATTTTTACTTTTACTAATTTTATATAGGCCAGTTACTAATTTTTCTAGCTGGGTACTTCTTAAATTTGGAGTTCTTTCGCCTTTACGATAACGACTAATAACAGTTGAAGATAGTCCAGATGAAGATACAAGTTCTTTTGAAGAACATTCGAATTGTTCAATATAGGCATTTAATTGTTCACAAAAATTCATATAAACCTCCATAAATATTTATAATTTTGTTAAATATATCATAAAAGCTCTAAAAGATCAATTACCAAAATGTCCGAGAAAAAATGGTAAAAACAATATAAGACAAAATAATATATGTTAAAATATAAATATAATTTTTATTAAATAATCGAAAGAGAAAGGAAGAAATTAAAAATGAAAAAAACAAAAATTTTATCAATTTTATTTATAATTATGGTATTAGCTAATATGTTTTTTCCAATAGTTATAGATAAAGTATATGCAAACGACACAAATGAGAATGTACCGAATTATCCAGATGATATTGCAATAGAAGGGACTTATAATGGATTTGGTATGGAAATTAGGCTAAACGGAGTAAGAGTTGGCGCAGAGTCAACAAATATAATTGGAACAGAAAAGGGTTATGCGACAGGTGAAGTGAAAAATATAATTGAAATACAATTAGCATTTGGGGATGGAAATATTGGAAGTGTATCAATAAATGGAAAAGATATGACTTTGCCTGATGGAACCAAGGATAGAGTAACATTTGAAGTTGAACCAGCAAGCAAATATATAATAATTGTTACTAAAAGTCAAAGTAGTTCAATTACACCAAGAACAATAATATGGGAGTCTGACAAGGCAAATAATACAAGCCTAAAAGATGATGAACTAATAAAAAATGGAACAATAGAAATATTAGATATTATGGACCAAGAAGGAAAATCTGTAGGGTTAAAAGATGTAAAACAAGATTTAAATAAAAATAATGGATGGGCAAGTGTAACTCCAGGCTCTAAAGTAATATTAAAATTAAAGCCAGATTATGGATATCAATTAACATCAATTAAAATAAATGATGAAATGTTGGTTGCAGGAAAAGAACAGTCTACATTTGAGTATACTATGCCAGATACGAATGTCCATATAAGTGGAATATTTGAAAAAGTGGATGATAAAGTCAATGCCAAATCAGATAAGGTAAAAAGTGGAATAATAAAAATTGGAGAATCAGAGATAGATTCTGGCTCAGTAATTTTATCAGTAGATGATGTTACATTGTCAAAAGATCAAATAGCTAATTTTGAAAAAAAAGCTAATGAATATGAAATTTCATCATATTTAAATATTAGTTTAGATAAGGTCTTATATAAAGGAACAGCATCTGATGTATGGGCGACAGAATTAAAAAATCTAAATAATGAAGCAACTATTACACTTCAACTTGAAAAAGGAATGGATGGAGATGAAGTTGTTCTAGTTCATGAAAAACATGATGGAACTTATGAAATAATACCAACAGCTTATAATTCAGAAACAAATATGATAACATTTAAAACATCAAGCTTTTCAAATTATGCAATAGCAAGTAAAACTGCAGTAAATATAGAGAATACTAAAACAGAGGAAAATAATCCTGACAAGGTACTTAATAATTCTAATCCAATAACAGGAGATAGTATTGTTAAATATATTGTATTATTTGCAATAGCATTATTAGGATTAATTACATTTGCAATATTTAATCATAAAGCAAACCAAAAAAAGGGTAAACATTAGTAGAATAATAAAACTAAATAAGTCTTATAAGGGAAGGGAAACAATGCGCTAATGAGGAAACAAAAAAAGAAGAAAAAAAATACACCTATTACTTTTATTGTTTATATTATACTATTTGCAATACTTATATATTCTGGTATTAAAATATATAAGTGGTACAAAGATAATAATGACAATAGTAAGTTAGAAGAAGAAATAAATACAGCTGTAGTAATTCAAGAGGATAAACAAGAAGAAGAGAAATATATTATAGATTTCAATTCATTAAAGGAAAAAAATGATGAAACTGTTGCATGGATTGCTGTAAACAATACAAATGTTAAATATCCTGTTGTAAAGACCAAAAACAATGAATTTTATTTAAATCATAGTTTTGATAGAAGTAATAATAAAGCAGGCTGGATTTTTGCAGATTATAGAAACAAATTCGACGGTACAGATAAAAATATTATTATTTATGGGCATAACAGAAGAGATGAGTCTATGTTTGGAAGTCTAAAAAATATTTTAAATTCTGATTGGTATAATAATACAGAAAATGGAAGTATTATACTTAATACAGAAAATGAAAATTATATATATAAAGTATTTTCCGTTTATCAAATAGAGGCAGAAGATTATTATATTAAGACTGAATTTAAAAATGATGAAGAATTTGAGGAATTTGCTAAAAATTTAAAAAAGAGAAGTATAAAAGATTTTGGAGTTGAAGTTTCAAAAAGTGATAGTATTTTAACATTATCTACTTGTGCTAATAATAATAAATATAGGGTTGTTTTACATGCAAAAAAAATAATATAACAAGGAAGGAATTTTATGGAAAAAGCAAAAGTATATTTTACAAAAGAAATAACACCAGAAAGTGTTGTAAAGATGTATGAAAAATTAGGAAAAGAGTTAACTGGAAAAGTTGCATTAAAAGTTCATTCAGGAGAAGCTGGAAACCAGAACTATCTTCATCCAGAATTTATGAAACCAATAATAAATAGAGTAAATGGAACAATAGTAGAATGTAATACTGCATATGCAGGACAAAGAAATAATACAGAAAAACATAAAAAGCTAATGGAAGATCATGGTTGGAGTAAACGCTTTGATGTGGATATTATGGACGCAGAAGGCCCAGATTTAGAAATTGAAATACCAAATGGAAAAGTAATTAAACAAAATTATTTAGGAAAAAATATTAAAAACTATGATTCTATGTTAGTCTTATCACATTTTAAAGGACATCCTATGGGCGGATATGGAGGAGCTATAAAGCAATTATCGATAGGATGTGCCTCATCAGCAGGTAAGTCATGGATACATTCAGCAGGTAAAGAAAAAGACCAAACTAAATTGTGGGATAATTTGCCAGAGCAAGATCTTTTTTTAGAATCAATGGCTGATGCGGCAGAATCAGTAGTACAATATTTTAAAGGAAATATAGCATTTATAAATATTATGTGTAATATGTCAGTTGACTGTGATTGTTGTGCTATTGCAGAAGACCCATGTATGAAAGACATAGGGATTTTAGCATCTTTAGATCCTATAGCAATAGATCAAGCTTGCATAGACTTAGTTATAAACTCAAAGGATCCAGGAAAAGATCATTTACTAGAAAGAATTAACTCAAGACATGGTACACATACAATAGATTCTGCTGTTGAATTGGGATTTGGAACAAATGAGTATGAACTAATAAAGGTTGATTAAATGACTATAGATAAATAAATAGTTGTAATATCTAATTATATATAGAATAAAATATAGTTAGATAGGAGAATGATGCTATTATAAAATTTAAAGTTATAAAAATTAATTATAAACTAATAATGGTCATATTTTTAATATTGTTGATTTTGCCAACAACATTGCTGTTGTATTGTAATGCTAGTATTGAAAAAGAAGAAGGGGTTAGATTACCTATTATAATGTATCACAGTTTACTTAAGGAAAAGTCAAGGAGTGGTAAATATACAATAACACCAGATACGTTAAAACAAGATTTAGAATACATAAAAAGCAATGGGTATACAACAATAAATATGGAAGAGTTGATTAATTATGTATATAATGATGGAACTCTTCCAGAAAAGCCAATAATAATAACTTTTGATGACGGATATTATAATAATTTTGGATATGCAATTCCGATTTTAAAAGAACTTAATATGAAAGCTATAATTTCAATCGTAGGAGAATATACAGACACATATTCGGAAAGTGGAGAAGCAAACTTAAATTATGGATATATACGATGGGAAGATATAAAAAATGCGATGCAAGAAGAAACCATTGAATTTCAAAACCATACTTATGCATTGCACTGTAATACAAAGGGAAGAAATGGTGCTTCAAAGAAAAAAGGTGAAAGTATAGAACAATATAAAAAAATATTTTCAACAGATTTAATGAGACTACAAAACGAATTTAAAGAATATACAGATTATGTTCCAAGTACTTTTACATATCCATTTGGAAGTGTTGAGAAATGTTCTACAGATATAATAAAAGAATTGGGATTTAAAGCAAGTTTGTCGTGTTCTTCTGGTATTAATTTTATTACCAAGAATGAAGATAGCTTATTTTTACTAAAAAGGAATAATAGACCAGCAAATATTACTACAGAAAATTTTTTTAAGAAAATATTACAATAATTAGAAAAATATTTTTATTAAATTAAAACAAGGAAATACTATTAATATCAAGTATTTTCCTTGTTTTTTACTATACTTACTATACCATAAAATTATAAAAAAATCAAGACTGTTATTTTACATATAAATGTGTTATATAGAATAAAAAGAGTTAAATTTTAAAGAGAGAGGATGAAAGTGAAAATGGAAGAAAATTTTTTAGATATAGTAAATAACAGGAGGTATATAGAAATTACTAATATAAAAAAATGCAATGAATATACAAGTAAGTATGGATTAAAATTAGCAGATAATGAAATAAACAATTTATTAGAAAGAAGAAAAGAAACATTAAAAGAAACAGATAGAATTGAATTTAGAGAAGGAATAATAAATAAATTAATAAGGCAGTTTTGTGATTCTCCATACATAAATCAGGAGAATTATGCAGCAACACTATATGAATTGATTGAAATATTTTATGAGTATAAAAATGAAACAATGGATTTAATATCAGATGATGAGCTAATAGAATTCATGAAAAAATCTTTTGATGGAATTGCACAAGGGGACCTTGAATACTTATCAGGAACAGTTATGTATAAGATGAGAGAAAATATATTAAAAGGAAAGCCTATAGATGATATTGAAGAGGGAGAAGAGGATGATGAATGAGATTGAAAATATAAGTAAAATAAAAAGAGAAAAGTTAGATGAAAGAGAATATTTTACCACTTTAATACAAGTAGCTTATGACAAACATATGCTTACAGAAGATGACATAGTGAACTTACAAAGCCAAAGTTTACAATTATTAGATAAAATGGTTTATAAATACAATGGGAATGATAGTAGTTCTGTTAGAAGAGATATTTCAAAAGAAATATTAAATTCTAATAATTATACAATAGGAATTTATTTAAAAACATTTAAAAATCCAGACGAAGCTTTAAATGAAATAAAAAAGAAAGGATTGGAAATAGCATATCAAGAAGGAAGAAAAAAGATAGATAGAATGTTAAAGGTAATTAGATTAATGTACATTAAAGTAAAACAGAATAAACTTAATATAGAAAACGATACTTATAATGATACGATTATTGGCGGAATTCAAGGATTTTTAAAAATATATAATCCTGATTTTAAAGCACAAGACATGAAGATTACAGCTGATTATCCTTTATATAATAATTTAATAGGAAAATTAAATGGGGTAGAATTTATAAATGAATATTTAAATTCGTTATATTTTGAAAATCTGTTTTGCATGAAATTTTCAGAAGAAAGGATAGAGTATTTGTTATATGGATATTCACATGATTATAAAGAATTAATTATTAATATTTTTGAAATAGTATTATTAGAAGTAATTGCTTGTAGACTAGTACAAAGAGATATGCATGATTTAATTATTTCAACAGCTGAATTGAATGAGATATATTCAATACTTAAAAATAAAGATAAAGGAGAAATCGAGCATATAGTGAATGAGGTATATATAGATATATGTAATGAATTAATATTAAATAATGAGGGATTAAAAGAATATATTAAGAAAAATTTAAGTAGTGTTATAGAAATAATAATAAATGCAACAGAACAAAATACTTTAGATAAGATATTTATAACTCAAAAGTTTATAGTTTAAAATATTGAATATACAACAATAATTTGATTGGAATTGATGTAAAATAAGGAGTAAATTATTGGAATATTAGAAATTTTATTATTAGGGATAGGTTTAGCGATGGATGCTTTTGCAGTGTCAATTTGCAAAGGACTTTCTATGAAAAGAATGAATTGGAAAAATGCAGTTATTATTGTCATTAAGCAGTAGGTATAACGTTTGCATTTTTTGATGTAAATTTGTTATTAGCTGTATCTATAATTGGAATTATAACATTTATTATTTCGACTTTTGGAGTTAAAATAGGAAATAAATTTGGAGATAAATATCAAAGTAAAGCAGAGTTAATGGGAGGAATTATACTAGTATTGCTGGGAATAAAAATATTATTAGAACATTTAGGAATTTATTGATAATAATAGAAGAATGTGCTATAAAATAACTATAGGGGGAGATGAAAATATATGGTAAATATTAATAAACTAAAAGAATGTGGTTTTTTTGAAATGAATATAAATCAGCAAATAGAATTTTTAAGAAACAACAATTTTTTTGATTTGAGTAATGAAAGCAAAATAAAGTTTTTAGAAGAAATAGGACTATTTTATTTAGATATAAATGATGATCCGCCCAATATTCCGCTAGAGCCAGAAAATGTAGATTATTTAAAAGAAAAGCCATTGAATGCTAAAAAAAATCAAATTTCAAATACATGGAAAGAATCTTTTGTGAATGGAGCAATAAAGAGGGGAATATTAAAAATTAATTCAGTAAATGGAATTGAAAACATAAGAAATTTGAAATCAGGAGCGATAATAACAGTTAATCATTTTAATCCATTTGATACATTTGCGATAGAAAAAGTAATAAGGGATGCAGGAATAGAAAGAAAAGTATATAAAGTAATAAGAGAGGGGAATTATACAAATTTTCCAGGAAAAATAGGCCTATATTTTAAAAATGATAATACACTGCCATTAAGTCAATTACCAGAAACGATGGAACTTTTTGATGAAGCATTAGAAATGATTTTAGAAAATGGCGATTTAATAATAGTTTGCCCAGAACAAAGTATGTGGCTTGATTATAAACAGCCAAAACCATTCAAGTATGGGGCGTTTAAATGGGCAACTTTGAATAATGTGCCTGTTATTCCTACATTTATAACGAGAGAAGAAACTGAGAGTCAGGATTATAATATAAATATAGGGAAACCAATTATACCAGATAAAAATGTAACACCAAAAGAAAATATAAATACTATGAGAAATTTAGCTTATGATTTTTGTAAAAAAACATATGAGGACTATTATAGAAAACCAGTAACATATAGAACTATTAAACATGAAAATATACCTCAATATGTCATAACGACTTCAAATTTTGTAAAAAACATAAAAAATAAAGACGAAGAAATTCAACGATTTTGAGGCGTTTCACTTTATATAATAAAATGTAGAGGAGAAATATGAAAATTTTAGAAGTAAAAGTAGAACCCCAATATTAATAAATAAGTTGTTAGAAGTATGGGAAGATTCAGTAAGAGCAACACATCTATTTTTATCAAATAAAGAAATAGAAAATATAAAAAAATGTGTGCCACAAGCATTAAAAGGTGTATCACATTTAATAATTATAGAAAATGAAGAAAATTTACCGATTGCTTTCATGGGAATAGAAGCGACAAGGCTTGAAATGTTATTTGTTAAAAACAATGAAAGAGGAAAAGGATTAGGAAAGCAATTATTAAAATATGGTATAGAAAATTATAATGTTAACGAGCTAACAGTTAATGAACAAAATCCTAATGCAAAAAGGTTTTATGAATATTTAGGATTTAAGGTATATAAAAGAAATGAAAGAGATGAACAAGGAAATCCGTATCCAATTTTATATATGAGATTAGAAAGATAATTTACAATCAAATATATTTAATGCAACACCATCTATATATTTTCATAAAAGTATTAAAGAAAAAGTAAGGAGGTTTAATAAAGTGGATAATACAATAGTATATTTAATTAGACATGCTGAAACTGTTGATGAGAATGGTATTAGAAATACAAATGAGGACTCTCAAATGATTAATGAAAAAGAAATATTATCAGTAGAAGGAGAAGAACAAGCAAAAAAATTAAGCGAAAATATTGAATTAAAAAATTTAGATATTATATGGTCAAGTAGTTATACTAGAGCTAAAGCAACAGCAAAGTATATTGCAAATGTAAATAATTTACCTTTTAATTTAGATAGCAATTTAAGTGAAAGAAAATTAGGAAATTTAAAGGAATTAGGAAAATTTATGGAGGATAAAAATACGAGAGATCCTTCACAAGAACAATTATTAGATAGAACATTTAGAACATCCAATGGAGAAAGTGCAGAACAAACTAGAGAGAGGATGAATAAATTTTTTGACAGAATACTTAAAGAATATAATGGAAAAAGAATTGCAGTAGTTAGTCATGGAGGGGCAATAAAGTTCTTTTTATTAAATTGGTGTACAGTAAATGAGAATGTTGAACTTGTATATAACAAAAATACAATTTTGAATATAAAATCACCATGTTTGTTAAAGTTGACGTTTAGAAAAAATGAATTGATTAATTTAGAACAAATAGATTAATTAGAAGCCATAAAATGAATTTTATTATATGAATATGCAGAAAAATTTAAAATACAAAATATATTTAAAAAATACTACACAAATAAGAAATAATGTGATACAATAAAAGACGAAAATTATAAGATAAAGGGTAAAAGCTTTGAAAATAATACAGTAAAAAATTAAAGAGGAGGAGAAAGATATGTCAGGACATAGTAAATGGCACAACATACAAGCTAAAAAAGGAAAAGCAGATGCTGCAAGAGGAAAAATATTCACAAAATTAGGAAGAGAATTATTAATAGCAGTAAAACAAGGCGGACCTGATCCGGCAGGAAATTCAAAGTTAAAGGATGTAATAGCAAAATGCAAGGCAGCAAACATGCCAAATGACACAATAAACAATGCAATTAAAAAAGCATCAGGAGAAGGAAGCTCAGCAAATTATGAAGAAGTAGTATATGAAGGGTATGGACCAAACGGTGTTGCAGTAATAGTAAATGCAAATACAGATAACAGAAATAGAACAGCAGCAGATGTAAGGCATGTATTTGACAAAGCTGGAGGAAATTTAGGTACAACAGGTTGTGTATCATATATGTTTGATAAAAAAGGTGTAATAGTAATTGAAAAAGCTTCAACAAATATGGATGAAGAAGAACTAATGATGTTAGCATTAGATGCTGGAGCAGAAGATTTTAATTCTCCAGAAGAAGTATATGAAATAATAACAAAGCCATCTGATTTTACCACAGTAAGAGAAAAATTAGAAGAGGTGGGATTATCATTTTTAGAAGCAGAAGTACAAATGGTTCCTACAACTACAGTTGTATTAGATGAAGCTGGACAAGAGAAAATGGAAAGATTAATCGAAAGATTAGAAGATTTAGATGATGTAATGAATGTATATCATAATTGGGAAGAATAATAAAAGAAAAAATTGTCAATTTATAAAAAATATTGACAGTTTTTTTTTAATGTAGTAATATATAAATATATTAAATTTAGGGTATAAAAATACCAAAGAGGAAGGGGAAAAAAATGAAAAAGAAAATTTTATTAGCACTATTAGTAATAATTATTTTACTTGGAATAGGAGGAGCATATGCATATTTTGCAACAGATGCATTTAAATCAGACAAGGAGATGTTCTTTTCATATATTTCATCAGATATATGTAGTAATTTAAAAGATGAGAAGTTAGAAGAATATATTAAAAAGCAAGAAACTACAGCATATACAAACAAAGGTGATGTATCAATAAATGTAAGTGGAGATAATAGTTTAACTTCAACAGTAAATGGAGCTTTACAAACGTTGAAAGATGGTAAAATAACTTTAGAAGGTAAAACAGATAATAGCAGAAAAATGGCAGAGCAAACTATGACAGTTGAACTTGAACAAGGCATTAATGTACCGATTAAAATCAAACGTGATGAAGATGTATTAGGAATTCAGTCAAATTTATTAAATACTAAATTTATCGCTGTAAGAAACCAAAATTTAAAAGCATTACTAGAAAAATTTGGAATTAATTCAGATGAAATTCCTGACAAGATAGACTTTAATGACGGACAATTAACTCAAGAAGAAATAGACAACTTGAAAAATAAATGTATTTCAATATTACATGATAATTTAGATGATACATCATTTAGCAAAGAAAAAGTAGATGGGCAAACAGTTATAAAATTGAACACATCTAATAAGCATTGTCAAGAAATATTAGTGAAAATTTTAGAAACATTACGTGATGATGAAATAGTATTAAAAAAGATGTCTGGAACTTTAAGTGAAAAAGATTTTAAACAAAGAATTAATACAGAGATAGATAAAATTAAAGACATAGAAGTAGACGACAACAGTATGTTAGAAATAAAATTATATATTAAAACAAGAAAAGTTAAAAAAGTTGAAATGAGTATAGATGGCAATAATGAGTCTAAGATTTTTGTAAAATTAGAAAATAGTGATAGACAAATGTTAATAAATGTTTACGAAAACGACAATCTAGTTGGAGACTTAAGTGTATTAAAACAAGCTAGTGGAGATGATTTGACATATACAGTAAATGCAAGTTTAACTTCAGAAGGTGAAGAAAGCGTATCATTAGATTTTAAGGTTCAATACAAAAATATAGCAACATTAGATAATGTTGAAGAAAATTATGAAATAAATGTATCATCTGTAGATTCTAGTTCAAAGAAAGTTAATTTATCACTAGATTACAAAAACTTAAAATCATTTGCTACAGATATAGAAATTGAAGAGATTAACAGCAATAACTCAATAATATTAAATGATGCAACAGACGATGAATTAGATGATTTATTAATGACAATTTATTCAAATCTAGGATTATATTAAAAATAGTTCTAAAATAAAATATGAGAGCATATATATATTATATATGCTCTTTTATTTTATAATGTTGGATATTAAGGAGAAAGTATGTCTGGATTAGAAATAGTATTAGAATATTTACCTTTTACAATTAAAGAATTTATAAATACTTCATTTAAAAATCGGTTTTAAATGTGGAAAAATGGAAGAACGGTAAGCTTGAGGAAATAAGACTAAGGGGAAATAAACCATTGTCATTAAAATTTGGACAAGAGCAAGAAATAACAGATTATATTGTTAGTCAGCAAGAAATTTTACAGGCTTTTGAGAAGATATGCGAAAGCTCTATATATTCATATAGAAAGCAGATATGTGATGGGTATATAACAATTAGGGGAGGAAATAGAGTTGGAATAGTAGGGAGTGCAGTTGTAGACAATGGACAAGTTATAAATATAAATTACATATCTAGTTTAAATTTTAGAATTGCAAGTCAAAGAATTGGATGTAGTAATAAGGTTATAGAAGACATAATTGATAATGAAAATGATAATATCTATAATACATTGATTGTATCTCCACCAGGATGTGGAAAGACCACACTTTTACGAGACATTATAAGAAATATTAGTAATGGGATTAAAGTTATCGGATTTAGTGGCAAAACAGTAGGTGTTGTTGACGAAAGAGGAGAAATTGCAGCAATGTATAAAGGAATACCGCAAAATGATATTGGAATTAGAACTGATGTAATAGATAATATGCCAAGACCAGAGGCAATGAGAATATTAGTACGTTCAATGGCTCCTGATGTTATTGCTTGTGATGAGATTGGAAGTGTAGAAGATATAAAGGCTATTAATTATGCAATGTGTTCAGGAGTAAAAGGAATATTTACAGTGCATGGAAAGGATTTAGAAGAGATAAATAGAAATACAGAGTTATCTAAGCTTTTAAAAAATAATGTATTTGAAAGAATAATAATATTAAATCCAAAAAAGAAAGGAGAAACAGAATGTATTTATCTATAATTCAAGTAATAAGATACATTTTATTGGCTGGGATTCTTGTGTTATCAGCGGCTATCGGTATTCTTATATCAAAATCTTATCAAAATAGAGTAATAGAACTTAAAGAGTTTAAAAACATATTAAATATAATGAAAACAAAAATAAAATTTACATATGAGCCATTGGCAGACATATTTAAGCAAATTTCAAAAGATAATACTACTGAAATTGAAAAAGTTTTTGGACAAATGGCAAATCAAATAACATACTATCCAGCAAAAAAAGTATGGGAAGAATGTATACAAGAAGCAGACATTAGTTTAAGACAAGAAGATAAAGAGGTACTAAAAAGATTAGGAAAGTTACTAGGACAAACAGATGTAGACGGTCAGATTAGTGAAATTGAAGTAACAGAAAATTTTTTGGATATGCAGATAGAGAAAGCAGAAGAAGAAAAAAAGAAAAATCAAAAGATTTATAAAACTCTAGGAATTGTTACAGGTTTAGTTTTTGTCATTATATTATTTTAATAAAGAGAAAGGAAATAAAAGATGGATATAAATTTATTATTTAAAATTGCAGCTATTGGGATATTAGTAGCAGTACTACATCAAGTTCTTGTAAGAGCTGGAAGAGAAGATCAAGCAATGATGACGACTTTGGCGGGGCTTGTTATAGTATTATCAATGGTTATTAAAGAAATAAGTTCATTGTTTCAAACTGTTAGAACATTATTTGATTTATAGATTAAGAGGTGAAACATGGAAGAAATAATAAAAATAATTGGCATAGGTCTAATTGCATTAGTAATAATTATTATTTTAAAACAATATAGACCTGAATTTGCAATATATGTTTCTATAATAGTAGGAGTTTTAATTCTTGCTTTAGCCATGAGAAAGATTACAGGAGTTATCAATTTATTAAAGTCAATTTCGGAAAAAACATATATTAATAAACAGTTTTTAGGAATATTATTAAAAATAACTGGAATTGCGATTATTACAGAGTTTGCGGTAAGCATTTGTTCAGATGCAGGAGAAAAAGCTATAGCAAGTAAGATTGAGATGGGAAGCAAAGTTATTATTATTGCAATGTCAATTCCAATAATTTCAAGCTTATTGGAATTAATTGTAGAAATTTTGCCTTAAACGTAGATGGCAAAAAAGGGAAAGGAGTGTTCCCTCACATATGAGAAAAAAAGCAGTAATTTTGATATTTATTCTAGTACTAATGGTACCAAATTATGTGGTAGCTGAAACAGATGAGATAATGACATCTACACAAGAAAGATTTAATATAAATGGTTTTCTTAAAGAATCTGAAGAATATACTGGAGATTTTTTTGAAAATATAGATTTAAAAGATATGTTTAATGAAGCGGTACAGGGAAAAATTAATAATCAAACTATATATAAAAAAATAATAAAAATTTTTGGTCAAGAAGTTAGTTCAAGTTTAAAAATATTAATCAGTATTTTAGTAATAATAGTAATACATGGAATATTAAAGTCAATAACAGATAGTTTAGATAATAGCAATGTATCTCAAATGATTTATTTTGTTCAATATATATTAATTGTTACACTAATAATGTCAAATTTTACAGAAATAATAAAGTTAGTTAAAGAAACTGCAAGTAATTTGGTGGGATTTATAAATGTGCTAATCCCATTACTGCTAACTTTAATGGTATACACAGGAAATGTTGCCACAAGTACATTAATAGAACCAATAATATTATTTATTTGTAATTTTACAGGGAATATAATTGCAGATGTTTTAATTCCAATAGTTTTAGTTATAGTAGTATTTTTAATAATTTCTAAAGTTTCTGAAAAAATACAAATCGAAAAAATGGCAAAATTTTTAAAGTCAGGTGTTATATGGTTTTTAGGAATTTTTTTGACAATATTTGTAGGAGTTGTATCTTTAGAAGGAACTTTAAGCAGTAGTGTTGATGGAATTACTGCTAAAACAGCTAAAGCTGCTGTTTCCAGTGTGATTCCAGTGGTAGGTAAAATATTAGGAGATGTTGTAGATAGTGTACTTGGCTGTGGAGTGGTTTTAAAAAATGCAGTAGGTATTATTGGAGTTGTAGTAATAATAGGGATATGTATAATACCAATTATAAAAATTGCAACATTAAGTATTATATATAGTTTGGCATCTGCTGTTGTACAACCTATTGCAGATGAAAAAATAGTCAAACTTTTAGATGAAATGAGTGGGGTTTTTAAATTACTACTTGCTATTTTATGTAGTCTTTCTGTAATACTGATTATTGGAATAACAATGGTAGTAAAAATTTCAAATAGTGGGATGATGTATAGATGATTAATTTTATTAGTTCATGGGCGGAACAAATCGTAGTGGTAGTTATAGTTGTAACAATTATAGATTTAATTTTGCCCAAAAATAAAAACAAAAAATACATACAAATGGTTATGGGGATATATGTTTTATTTAATATAATTTCTCCAATTATTAAGAATAAAGAAAAGCTTTCTGTTGAAGAATACAATATAGATAAATATGAAACAAAGGCTCAATATGAAATTGATCAATCTTTAATGGATGAAAGAATTGAAAAAATTTACTTAGAGGAGCTGGAGAATAAGGCAATATCTAAATTTGAAAATGCAGGATTTTCTGTTGAAAAATGTGAGGTTGACGCAGTTCTTGATACAAATAAAAAAAACGCAGGAATTCATTTAATTACAATTAATATTAAAGAACCAGCAGATGAAAAAGAAATTGCTAGAGCAACAAAAGAACTTGCAACAGAGTTTGAAATTGAAGAAAACAAAATTAAGATTATTGTTAAGTAAAAGAAAGTATAAAGGAGGAAATATGTTTAAAGAATTATTAAAAAAAAGTGAAAATGGCAAAGATAAAAAGAAACAAATCGAGAATATTATTGTATTTATAATAATATTAATAATAACAGTATTAATAATAAATAGTATGTGGTCTTCAAATGATAAAGGGAGTAAAGACAATAATCAGGATAGTTCAAAGGTACTTGCACAAACTACATCAGTTAGTATTGATGAACAAAATGATTTAGAAACAAAGCTGGAGGATATTTTAGGAAGCATAGATGGAGTAGGAAAAGTAAAAGTACTTATAAAATATTCTGAAAGTAGTACAGTTGTTGCAATGTATAATGAAACTACATCTGAAAGCACAACAAAAGAAAATGATAAAAATGGTGGAAGCAAAGATGTGAAAGAAACAGAAAATAAGAAAGAAATCGTGTATACAGATGAAAAAGGAGAAAATAAACCAATTACAGAAAAAGTAGTTATGCCTGTAATTGAAGGCGCAATAATAACTGCTCAAGGTGCAAAAGATGTAAATGTAAAATCTTCTATAGTAAGTGCTGTTGAAGCTATAACAGGACTTGCTGTACATAAAATTCAAGTTTTTGAAATGCGGTTCAAGTGGAATTAAATAATTGTCAGGGGGTGAATATATTGAAAATAAAAAAAGGTTCAATTATTGTTTATGTGTTAGCTTTGGTACTTGTTACAGCAGGGTATTGGACATATATATCTAAAGAATCAGGAACTTTAGAGACAGTTAGCATTGCAAATCAAAATACAACAAATACAACAGACGAACATCTTGGAGATGCTACATTGGTTAGCAATAATGAAGTTATAGAAAAAGAAGATGAGAAAGATACAACTCTTACAAAACAGGATGAATATTTTCAGGAATCAAAATTATCAAGAGATACAATGTATTCTCAAACATTAGAAACATACCAAGGGATTTTAAATAATTCAAATGTTTCCGAAGAACAAAAAGCTATTGTAACACAGGAAATTGCAAAATTAAATGAGGAAAAAAATGCAATAATGATATGTGAAAATTTAATGCTTACAAAGGGATTTGAAAAATGTGTAATATTTGTAAATGTAGACAGTATAAGTGTAATTGTAGGAGTTGAAGAACTTAAATCAGATGAAATTGCTCAAATTCAAAATATAATTTCAAGAGAAATGAAGGCAAAAGTCGAAAATATACATATTATGACAAAAAAATCTTAGAAATTTTTATGGTATAGGAGATTAATCTCTCCTATACCATATTATGTTTTCCATTTCATGCTAATTTTACGTTGAGCTTTTTTCTTTTTCGGAGATATAAAGCTTGCACGATATTCTTGTTTCCAAACTGGAGTTACAAAAAAACCGTTTCCATTAGTATTATAACTTGGAGCAATCGGTGTAGTATAAGGAACACCGAACGATTTTAAACTGCAAAGCATAGAAACATATATAAATAAGCCGATACCTATTCCTAAAAAGCCAGTAGTAACACCTAATGCTACAAACCAGAATCTAAAAATACGTATATGAAAACCGAATGAAAAGTCAGGGATAGCAAAAGAGGCAATACCAGTTATAGCAACCACAATTATAAGAGTAGGACTAACAATACCAGCATTTACAGCTGCATCCCCTAAAATCAGAGCTCCTACAATTCCAATAGATGAACCAATTGATGATGGAACTCTAAGGCTAGCTTCACGTATAAGTTCAAAAGATATTTCCATAAGAAGAAGCTCAAATATTATTGGAAAAGGAACGTTTTCTCTTGCTGCTAAAATTGAGAACAGTAATTCTGTTGGCAATAAATCTTGATGAAAACTAGTAATAGTCATATAAATGCCAGGCAAAAGGAGAGTTAAAACTGCTGCAAGTATACGAATACCGCGTAGAAAATTTGCAAACAAAGGACGCAAATTAGTATCTTCTGGAGAAAATAAGAAATCTTCAATAGTTGCAGGTAAGATTATTGCATACGGATTGCCATTAATAATTATAACTACTCTTCCTTGGAATAAATATTTAGCACATTTATCAGGACGTTCAGTAGAAAGTACTTGTGGAATACCAAAGCCTTCATCACTTTCTATTAATTGTTCTAATTGTCCAGTTGAAAGTAGAGAATCAATTTCTAAATTATTAAGCCTATATTTTGCTTCTGAAACTAAATCGCCATTTGCAATATCCTGAATATAGCAAATACTACATTTTGTTTGACTAATTTTTCCGACTGGTATAGTCTCTATAACTAGGTTTTCATTATTTACAATACGTCTGAGAAGGGAAGTGTTTGTTCTAATGTTTTCAACAAAACCTTCTTGAGGGCCTTTTATAACAGCCTCATTTTCTGAACTATCAATACCACGTTGTTCATATTTTTTTACATCAATATCAAAAGCTACTCCAAGTGTATCAATAAAGAGCAAACAATCTCCCATATTAATTCCAGAGAAAACATCTTTGTAGTCATCAACTTTTTTTACGCTATTTTGAGGTAACAAACAATTATCTACATATTCTGCTAGATTGCCATCAAAAGGCTTGTTATATCTATGTTCCCCCATCATTAAAGGTTTTATGATGAAATCATTTATAGAGATGGCATCTGATAATCCATCAATGTAGATAATGAGACATTTGTGATTCTCGTTATATGCTAACATATTAAACTCTCTTATTATGACATCTGAACATATTAATGCATTATATTTACTTTTTAAAAAATCTGAATTTTCTTTTATATTTGTAAAAACTTTATAACCCTCTTCTGGAGATGTTGTTTCTGTAAAAGACAAATCGTCTGATTTATTATTCATAATAGAAAAATCATAATGACTTTTATTATCATATTTAATTAATTTGTTAAAAAAATTTTTAAAATCCATATTAGTAATATAAACAAAAATGGAAAAAATATTCAAAAAGCTTGAAAACAATGTAAGAATAATATATAATTAAAATAGCGGAATTTAAGTGAATTTAAGTGCTCGTGTAACCAAGGAGGAAATATGAAAGAAAAGATAGTAAGTTTTATTTTAATTATAATAATTATGACAATTATAATTGCACTTGCAATTTTAGGATACACGATATATGCGGATATAACAGGAAATAATCCAATACAAACAAATTTTGAAGGGGATGGATACTTTTTCTCAGAGGATAATGATAAAACACAAGAAAATACTTCAGCTATTGATGCCAATAAAGACCTATTTAGCGGTGTTCAAAATACAAATATTACAACTAAAGAGCCAATCTCAACAAACTCAACTAGACATAGATATTTGTATGAACAATTAAATAGTACAGCAAAGGTAATTTATAATAAATTGTATGAAAACAGAGAAAATTTAAAGACAGGAACATATAAAATAGACTTTGGAAATAAATTTCAAGAATTGTTGTCAACACAAGGAGGAGATGTTGAGCTAAAGAAGCAATATCAATCTGCGATTGAGGCATTAATATATGAAAATCCTGAAATTTTTTATTTAGATGCTACAAGCATGTTTATCAATATAGAAAAAATAACTAAATTAAGTGGTGTAAAATACAATGTATATATTAATAATGGAAGCAAACCAAATTATCTAATTGAAGGTTTTAATAATAAGCAAGATGTAGAAAAATATCAATTGCAAATAGAGATAGTAAGAGATTATATTGTATCAAATTTAAAAGATAAAAGTAATTACGAAAAAATAAAAAGTGTACATGATTATTTAATAGAATCAATAGAATATGATTCATCATTATCTAAAGATAATATATATGATATATATGGTGCATTAGTATCAAGAGTATGTGTGTGTGAAGGATATGCTAAAGCATTTCAATATTTAATGAATGAATTAGATATTGATAATGTAATAGTTATTGGCTCAGCGACTAACAATAATGGAAATACAGAAAACCATGCATGGAATTATGTGAAATTAAATGATAAATGGTATGCTGTTGATACAACTTGGGATGATCCTATTGTTATTGGAGACGGAGCATTACCAGAAAAATCAAAGTACAAATATTTCTTAAAAGGATCTATTACAATGAATCAGAACCATAAAACATCTGGTAAATTTACAGATGCAGGTCAAATATTTACATATCCAAAATTAAATGTTGAAGATTATGAATAACAAATAGATATAGAGAATTAATAATAAGAAAGGGTGATATGTGTTGCTAGAGTTAGAAGAAAATTCTAAAAAAATAGAAAAACTAAATGAAAAGATAAAAAGTTTAGGTGAGTCTCTTTGACATAACTTTACTAGAAGAGCAATTAAAAAAATTAGAAGATGAAACTGTAAAGGACGGATTTTGGCAAAAAGATGCACAAGAAACTGGAAAAGTATTAGCAAAAATAAAGCAATTAAAACATAAAGTTGAACAATATAAGAGAATTGAAAAAGAAGGTATAAACTTGCAAGAATTAACCGAATTGGCTAATTTAGAAAATGACGAAGAAGTTGCAAAAGACATATTAAAATCTACAATAAAACTAGAAAATGAAATAGAAAAATTGGAACTAGAAACTTTATTATCAGGAAAATATGATAAAAATAATGCAATTTTGACTTTGCACCCTGGTGCAGGAGGAACAGAGTCACAAGATTGGGTTGAGATGTTATATAGAATGTATACTAGATGGGCAGTAAAAAATGGTTATGAAGTTAAAGAACTAGACTATTTAGAGGGAGACGAAGCTGGTATAAAAAGTGTCACATTTGAGATAATAGGCGAAAATGCATATGGATATATGAAAGGCGAAATGGGAGTGCATAGATTAGTTAGAATTTCTCCATTTGATGCAGGAGGAAGACGTCACACATCTTTTGCATCACTAGAAGTATTACCTGAAATAACTGATGATGTTCAAATTGATATAAATCCAGATGACTTAAGAATAGATACATATAGGGCATCTGGTGCAGGAGGACAGCATATAAACAAGACTTCTTCAGCTGTGAGGATAACTCATATTCCAACTAATATTGTTGTTGCATGTCAGTCTGAACGTTCTCAAATTCAAAATAGAGAAACAGCTATGAGAATGTTAAAATCTAAGTTGCTTGATACAAGAGAAAAAGAACAAAAAGCGACTATTGATGGTTTAAAAGGAGAACAAAAAGATATTGCTTGGGGAAGTCAAATTCGCTCATATGTATTTTGTCCATATACTTTGGTCAAAGACCATAGAACAAATTTTGAAGTTGGAAATGTCGAATCTGTTATGAATGGAAATATTGATGGATTTATTGAAGCATATTTGAAAGGGCAATTTGGGGGCGGTTCCTTTTTTGCCCTTTAAGAAGGGCAAAAAGAGAACCGACCCTAAATTATCTTTTATATAAAATTGAAGATACACATTTATGAACCCAAAACAATATAATAAATAGTAATAGTACTTAAATAAGTACTATTTATTATTTTTTATAAATGGTCTTAATTTATAGTTTTACGAATAAATTAAGACAAAAAGGATTTTATAAGATATGGATACAATAGTAGTTAAATTTGGAGGAAGTTCGCTAGCAGATAACAATAAATTACAAACTGTTGCAAATAAAATAATTAAGCTGTATGAAGAGAACGATAATGTAGTTGTTGTAGTATCAGCACAGGGAAAGATGACAGATAGATTGATAAAAGAGGCAGAGGAATTATCATTAAAGCCAATTCTAAGAGAAATGGATACATTATTGAGTGTAGGAGAACAAGTAAGTGCAAGTAAGCTAGCAATTTTATTAGATTATTTAGGATATACAGCTATTTCATTAGCTGGTTGGCAAGCAGGAATACACACTAATGAGGAATATCAAGGTGCAAAAATAGAATATATAATCCCAGATAGAATAAAAAAGGAGTTGGAAGATGGAAAAATAGTTATAGTAGCAGGGTTTCAAGGAATAGATAAGAACGAAAATATAACAACATTAGGAAGAGGAGGGTCAGATACAACAGCTGTAGCACTAGCAGCAGTATTAAAAGCTAAACAATGTTATATATATTCTGATGTAGATGGAATATATACAGCAGACCCTAATAAAGTGACTAAAACAAAAAAATTAAAAAATATATCATACAAAGAAATGTATTCATTATCAAGTGAAGGTGCAAAAGTTTTACACGATAGATGTGTGGAAATAGGAGAAAAATATGATGTGCCTATAATAACAGGTTCAACATTTAATGATAATCCAGGTACAGTAATATCACATAAATTAGAAAGCTCTGGAGTAAAAAGTATCGTAAAAAAGGATATCTCTAAATTGTCTGTTGTTGGTTTTGGAATTAGTTCAAAAGATGATATAATTCCTAGGATATTAGAAATTTCTAATAGAAATGGTTTGGAAATTTTTAACATAAATATAACTGAAACAAAAATTTCTGTTGTTTTTAAAGAAATTATTAAAGATGATATTCTTGAAGAAATACACAAAGAATTAATAAAATAATAGCTCAAATTTTGTTAAGTATGGAATATTGATTTTTTGGAATAAAAAATATATTAAAATACTTGTAAAAAATGAAAATAATGGTATAATAATATAAGATTTTACTTAGTTAGATAAAATACTTATAAAATATTGAAATACCTAGTAGGAGGAATTTATATGATAAAAAAAGTGGCAATACTTGCAAATGGAGGAGACGTATCAGGTTTTAATGCAGTAATAAGAGCGATAATAAAAACCGCTGAAAATAATAATATAGAATGTTATGGTTTTATAGATGGATATAATGGATTATTGAAGAATGATTACGTGAAATTAAGCACTGCAAATGATGAAACAGCATCAGGAATATTACCAAAAGGAGGCTCAATAATAGGCTCATCTACAAATGCTAATGTTTTTAATTATAAAATATTAGGAGAAAATGGAGAGATAGAATATAAAGACTTATCAGATGTTTGTGTTGAGAACATAAAGAAAGACGAATTTGACTGTGTATTTACATTAGGTGGAGATGGAACACAAAAGTCTGCAAGAGATTTTTCAACTAAGGGAGTAAATGTTATTGGGGTTCCAAAAACTATAGACAATGATGTTGCATGTACTGAAATAACATTTGGTTATAATACAGCAGTATCTGTGGCTGCTGAGGCACTAGATAGATTGCATACAACAGGAGAAACACATCATAGAATAATGGTATTAGAAGTAATGGGCAGATATGCTGGCTGGATAGCATTAGAATCAGCAATAGCAGGAGGTGCAGATGTTGCACTAATTCCAGAAATTCCTTATGATATAAATAAAGCTGTAGAGAAAATAAATGAAAGAAAAAAATTAGGAAAAGAATTTAGTATAGTTGTTGTTGCAGAGGGAGCAGCACCAAAAGGTGGAGACATAACAGTAGTAAATACTAGAAATAATGGAGTAGGAGTAGACAATACACAACTTGGAGGTGTTGGTCAGGTTGTTGCGAGACAATTAGAAAAATTAACAGGGTTAGAAGCGAGAAATACAACACTTGGATATATGCAAAGAGGAGGAACTCCTACAGCATTTGACAGAGTATTATCTACAAAGTATGGAGCTAAAGCAATGGAACTTGCATTAGAAGGGAAATTTGGAGTTTTGACTGTAATCAAAAATGGAAAATTAGATTATGTACCATTAGAAGAGGTAGTAGGAAGAAATACTAAGATTGGTGCTGTATCAGGAAACACTGCTGAAAGTAATTTAAGAAAAGTTACAATGGACCATGATTTAGTCAAGACAGCTAGAGATATTGGGATTTGCCTAGGAGACTAGGAAAAAAGAGGGTCTACTCCTTTTGCCTTATGGGCAATTTGGAGGGGATTCTTTTTTCAACTTTTTAAAATGGGAGGTAGAGAATGTTAAAAATATTAAAGAATTTAAAACAATCATGGTTATCAGTTGTAATAATTATATTACTTTTATGTATTCAAGCATCAGTAGACTTAGAATTGCCTAATTATACATCAAAAATAGTAAATGAAGGAATACAATCTGGAGGCATAGAAGATGCAGTGCCTAATATTATAACATATAAAGATATGGAAACAATACTATTTTTTTCAGAAGATGATGAAAAAATTTTAGAAAACTATTCTTTAGAAAATGATAATACATATAATATTAAAAGCATAAAAAAGACAGAAAGGGAAGAACTTTCAGATTTATTAATAAAACCAATTATTATATCACAAACAATACAAAATGAGGAAACAGCAAGTAAAATAAAAGAACAAATATTAGCAAATGTGCCAGATGAACAAAAAGTAATGTTTGAAAATCTGACATTGCTAGAAATAATGGAAAAAATGCCACAAGAGCAAATTAAACAAATGTTAAATGAATCTACAAAACAAATTGATGAAATGCAAGATAGTATAAAAAAACAGGCTGCTATAGGATATGTAAAAACGATATATCAAAAAGCAGGAGTTGACACAGATGAACTTCAAATGAAATATATATTTATAACAGGTCTAAAAATGCTAGGGTTAGCACTTATAAGCATGTCATCAGCAGTAGTGATAATGTTTTTATCAAATAGAGTTGGTGCAAAACTTTCAAGAACTTTGAGAGAAAAAGTTTTTAACAAAGTATTAAGTTTTTCGAACAAAGAATTAAGAGAATTTTCAACAGCATCATTAATTACTCGCAGTACAAATGACATTCAGCAGATTCAACAATTAATGGCAATGTTATTTAGAACAGTTGTATATGCACCAATTATTGGTATAGGCGGAATTGTAAAAGTTCTAACACAAAGTAATACATCAATGGCATGGATAATTGGAGTTGCAGTTATATCTATACTAATGCTTGTATCAGTTTTATTTATAATTGCAATGCCTAAATTCAAAAAATTACAAGACTTAACAGATAAATTAAATGAAGTTTCAAGAGAAATTTTAACAGGAAAATCAGTCATAAGAGCTTTTAATACAGAAGAAAAAGAAGAGAAAAGGTTTGATAATGCAAATGTTGATTTGACAAAATCTAATATATTTGTAAATAGAACAATGTCTATAATGATGCCTATGCTAATGTTTATAATGAATGGAATATCTATACTAATCATTTGGGTAGGTGGTCACAATATAGACCAAGGTATAATGCAGGTTGGAGATATGCTAGCATTTATCCAATACACAATGCAAATTGTAATGAGTTTCTTGATGATTTCAATGATTTCTGTAATGTTACCAAGAGCATCAGTTTCAGCAAATCGTATAATGAAGGTGCTTGAAACAGAACCAGATATAAAAGATAAAGAGACAACTAAAAAATTAGATTCAAGCAAAAAAGGATTAGTACAATTTAAAAATGTATCATTTAGATATCCTGATGCAGACACAGAATTACTAGAAGATATTAATTTTACAGCAGAATCTGGAAAAACGACTGCGATAATAGGAAGCACAGGAAGTGGAAAATCTACTATTGTTAATCTAATTCCAAGATTTTATGATGTTACAGGTGGAGAACTTTTAGTTGATGGGGTAAATGTAAAAGATTTATCACAAAAAGAATTAAGGGATGTAATTGGATTTATTCCACAAAAGGGAATATTATTTTCAGGAACTATTGAGAGTAACATCAAATATTCAAATCCAAATATGTCTGATCAAAAAATGCAAGAGGCTGCTGAAATTGCACAAGCAATAGAATTTATTGATGGAAAAGAAGATAAATATAAATCTGAAATTGCACAAGGAGGCAGTAATGTTTCAGGAGGTCAGAAGCAAAGACTATCAATCGCAAGGGCGATTGCAAAAGACCCAGAGATATTTGTGTTTGATGATAGTTTTTCTGCATTAGATTTTAAAACAGATGCAGCTTTAAGAGAAGCATTAGCAAAGAGAACCCAAAATAAGACTTGTATTATTGTTGCTCAAAGAATTAGTACAATACTAAATGCAGATAAAATAGTTGTATTAGATGATGGAAAAATTGTTGGGCAAGGAACTCATAAAGAACTAATAAAAAATAATGAAATTTATAGACAGATTGCGCTATCTCAGTTATCTGAGGAAGAATTGGACTTAGAAAAAGATAATAATCAAAATAAACAGGAAGGAGGGGAATAATATGCCAGGACCAATGGGAGGCCCAGGAAATGGACGTACATTAGAAAAAGCAAAAGATTTTAAAGGAACAACAAAAAAACTTATAAAAAATTATTTATCAAAATACAAAATTGGATTAATAATTGTATTTATATTTTCTGTTGGAAGCACAATATTTTCAATAGTAGGGCCTAAAATATTAGGTAATGCCACAACAGAAATATTTAATGGATTAATAAACAAACTTTCTGGAAATGGTGGGATAGATTTTTCAAAGGTTGGTAATATATTAGTAACACTATTGGGACTATATGTTATAAGTGCATTATTTTCTTTTATTCAAGGTTTTGCAATGACACAAATTGCTCAAAATCTTACATATAAGTTAAGAAAAGACTTGTCAAAAAAAATAAATAAACTTCCTATGAATTATTTTGATAAAAAAACAAATGGTGAAATATTGTCAGTTATAACAAATGATATAGACACTCTAGGAATGAATTTAAACCAAAGTATTACTCAAATAATAACAGCAATATGCACATTAGTAGGAATTTTAATTATGATGTTATCAATAAGTTGGCAGATGACTTTAATATCAATAATTGTAATGCCGATTGGAGCTGGGCTAGTAAAGATAATTGTAGGGAAATCACAAAAATATTTCCAGAAGCAACAAGATTATTTAGGACATGTAAATGGTCAAGTTGAAGAAATTTATTCAGGATTAACAATAGTAAAAGCATTTAATGGAGAGGAAAAAGTAAAAGAAGAATTTTCTAAAGCTAATGCAGAATTATATAAATCGGCTTGGAGATCACAGTTTTTATCAGGACTTATGCATCCAATAATGAATTTTATTTCAAATATTGGATATGTAGGTGTAGCAATAGCTGGAGGATATCTTGCAATTCAAGGAAAAATTACAGTTGGTAATATACAAAGTTTTATACAATATAATAAACAATTTACTCAACCAATAAATCAAATTGCACAAGTATCAGCTATGTTACAAGCAATGGTTGCAGCTTCTGAGAGGATATTTGTGTTCTTAGAAGAAGAGGAAGAAATTGAGACTGCGAAAGCAGGTGTCACAACAAAAGGATTGAAAGGTAATATAACTTTTGACCATGTTAAATTTGGATATAATCCAGAAAATATTGTAATAAAAGATTTTAATGCAAAAGTATATGAAGGACAAAAAATTGCAATAGTTGGGCCAACAGGAGCTGGAAAATCAACAATGGTAAAACTTCTTATGAGGTTTTATGATGTAACAGAGGGTAATATATTAGTAGATGGTTATAATGTAAAAGATTTTGATAGAGGCGAGCTTCGCCAAATGTTTGGAATGGTTTTACAAGATACGTGGCTATTTAATGGGACTGTAAAAGACAACATTAAATATGGTAAAGAAGATGCAACAGATGACGAAGTTATTGAAGCAGCTAAAGCAGCTCATGTACATCACTTTATAAAAACTTTACCTAAAGGATATAATTCAATATTAAATGATGAAACAAGTGGTGTTTCAGCAGGCCAAAAACAACTGCTTACAATCGCCAGAGTAATTTTAGCAGACCCTAAAATATTGATTTTAGATGAGGCTACATCTAGTATTGACACTAGAACTGAAATTGAAATTCAAAAAGCTATGGATAATCTTATGAAAGGCAGAACTTCATTTATTATTGCTCATAGGTTATCTACAATAAAAAATGCAGACTTAATACTTGTTATGGATCATGGAGATATTGTTGAACAAGGAACTCATGAAGAACTTCTTGCTAAAGGAGGATTTTATGAAAAATTATATAATAGTCAATTCGAAGATTGCATTGATGAGATAGAATAGAATTATATATAAAATAAGAGGTGAGAGAATGAAAGTAATACATGAAATATCACAATATGTTGAGAAAAATATAGGATTTAATAGTGAATATGTTGAATTAATTATGTTTACAATTTTGATTTTTTTATTTTTTGCTTTATTAAAAGCGATAGTAAGATTAATATACTCTAAAGCGGCAGTAAGCGACAAAAAGAAATATTTTAGAAATAGAGTAATGAAAATAGTATTAACTGTTTTAGCTTTTGTAAGTGTGATATTACTATGGGGGCACAAGATTTCTGGAATTGTGACAGCAATTACATTTTTATCCACTGGTGTTGCAATAGCAGTTAAAGAAATTATATTTGATTTTTTTGCTGGAATATATATAGGTTGGAAAAGACCATTTGAACTAGAAGATAGGGTAGAAATTGATGGAGTAAAAGGTGATGTAATAAATATAAAAGCATTATCTTTTGAAGTATTGGAAGTTGGAGGAAGAATTGACTCAGAGCAAAGTACAGGAAGAATTGTTCATATACCGAATTCTTTTATATTTATAAAAACACTGAAAAATTACACAAAAGCATTTAAGTATATATGGGATGAATTAAAGGTAAATGTAACATTAGATTCAAATATTGAGGAAACCAAAGATATTTTATATAACATAATGGTAAATAATGAAGTTCTAAAAGAGGCTCCTAAAAAAATGGAGGATGCTGTTTCTGACATTATTTTTGAATATAGAATCTATTATAATTACCTAGATCCAATTATTTATACTAAAATTGTAGATTCTCATGTTGAATTATCACTTAGGTATATTGTTCATCCTAAGAAAGCTAGAATTGTAGAAGATGATATTTATTTGAAAATATTAGAAGAATATAAAAAAGGAAATATAAAATTATATGTATAAAAATAATTAAATATTAAAAGAAAGGGTTATATTAAAATGGAAGAAGAAAATTTTGAAAAATTATATAATGAATCATTAAATGCTAAAAGATTTGACAAAAGAATTACAGGGACTGTAATTAAAGTTTCAAGTAAAGGAGAAATCTTTGTGGATTTTAAGTATAAAGCAGATGGAATTATACCTAAATCAGAATATTCTGATGATGAAAGTAAAAATCCTAAAGATGAGTTTAAGCCTGGAGATACGATTACTGCTGATGTATTAAAATGGAATGATGGGTTAGGAAATGTTCTTTTGTCTTATAAAAAATATCAAAAAGAAGAAAACATAAAAAAGGAAAAAGAACTAAGAATTAAACAAGCAGAAGAAAGAAAAAGAGCTAGAATTGAAAAAGCTAAAAACATTGAAGAGTTTTGGAATACCATAAAGATAGGTAATGAATATCAAGGGACTATTACTAAGATTATGGATTACGGTATATTTGTGGATTTAGGTTTAGCAACAGGACTTGTTCATAAATCAGAATTAGTATGGGATAGAAATCAAAAACTTGAGGATAGCTTTAATGTTGGAGACCAGATAGATGTTAAGATAAAAGATTTTAATAAAGATGATAGAAAGATTAGTTTAGAGTATCCTTTAAAAGGTGAGAATCCATGGTTTGCATTAGCTAATAAATATAAAATAAATGATATTGTAACTTGTAAAGTGGCAAAATTTGCACCTTTTGGAGCATTTTTAGAGATGGAAAAAGGATTAGAAGGATTGGTACATAATTCAGAGATAACAGGTTTAAGAAGAGTTGTAAAACCAGAGGAAGAGTTACAAATAGGACAGATTGTAAATGCAAAAATTCTAAATATTGACAAAGAAAAACTAAAGATAAGTTTGTCTATTAGAGAGCTAGAGGGAACTTCTTCAGAATATGGATGCGATTATGGTAACTATTGACAAATATAAAATTAATATGATAAAATATAAAATATAAATTAAGAGTTTACCTAAAATAGCAATATTTGAGCGGTAAAGAGTAATTACAAAAAATTACTTACACTTATAAGTCAAGATTAAACAAGTCTTGCAGAGGAGTCTTAAAAGATTTCTTTGTAAGGCTTTTTTGATTAAAAGGGGGAATGTAATAATGAAGTATTTTAAAAAATTAGTAGGGGAAAGAATTTATTTATCTCCAAGAATAAAGGATGTGGGACTGAAGCAATAAAACTAATATTAGATTTCGGTTTCAATTATTTAAACTTAAACAATATTGATTTAGCATTAATGGAATTCAATAAAAGGGCATTGAAATGTTACGAAAAATGTGGATTTAAAGAAATTGGTAGAAGAAGGAAATGCAAGTTTATTAATGGTAGATATTATGATTCAATATTAATGGATATATTATCTGAAGAGTTTACTAAGTCATACATCAAAAATAAAAATATTAAATAGATAGGACGATAGTGTAAAATAACGTATGCACTTTACTTTACACCATCTACTCTTAATCTCTAATTTCCTTAGCTAGCTTTTTAATAGCTTTAGTTTCAATTCGAGAAACGTAAGAGCGTGATATACCAATCTGTTCTGCGATTTCAATTTGAGTTTTAGGCTTATGACCATCGAGACCGAAGCGGAGTTCTAAGATAGTACGTTCTCTGTCTTTTAAAAGACTTTTCATTTTTTCATATAAAAGCCTGACTTTCATTTTTAAATCGACAGATTCTTCAACACTACGTTCATCATTTTCGAGAACCTCTTGTAAAGTTACCACATTGTCATCTTTATCTTTGCCAATAGGTTCATTTAAGTAAACTTCATTGTTTAATTTTTTTGTGGCTCTAAAATGCATAAGAATTTCATTAGTAATACTATCATATCGGAAACAAATGATGTTGTTCGTGATGTTTTTTTGGAAATTAAGTGAATGGTGGATAATTGATTGACAAATCAAAAAGGGGGGATAATATATGAAGTTTATACTAATAACAGGTCCACAGGCAGTAGGAAAAATGACTGTAGGGCAAGAATTAACAAAGACTACGGATTTAAAATTATTACATAATCATATGACAATAGAAGTTGTAACTAAAATATTTGACTATAGCAAAGAAATTTATAGAAAATTAAATGAATCTTTTAGAACACAAATCTTTGAAGAGTTCGCAAAAAGCGACCAAGAAGGAATAATATTTACAACAACATGGGATTTTGACGATAAAGAAGAATGGGATAGAATATATGGCTATATAGATATTTTCAAGAAATATGATGCAGAAATTTATATTGTAGAACTAGAAGCAGACTTGGAGGAAAGACTAAAGAGAAATAAAACAGAAAATAGGTTAGTAAATAAAGCTTCAAAAAGAGACTTTGAATGGAGTGAAAAAGACTTGCTAAAATCCGTAAAAAAATATAGACTAAATTCTAAACAAAATGAAATTAAAGAGTGTAATTATTTAAGAATTAATAATACAAATATATCTGCTAAAGATACTGCACAAATGATAAAAGAAAGATTTAAATTTTGAGAAAGGAGTGAAGAATAATAATGAAAAGAAATGTTATTATTGGTGGTGCATGGCCATATGCCAATAGTTCCTTACATTTAGGCCATTTAGTGGCACTATTGCCAGGAGATTTTTTGGCAAGATATCATAGAAAGAAAGGGGATAATGTAATATATGTTTCGGGAACGGATTGTCATGGCACACCTATTACTATAAGAGCAAAAAAAGAAAATAAAAAACCAAAAGAAATATCAAATTATTATCATAACGAATTTTCAAGGACATTTGAAAAAATGAATTTTTCGTATGATTTATATACTCAAACAGAAGATGAATATCATAAAGAAAAAGTAAAGGAAATATTTAGAACAATATATGATAATAATTATATTATAGAAAAAGAAGAACAACAGCCATATTGTCCAAAATGTAGTAAGTTTTTAGCAGATCGTGAACTTATTTTAACATGTCCTAACTGTGGGAATGAAACCAAGGGCGAAGAATGTGATTGTGGCTATAATCCTACAATGGATGAACTAATAAGATCTGCTTATTGTCAGGAATGTAAAACTAAAGTAATTGAAAAAACTAATAAAAATTTATATATAACATTGTCTAATTTGCAAGCAATTATTGAAGAATATTATGGTAAATACAATCAATATTGGAGAAAAAATTCGCAAAATGAAACCTTAAAGTATTTAAAACAAGGACTAATAGATAGAGCTGTTACTAGAGACTTAGAATGGGGAGTAGATATACCTGTAGATGGATATACTGATAAAAAGATGTATGTATGGATTGATGCAGTGTTAGGGTATTTAACAGCAACAATGAAATATTGTGAAGAAAATGGTTTGAATTGGGAAGATTATTGGAAAAATAATGAGAATACACTAATGTATATGGTACATGGAAAAGATAATATAATATTCCATAGCATTATACTTCCAGCATTACTTTACGCTATGAAGTCAGATATGAAACTACCAGATAAAATGGTATCTTGTGAGTATTTGAATATAAATGATGAAAAAATTTCCAAAAGCAAAGGCAATGGTATTACAATATTAGACTTAGCAGAACAATATGATATAGACTCAATAAGATATTATTTTTTAAGTAATGGACCAGAGAAAAAAGATGGAAATTTTTCTACAGAAGAATTTAAGTTAATTCACAATTCTGATTTAGTAAATAAATATGGCAATTTTATAAATAGAACTTTAAAATTTAAAGGATTAGAAAAAATTGAAGTTGGAGAAATAGATAAAGAAATAGAAGAAAAAATATCTCAAACTTATATTAATGCTTCTAAAGATATAGAAAATTTAGAATTTAGAAAATCAATAGAAGAAATTATCAACTTAGTTGAATATGGAAACAAATATTATGATGATAAAAAACCATGGATATTATATAAAGAAAATATAAGAGAATTTAATAATGTAATGTACAACTGTGTTAACATAATAGCAAATTTAGCAAATCTATTTGAACCTATAATGCCAGAAACTTCAAATAAGATAAAACAATATTTAAATATAGATATGAGAAAATGGGAAAAAATCACAATAGAAGAGACTGTCAAATTGAATGATATAAATCCATTATTTGAAAGAATAAAATAAAAAGTAGCATACTTTGTATACTAGCTTAATACTCTGGAAACCTATGAGGCCCAGAGTTATTTTTTGTACTGTAGTAATTCAAATTACAATAATATTCTTAAATTAAGTTCATATAATTTACCGAGGTGAAATTATGACACTAAAAATAAACGACCCAGAAGACAAAGAGCAATTTGAAGATAAAGTTGCACATTTAAGAGCTTTACTCATTCAAGAAACAATAAATCGACTAGAAGTAACCCGAACAGAAAGAGACATGATAAAAAATGAAATTATCAAAATTTTTTCTCAGCTTTGAATATGAACTGCTATTAATATAATGAAACTCAAAGGAGGATACAAAATATGAAAGTAATAGCAATTTATACAAGAAAATCAAAAGCATCAGATAAAGGGGAATCAATACAAACACAAATAAAAATGTGTGAAGAATACATACAAAGATTATATCCTGAAGAAGAAACAAAAATAATATATTATGATGAAGGAGAAGGAAAATCAGGAGGAGATTCACAAAGAACAAAATTTAGAAAGTTAATGAGTGATGCCAAGAAAAATGTATATAATGTTTTAATTTGTTATAGATTAGACAGAATTGCAAGAAATGTAAGTGCATTCTCAGACCTAATAGAAGAACTATCTGCACATAATATTAGTTTTATATCTGTAAAAGAGCAATTTGACACAACTACACCAATGGGAAGAGCAATGATGTATATAGCTAGTGTATTTGCACAATTAGAAAGAGAAATCGGTGCTGAAAGAATAAAAGATAACATGAGAGAACTAGCTAAAACAGGAAGGTGGTTAGGTGGAACGACACCAACAGGTTATGAGTCAGAAGGATATACAACAGTAACTGTTAAAGAAGTGAATCAAGAAAATGAAGTTGAAAGGAAGAAGAAAAAAGCATTTAAATTAAAAAAAGTTGAAAGCGAAGGAATGCTCATTGAAATGCTATTTGAAAAATATAGAAGTTTTCAATCATTAACAATGATGGAAACATATTTACTGAACAATGATATTAAAACCAAGAATAACAAAAGATTTACTAGATTTGCTCTTTTATCAATTTTCGAGAATATTGTTTATGCTAAAAATGATAAAAATATGTACAACTATTTAACCGAAAAAGGAATAGAGATATATGCAAAAAAAGAAGATTTTGATGGGAAACATGGGATGATTGCATATAACAAAACAAAACAAGTAAAACATAAAGCTAATCAAAAAAACGATATGAAAGATTGGATTGTATCTGTCGGGAAACATCCAGGATACATTTCTGGTAAAGAATGGATTGAGGTTCAAGAAATAATAGCAAGAAATTCTCAAAAACGATATAGACGACCAAGAAAAAATAAATCAATTTTATCAGGAATACTAAAATGCAAATGCAATTCATATATGAGACCAAAACTTCATTCAGGAAGAACTTATGCGAATGGTGATGATAGATTTTTCTATATGTGTGAAATGAAAGAATTAAGTAGGTCACATAGATGCAACGTACATAACATAGATGGTAACAAATTAGACTTAGAACTTATTAGGCAAATGAAAACATGGTTTGCACCTAATGCTAAGATAGTAAAAGAGTTTCAAAAAATATCAGAAGCGGAGCCAACAGAAGAAAACAATGAGAATCAAGACTTAGAAAGACTTAAAAAAGTCTATAAAAATAATGAAAAAAGTTTAAATAAATATATCAGCAAAATAATATATGTAGATGCAGAATTAATAGACGAAATAAACAAAGAAGTTAAAAGATTAAAAACCGAGAATAAAAAAATACAAGAACGCATACAAGAACTAAATGCAAAAAACTCTACAAAAACTTTTACTCCAACAGAAAACGAAATTGCTAGATTAGCATTAGAAGTAATAAACAATTATTTTGATACGTTTACAGATTTAGATGTTTTAAAACAAAGAGAGATATTAAGAATGTTTATTGAATCAGCAGTGTGGGATGGAGAAACTGTAGAAATAAATTTATCGAATACTAAAAAGAATGAATTTTTTTATTTCCAACTTGGTTCCAACAAGTAAGCATCGTTTTATCAATGCAACGGGAAACATATGTAGAAAGTCGAGCACCTTTTTCGGGCTTAAAACTATTAATGCCCTTTATAAGTCCAATAGTTCCGATAGAAATCAAGTCTTCTTGATCAACATTTGAATTACTATATTTTTTGCAAACATGTGCTACTAATCTTAAATTTCTTTCAATAAGTAGATTACGTGCTTCTTCATCACCTGTACTTAATTTTTCAAGACATATACGTTCTTCTTCTGAACTTAATGGCTCAGGAAAGAGTTGTACTCCTGAAATGTATCCGACTGTAAAAACTGCTGTTTGCAAAAATTGTAAAAAACCATTTATGCAAAGTGAAGAAAACATAAAAGCACCTCCATTTTTCATAATAAAATTATATGTAGAAAAAAAATAAAAGTGCATGGACGTTAAAATTATTTTATAATATTGTTTTATATAAGTCATGATAAGGAATACCTTTAAATATAAGTTTTTCATTACATCCCTCGGTTTATTACGAAATTTAAGAAATTCTAACTTGCTTTATGGTACCCTTCCACTCTCGTGAACTCTTTCCATAAATCTACGTAGAATTTCTAAAATTTCTCCATGCACATTCGTCATTTCATTCAAAACTTATATTTAAAGGTATTCCTTATCATGTCCTATATAAAACATTAATTAGAATATAAAAACAAAAAAATTCAAATAATACTTGAAAAGTATTAGAATTTGTTATAGAATAAAGATGCCTAAAAAGGTAAATAATAGAATTATAGTTGGAGGAATATATCCCCTGACATATAAGAAGGAGGAAATTTTTATGTCAGTAAAAGTAGGAATTAACGGATTTGGAAGAATTGGAAAATTAGCATTCCAAGCAGCATTAGGAAAAGAGGAGGTAGAGGTTGTAGCAGTTAATGACCCATTTGTAGCAGCGGATTATATGGCATATATGACAAAATTCGATACTGTACATGGAAGATTCAACGGAACTGTAGAAGAAAAAGATGGAAATTTAGTAGTAAATGGAAGAACAATAAAAGTATATAATGAAATGGATCCAAAAAATATACCATGGGGAGAACTTGGAGTAGAATATGTTTTAGAATGTTCAGGTGTGTTTACAACAATGGAAAAAGCACAAGCACATATAGATGCAGGAGCTAAAAAAGTATTAATAAGTGCACCTTCAAAAGATGCACCAATGTTTGTAATGGGAGTAAATAATGAAACATACACAACAGATATGAACATAGTATCAAATGCGTCATGTACAACAAACTGTTTAGCACCACTTGCAAAAGTAATAAATGACAATTTTGGAATTAAAGAAGGACTTATGACAACAGTTCATGCTACAACAGCAACACAAAAAACAGTTGATGGAGCATCTAAAAAAGACTGGAGAGGTGGACGTGCAGCAGCAGCTAATATAATTCCATCATCTACAGGAGCTGCAAAAGCAGTTGGAAAAGTTATCCCATCATTAAATGGAAAATTAACAGGAATGTCATTCAGAGTGCCAACAGTTGATGTTTCAGTTGTTGATTTAACAGTTAACCTTGAAAAACCAACAACATATGAAGAAATATGTGCAACTGTTAAAAGAGCTACAGAAAATGAATTAAATGGAATTATGGAATATACAGACGAAGCAGTTGTTTCATCAGATTTCGTAAGTGATCCACATACATCAATATTTGATGCTTCAGCAGGAATAATGTTAACAGATACATTTGTTAAATTAGTTGCATGGTATGATAACGAATGGGGATATTCAAACAAATTAGTTGACTTAGCTTGTTATATGGCTTCAGTTGATCATAAATAATATATTAAGGTTAGGGGCGTTCTAGCCTCTAGCCTTTTAGAGGTGCTAAGGGCAAAAACGGAACCGACCCCAAATTGCCCTTGCCAAAAGAAAGGAAGAAATATAAAATGAGTAAAAAAACTATACAAGACATAGATTTAAAAGGAAAAAAAGTATTTGTAAGGTGTGATTTTAATGTACCAATGGACGAAAATCAAAATATTACAGATAACAGAAGAATAGTTGCAGCATTACCAACTATTAGATATTTAATTGAGCAAAATTGTAAAATAATATTATCATCACATTTAGGAAGACCAAAGGGAGAGGTTAAACCTGAATTTTCTTTAGCACCTGTTGCAAAAGAATTATCAAAATTGTTAGGACAAGAAGTTTTAATGGCGAAAGATGTTATTGGAGAAAGTGCTAAATCATTAGCAGCAAATTTACAAGAAGGTCAAGTAATGCTACTTGAAAATGTTAGATTCCATAGAGAAGAAACAGATAATGATCCAGAATTCGCAAAACAATTAGCAAGTATGGCAGAAGTATTTGTTAATGATGCATTTGGAACAGCACATAGAGCACATGCTTCAACAGAAGGAGTGTCACATTATTTACCATCTGTATCAGGATTTTTAATAGAAAAAGAATTGAAATTCTTGGGAGATGCTTTAAATAATCCAGAAAGGCCATTTGTAGCTATATTAGGTGGTGCAAAAGTTTCAGACAAAATAGGTGTTATTGATAGTTTATTAGAAAAAGTAGATACATTAATGATTGGTGGTGGAATGGCATATACATTTTTTAAAGCACAAGGATATGAAGTTGGAAACTCATTGTGCGAACCAGACAAATGTGAGTTAGCTTTAAGTTTAATGGAAAAAGCTAAAAACAAAGGTGTAAAATTAATGTTACCTGTAGATACAAAAATAGGAAGAGAATTTAAACCAGACACAGAGAGCAAAACAGTCGCTTGGACAGAAATACCTGAAGGATGGGAAGGATTTGACATTGGAGAAAAAACAATAGAAATGTTCAAGAATGAATTAAAAACAGCAAAAACTGTTGTATGGAATGGACCTTTAGGATTATTTGAATTTGATCAATTTGCTATTGGAACAAATGAAATAGCACACGCATTAGCTGAAATAGATGCAACAACAATAATTGGTGGAGGAGATTCAGCTGCTGCTGTTGAAAAAGCAGGGTTAGCAGACAAGATGACACATATTTCAACAGGAGGAGGAGCATCTCTAGAATTCTTAGAAGGAAAGAAATTACCAGGAATAGAATGTTTACAAGATAAATAAAGGATGTAGAAAATGAAAACAATAAAATATAAAGTATATGACAAAAATGGAAAATTAAAACAATTAATAGATAAAAAGAGAGAAAAAGAACTGAACGAAGATGACTGGCTAAATGGGGTAACATGTTTTGTTATAAATGAGAAAGGCGAAGTCCTTATTGAAAAAAGACGAAATAAAGGGCTTACACCTGGTAAATTAGATTTATGTTCAGGTCATGTTGATGGAGAAGAAACTCAAACACAAGCTATGATAAGAGAATTAAAAGAAGAATTAGGAATACAAGTAGAAGAGTCAATGAATACAATTAAACTAACATCTGATGCAATACCTTTGAAATTTGAGAGTTCAGGAAAGAGTAAGAGCTTTTTTATTACATTTTATTGTTTAAAAAGAAACAATTCAGATGTTACATATCAAAAGAGTGAAATTGATAAAATTGTTTGGCTACCATTGGAAGAAACATTTGAATTAATACAAAGTGGAAAAACTAAATTCCCGAAAAATTATAATTATGAGGAGATATTTGAAAAGGTTAGAAATATTTGCAACAATAAAGAAAAAAGGAAGGGACAAAGATGATAGTAACATTATCAGGAGTAACTGGAACAGGCAAATCTTTTTTCAAAAATGTAATTTCACAGGAATTAAATTTTAAAAATCTAGTTATAGTAACTACTAGGAATAAACGAACAGGCGAAATAAATGGAGTAGATAAAGAATTTGTTAGTGAAGAAGAATTTGAAAGATTAAAAAAAGAAAATAAAATAGTAGTAGATTTTGAATTTTTAGGTTCAAAATATGCATATAAAAAAAGTGATCTTGATTCAAATATTAATCAAGTAACAGAAGTACATTATAGTACGATTTATGAATTTAAGAAAAATACAAAAAATGTATTTGCAATTTATATGATACCTCAAAACTTAGAAAGAGCTAAAGAAGAGCTAAGAAAGAGAAATTTACCAAAAGAAGTTGAACAAAAACGATTGAAAGAAATTGATGAACATATCAATGAATACAAACAAAATAAAGAATTGCAAAAACAATTTGATTATGTGTTTATAAATGATTATTCAGAAAAAGCAAAAAACGACTTGCTTAAAATTATAGAGAAAAGGGAGGCAGAACAATGAGAAAAAAAGTTATAGCAGGAAACTGGAAGATGAATATGCTTCCAAATGAAGCAATAGACTTTATACATGAATTAACACCACTTGTTAAAAATACTAAAAATGAAGTCATTTTATGTGTTCCATATATAGATTTATTTTATGCTTTACTAAATACACAAGGTACTAATATAAAAATAGGAGCACAAAATATGCATTGGGAAGAAAAAGGTGCATACACAGGAGAGGTATCAGCACAAATGCTAAAATCAATAGGTGTAGAATATGTTATAATAGGACATTCTGAAAGAAGACAATATTTTGCAGAAACAGATGAATCTGTAAACAAAAAGATTAAATCAGCATTAGCTTGTGATTTAAAACCAATAGTATGTGTTGGAGAAACCTTAAAACAAAGAGAAGATGGGCAAACAGAAGAGGTTGTAACTAAGCAGATAGAAAAAGCCTTTGAAGGAATAAGTCCAGAATATTTGGATAAGATTATTATAGCATATGAACCAATATGGGCTATTGGAACAGGAAAAACAGCAACAAAAGAAGATGCAAATACTACGATTGTGCAAATAAGAAAAAAATTAGGAGAAATGTATGGACAAAATGAAGCAGATGGAGTTATAATACAATACGGCGGAAGTGTTAAATCATCAAATGCTAAGGAATTATTTGAGATGTCAGATATTGATGGAGGACTTGTTGGAGGAGCAAGCTTAAAAGCAGAGGAATTTTCAAAAATTGTTAATTTCGACAACTAATTTGCTCTGGAAAGGAATGTGGAAAATGGAAAAAAAACCAGTAATGCTAATGATATTAGATGGTTTTGGAATAAATGAAAAAGCTGATGGAAATGCAGTAAAGCTAGCCAATACACCTAATATAGATAAACTAATGAAAAAATACCAAACAACAAAGGTTTATACAAGTGGACTGAAAGTGGGATTGCCAGAAGGACAAATGGGAAATTCAGAAGTAGGACATACAAATATAGGGGCAGGAAGAATTGTATATCAAGAATTAACCAAAATAACAAAATCGATAGAAGATGGAGACTTTTTTGCAATACCAGAATTTATTGAAGCAATAGAGAATTGTAAAAAGTATAATTCAAAATTACACATATTAGGACTTGTGTCAGATGGTGGAGTTCATAGTCATATACGCCATTTGTATGGATTATTAGAGATGGCTAAAAGAAGAGATTTTGAAAATGTATATGTACATTGCTTTTTAGATGGAAGAGATACACCACCAGCATCAGCTGAAGGGTATGTGGCAGAATTAGAAGAAAAAATGAGAGAAAAAGGTGTTGGAAAAGTTGCAAGTATATCTGGAAGATATTATGCAATGGACAGAGACAAGAGATGGGAAAGAGTTAAAAAATGCTATGATGTACTTGTTAAGGGAGAAGGAAATAAATCGGCATCTGCAACAATAGCAATAGAAGATTCTTATCAAAAAGAGGTTTTTGATGAATTTGTTGAACCAACAGTAATTTGTAATGGCGAAACACCTATAGCAACAATCGGAGAACATGATTCTGTAATATTCTTTAACTTTAGACCTGATAGAGCAAGAGAAATAACAAGAGCAATAGTTGACCCTAATTTTGATGGATTCGAGACAAAAAGAATTGCAACATATTTTGTATGTTTCACAAATTATGATGAAACAATGCCAAATGTAAAAATAGCTTTTAAAAAAGAACTATTAGTAAACACATTTGGAGAAGTGATTAGCAAAAATGGTCTAACACAATTACGTATAGCTGAGACAGAAAAATATGCGCATGTAACTTTTTTCTTTAATGGTGGAGAGGAAAAACAATATCCTGGAGAGGATAGAATATTAGTTCCATCACCAAAAGTTGCAACATATGACCTGCAACCAGAGATGAGTGCATATGAGGTTACAGATAAAGTTATAGAAGCTATAAATAGTGATAAATATAATGTGATAATATTAAATTATGCAAATCCAGATATGGTAGGACATACAGGAAGTTTGCCAGCAGCAATAAAAGCTGTAGAGACAATAGACGAATGTGTGGGAAAAGTTGTAGAAGCAATTTCTGCACATAATGGAACTATGATAATAACTGCAGATCATGGAAACTGTGAGCAAATGATTGATTACAAAACAGGAGACCCTCATACAGCACATACAACAAATCCTGTACCACTTATTTTGGTTACAGAAAATAAAGACTTAAAAGTTAAAGAGGGAAAACTTGCAGATTTAGCACCAACTATGTTAGAAATATTAGGAATCAAACAACCAAAAGAAATGACTGGAGAAAGTATTCTTATAAAAGAATAGCCTATATAAGATAAAATAAAGGGTGAAAAAAGTGTTAAATAATACAAAAAGAATAAAGGAAATATATAAAGAAATACAAAAAAGAATATTTTATGCTATACCAGGGAAATGGGATGAATTATACCTTTATGCTTCAATTATAGATAGATTTGGAAAAGTTCAAACAGGAGAAATGTATTTTTACTTTATGCCAAAAGGCATTTTAAAGCGAAAATTTATAAATGTATATGAAATCCCAGCTAAATATGATATTGAAGAAATAGAATATATGAAATTGGTAAAATTGTTGTATGACAAGATAAAATTACTTAGAGATGAGTTTGCTAAATCAAATCAAAAAGTATGGTCTAATATAACAATATCTATAAAAAATAATAGATTTAAAATTGAATATAATTATGACAACTTGTTTGGCGGTGAAGAAGCATATTACAATCATCATATATATTGGAGAAATAAGTATTTACATATAGAGCCCCATAGCAAAAAGGAAAAGAAAGCAATAGAAAAATATTTAGAAGATAGAAAGCCTAGTTTAAAAAAAGATGAAGAATATGATTCAGGAATTTATCAAAAAAAACAAACAAATATTATAGCCTATGAAACTACAGATTTTAAAGAAAATCAAAAAGTAGAATACTTAGCGACAAAACAAGAGACAAAAAAAATAAAAAATCAAATATTATGTAATAAATAATTTGAAAAATGATAATATAAAAATAGAAAGGAAGTATTTAAAATGAAAAATTGTTTAGAAATTGAAAGTATAAAAGCATTAGAAATTTTAGACTCAAGAGGAAATCCAACTGTACAAGTTACAGTAGAGTGTTTTGATGGAAGTGAAGGAGTAGCAATGGTACCATCAGGAGCTTCAACTGGAAGTTTTGAAGCAGTTGAATTAAGAGATGGAGACTCATCAAGATATATGGGAAAAGGTGTATTAAAAGCTGTTGAAAATGTAAATAAAATAATTGCACCAGAATTAGAAGGAATGAATGTTTATGATCAAACACTTATTGATCAAACTTTAATAGAATTAGATGGTACAGAGAATAAAGGAAAACTTGGAGCAAATGCAACACTTGGAGTATCACTTGCAGTAGCAAAAGCAGCTGCCGCTTCTTTAGGAATGGAACTATATCAATATATTGGTGGAGTAAATGCTAAAACATTACCTGTTCCAATGATGAATATAATGAATGGTGGAAAACATGCTGATTCAACATTAAGTGTACAAGAATTTATGATTATGCCAGTTGGTGCAAAAACATTTAAAGAATGTTTACGTATGTGTGCTGAAATTTACCATACATTAAAAAAGGTATTAAAAGCTAAAGGTTTAGGAACAGGAGTTGGAGATGAAGGTGGTTTTGCACCAAATGTTAAAGATGAAGATGAAGCATTAGCTCTAATAGTAGAAGCTATTGAAAAAGCTGGATATAAACCTGGAGAAGAGGTTTGCTTAGCATTAGATGTTGCAGCAACAGAAATGTATGATGAAGCCAAAAAGATAGGAAAAGATGGACAATATCATTTCTGGAAAATTGGTGTTACAAAGACTTGTGATGAAATGATTGACTTTATGGAAGACTTAGTAAATAGATATCCAATTATTTCTATTGAAGATGGTTTAGCTGAAGAAGATTGGGAAGGATGGAAGAAACTAACAGATAGATTAGGAAATAGAATCCAACTAGTTGGAGATGATTTATTTGTAACAAATATTAAGAGATTACAAAGAGGAATTGACATGGGTGTTACAAATAGTATTTTAATCAAATTAAATCAAATAGGAACACTAACAGAAACATTAGATGCTATTGAATTAGCAAAGAAAAATGGATATACAGCTGTTGTATCACATAGAAGTGGTGAAACAGAAGATACAACTCTTGCTGATGTTGCAGTTGCAACAAATGCAGGCCAAATCAAAACAGGTGCACCATGTAGAACAGATAGAGTGGCAAAATATAACAGACTATTAAATATAGAAGATGAGTTAGGAGAAGTTGCAATATTCCCAGGAAGAAAAGGACTTAATAAATAATCATAAATGATATTTTTTTGATTATGTAAGGAGATAAAGTAATGGAAGAAAAAAAGAAACCAAATTTGTCAATATTATTTATTATAGCTATAATAATAATTATTATAATGGGACTATTTATATATAAACTTTATAATGATAAAATAAGTATGAAAAATTCAATAGAAGAATTAAATGATAAAATTAGTAAAATAGATGGAGCTAATATTCAAGAAGAAACTACAAATAAATTAGAAACTTTAAACACTGATAGTGATTTGGTAAAAAAATTATATAATTATGTAGCTAAATTTAGTTATTATGATGAGTTGATAGCTTATCAATCAGAAAAAGTAACTGAAAAAAATATGAATAACAGTTTAAAATTATTAACAGTATTTAATAATTTAGGAAAAAATGATGCTACAAGAGTAGAATATAAATATGAAAGTGAAGAGATTCCTAAAAGAGAACATATTATATATGCTAAAGATGTTGTAGAAAATAAAGCAAAAGAAATATTTGGAAAAGATGTCAAAATAGTACATCAAGATGCATCTCCATATGATAGTCAGGCAATAAAATATCAAAATGATGAATACGATAGTTATGAGTATGAAGGTGGAGGGTGTGTTCCTTGGGAAGGGTCTGTAAATCTTTTAATTTCAGCAGAAAAAGATAACACAGGAACAATATATATTTATGACAAATATGTACATTTAGTTGAAGTGGAAAATCTTAAAGAAGATGGTACAAATATAGCAGGGACATATGATATATATACTTCTTCAGATAAAAAAGAAAAATTAGCATCAAAAGTAGATTTTAATGGAAAAAATATATATCCTGATGCTGACAACAACGAAATATATATTCAAAATATAGAAAAGTATTTAGGAAAAGAATTAACAACATATAAACATACATATAAGCAAAATTCTGATGGAACATATTATTGGTATAGTACAGAACCAATGAAATAACAATATGTTACTACAGACATACTCAGAAATATGTATATAAAAAGTTACAAGATTAATCAAAAAAAATAGAAAAAGTGTATAAAAAGTACAAGAAAAACTTGTACTTTTTTCTATTTAATGATATTATAAACAAGAAATAAATTCAAATTTATGAAGGGACGGGTAAAAATGAGAATTTTAGTAACAGGAGCTAATGGAATGTTAGCTAAAGAAGTAAAGGAAAAATTCCAAAAAAACAATGAAATAATAGCAACTGATGTTGAAGAATTAGATATAACAGATGAAAAAGCAGTGTTAGATTTTGTAAAAAATACAAAACCAGATTATATAATAAATTGTGCAGCTTATACAGCAGTGGATAAAGCAGAAGATAATTATGAGCTAGCTGATAGAATAAATGGAGATGGCCCAACAAACTTAGCTAAAGCGGCAAAAAATGTAGGAGCTAAATTGGTACATATATCAACAGATTATGTGTTTGGAGGAAATTTAGATATTTCAAAAGACTATAAAGAGGATGATGAAAAAGCGCCTGTAACAGCATATGGAAAAACAAAATTACATGGAGAGCAAGGTATTGCATCAAATATGGATGAATATTACATATTTAGAACAGCATGGTTATATGGAGTTGGAGGAAATAATTTTGTAAAAACAATGACAAAATTAGGTTCTACTAGAGATGAAATAAATGTAGTTTCAGACCAACATGGAAGTCCTACTTATGCAAAAGATTTAACAAATATAATTTATCAAGCTATTGAAAAGCAAATACCTTATGGAATTTATAATGCAACAAATGAAGGATATACAACATGGTATGATTTTACAAAAGAAATACTTGCAGAACAAGGAATTGAGTGCAAAGTCAATCCTGTAACAACAGATAAATATATTGAAATGATGAAGATTACACAAGCAAAAAGACCATTTAATTCACAAATGTCAAAGGCAAAACTTGAAACATATGGAATTAAAGTTCCACAATGGCAAGATGGTTTAAGAAGATATTTAGAAGAAGTTAAAGAACTAAATGTATAAGAAGAAAGGAAGTTGTAAAATGAAAAAAAGAAAAGGAATTATATTAGCAGGAGGAAGTGGAACAAGATTATATCCATTAACACTTGCAATTTCAAAACAAATTATGCCAGTATATGATAAACCAATGATATATTATCCATTATCAATATTAATGCAAGCAGATATAAGAGATGTACTAATAATAACAACACCAAGAGACTTGAAAACATTTAAAGACTTACTTGGAGATGGAAGCCAATGGGGAATGAATTTTGAATATAAAATCCAAGAAAAGCCAAATGGATTAGCAGAAGCTTTTATAATAGGAGAAGAATTTATTGGAAAAGATAATGTTGCTATGATTTTAGGTGACAATATGTTTTATGGAGAACATCTTGCTGAAAAATTAAAAGAGGCAAATGAAAGAGAAAATGAAGCTACAATATTTGGATATTATGTAAAAGATCCTAGAGCATATGGAGTTGTTGAAATTGATGGGGACGGAAAAGCAGTATCAATAGAAGAAAAACCATCAAATCCTAAATCAAACTATGCTGTACCAGGCTTATACTTTTATACAAATGAAGTAATAGAAATTGCAAAAAATGTTAAACCGTCAGCAAGAGGAGAACTTGAAATTACAACTGTCAATGAAGAATATATGAAACGAGGACAACTTAAAGTTGAAAAACTAGGAAGAGGAATGACTTGGTTTGATACAGGTACACATGATGCATTAATAGAAACAGCAAGTTTTGTTCAAACAATTCAAAAAAGACAAGGACTACAGATATGTTGCCCCGAAGAAATTGCATTTGATAAAGGATGGATAACATCTGACCAATTATCAGAATTATCAAAAAAATACATGAAAACAGATTATGGAAAATATTTAAAAGATGTAGCAGAAGATGTTTTTGGTGAGGAATAGGAGGATTAAAAATGGGAAAATTTAAAAGAATAGATACATCAATAAAAGGTGTTTGTATTATAGAACCAACAGTATTTGGAGATAATAGAGGATACTTTATGGAAACATATAGCAAAGCAGATTTCGAAGAGATTGGCCTAAAATATAATTTTGTACAAGATAATCAATCAAAATCTAAAAAAGGAGTATTAAGAGGGTTACATTTTCAAAAAGAAAATACACAAGCTAAATTGGTAAGATGTATTAAAGGTGAAGTATTTGATGTAGCTGTAGATTTACGCCCAGGTAGTGAAACATATGGTAAATGGGAAGGTGTTATACTAACAGAAGAAAACAAAAAAATGTTTATGATTCCAAAAGGATTTGCTCATGGATTTTTAGTATTATCAGATGAAGCCGAATTTGCATATAAATGTGATGATGTATATAATCATGAAGCAGAAGGTGGACTAAAATTTGATGATCCAGATGTTGCAATAGAGTGGCCAATGGGAGATATGAAAACAGAAGATTTATTAACATCTGAAAAAGATGCAAAATGGCCATCATTAAAAGAATTGAAAGAAACAGATTTATTTAAAAATCTATAAAAAAGGGCAAAAACGGAACCGACCCCAAATTGCCCTAAAGAAAGGAAGAAACAAAATGAAAAATATATTAGTAACAGGTGCAGCAGGTTTTATAGGAGCAAATTTCGCAGAATATTTTGTGAATAAACATCCTGATTATAAAATAGTTGTTGTGGATAAATTAACATATGCAGGGAATATGAATAATTTAAACAAGGTAAAAGATAAAATAATATTTGAGAAAGCAGATATATGTGACTTTGAAAAAATGAAAGAAATATTTGATAAATATGATATAAATGGAGTAATTCATTTTGCAGCAGAATCACATGTTGATAATAGTATAAAAGATCCATTTGTATTTACACATACAAATGTTATAGGAACACATACATTATTAGAAACAGCAAAACAAAAATGGGGTGAAGGTTCTGAAAATAAATTTGTACATATATCAACAGATGAAGTTTATGGAGCATTAGGAGAAGAAGGATATTTTACAGAAAAATCACCAATTCAACCAAGTAGCCCATATTCTGCTTCAAAAGCAAGTTCTGATTTAGTTGCATTTGCATATCATACAACATACAAAATGAATGTAAATGTAACAAATTGTTCAAATAATTATGGACCATATCAACATAATGAGAAATTAATACCACATATGATAAAACTTGCAATGAATGATGAAAAATTACCAGTTTATGGAACAGGAAAGAATATCAGAGATTGGCTATATGTTGAAGACCACTGTAAAGCTATAGATTTAGTATTTCACAATGGTATAGCAGGAGAAAGATATAATATAGGTGGACATAATGAAAAAAGAAATATAGACATTGTAAAGCTTATATTAAAAAGATTAGGAAAATCAGAAGACTTAATTGAATATGTAGAAGATAGAAAAGGCCATGATTATAGATATGCTATAGATCCAAGTAAAATAAAAGCAGAACTTGGATGGGAACCAGAGACAAAATTTGAAGATGGAATTGTAAAAACAATAGATTGGTATTTAGCTAATCCAGAGTGGTTACAATAATTTAAACTTGAGGTATAGAATTATTTACTATACCTCAAAAATTATAGTTAAAGGAAAAAAGAAATGAAATTAATAGAAAAGATACAATGTGATTTGAAACAAATATTATCAGCCCAAAGATATTCTCATTCCATAGGAGTTATGGAGATGGCAGTTGAACTTGCTAAACTTCACAATGTTGATATTGAGAGCGCAAGAATTGCAGGACTTCTTCATGATAATGCAAAAGAAATGTCAAAAGAGGAAATGTTAGAATATGTAGAAAAAAACAATATCAAAATAAGTGAATTTGAAAGAAACAATTTACACTTGCTACATGGAAAAATAGGAGCAGATATTGCTAAAAAGAAGTATGGAGTAAATGAGCAAATTCAAAAAGCAATAGAATATCATACTACAACTAATCCTAATATGGATAAACTTGCAAAAATTATATATATTTCAGATAAAATAGAATTAACTAGGAGCTCAGATTCTTTTGACATAAATGAAGAAAGAGAAATGGCTAAACAAGATTTAGATAAAGCTTTGCTTCTTATTATAAATAATACAGCAAAGTATTTAATTGAAAATAATAAATTAATAGCATTAGAAAGTATTGAAACCAGAAATAAAATAATTATGAGTTATGAGGAATAGTTCAGCAAATAAAAGGAGATAATTATGCCAAGATTTTTTGTAAAAACAAATCAAGTACAAAATGCAACAATAACAATATTAGGAGAAGATGTTAAACATATAAAAAATGTGCTTAGAAAAGAAATCGGAGATTGTATAGAGATATGCAATTTAGACACAAAAACAACATATATATGTAAAATAGAGCAAATATCAAATGAAGGTATACAGACTCATATTTTAGAAGAATTAAAGCATTTAGAAGATAAAATAAAAATAGACATATATCAGGGATTACCAAAAGCAGATAAAATGGAGTTAATAATTCAGAAATCAGTAGAATTAGGTGCAAATGCAATTATTCCAGTGGCAATGAGTAGGTCTATAGTGAAAATAAATTCAAGAGATGAAGCAAAAAAAATCCAAAGATGGCAAAAAATTGCAGAAAGTGCAGCAAAACAGAGTGGAAGAGATGAAATACCAGAAATAAGAAGCATACAAACTATGGAAAAAATTTCAAAATTAATAAATCAATATAATTGTTTAATTGTAGCATATGAAAATGAAAAAGATAATAGTTTGAAAAATGAGTTAGTTCATTTAAAGGAAGAATTAAAAGAAAATGAAACACTTAGCATAGCAGTTGTAATTGGGCCTGAAGGAGGATTAGAAGAAAAAGATGTGGAATTATTGAAACAAAATGGTGCAAAAATTGTAACGTTAGGCAGAAGAATTCTAAGAACAGAAACTGTTGCACTAAATATTCTTAGTATAATTAGATATGAATTAGAAGATTAGAGGGCAAAAACGGAACCGACCCCAAATTGCCCTAAATAAGGAGATAATAATGACAAAAAACAAAAATATATTAGTAAAAAAATTGTTAACAAATTTAACATTTGGATTAATAACGATAATATATCTTATTTTTATTAGTATAGAATATGTAAGATTAGATTCGTTAGTGTTAATAAAATATATAAATGCATCGATTATGTTATTTTTAGTAATATCAATTATAATGATGGAAATAGCATATAGAAAGAGAGAAGGACTAATATTTTTTAATGGACTAGAATTTTTGGCAACAGCATTATTTATTTTACTAGCACAACATATGGCTAAAGTTCTAAACTGTAGCGTACAAGTATATACATTGGCTGGTTCAAGCCTTTTTGCAATATATTATATATTAAAATCAGCAATATTATATACAAAAAGTCAACAAGAAAAATTAAAAGACTTAAGTGATATAAAAGACATTGTAAAAGATGAACCAATTAAAAAGGTTTCAAAAAGAAAAAATAAAAAGGTAGAAGAAGGAAATTAAAAATGATAAAAAGTATGACAGGGTATGGAAAAAGTAGTTTATCCATAAATTCAAGAGATTATCAAGTAGAAATAAAAGCAGTAAACCATAAATATATAGATATAAATATAAAATTGCCTCGTGTTATTAGTTATTTAGAAGATGATATAAGAAAGATAGTTAATTCCAAAATAAAAAGAGGAAAAATAGATATTTCAATTTTATTTGAAAATTATAGCAATGAGGGGAACGATATTAGAATAAATACAGAACTTGCTAAAATGTATATTCAAAATCTAAAGAAATTAGCAGATGAAGAAAATATTTCAGCTAATATAGAAGTAACAGAAATAACTAAGTTTCCAGATGTTTTAACAATAAAAAGTAATTTTGATGAAAAACAAATTAAAATAGAATTAATTCAAGCTGTAGAAGACGCACTGGAACAATTAATAAACATGAGACAAAATGAAGGAAATAGAATTTCACAGGATATTTTTGATAAAATATTGCAAATAGAAAAGAAAAATGAGGAAATTTTTGAATTATCTACTGGACTTATTGACGAATATGTAGTAAAATTAGAAGCAAGGATAAAAGAAATATTAAAAACAGAAGAATTAGATAAATCAAGATTAATGCAAGAAGTTGTTATATATGCAGATAAATGTTCGGTTGAAGAGGAGATAACAAGGCTAAGAAGTCATATAGAACAATTAAGAGGTTTAATTAATTCTGATGAGCCATCAGGAAAAAAGATGGATTTTATTATTCAAGAGATGAACAGAGAAGTAAATACAATAGGGTCAAAGGCTAATAATTTAGAAATTGTAAACAGAGTAGTAGATATAAAAACAATATTAGAAGATATTAGGGAACAAATACAAAATATTGAATAAGTAATTTAAAAATATTATATAGAAAGGATGATAAAAATGCAATTAGTAAATATAGGGTTTGGAAATATAATAGCCGCAAACAAAATAGTAGCTATTGTAAGCCCTGAGTCTGCGCCTATAAAAAGAATGATTCAAGAAGCTAAAGATACAAAAAGTGCAGTTGATGCTACATGTGGTAGGCGTACTAGAGCAGTTCTAATAATGGATTCTGGACATATAATTTTATCTGCTGTACAACCTGAAACGGTTGCTGGAAGAGTTGACAAAGATATAACACCTACAACACAAAATACTGCTACAGATGAAACTTAAAAAGTAAAATTTATAAATGGAGGTAATTAAAAATGATGGTAAAACCAACAGTACAAGAATTGTTAACAAAAGCCAAAAACAGATATGAATTAGTAATTGCTACATCAAAAAGAGCTAGACAAATTGCTAGTGGTGCTGAAGTAAAAACAAATGTTAAAGAAGAATCAGCTGTTACACTTGCTGCTAATGAAATTGCGGAAGGAAAAGTAGATATTATTGAACCTGAAGAGATGAGAGAAGAAAATAAAGAAGAAGGAGAAAAATAAATTGTTAGTAATATTATCTGGTGTATCTGGAGCTGGAAAAGATACGATAAAAAAAGAATTAATAGCAAGAATGCCAAATATAGTAACACTTCCATCTTTTACTTCAAGGGAAATGAGACCAGGAGAAATAGAAGGTGGCCATTACCATTTTATTAGTAAAGAAGAATTTGAGGATAAAATTCGTAAAGGAGACTTTTATGAGTATGACTTGCATCATGGAAATTATTATGGAACTTCTAAAGAACTTATGGGAAATAAAATAAAAGAGGGAAAAATTATAGTAAAAGATATAGAAGTAAATGGTACTGAAAACCTTTTAAAGATATTGGGAAATGATACAAGAATAGTTACTATATTTTTAAAAGTAGAAAAAGAAGAATTAAAAAGACGCTTAATTGAAAGAGGCGACGATATACAAGATATAGAAGTAAGATTAAGTAGACTTGAATATGAAGAGGACAAAATAAAAATGTATGATTATGTTATAAAAAATGATGATTTTGAGAAAACAGTTCAAGTTATTATGACAATTATTGAAAATGAAAAAAGAATTGAAGATGAAAAAGAAAACAATTAGATTAATTTCAGAAGAACAGGATTACATGTGAAGTGATCTCCAATTATTCAATAAGGAGATTTCGCTTCATTTTTTATATCCCTTAATATGAAAATTTCATAAATTAATGCAAAAAAATAAAAAATATGATAAGATTATACACGAAATCAAATGAAAAGGAGTAAAGGAATGATAGCAGAAATAGTAATAAATAGATCAGCTAAAAGATTAAATCGAACATTTGATTATAGTGTTCCAAAAGAATTGGAGAAATTAGTATCTATAGGAAGCACAGTTCTAGTTCCATTTGGTAAATCAAGTAATTTAGAAGAGGGATATGTAGTAGGAATAAAAAATAGTTCTGGATATGAAGTAAAAGATATAGTAGAAATAAAACATAATTTAAGCATTAAACAAATGCAACTAGCTAAATGGATGTCTAAGAGATATTTTTGTAATTTATCAGATTGTATTAAACAAATGTTAACTCCTGGAACAAAAAATAAGAATATTGAAAAAAATGTACAAGATAAAAAGATTAATGTTGTATATTTAAAAAAAGAAGTTGATGATGAAATAGAAAAATTAAAATCTGAAAAGCAGAAAAAAATATTACAATTTTTGAAGACTAATGAGGGATGTACTATTCCAGAGATAGAGATGTTTACAGGTTGCTCAAGAGCGATAGTAAAAACTTTAGAAAAAAATGGTTATGTAAAAATTTTAGAAAAAAAAGTAGAGAGAAATCCTATTTTAAATAAGAATATAAACAAAACTGAAAAACTTAAGCTAACAGACGAACAACAAAATGCATATGATGAAATTTCAAAATGTATTAATCAACAACAATATGAAAGATTTTTGCTATATGGAGTAACTGGTTCTGGGAAAACAGAAGTTTATTTACAATTAATAGAAAAAACATTAAAACATAATAAAACAGCAATAGTGTTAGTCCCTGAGATATCTCTTACACCTCAAATGATAAATAGATTTATTTCGAGGTTTAATCAAGAAGAAATTGCAGTATTACATAGCAAATTATCAGTTGGAGAGAGATATGACGAATGGAATAAAATAAAAGAGGGAAAAGCAAAAATTATAATAGGTGCAAGATCTGCAGTATTTGCACCAACAGAAAACATAGGGATAATAATTATAGATGAAGAACATGATAGCTCATATAAATCTGAGGCAGTGCCTAAATATGATACAAAAGAAATTGCAAAAAAGATTGCTCAAGAAAATAAATGTCCATTAGTTTTGGGAAGTGCAACTCCTGATTTAGTTACATATTATAAAGCACAAAAGGGAAGAATAAAGTTATTAGAATTAACTCAAAGAGCAAATAATTCAAAATTGCCAAAAGTGGAAGTCATAGACTTAAAAATGGAACTTGCAAATGGAAATAGATCAATGTTAAGTAATGCTTTACAACAAGCGATTGAAGAAAATTTGAAAGAAAAAAGGCAAACAATTTTGTTTTTAAATAGAAGAGGATATTCAACATTTATAATGTGTAGAGAATGTGGTTATACTGTAAAGTGTAAAAATTGTGATATAAGTATGACATATCATAAAACAGAAAATAAATTAAAATGTCATTACTGTGGGCATGAAGAAAAAGTTGTAACAATTTGCCCAGAATGTCATAGTACAAAAATAAGATATTTTGGTACAGGAACACAAAAGTTAGAAGCGGAAATTAATAAAATGTTTCCTCAAGCATCAACAATTAGAATGGATGTAGACACTGTTACAAAAAAGAATTCACATGAAGAAATATTAGACAATTTTAAAAATAAAAATATAGATATTTTAATAGGAACACAAATGATTGTAAAAGGACATCATTTTCCAAATGTAACTTTAGTAGGTGTAATTGCGGCAGATAGTAGTTTAAATATAGATGATTATAGAGCAAATGAAAGAACATTTCAATTACTTACACAAGTTGCGGGAAGAGCAGGAAGAGAGCGACTTGACGGAAAAGTAATAATACAAACATATAATCCTGAGAATTTTAGCATAGTATGTGCACAAAAACAGAATTATGAAATGTTTTATAATACTGAAATTGCGTTGAGAAAACAGTTGAAATATCCACCATTTTGCGATATAATATTAATTGGATTTAATAGTTTGTCGGAAAAAAAAATAATAGAGTTGTCAAATAGAGTATATAATTATTTGAAAAATAATTTAGATAGACAAGCTTTTATTATTTTTAAACCAATGCCTTCACCTATTGATAAAATACAAAATAGATTTAGATGGAGAATTATTATAAAAGGTAATATAACAGAAGAGGTAAATACTCTTATAAATAAATGTTTACAAAGTGTATATGAAGCAAACTATAAAGATACTAGAGTTACGGTAGATGTAAATCCAAATAATATGATATAAACTATTAATTAGAATAAAAAGTGAGGTAAAAGTATGGCAATAAGAAATCTAAGATATGAAAAAGACGAAATATTAAGAAAGAAATCAAGAGAAGTAGATAATATTGATGAAAAAATTCAAATACTAATTGATGATATGATTGAAACAATGTATAAATATAATGGAGTAGGGTTATCTGCTGTGCAAGTTGGAATACTAAAAAGAGTTGTTGTTATAGATATTGATGATGGGACAGGTGTAAAAATATTAATAAATCCTAAAATAACTAAAACAAAAGGCGAACAAGAAGTAGAAGAAGGGTGTTTAAGTTTTCCTAATCAATATGCAAAAATGATAAGACCCAAAGAGGTAACAGTCGAAGCATTAGATAGAAATGGTAAAAAGATCATAATAAAAGCTAAAGACCTTTTAGCCCAAGCTATAGCTCATGAATGTGATCATCTTGATGGGATTGTATTTGTAGATAAAATGATACCTGGCACATTGGAATATGTTGAACAAGAAAAGAAATAAAATTTGTCGAAAAATATTGTAAACAAAAAATATTATTGATATAATAACATACAGAATTTGTTATAATTTTGAAAGGTTGGTAAATTATGAGAAGAGATAAAAAGATTTCTTTAATTGTATTAATATTAGTTATTATAGGTATAATTTTTGTTATATGTAAATTAGTAGGTAAAAAAGGTTCACACACTCAAAGATTAGCTCAAATATATGAGAATCTAAATTCTAATCAAACATATTTAATTGAAATGGAGCAAAATAGTAGCAATAAAATAATCATGGCTAAAAAGGGAGAAGAAACAATAATTGATCAATATTCAAAAGATAGTGAAACAAAAGCTGAGAGCCATACAACAACATTAGTAAAAGATAATAACACATATTTAATCTTACATGACAGAAAAGAATATTATGTGTATGAACAAAATAATGTAGAACAAAATATATTGACAGATGGAATAAAAGAAATTATAGATAAAAATTATACAACAGGAGAAGAAAAGGTCAAAGGGAAAAAATACTATTATGAAGAGTATGATGGAAGTACAATGTTTATGATAACAAATACTTTAGAACTTAGCGAAGCGGATATTAAAACGAGATTTTATTTTGATAAAAGTGGTAACTTAACATATATTAAAACAATATATGGAGAAGAACAAGAACTATTAAAAGTAAAATTAGAACAGGATTTTGATGATTCAATATTTGCAATCCCAGCAGATTATGCCGAAAACTAGAATAACATATATTAAATAGTATAAACTAAAGATGGATATATAAAGTTAAAAAAACTTTTTATATAAATTTCAAAAGAAAGCTTTAATTTGATAGTTAAAGTGTAGAAAATCAAAAGAAGGAGTGAAATAATATGTCAGTAAACAAATTTGTTTTAAATGAAACATCATATTTTGGAAAAGGAGCAAGAGAGGAATTACCAGAAGAAATCCGTAAAAGAAGATTTAATAAGGTATTAGTAGTAACAGATAAAGCATTATTTGAGTGTGGAGTAACAGCAAGAGTAACAGAAGTTTTAGATAGAGCTGGAATAGCATATGAAGTATATTCAGAAGTAAAACCAAACCCAACAATAAAAAATGTATTAGATGGTGTTGAAGCTTGCAAAAATGCAGGTGCAGATGTAATAGTTGCAGTTGGTGGAGGTTCAAGCATAGATACAGCAAAAGGAATATCTATTGTTATGACAAACCCAGATAGAGCAGATATAGTATCTTTAAATGGTTTATCAAATACAGTAAATAGAGGTATGCCAATAATAGCATTACCAACAACATCAGGAACAGCAGCAGAAGTAACAATAAATTATGTAATAACAGATGAAGAAAGAGAAATTAAAATGGTCTGTGTTGACCCTAATGATATTCCAATATTAGCAATAGTAGATTCAGATTTAATGGCATCTATGCCAAAGTCAATCGCAGCTGCTACAGGAATGGATGCATTAACACATGCTGTTGAAGGATATATTACAAAAGCACATAATACAATGTCTGATATGTTCCATATGCAAGCAATAAAATTAATCTTTAAATATCTAGCATCAGCTGTAAATGAAAAAGATGAAGAGGCAATCGAAATGATGGGATTAGCTCAATATATTGCAGGAATGGGATTCTCAAATGTAGGATTAGGAATTGTACACTCAATGGCACATCAATTAGGAGCTGTTTATGATACACCACATGGTTTAGCAAATGCTATATTATTACCAACAGTTATGAGATTTAATGGAGAAGATTCAGCAACAGCACAAAGGTTTAGAGAAATCTTATGCGAAATTGGAAGACCAGATGCTGCAAACCTAAATGATCAGGATGTTATAAATACATTTGTATGGATGATAGCTGAACTTTCTAAATCAGTAGGAATTACTCAAACGGTTAGAGATGTTGGAGCAAGAGAAGAGGATTTTGACATGCTAGCAGATAAAGCTATGCAAGATCCTTGTAAACCAGGTAACCCAAGAGAGGTTTCAAGAGAAGACTTTATAGAATTATTTAGAAGAGCATTTTAAAAAGAAAACTAGAGTATAAAAAGAGCAGAGGCTATATACCTTTGCTCTAGTTTTTTACAAGGAGATGGATTATATTATGAAGATTGGATTAATTTCAGATATACATGGAAATATAAAAGCTTTAGATGCGGTTTTGGAACAATTAGAAAAGGAAAATATAGATAAAATAATTTGCCTAGGGGATTTTGTAGGTGGAGCTCCGATGTCAGAAGAAGTAATACAAAAAATAATAAATATGGGTAAAAAATTAGTTGCAGTAAGAGGAAATCGCGAAAGGTATATAATTGAAGGCATGCCTAAAGTTGTGCACGATGAAAAAATGAAAATAAGTGATGAACAATTACAGAGAAATGAATGGTTAAAAAAAGAATTAAGTGGCTCATCAAAAGAATTTATATTAAAATTACCAAAAGAAATAATATGCGAAATAGAGGGAAATAAAATTTATATTGCTCACTATCCAATGAACAAAGATGGAAGTTTTAGAAAACACATAAAAAAAGCTAGTATAGAAGAAAATGAAATAATGTTTAGTGGAATAGATGCTGACATATATTTATATGGACATACTCACAAAGAAGTTTATAATTTAAAAGACAACAAAACATACATAAATCCTGGTGCATTAGGATGTCCTGGAAAAACAAATTATGCACCATATGGAATATTAAACATTAATAAAAATAAAGTAGAATATAACCAATTATATGTAGAATACAATGTCCAAGAGGTTGTTGATTATATACAAAAGATAAAGTTTCCAGGATATACAAGTGTTTTAAAATTATTTTATGGAATTGAGGAATAATATAAAAAAAACTTGCAATTCACATAATAATATGATAATATATTAGCATAATAATAAAAACGAAGAAAAAGAGGAGTACATTTATACTTATTTAGTAGAGAAAAGAAGTCATAGGCTGAAAGCTTCTTAAACAAAGGTAAATGGAAGGTAGCTTTGGAGTTGATAATCTGACAATAAACTTAAGATTATCCGTATGCTGCGTTAAAGCAAAATAAGATGTTATCAAAAATAAGATAAATAATTAAGGTGGTACCGTGAGATATAAGCTCGCCCTTATGCAAATAAGCATATAGGCGAGTTTTTTGGTACAGAAAGGAGACAATTTCATGTTAAAAATCAAAACAAAAAAACAAGGAGCAGAATTAACAAGTATACAACATAATGGAAAAGAAATGTTATTTGATGGAAAAACATTTTGGAATCGACAATCACCAATACTATTTCCAATGGTAGGGCAACTAAAAGACTCAAAAACAGAAATAGAAGGACAAATATATGAAATGTCACAACATGGATTTGCAAGAGATATGGAATTTGAACAAATTGAAGAAAATCATTATATATTAACATATAATGAAGAAACACTAAAAAAATATCCATATAAATTCCAATTACATGTAATATATCAAATAATGGAAGACACATTACAAGTAGAATATCAAGTAAAAAACATAGACAATAAAAAGATTTATTTTGGGCTAGGAGGACATCCAGCATTTAGTTGTGATTATAGTACAGGACAATATGAAATAGTATTTGATGAAAAAGAAGATAAAATAGAATTCTTAAAACTAAAAAATGGATTAATAGATACAGAAAAAGCAAACAACATTTTAGGAAATAACAAAATACATCTAACAGCAAACATATTTGACAATGATGCAATAATAATGAAAAATATAAAATCAAATAAAGTTACTCTACAAAATAGAGAAACAAATCAAAAGATATTAGAATTTGATTTTACAGAGTTTCCATATTTGGCACTGTGGTCAAAAAAAGGAGCACCTTTCGTCTGCATAGAACCATGGCAAAATACAGCAGATAAAATTGATAGTAATCAAATTTTTAAAGATAAAGAAAATATAAATCAATTAGAACCTGACCAAGTATTTTCTTGTAAATACAATGTAAAATTTTTTTAAAGAAAGGAAATAGAAATATGAGTGAAAGAAAATTAAATGATAAATATAATCCAAAAGAATTTGAAGAAAAATTGTATAACGAATGGGAACAAAAAGGCTATTTTAAGCCATCAATGGACAAAACAAAAGAAAGTTATTGCATAGTAATGCCACCACCAAATGTAACAGGAAAATTACACATGGGTCATGCATTAGACGATACATTACAAGATGTATTAATAAGATATAAAAGAATGTGTGGTTATAACACATTATGGATTCCTGGAACAGACCATTCTGCAATAGCAACAGAAGTAAAAGTTGCTGAGAAAATGAAAAAGGAAGAAGGCTTAACAAAAGCAGATATAACAAGAGAACAATTTTTAGAAAGAGCATGGGCATGGACAAAAGAATATGGTGGAACAATACAAAAACAACAACGAATACTTGGATGTTCATGCGATTGGGAACGCTCAAGATTTACAATGGACAAAGGCCTATCAGAAGCTGTTTTAGAACAATTTGTTAATTTGTATAACAAAGGTTTAATATATAAAGGAACAAGAATGATAAACTGGTGTCCATCATGCCATACATCAATATCAGATACAGAAGTAGAGTTTGAAGAGGAAGCATCACATTTATGGCATATTAGATATCAAATAAAAGGAACTGACAGGTATGTAATAGTTGCAACAACAAGACCTGAAACAATGCTTGGAGATACAGCAGTAGCAGTACATCCAGATGATGAAAGATATAAAGACATTGTAGGAAAAACTTGTATTCTTCCAATAATGAATAAAGAAATACCAATAATTGCAGATGATTTTGTAGAAAAAGACTTTGGAACAGGATGTGTAAAAATTACTCCAGCACATGATATGAATGACTATCAAGCAGGATTAAGAAACAACTTAGAAATTGTAGAAGTATTTGATGATAGTTCAATAATGGGAGATTTAGTACCAGAATATAAAGGATTAACAACATTAGAAGCTCGTAAATTAATAGTTAAAAAGCTAGAAGAAATAGGCGCACTTGTAAAAACAGAAGACTATACACACAATGTAGGAAAATGTTACAGATGTCACAATACAATAGAACCAAGAATATCTGAGCAATGGTTTGTAAAAATGAAAGAACTTGCAGAACCTGCAATAAAAGCTGTAAAAGAAGATGACATTAAATTTATTCCAAAAAGATATGAAAAAACATATTTTAACTGGATGGAAAATATTCAAGATTGGTGTATATCTCGTCAATTATGGTGGGGACACAGAATACCAGCATATTATTGTGATGAATGTGGACACATAAATGTAAGTAAAATAGCTCCAGAAAAATGCGAAAAATGTGGATCAACAAAACTACATCAAGATGAAGACTCATTAGATACATGGTTCAGTTCAGCATTATGGCCATTCTCAACACTTGGTTGGCCACACGAAACAGAAGATTTAAAAACATTTTATCCAACAAATGTATTAGTAACAGGATATGACATAATATTCTTCTGGGTTGCAAGAATGATTTTCTCAGGCTTAGAATTAATGAATGAAAAACCATTTAGTGATATTTTAATACATGGAATAGTAAGAGATAGCCAAGGAAGAAAAATGTCAAAATCATTAGGAAATGGAATTGATCCATTAGATATAGTTGATAAATATAGTACAGATGCACTAAGATTTTCATTATTATATGGAACTTCTGCAGGAAATGACATAAAATATATGCCAGAAAAACTTGACCAGGCATCAAATTTTGCTAATAAATTATGGAATGCATCAAAATTTGTGATAAATTCTTTAGAAGAAGATATCAAAGAAGAAAAAGAATTAAGAGTTGAAGATAGATGGATATTAAATAAATTAAATAACTTGATAAAAACAGTATCACAAAATATCAACGAATATGATTTAGGTGTAGCACTTGAAAATATTTATAATTTCATTTGGAATGAATTTTGTGATTGGTATATAGAAATGGCAAAATCGAGACTATATAGCGAAAATAAACAAGAAAAGGCACAAGTATCTTATGTATTAAATTATGTACTTAGAAACAGTTTAAAATTGTTACACCCATTTATGCCATTTATTACATCAGAAATTTATTCTAAATTAGTAAATCCTGATGATAAAGACTTAATGATTTCAGACTGGCCAAAGGCAAATGATTTGGCAGAATATGATACAAGTAAAGACTTTATAGAAAATTTAAAAGATGTCATAACACAAATTAGAAATGTTAGAGCAAATATGAATGTACATCCAAGTAAAAAAGCAAAATTAATTTTTGTTACAACTGAATATAAAGAAGATGTATCACAATCTAAAGCATTTATTGAAAAATTAGGATTTGCAAATGAAATTACAATTCAAGGCAATAAAGAAAATATTCCACAAAATGCTATTTCAATTATTTCAAATGGAATGAATGTTTATATTCCTTTTGAAGAATTAGTTGATGTAGAAGAGGAAAAGAAACGTCTTGAAGAGGAGAAGAAAAAAGTTTTAGCAGAAATTCAAAGAGCAAGTAAAATGTTAGCTAATCCAGGATTCGTTAATAAAGCTCCAGAAGCTAAAATAAACGAAGAAAAAGCTAAACTTGCAAAATATCAAGACATGTTAAAAAGTATTGAAGAAAAACTAAAATAATGTAAACAGAGTGGAGTTTTTCCACTCTATTTATGTTCTAAAACAGACAAACCCCGCATATTATAATGTAGTATGAATATGAGGAGGAAAGCAAAAGATGATAGAAGAAAGAAAAAATATAAACATGAATGTAAATACAAATATAATACAAAATTTAGTGCTAGAAAATAGAAAAAAACTAAGTGTTTCAGGAGTAAATGATGTATTAAGTTTTGATGATCAGGTTGTGATGGTAGATACAGAGTTAGGATTATTAACGGTTAAAGGAGAAAACATAAGGATAAATAAATTAAGTTTAGACACAGCAGAAGTAATTGTTGAAGGAGAAATAGCGAGTTTATCTTATAGTCAAAACAAACAAGAAAAAAACACAGGAACAATTTTAAGTAAAATTTTCAAATAGAAAGGCAGAGATTATGGTTCAAAATCAAGCATATTTATTTTTAGTTTTTTCATTAACTGGTGTGGTAATAGGAATTTTATTTGACTTTTTTAGAATCCTAAGGAGAACTATAAAAACAGGAAATATAGCAACATACATACAAGACATTTTATTTTGGATTTTAACTGGAATTTTGATATTATATAATATATGGTACTTTAATAATGGAGAAATTCGTGTATATATGTTTTTAGGAATAATTATAGGTACTCTTATATATATGTCAACATTAAGTAATATTTTTGTAAAACTTTTTACTAGAATTTTAAGCACAATAATAAAAATATTAGAATTACCCTTTAAAACAATAATTTCTTTTTTTAGAAAAATAATTACATCAATATTAGCAATTTTTTCTAAATTTTTTAGAAAATTAAAAATAAAAAAGGGGAATTTTGTGAATAATGGAGAATAATATATATATGTAAGATAATTTATATAAAAATGGAGTGTACATATGAAAAACGGTAAATTACTAAGAAATGCATTTTTTATTGCATTAATTATATGGATAGTTATGCTTATAAAACAGCAATTAAACATATCACAATATAAAGATGAGATTAAAGGCTTATCATCAAAAATTGAAGTAGCAGAAAGTGAATTAAATCAAAATAAACAAAATTTAGAACAAGAAAAGAAAAACACAGATTCATTAGAGTATATAGAAAAACTAGCACGTGAAAAACTAGGAATGTATTTGCAAAATGAAAGAGTTTATATCGATAGTAACATGTAAATCCTTAAAACTGCATTCAGGTTTTAAGGATTTATTATTTTAATTATTATAAATCTATTAAAAAATCCAATAAAAAATTTAAAAATATAAATAAAAATAGGAGGTAAGTTATGTCAGAATTAGAAAACATGACATTATTAGAATTGAGAAATTTTGCCAAAGATCAAAATATTAGAAATATTTCAAAATTAAAAAAAGATGAATTAATCGCTTTATTAAAACAAGTTGCCCAAACATCTAAACCACAAGAAAAAACAGAAGAAAAAGAGGAAATTAGATATGACAAAGATGATGAAGAACAATTAGAATCAGTTGGTGAAGCTGTAATTGATTATAAAGTAACAAATGATGATGATGAGATAGTAGAAGGAATATTAGAAGTTTTACCAGATGGATATGGATTTTTGAGAGGAGATAATTATTTATCAAGCCCAAAAGATGTATATATATCGCCAATCCAAATTAGAAGGTTCAAATTAGATACAGGAGATATAGTAAAAGGAATTTCTAGAACAAAAGAAGGCGAAAAATTCCCTTCACTAATATTCGTAGGAGAGGTAAATGGGGAACATCCTGAAAAAGCAGCAAAAAGAAAGAGATTTGATGAATTAACACCTATATATCCTAATGAAAGGCTAAAATTAGAGACAAAGCCTACAGAATATGCTATGAGAATAATTGATTTAATTTCACCAATAGGAAAAGGACAAAGAGGAATGATAGTTGCTCCTCCTAAAGTAGGAAAAACAACATTATTAAAGAAAATTGCTAATAGTATTTCAGCAAACAATCCTGAAGTTGAATTAATTGTACTTTTAATAGATGAAAGACCAGAAGAAGTAACTGATATGAAGCGTTCAATAAAAGGACAAGTTATCTATTCAACATTTGACGAAATGCCTGAACATCATGTAAAAGTTGCTGAAATGGTATTAGAAAGAGCTAAAAGAATAATTGAACATAATAAGGATGTAGTAATATTATTAGATAGTATTACAAGATTAGCACGTGCGTATAATTTAGTAATGCCTTCATCTGGAAAAACATTATCTGGAGGTTTAGATCCTGCTGCATTGCACAAACCAAAAAAATTCTTTGGAGCAGCTAGAAATATTGAAAATGGAGGAAGTTTAACAATTTTAGCAACTTCATTAATAGAAACTGGAAGTAGAATGGATGATGTTATATTTGAAGAATTTAAAGGTACAGGAAATATGGAAGTACATCTTGATAGAAAATTATCTGAAAAACGTATTTTCCCAGCAATAGATATAAATAAATCAGGAACAAGAAGAGAAGATTTATTATTAACAAAACCTGAAATGGAAACAGTTTTTGCATTGAGAAAGGCTTTAAATAATTTACCTGTTGCAGATGTTACTGAACAAATTATTTCTCAAATGACCCAAACTAAAAATAATGAAGAATTTTTGATTAAAATGGATTCTTATTTAAAAAACTATAAGAATTAATTAAAAGGTTTATTTACTAATCCTTATACTTTTATAGAAAGGAAGATTTTTATGGCAGGAATAGTAAAAAATACAAAAGAAGATATAGTAAATGCAGCTTTTGAGATTGTAAAAGAAAAAGGAATAGAAGGTCTAAATGCACGAAATGTTGCCCAAAAACTTAATTGCTCAATACAACCTATATTTTACCAGTTTGCTACCATGAATGAGTTAAAACAAGCTGTATTTGAGGAAATCCATGAAATATATAAAGATTATATGTTAAGTGGAGAAAATAGTGAAGCAGCTTACAAATCAATGGGAAATTCATATGTAAAATTTGCAAGAGATTATCCAGAATTTTTTAAGATTATGTTTATGAGAAAAACAGAAATAAATCCAGTAAATTTCATACAAATAGATCATCTTGGAGATAAAATTATTCAAACAGGTCAAAAATTCACTGGATTAACTTTTGAAGAGCAAAAAGAATTTCATTTAAGAGTTTGGATATTCACTCATGGAATTGCAACACTAATTGTTACTGGAACAATAAAACTTACAGATGAAGAAATTGATGAACTTTTAGCTACGACCGTAAAGCAAATGATTATAGGCTATAAAATAGAAAAAGGAAAAAATATTGTAGAATAAGAAAATTAGTTTGAAATATAACTAATTTTTTTATTTTATCAAACAACTGTTTACAAAGAAGCAATAAAGTGTTATAATCTAATAAAGTTTAGGAGGTAAAATATGCAAGAAAGAAGCTTTTATGTAGCAATAGATTTAAAAAGCTTTTATGCTTCAGTTGAATGTATAGAAAGAGGTCTTGATCCATTAACAACAAATCTAGTTGTTGCTGACATTAGTAGAACAGAAAAAACTATATGCCTTGCAGTTAGTCCATCTCTAAAACAATATGGAATACCTGGAAGAGTAAGATTATTTGAAGTAATACAAAAAGTAAAAGAAATAAATGCAAAAAGAAAATATAATGCTCCAGGTCATATTTTAAATGGAAAATCATATGAAGATAGTGAATTAAAAATACATCAAGAATATGAACTAGATTACATTATAGCACCACCTCAAATGAACAAGTATATGAAATATAGTATAGATATCTATAATATTTATTTAAAGTATTTTTCTCCTGAGGATATATATGTATATTCAATAGATGAAGTATTTATCGATTTGACACATTATTTAAAGACATACCAGATGAAACCAAGCAAATTAGCAACTAAAATTGTACAGGAAGTATATAAAAAAACAGGTATTACAGCAACTTGTGGTGTTGGAACAAATTTATATTTATCAAAAATTGCAATGGATATTGTAGCAAAACATGCAATGGCAAATAAGTATGGAGCAAGAATAGCTTGTTTAGATGAAAACATGTATAAACATCAATTATGGAATCATAGACCTTTAACGGATTTTTGGAGAATAGGGAAAGGTACTGCAAAAAAATTGGAACAAAATAATATGTATACCATGGGAGATGTAGCTAAATGTTCTATTTATAATGAAGATAAACTATTTAAATTATTTGGTATTAATGCAGAGTTATTAATAGATCATGCTTGGGGATATGAACCATGTACTATGAAGAGTATAAAATCATATGTTCCAACAACAAATAGTTTAAGTTCAGGTCAAGTTTTGCACTGTCCATATAATTATGAAAAAACAAAACTTGTGATAAAAGAAATGACTGAATTGTTAGTTTTAGATTTAGTTGACAAGCACTTAGTTACAAATCAATTAGTTTTAGATATAGGGTATGATATAAACAATTTAACTGATACAAATATTAAATACCAAGGAGAAATTACTATTGATAGATATGGACGAAATGTGCCTAAACATGCTCATGGGACAGAAAATCTTGATTATAAAACGTCTTCAAATAAAATAATTTCCAAAGCAATATTAAAATTATATGATAGAATTATTGATAATAGGTTATTTACAAGAAGAATTACAATTACAGCAAATAATGTTGTTAATGAAATACAAGCTGAAAAAGATAATAATTACGAACAAATGGATTTATTTACAAATTATAATGAAAAAGAGCAAAAGCGAGAAAAAGAAATGAAAGAAAGAGATCTTCAAAAATCTATTTTATATATAAAGAAAAAATTCGGGAAAAATGCTATTCTTAAAGGAATGAATTTTGAAAATGGGGGAACAACAATAGAAAGAAATGAACAAGTAGGAGGACATAAGGGATAATGGGAAAATATGATGATATTATAAATTTATCAAGACCAGAATCAAAACATCCTAAAATGAGTTTATCTCAAAGGTCTGCACAATTTGCACCTTTTGCTGCATTAACAGGTTATGAAGGACAAGTAAAAGAAACAGCCAGATTTACAGATAAAAGAATAGAATTAGATGAAGAAATGAAATGTATATTAGATAGGAAAATTCATATTATACAGGAGATGATATTAACGAAACCAAAAGTAGAAGTAACGTATTTTGTTTATGATAAAAGAAAAGATGGTGGAAAATACATTACAATAATTGATAATGTTATCAAAATAGATAACTATAACAAACATTTTATTATGCATAGCGGATTAGAGATTGACATAAAAGAAATTTTAGATATTTGTATTAAAACATAGTTTTAGATAGAAGAGGGAGCATTGAAAAGTGTAAAATTTTAAAATATATCTTGTATAATTTATAATAAAAGTGTTATACTATAGTTGAACGATTGAACGATATTTTGAACGATTGAACGATTGGAAATGGAGGTAAGTAGCATGAATGAGAATGAATCGATAGAATTTAAAGAAAATTATACAGAAAAAATATATAAAGAGATCATAGCTTTTTTGAACACAAATTCTGGAACTATATATATTGGATATGATGATAATGGAAATTTAATAGGAGTGGATAATTGCAAAGACATTGAAGAAAAGATTTCTAATGGAATACGAACAAATATATATCCAGATGCTAGAGTTTTCGTTTCAATAAATACAGGAAAAATTGAAGATAAAGAATATATTATTATAAAAGTTTCAAAAGGAATTGATATTTATTATCTTAAAGAAAAAGGAATTGTAAAAGGAACATACTTAAGAACTGGCTCTTGCTCGATTCCTGCAACAGAAGAAACAGTAAAGCAATTGATAATAAAAAATAGTAGCTTATCATTTGAAACATCAATTTCAAGCAATCAAGAATTAACTTTTGATTATATTAGTAAAGCCTTAGAAGAAAATAATATTAATATAAATGAAAATAATATAAAAGAAAATTTGCATTTTACTGCAAATCAAAAATATACAAACTTAGGATTATTGTTTTCTGATCAAAATCCATTTACATTTAAGTTAGCTGTGTATCAATCAAATGAAAAGAATAATTTTTTAGATAGAAAAGAATTTAAAGGATCAATCTTGGAAATTTATGATACTATAATTGATTATTTAAAAAATAATACAGCAACATATGGATTGATTAATACGAGTGTTAGAGAAGATATTGAAGAATATCCAGAATTTATTTTAAGAGAAATTGTGCTAAATTCTCTTATACACAGAGATTATGGAACGTTAACATCTAATATACTTAATTTATATAAAAATAATGGAATAGAAGTTATTAGTTTTGGATCTTTATATGGAAACATAACACTTGATGATATACTAGCAGGTCTATCAACTTCAAGAAATCCTTACTTACAATCTATTTTTATGAGAATAAAGAGGGTAGAAGCAATAGGAAGTGGATTAAGAAGAGTAAAATCATATTATAATAAAATTGGATTAAATTTCGAGATAGATGTATTACCGTCAGCATTTGTTGTAAAATTACCTAAAATATCATTGAATAATGTTGCTATACAAAATAATAGTAAAGGTGATATGGATATAATTATAAAATATATTGAAAAAAATGGCTCTATAACAAGGATTAATGCTCAAGCACTAATTAATAAAGAAAAGACAACTACCTCAACAATATTAAATAAATTAGTTGAAAATGGTGTTTTGGTTAAAATCGGAAACGGGCCAAGTACAAGATATGAAATAAATAAATAATAACTTAAAAGTGAACTTCGCTTTATTAATATGTAGGAATAAAAAATGGCTGACAATAAAAAATAGTAATTTGTAGGGAGGATTATAAAATGAAAATAGTAACATTATGTGGAAGTCTAAAATTTCAAAAAGATAGGTAAGAAAATTATATATTATACCGATTTAATTGAAAACAAGTAGAACGACAAATTATAATTTCTAAATTATATTTCTTATTGTAATACGATAGCATAAGTACTATTTTGGATGTAAAGTAGTAAAAAGAATGGAATCTATTAAATATGTATAAAGGAGAGTGATAAAAATGTTAAAAAATGCTATAGCATATATCTTGAGAAAGAGGAGTAGAACAGTTATTATATTTATTATTTTAACAATAGTTCTTTCATGCTTATACTCATGTTTAAACATAATGAAATCAACAATCAGCTTAGAAAATAATTTATATAAGTTATCAAATACATCTTTATCAATAACACAAAATAACAATGAGAACTTTAAAACAAATCAATTTAAAGAAATAGAAAATATAAAAGAGATAAAAGAAACAATTCCCCAATATGATGGACTAGCAAAATCTACAAATATTAAAGCAGTAGAAGGAATGCAAATGATCGAAAGAGACGATATGCCAGAAGAATTTAGAAATATATTTTCAATAGAAGCCACAAATAATACTGAAAAGGACAATTTATTTAATAGTGGAGTTTTTACTCTTATAAAAGGTAGACATATTGAAAAAGATGACAGAGAAAAAATTATTATACATGAAGAACTGGCACAAAAAAATAATTTAGGATTAAATGATAAAATTCGTCTTGAACTATTTGATTTAAATAATAATGAAATAAAAACAGAATATGAATATGAGATTATTGGAATTTTTTCTGGAAAAAAACAAGAAAAATACACAGGAATGACATCAGACTTTAGCGAAAATATGGTATTTATCGATTATGAATCAAGCCAAACAGCATTAAACAAAGCAGAAAACAATAAAGTTGTAAATAAACTTGAAATATTTTCAGACAGTTCAGAAGATACAGATATAGTGTTAAATAAAATTAAAGAAATAAAAATTGATTGGTCAAAATTCAATATTGAAAAAGATGATGATGTATATGAAGAAACTTTAGAATCTGTAGAAGGGATAAAACATATAATAAAGGTTATGACATATTTAATTATGACAGGAGGAATAATAGTTTTATCATTAATATTAATTTTATGGCTAAGGGAAAGAATTTATGAAATAGGAATATTATTATCAATAGGAATAAGTAAAGCAAAAATTATAGCTCAATTTATATTTGAGTTGATATTTATATCACTACCATCTATAGTATTATCTTTATTTTTAGGAAATGTGATATTA